>DASYKS010000011.1:0-134104 GCA_035995205.1 Thermoanaerobaculia bacterium
GGCGCGCGGCGCTCCCAGGGTCCCCAAGGGGAAAGCTGTCAATACTCCCACTGCTCGTGCCGTGCGGGGAGGCCATTGAGCAGGTCGCGCGTGGACCGCCAATTCGGCGAGAAGCGATTCATCAAGGCGACGAAGCGCGGCCCGTGGTTCCGTTCCAGCAGATGCACCATCTCGTGCACGACGATGTACTCCAGACACTCCCTGGGTTTCTTGGCCAACTCCGTGTTCAAACGGATCGTGCGCGCGGTCACGTTGCAGCTGCCCCAGCGAGTCTTCATCCGTTGGACGTAGAACTTTTCGACCGCTACTCCGAGCCTTGGTTCCCATGTGGTGATCAGCGTCGGTACCTCGACCTTGAGCAGTTGCCTGTACCAGGCGGAAACGACCGCTTCGCGGGCGCTCGGTGCCGTGCCGGGGCGAACGCGCAGAACGAGCCGCGAGGGGTGTAACTCTACGCGTGGCGCCCCTTCCTCCTCGACTAACCGCAGCAGGTAACGCCGCCCCCACACGTAGTGGCTCTCTCGATCCAGAAACTCCCGCGGGCTTTCGCGCTCCTGCGCGCGTAGGATTTTCTGCTGCTGCTTGATCCAGCCGAGTTTGGCGATCGCAAACAGGCGGATCGTGTCCAGGCTCATCCGTAGAGGAGCTGCAATCTTGACCCTTCCGGCCGGGGGATAGACGCTCAGATGGACGTTCTTGATGTCCTTCCTCACCACATCCAGAGTGATCTCCCCCAGCTCGATCTTCGACGGCATCAGTACTCACCCTGTTTCTCGATGATCGGGAAAAGCCGTTCGACCTCCTGCTCGTCCTCGTTCAGCAGCGGCATCAAGGCAGCTTTGATGACGTTCTCACGCGGCTTAAACCCGCGCCAGTCGTCGGGGCGGACGCGCTTGACCGTCTCGTCGATCGCCGCGGCAAGGGCTAACCGAGACTCCCTCCCAGATTCGGGATCGTCCGGCCCGGGGAGGAAGTTGTAGATCGCGCGAAGGCCCGGGCTCTTTTTGAGCGCCTCGGGCGTGTCGTCTGCACTCCCAGCTTGGACCTGCCTTGCCACCACCGCGATCCGTTCGAGGTACTGCTTATACTCGATTCGCCGGGCGCGCAGGTCGGCGATGATCTCGTCCAGCAGCCTCGACATCTTGTCGTAGTAGGCCGGGTCGTGAAGATGCGCTTCGATGATCTTGCTTCGGACGTTGTTGGCGATCGTCTCGGCGACCGCGCCCTGATGTTTCCGAATTCCTTCCGGCAGGCTGTTGATCGCCTCGGCGATGCCCGAGTGGACGATCAACTCCAGGAGTGTTAGACCGTCGAACGGTGAGATCTTCCGCGGCTCTTTGGCCTCGATGTAGGTATCGATGAGGTGGCGCATGTCCGCCTCATAGGCCTTGAGGTCGATCGATTCGCGGCTCGCCTTGCGGATGATCTCGCGCAGCTTCAACGCGCGGTCCAGATCCCGCTTGATCCGAGCAATTTCCCCGGCGTCGTACCCGGCGCCCTCCAGCTCGTCGGCGATTGCGGCATACGCCCGCACGAAGGACACGGTGGCCCTGTAAAGGCCAACCCGCCGCGGTTCTCTTTCAGCCAGATCCTCCGGGACTTCGATATTCCCGCAGAAGTAGTGGATGTATTCGAGCTCGCTTTTCGGTGGCTCCACCGGCTCACAGAGCAATTCCACGGCTTCGCGCGCATCTTCCAGCCGTTCTCGACCATTGGTCAGCCGGTCCTCGAGCAAGATTTCGGGATCGACACCCCCGGCGCTGTGATCGAGCTCAGAGGTATATACCGCGAAGGCTTTTTCTACGCTCTTGAACAGATCTTTGTAGTCGACGATATAGCCGAAAAGTTTGTCGTCGCCATCCAGCCGGTTGACCCGACAGATCGCCTGGAACAGCCCGTGGTCCCGCATGCTCTTGTCGATATAGAGATAGGTACAGCTCGGCGCGTCGAACCCAGTGAGCAGCTTATCCACCACCACCAGCAGTCTCATACTCGCCGGTTGTTTCTTGAACAACTCCTTGGCCCGATCCTCGTAGGTCTCGGTCCTTGATTTGCCCGGTAGTGCCTCCACCCCTTCGAGCAGGGCAATATAAGTCTCATAGAGGAATTGCTTCTCGGTTTCGCTATTCGCGCCGGTCTCTTCGAGCGTCACATCGCGTGCTTGGGGGTTGTACGACGTAACGATCGCGCACTTCCCCTTGAAAGGGGTCTTCTGGAACAGTCCGAAATACTTGCAGGCTTCGTAGATACTCGAAGCGACCAGGAGCGCCGTGCCGCGATCCTCTGAGAGCCTCGGCTTGACACTGAAGTCGAATACGATGTCGCTGACCACCTTCTCCATCCGCGAGCGGGAGCTCAACACCTTCTGCATCGTCCCCCACTGCTCGCGCAATGCGGCTCTCTGCCACTCATTGAGGCCCCGGGTCTTGGACTCGAACCAGGAATCGATCTTCTCCTCCGAGCCGAGGCTCTGCTCAATGTCGCGAGCCTCATAGACGAGATCGAGGACGACGCCATCGGCCACTCCCTCGCTGAACTTGTAGGTGTGGATGTAGCCACCGAAGACCTCATGGCTGGACTTCGCATCCTGCTTGAGCAGCGGTGTACCGGTGAAGCCGATGAAGACCGCCCCGGGCAGCAGTGCCTTCATCGTCCGGTTCAGCTTGCCGCTTTGAGTGCGGTGACACTCGTCGACGAACACGAACAGCTCGCCAACCGTCGAGCAGGGTTGCGCAGCAAGCTCCCTGATGAATTCGTCGAAGTTCTCGACGCCCTTCCGCCCGAATTTGTGGACCAGGGAGCAAAGCATCCGTGGTTTTGCCTGGCTGAGCTGGAACATCAGCTCTTGTCCATTGCGAACACGCTTCATCGGCTCGCCCGCTTCGGTGAAGACTCCCTCGATCTGTTTGTCCAGCTCGACCCGATCAGTGACGATCACCACCCGCGCGTTCGGCTTGTTCTCCAAGATCCACTTGGCGAGCAGAACCATCACGATGCTTTTTCCGCTCCCCTGCGTGTGCCAAATGATGCCGCCCTGGTAGGCCTCGACGTGGCTTTGTGCGGCTTTGATCCCGAAGTATTGGTGAGCGCGAGGCAGCTTTTTCGTGCCGCCGTCGAACAGGACGAAGTCGTGGATCAGTTCGAGCAGCCGCTCCTTGCGGCATATCGTCAAGAGGTACTTGTCGAGCTTGAACCGAGTGTTGTCGGCCTCGTCCTCTTTCCAACTCAGGTAGTACTTTTCCTCGGTCTTGATGGCGCCGTAGCGCAGCCCCTCGGAGTCGTTGCCCGCAAAGATGATCTGGACGGTGCTGAAGAACCCTTCATTGAATCCGGGTTGCTGGTTCGATAGGTTCTGCCGTATCCCTTCGCTCAGGGTGGTTCGGCTGTTCTTGAGCTCGATCACCCCGATCGCAACGCCGTTAACGTAAAGCACCAGGTCGGGCCGCCGTTCGAGCCGGCCATTCAGCGTTACCTCCTCCGCGATGCCGAAATCGTTGGCCTCTGGATGCTCCCAATCGATGAGCTTGACCGTCTCGGTGACTTTGCCCGCTTCGATCTTCACCGGTACGCCGTAGCGGAGAAGGCTGTAGACCTCTTTGTTGTTGTCATACAGGCTGCGGTGGGGATGGTGCGCCTGAGCGCGCAGCTCGTAGAGCGCCTTGGAGATCTGCGCCGAGTTGTAGCCCCTTCGGTACAGGTAATCGATGAGCAAGGTCTCATCGATGTTGCTGTTGTTTTTCCGGTAGGTCCAATCGCCAAGGACGGTATAGGCCAGCTCATCGCGGAACAGCGCAACAACCCGGTTCTGGGTGGCGCGTTCGGTTTGGCCAATGATGCTCAAGGCAAGGCCTCCTCTCCCGGGAGCGCCGAGCTCCAGCTCGGCACTCGCAGCGGCCGAGAGCGCCAAAGCAGCCGAGCTGGAGCTCGGCGCTCCCGGGCGTTCCTCTTCATTCTGCGGCCTCGAAGCGAGCGCTCGACCAAGGCCACGCCTGCGGACTTGGGCAGAGGCCGGCCTTCACGGGATTCTGATGGATGTATTCGATCACCTGTCGGAGATGTTTGCCGTCCCGAATATAGCGGTCCCAATACTCACGCATCCAGAACGATCTCTCAGGTGTGTTAAGGCCCAACTCGGCACTGTGCGCCAGGGCCCAACGGCCGGTGAACGACTTCCACGACTGCACGATACCCCCCAGCGGAGCCACGGGCTCGATCAAGGCATGGACGTGGTTGGGCATGATGCACCAGGCCAGTACGCGGTAGCGCTGGCCGTCGAAGTGGAGCATGGCGTTCTCCATCGTCTCGGCCATTCGGGGATGCGCGAGCGTGCAGCAGCCCATACCCACATCGAGCCAGCGTTCGAGGCGCTTTCGCCGTTCGACATCCTGCATCGCTTTCGGTTCAGGGGCCAGCTCTCGTTCCAATTGCCGCAGTTTGTCTTGCGGCAACGAGTCGGCCAAACGAAAGGTGAGGGACTGAAGTAAGCCAACCTCATCGCGATGCGGCAGGTAGCCGCGAGAGTACCAACCTAGGCGAGAACCTTCTCCAGGAGAATCCCTAGTAACGACATCGCGGCCGGGAGCGCCGAGCTCCAGCTCGGCCACTTTGCCGCCTCGAGTGCCGAGCTGGAGCTCGGCGCTCCCAGGTTTCATAGGAGACGCGTCCTGCCCGTGAGCAACTCTTGCATCATGCCCTGCTTAAGGGCGCGGGTCTTCTCCCGTCGCTGCTCCAACGCCGCCAGTTCCGCGTCCATGTCGGAGAGGACTTCGGCGATGGCGGTTTGTTCCGGGAGTGTGGGAACCGGCAGAACAACTCCCGACAGGATCTTGCCATTTGTAAGCGCACGAGTAGTATAACTCGCCTTTGAGACTATCTGATTCCGAACGAACGACGAGCTGAAGCAAAATGCCTTGAACCTTTCGTCAAGCCTTTCGTCTCTAGGGCGGCCACGAAGGAGAAAGCCGCTGAACACCACCTGGTCTACATCATCGAGAATCACCGATGCCATCCCAATTTCCTCGGGGGTTTCCGATGTGCGAGTAAAGAGCACGTCTCCTCTTCTAATTTCAAAGTTACCAATTTCTTGCTTGGAAAGAGAAATCCGCCCCTCAAGGTGGGAACAGAGAATAGATCCATTTCTGAATACGTCCATATAGTTCACGATGCGCGTCCCATGACCGAAGAATTCTTTTCCCTTGTTCAGTCCGTTTTTGAAACTGAAAAGATCTCCGAGGCTCAAGTATTCCCATTCATCCAGAAACCCCGGCAACCGCCTCCGCCCAGTCAGCAGCTCCTGCACCGCGCCCTGCTTGAGTTCGCGATTCTTGGCAATGAGCCGGTCTAACGCGTCGAGTAGAGCATCCATATCGCCCAGAGCACTTGCGATTGCGCGTTGCTCAAGAAGAGGTGGTAGGGCGTACGAATAGTCGGCCAACTCTTCCCGGTTGATCTTTGGCATCCCACTTCGAGCTGAGACAGACTCTGCGTATTTGGAAAAGCGGTGACCAAGGAGGACCGCAAGCACGTATCCCCCTGAGACATCAGTGCCTGGCTTCAAAGGATACATATCTGCGCTACAAAGCCCACCAAACTGGCAGAGTACAGCTTTTCGCAAATATGGACGGATCTTGCTATAAACGACGTCCCCAGGTTCAAAAACGTACTTTCCGCTAATCGCTTGTTGCTCCAATGCAGTCTGCGTGTGGAGCAAACGCCCCGTCCCACTTTCAATGTGATCCGGAGCTACCAGAATCATTGATTTGTAAGGTTCTTCCCTGGGATCGACCTGACCATTTGCGATCCGGATAGTGGTAAGGAGTGGCCGTACTTCCCACTCCACCGGAATCATCCCCACCTCAGTCTGCTTATACCCTCGCTTCACTTCCAAGACGCTCCCATCCGCGCCAGGTGCCCATCCACCCGTGCCGCAAGAGCGGCCACTTCATCAATTAGCGCCGGCAGAGGCGTGGCATATCGTGCGGACAGCTCGCGAGCCCGCTGCGTAAGAGTACGCGAGACGCGATCTAGCTCGCCCTGCACCGCAGCCGCGACCGCCGCGAGCCACTTCTCCTCCACCACCAGCACCTTGATCTCATCCTCCGTGAGCTGACCATATTTCGCGACGAGCTTCGTCATCAAGGCACCGTCTGCCTCATCCAGCCTCACGGCGACTCTGCCCTCTTCAGCTATCACTCGCAGGTACTCTTCCAAAACCTCCCGTTCCTCGTCTGCATCGGGCTCCTCCTTGATCTCCTTCAACCGGGCGGCGGAGGAGGCCTTGGTCAGCTTGTCTTTCTCGTTCCTCGCCTCCTCCAGCAATCCGCCTTCGCCGGTATGTTCCTCTTCTAGTTCCTCCAACTTCTGTTGGATCTCGGCGAGCTGTGCCTCCAGAACCTCGATATCACTCTGGGCCTTCGCAAAGTAACGGGCAATCACCAGCTCGATCGGAATCAGCTCGGCTTTGTACTTCACCTTACCGGCGATGAAATCGGGCTTCTCCTTCGGTTTTTCCTTGCTCTTATCTTTGTCCTTCTTTTCGACCTTCTCGTGGATGATGATTCGGAGTTTCGCCGCTTTGCGCCAGCCATCGGCGACGATCGCGTAGACGTCGTCCTGCATAGAGTCGGCCCAAATGTCCATCAGGTGTTGGTAAACGTCATAGGGATCGATCAGCCGGGCCTTCGCGAAGGCAGAAAGAAGCCCCTCGGAAAGCTCGTCGATGAGAGCTTTCGGTCGCGTGTCGTTCCCGATGCCTTCGAGGAGTGGGCGATTCGCCGCCCTCCATTTGGTGAACAACTTGGTAGCCGAAGCGTTGAAGGCCGAAAACTCCGGATGATCGAAGATCGTCGCCTTGATGTCGCCGGAGGCCACGCGTAGTCGGCTATAGCCGGCCCGATCTGCCCGCTTGAAGAGCGCGGCGCGAACGCCGGGGATGATCTGCCAATACCGGTCGAGCGCATCGAGATCCCGATTCGGGATGCCGCCGCGCAGGTGGCCGTCGATGTCCTGCAGGTCCTCTGGCTCGCTGCTGTCGATATACCGCGGGAGGTTCAAGTTGTAATCGTTCTTCGGATCGGCGATCTCCATCACTGGAACCCGGCGGGAGTAGCCCGGAATCTCCACCTGGCGGGTGAAGGTGTCTACGATCATGTGGATGTCCTGTTCGCGCAGGCGATTCTTCGGGCCATCCTTGAGGAAACCCTTGGAGGCATCGACCAGGAAGAGGCTTTTGCGCCCTGCCGCGTTCTCCTTGTCGAGGATGACGACGCAGGCCGGGATGCCGGTGCCGTAGAACAGGTTCGCGGGCAGGCCGATGATCCCCAGGATGAGCCCGCGCTGGATCAGGTTCTTGCGAATCACACCCTCAGCGTTGCCACGGAAGAGCACACCGTGGGGCAGAATACACGCGCCCTTGCCGTTACTCTTGAGAGAGCGGACGATGTGGAGAAGGTAGGCGTAATCACCCTGCTTGGCGGGCGGCACGCCGTAGGATTTGAAGCGCTCGAATACGTCTTTTTCCGGATCGAGCCCGGTGCTCCATCGCTTGTCGCTGAAGGGGGGATTGGCGACCACGTAGTCGAACAACTTGAGCTGGCCCGAACCGTCCTTGAAGTGCGGCGTGGTCAGCGTATTGCCCAGCTTGATGTCCGCCGTCGGGTAATTGTGCAAAATCATGTTCATCCGGGCGAGGCCGCTGGTCGCCGAGTCTTTCTCTTGCCCGTAGAGGGTGACTTGGCTGTGGGCTTCGTCGCCCACCTTGAGCAGCAGAGAGCCCGAGCCGCAGGTGGGATCGTACACGGAAGTCTGGCTGGTCGTTTTCGCGCTGCCGATCCCCACAATCTTCGCGATGACTCGGCTCACTTCGGCGGGGGTGTAGAACTGCCCCTTGCTCTTGCCGCTCTCGGTGGCAAAATGCCGCATCAAGTATTCGTAGGCGTCACCCAGAATGTCGTCGCCGTCGGCGCGGTTCTTCGAGAAGTCGAGCGCCCGGTTCTCGAAAATGGCGATCAGGTTGGTGAGCCGTTCCACCATCTCCTTGCCGCTGCCGAGCTTCGTGGCGTCATTGAAGTCCGGCATGTCGGACAACTTGTTCTCGGTCGCAAGCGGGGCCAGGATCTTCTTGTTGATCTGGTCGCCGAGATCGGTCTTGCCCTTGAGCGCGATCATGTCCTTGAAGCTCGCTCCTTTCGGAACCTTGATGGGAGCAAACGGCTGGCCGGCATATTTGTCGCTGACGTACTTCACGAACAGCAGGACCAGGACGTAGTCCTTGTACTGCGACGCATCCATCCCACCGCGCAGCTCGTCACAGCTCTGCCAGAGAGAAGAGTAAAGCTCGGATTTCTTGAGGGCCATCGACAACAACTCCAGTTCCGGCTGCGGACTCGCGCAGGCCAGACGGCGAAGCGCAACGCTCGTCCTTACCCCGCCTCTCCGGCCTGTCTCTAGTGTCTTGATTGTATGCTGGCCGAGCTTCCCGGAATCGTCCTCGTTTGGCCCGGGAGCGCCGACCTGGGAAGCACCACGAGAGCGCCCCGGAAGCTCGTTCCGGGAGCGCCGAGTTCCAGCTCGCCTGCTTTAGCGATCTTTACCGCTTCAAGTGCCGAGCTGGAGCTCGGCGCGCCCAGGACGAGCGCGGCGCTTCGCGCTGAGCCAAGGCGGCCTTCCCCGCCGCCGACCGACGGGCTAAAGCGGCTTTCCGCGCCGGGACATCTCTATAGGGCGTAGGGAACCGGTGGACGAAAGCGAGGCGCGTTCTCCCGTCCAGATAGCCGCTATACGGAACGGGAAGCCGCCATATGCTCCACCGGCCGGAAGGCAGCGATCGGGACTGTAGAACGGCTTTCCGAGCGCGATAGCGGCGATGCGCCGCCGCAGCGGCGCTGCCGCGCCTATAAAAGCTCCGCCAGGAACCGTCCCGCGATTCCGCGGAATTCATCGGTCCATTCGTGCCCGCCAGCGAACGGCGCGGGTCGCGCGTCGACTCCGGCGGCGCGGAGGCGGACGATGTCGGCGTTGAGCTTGCTCGGCGTATAGAAGGATTCGCCGACTCCGGCACCTACGAGCACCGTGGGGAGAGTGGCGAGATCCTGGTCTGAGATCTCCGGCGGCACGTCCCCTCCGAGAGCGATCACCCCGTGGCAACCCGCGCCGCCGCCGGCCGCCGCACGATAGGCCATTGCCACGCCCTGGGAAAATCCGGCGTAGACCAACGGCCCTTCCGTGCTCCCGGCAATCCGCTCGCGCAGCCGTTCGACCACCGCGGCGACATAGGCGATGTTGTCCTCGATCGCATGCTCGCGGTCGAACCGGGTCATCCACGAGGCCACCACCTCTTGGGTCCGGGTGTAGAACGGATGAAGCGCCTGGACCGCCGCCACGAGCCAACGTTCGGTGCCGGGGATGCGCACCAGCTCCGCCAGGTGGCGTTCGGCGTTTTCGCCGTAGCCGTGGAACCCGACCAGGAGCGGCACGGCGCCCACCCCTTCTTCGAGCGGCCCGCGGTAGAGCACCGTGCCGTGGACCTGTGCCGGAACGCTCAGGGTGAGGGTCTCGTTCGCTACCGCCATTCGGCTCTCCAGTTTTCAGTTCGTTTACCGCAGACGACCTATCGACGCCGGAGTGGCGCGGCCAGCTCGCGAACGCGCGCTTCCAGGCGATCGGCCAAGTCGGGCTCCCCCGCATGTTCCTCGACCAGGCGGACCAAGGCGCTGCCGACGACCACGCCGTCGGCGATCTTGCCCACTTCCCGCACCTGCTCCGGAGTTGAGATGCCGAAACCCACGGCGAGCGGCAGCGGCAACTGCTTTTTCAGCCGCCGAATCTCTTTCGCGAGATCCTCGGCCAGAGTCGACTGCTCGCCGGTCACCCCCGTGCGCGACACATAGTAGAGGAAGCCAGACGAAGCCTCCGCCGCGCGGCGTAAGCGCTCCTTCGTGCTGGTGGGCGCGAGCAGGTAGATCGAGTCGATGCCGTAAGCGTCGAGAATCGGCACCAGCTCGCGCTTTCCCTCCTCCGGCGGCAGATCGACGCAGAGCACGCCGTCCACTCCCGACCCCGCCGCCTGCTCGGCGAACCGTTCGAGGCCCCGGGCATGGAGTGGGTTGAAGTAGGTGAACAGGACGATCGGCACGCCGAGGCTTCGACGGCGCGCCGCGATCATCTCCAGCACGCCGGAAAGCGTCGTGCCGGCCGTGAGAGCCCGGTTCGCCGCCCGTTGATTGACCGGGCCGTCGGCGATCGGATCGGAGAACGGCAGGCCGAGCTCGATGATGTCCGCGCCACCCCGCGCGAGCGCTTCGATCAGGTCGCCGGTCGTGGCGAGGCTCGGATCGCCCGCCATCAGGAACGGAATGAACGCCGCACGCTTCTCGCGCCGGCAGGTCGCGAAGACTTTCTCGATCGCACGGGCGGGCGATTTCATGACGCCACCTCCCCGTGGAGCCGATCGAACTCGATCACCGAATCGAGATCCTTATCGCCTCTCCCGGAAAGGTTCACCAGCACGACCGCGTCGCGCGAAAGGAGCGGCGCCCGCCGGATCGCCTCGGCGAGCGCGTGGGCGCTTTCCAGTGCGGGCAAGATCCCTTCGGTCCGGGCCGTCTTGTGGAACGCCGCGACCGCTTGGGCGTCGGAGGCGGACGTGTATTCGATCCGGCCGCGCTCGGCGAGCCAGGCGTGCTCCGGACCGATCGCCGGATAGTCGAGCCCGGCCGAAACCGAATGGGTGAGGCCGATCTGGCCATCTTCGTCCTGGATCACCATCGTCCGCGTGCCGTGGAGCACGCCGAGCCCGCTGCCTCCCTTGCCGAACCGGGCCGCGTGCTCCCCGGGGCCGTTGCCCCGGCCGCCCGCCTCGACGCCGATCATGCGCACCTTCGGGTCGGCCAGAAACGCGGTGAACAGGCCGATCGAGTTGCTGCCACCTCCCACGCAAGCGATCGCCAGATCGGGGGTCTCGGTCCTTGCCTGACGCTTGAGCTGCCCGCGTGCCTCGTCACCGATCACCCGATGGAAATCGCGCACCATGCGCGGGAACGGGTCGGGGCCTAGCACCGAGCCGAGGATGTAATGAGTCGTGCGCACATTCGTCACCCAATCGCGCATCGCCTCGTTGATCGCGTCCTTGAGCGTTCGGCTGCCGGAGTCGACCGGCACGACCTCGCTCCCGAGCAGGCGCATCCGCTGGACGTTGAGCGCTTGGCGCCGCATGTCTTCCGAACCCATGTAAATCGTACAAGAGAGGCCAAGCGCCGCCGCCGCGGTCGCCGTAGCCACTCCGTGTTGGCCCGCGCCGGTCTCGGCGATCACCCGTTTTTTCCCCATCTCCAAGGTCAGCAGCGCCTGACCGAGCGCGTTGTTGATCTTGTGCGCGCCGGTATGGAGAAGGTCCTCGCGCTTGAGAAAAATCCGCCCGCCGCCAAGCTCCGCCGTCAGGCGTTCGGCGAACGTCAGCGGCGTCGGCCGGCCCGCGAAGTTGGCGAGCAGATCGGCCAGTCGGCGCCTAAAGCGCCGGTCTTTCTGCGCCCGGTCGTAGGCGTGGGCCAGCTCGTCGATCGGCGCCATCAGGGTCTCGGGCACGAAACGCCCGCCGTAGCGGCCGAAGTAGCCTTGGGCGTCGGGTGTGGTCGGTTTGGAGTTACGGAACATGGGGTTCCTCGTAGGTGGCGATCTCGGAGAAGAGTCGGGAGAGCAGGTCGGAGTCTTTGACGCCGGGCGCGCGCTCCACCCGCGAACAAACATCGACGAGCGAAGCACCGCTTTGGCAGAGTGCCGAACGGACATTGTCCGGGCCGATTCCGCCCGCGACAAAGATCGGACGGGGCGCAAAACGGGAGACGATCGGCGCGAGCGAAGCGTAGTCCCAAGCGGTTCCGGTTCCCCCGAAAGGCAAAAGCTCTGGGGAGGGAAAAAAAGAAAGGGCGGGATTCGGGGCGTCGAAGAGAAAACCCTGGACGTCAGGGAACCGCTCGGCCTCGTCGGTTGAACCGCGAAAAGCCTTGATCGCGCGAGCCGCGAACGGCGCGAGCATCTCCGGGCTTTCATTGCCATGGAACTGGAGAAGATCGAGGCCGGCCGCCTCCGCGATCTCCGAGACTTGGGAACAGGGCGCATTGACGAACACGCCGACCAGAAGCGCGCACCCTTCGACCGCCTCGGCGATCTCCTGAGCCCGTTCGATCGAGACATGGCGCGGGCTCCCGGGGTAGAAATTAAGCCCCAGGTAGGCGGCGCCCAGATCCACGGCCAGCCGCGCATCCTGAGCGCTCGTGATGCCGCACACCTTCACCTGAGGTCTCATCCGAGTCGCCCCGCCCCGGTCATCTCGGCAAGTAGCGCACCCGGGTTCTCTGCCAACAGCAGCGCCTCACCTACCAAAAACGCATCGAACCCGGCATCTATCAGGAGCGCCACGTCCGCGCCGCGGCGAATGCCGCTCTCTGCTACTTTGATCGCACCGAACGGCAGGAGAGGCAGAAGCGTCATCGATCGTTCGAGCGAGACGTCGAACGTCCGCAGATCGCGGTTGTTGACGCCGACGATCTCCCATCCTTCCTCAGCCATCGCCACTTTCGCCAGATCGTCCGGATCGGTGGTTTCGACCAGCGGCACGAGGCCGAGGCCGCGGGCCTGGCCCGCGTAGTCTTCCAGCTCGGCCGCGGACAGCAGCGCGGCGATCAGCAGCACGGCGGACGCCCCGGCATCGCGCGCTTGGACGAGCTGAATCGGATCGACGATGAAATCCTTGGCGATCGCCGGTAATCCCGAAGCCTCGCGGCAGGAGGCGAGTAACTCGTAGGAGCCGAAAAAATGATCGGGCTCTACGACGACCGACAGGCAGGCGGCTCCCCGCTCGGCGTAGAGGCGCGCTTGGGCGATCGGGTCGAAGCGGTCGCCGACAAACCCCAACCTCGGCGAGCCGCGTTTGATCTCGGCGATGATACCTGGCGCCTGCTGGCGGCGTCGGTTGGAAAGCGCCGCGAGGAATTCATTGTCGGCGCTCGTGTGCGGAGGTCCGAGGGAAAGATCCGGCGCCGTGCCGAGGGCGTTTTCCTCTTTCAGGCGTCGCTTCCTCTGCTCGACGATTTTCTGCAAGACGTCCGGCGGCGCGCTCATGCCTGGAACCTGCACAGCTCTTCCAGCTTGGCCGCCGCGGCTCCGGAACCGAGGGCTTCGCGGGCAAGCGCGGCGCCCGCCGCCAAATCCTCCGCGAGCCCCCCGACCCAAATCGCCGCTCCCGCGTTCGCGATAACGATGTCGGCGATCGATCCCGGTTCGCCGGCCAACAGGCGTCTCATCGCGGTGGCGTTCTCCTCCGGGCCGCCGCCCGCGAGATCGGCGAGGGTGGCGCGCGCCAGCCCCAGATCCTCGGGCTCGAGGGTGAACGTGCGCACCATGCCGCCCCTCACCTCGGCGATCCGGGTGGTGCCCGTGGTCGAAATCTCATCGAGCCCGTCGTCGCCATGGACCACCAACGCGTGCTCCGCGCCCAGCTCGGCGAGCACGTGGCCGATTCGCTCGACGAGAGAGGCGGCGTAGACCCCCATCAACTGGCGCCTTGCGCCCGCAGGATTGGTGAGCGGGCCGAGCACGTTGAACACGGTGCGCAGCGCAAGCTCCCGGCGCACCGGCATCACTTCGCGCATCGCCGGATGGAGCACCGGCGCGAACAGAAACGCGATGCCGATCTCGTCCAGGGCGCGGCCCGCCACTTCAGGGGAGACGTCGATCTTCACTCCGAGCGCGGCAAGCACGTCGGCGCTGCCCGATTTGCTCGACACCGAGCGGTTGCCGTGCTTGGCGACCGGCACTCCCGCGGCGGCCGCGACCAGGGCCGCGGCGGTCGAGATGTTGAACGTGCCGCGTCCGTCTCCCCCCGTTCCGCAGGTGTCGACCACCGAGGTGCGCGAATGGGGAATGCGCACCGCCCGCCGCCGCATGGCGGAGGCCGCCCCCGCGATCTCGGCCGGCTCCTCGCCTTTCATTCGGAGAGCGATCAGCAGCGCGGCTTTCACCGGATCGGACAGCTCGCCGTCCATCAGGCGGCCGAAAAGCTCTTCGGTCTCGTCCCGAGTCAGATGGCCACCGCCCACCAGCCGTTCGAGCGCGTGCTTGGCTTCGAAAGGGGATTCGCTCATCGCGCATCTCCAGAAATCATGGCGGAGGTCATGGCGAGGAAATTTTCCATCAATTTGGGCCCCGAGGTCGTGAGCACCGATTCCGGATGAAACTGCACGCCCCAGTAGGGCAGCTCGCGGTGACGCAGGCCCATGAGCGTGCCATCGTCGGTCGTCCAGGCAATCGGTTCAAGCTCGTCGCCCAATGTGTCTTCCCGGACGCAGAGACTATGGTAGCGGGTCGCCTCGAACGGGTCGTCGAGGCCGGCGAAAACGCCCTCTCCGCCATGACGAACCGGCGAGGTCTTGCCGTGCATCAGGCGCGGAGCGCGCTCGACCGTGGCGCCGAACGCCACTCCCATCGCTTGATGACCGAGGCAGACGCCGAGGATCGGCACCGGGCTCCGAGTTTGGAGCAGCTCCAGGCAGACCCCCGCCTCTTCCGGCCGCCCGGGGCCGGGCGACAGCACGATTCCCGAAGGCCGGCGCGAGAGAAGCGAAGCGACCGATTCGGCGTCGTTTCGCACCACGGCGACTTCGGTGCCGCCGGCCGCGATCATCTGGACCAGGTTCCAGGTGAACGAATCGTAGTTGTCGATCATCAAGATCATGGGCGGGGCTCCAGGCGCTCTGCGAGAGCCACCGCCGCGAGCATTCCGGCCGCCTTGCTCTCGGTCTCGCGCTGCTCGGAAGCGGGATCGGAATCGGCGACGATCCCCGCGCCCGCGGTCACCGTGGTCTCGCCTCCCGCCACCACCAGGGTGCGGATCGCGATGCAGGTGTCGAGGTCGCCCGAGAACGAGAAGTAGCCGACCGCTCCGGCATACGGCCCTCGCGCTTCCGGTTCGAGCGAATCGATGATCTCCATCGCGCGGATCTTCGGCGCGCCCGAAACCGTCCCGGCGGGGAAGCAGGCGAGCAGCGCGTCGAGCGCTTCGAATTCCGGAGCCAGCTCGGCGTCGACCGAGGACACGAGATGCATGACGTGACTGTATCGCTCGACGGCCATGAATTCCGGCACCCGCACGCTGCCCGGGGTCGCTACCCGGCCGAGATCGTTGCGGCCGAGGTCGACCAGCATCAAGTGCTCGGCGCGCTCCTTGGGGTCGGCCGCCAGCTCTTCCGCCAGCTGCCGGTCGGCCGCGTCGTCTACCCCGCGCGGGCGGGTTCCCGCGATCGGCCGGGTCTCGATCCGGCGGCCGACTTTCCGCACCAGCATCTCGGGACTCGCGCCGACCAGCGCCACCTCGGGCGCCTCGAACAACACCATGTAGGGGCTCGGATTCACCCGTCGGAGCGCGCGGTAGAGGGCGATCGGCGCGGCGGCGCGCGGAACCCGAAAGCGGCGCGCAAGGACGACCTGAAAGATGTCGCCGGCCGCGATGTGCTCCTTGGCGACCTCGACCGCGCGCCGGTACGAGTCACCATCGAGGCTCGCTTCCGAGAAACCCGCAACGCCCGGCCGGGAAACGGCGGGCAAAGCCGCGGCGCCCGTGCCGCCCGGGGCGGTGAGCAGGGTTTCCAATCTATCCAGCTCGGCCTCGGCTTGCTCGGCGGTCACCTCGCCCTCGATCTCGTTGGCGATCGCGAGCAGCCGCTGAAACGCGTGGTCGAACGCGAGCACCGCATCGAATCGGCAGAGAACTGCGACCGGCAGACCGAACGGATCGGGCGGACGATCGGGCAGGCGCTCGACCAGACGGATCAGGTCGTAGCCGAACGAACCGACGAAACCGCCCAGGAACGGCACGGCGCCGAAAGCCGCGGGAACCTCGGCCGCGATCGAGCTCAGCTCCACCCGCAACGCTTCGAGCGGCGCCCCCGGTCGCACCGAGCGTTCCCCGTCGCGCTCGATCTCCAGCCGGTCTTCATACACTCGCAGGATCTCGCGCGGGCCCGCCCCTAAAAAGCTGAAACGGGAGACCCGCTCGCCCCCGGTGACGCTCTCCAAAAGGAACCGGACGGGCGAGACCGCCGCGAGCCGCCGGTACGCGCCGAGGGGAGTCAGCTCGTCGGCGAGCAGCTCGCGGACGTGGGGGACGGCCCTTTTCTTCGCTTCGCTTCCCGGTCTATTTCCCGCCATGGCGCCTCCCCAACTCGGCCGCGACCTCGGCGGGATCGACGCCGCACGCTTCGAGCAGGACGAGCAGATGGTAGAGCAGGTCGGCCGATTCCTCCGTCAACCGGCGGTGCCGCTCGGGATCGTCCGGATTCGCGCCGGCTGCAACACCTGCGAGCGCAGTCTCCACCCCTTCTTCGCCGACTTTCTGGGCGATCCGTTCGTACCCCTCTTCGAGCAGTCGCGCGGTGTAGCTCTTCTCGACATCCGCACCACGGCGCGCCGCGATCACCGAGGCGAGCCAACCCAGCTCCAACCGCGCCGGATCGCGATCGTTGGGAGGGTTCTCGAAGCAGGTGCGTGCCCCCGTGTGGCAAGTGGGGCCGTGAGCCCGAACGCGGATCAGCACGGCATCCCCGTCGCAATCTGCGCCCAAATCGACCAGGTCGAGAGCGTTGCCCGAGGTCTCCCCTTTGCGCCAGAGGCGCTGACGCGAGCGGCTCCAGAACCAGACCTGGCAGGTTTCGAGCGTCCGCTCGAGCGCTTCCCGGTTCGCCCAAGCAAGCATGCGCACCGCCCCCGATTCGACCTCCTGGACGATCACCGGCAGCAGGCCGTCCGGGCCAAAGCGGAGAGCGTCGAGATCCGGTGGCGTCATACGTTCTCCTCCAAGCGCATCGGAAACCCGCGCGCGGCGAGCTCGCGCTTGATCGCCGCCACCGTCCAATCCCCCTGATGGAAGATCGAAGCCGCGAGCACCGCGGCGGCTCCCGTGGCAAGAGCTTCGGCCAGATGGTCCGGCGTACCCGCCCCTCCCGAGGCGATGACAGGCACGTTGACCGCCCCGGTGACTGCCTTCAGCAGCGGAAGATCGTAGCCGTCGCGCGTGCCGTCGGCGTCGATGCTCGTAAGCAGGATCTCTCCCGCCCCGCGTTCCACCCCCTCGCGACTCCAGGCGAGCGCGTCAAGCCCCGTACCGTTCCGGCCACCATGGGTCACTACTTCCCAAGTGCTCCCCGGGCGCCGTTTCGCGTCCACCGAGAGCACGACGCACTGGCTGCCGAACTGCGCGGCCAGCTCGGAGAGCAGCTCCGGCCGGACGACCGCGGCGGAATTCACCGCGAACTTGTCGGCCCCGGCGCGCAGCAGACGCCGGCCGTCCACCACTCCCCGCACCCCGCCCCCTACCGTGAGCGGAACAAACGCCCGCTCCGCCGTCCGGCGAACCCAATCGAGATCGGTGTCGCGCGCTTCCGGCGCCGCGGTGATGTCGAGGAAGACGATCTCGTCCGCCCCCTCCGCCGCGTAGCGCGCGGCCGCCTCGGCCGGATCGCCCTGGTCGATCAGGTTCTCGAAGCGGATCCCTTTCACCACCCGCCCGTCGCGTACGTCGAGGCAAGGGATCACCCGTCGGGCGAGGCCGGAGGGAAGAGTCAGGGCGGTCACGCCCCTCCCCCCTGAGACCGCCGAGTTTCCTGGGAGCGCCGAGCTCCAGCTCGGCTGCTTTGGCGACCTCGCCGCTTCGAGTGCCGAGCTGGAGCTCGGCGCTCCCAGGAAAGCATCTTCATGCGAACGGCTCCCCATGGGCGACGGCGAGCGCCTCTTCGAGCGTGAACGCGCCCGAATAGAGCGCCTGGCCGACGACCGCGCCCGCGATTTCCGGGTAAACCCGCGCCGCGGCGAGATCTTCGAGCGACGAGATTCCCCCCGAAAGGAGGGCAGGAAGACCGCAAGCGCGCGCGACCCGCCGCGCGAGCGCCAAATTCGGTCCACCCATCATGCCGTCGCGATCGACGTCCGTGACCAGCACCGCGGGGCAGGGGCAACCGATCAAAGCGGCTGCAAGCTCCGCGAGAGAGCGCGCCGCCCCCTCGCGCCAACCGGATATGCGAACCTCCCCGCTCTGGCCCGAAAGATCGAGCGCGGGCACCAACCGCCCCGGATACGAGGCGGCGATCTTGGCGAAGAGATCCGGATCGCGCGCGACCAGCGAGCCCACGACGGCCCGTTCCGCGCCGAGTGCGAGAGCCGCCTCGATCGTCGACCGATCGCGCAGCCCGCCGCCGAGCTGGATGCTTACGCCCCGATTCATCATCCTCTCGATCAGCACGCATTGCGGCGCCTCACCGAGTGCGGCGTCCAGATCGACGACATGAACGAGGGCGACCCCCGCCGCGGCGAATTTGTCGAGCAGAGCGACCGGATCGTTCCCGACTTTCGTCCGACGCGAATCGTCCCCCTGGCGCAACCGCACGGCTTGGCCGCCGCGCAGGTCGATCGCGGGAAGCAACTCCATCACGCGTCCTCTCGCCCGAGCGCCAGAAAATTCGCCAGGATCTTCAATCCCGTCGCCCCGCTCCGTTCCGGATGAAACTGACACCCGAGCACCCGGCCGCGCCCGGCGACCGCCGTGAAGCTCCGGCCGTGAGTCGTTCTCGCGAGGGTCACCGCGTCGCTTCCTTCCGGCGCGAAGCTGTGGACGAAGTAGACCCAAGGATCGGGAGCGAGTCCGGCGAGCAGCGGATGGTCCGCCAAATCGTGCAGCCGGTTCCAGCCGATGTGCGGTAGCGGCACCCCGTCGGGCAAACGGACAATCCGCCCGGGCAGCTGACTCAAGCCGTCCGTCGTGCCGAATTCCTCGCTCTCCTCGAACAACAGCTGAAACCCGACGCAGATGCCGAGCAGCCAGGCACCCTCGGCCAGCGCCGCACGCAACGCCGTTTCGATCTCGCCGCGGAGCGCTTCGCGCGGCGGGGAAAATGCCCCGACCCCCGGCAGGATCAACCGGCGCGACGCGGCGATCACACCTGGATCCGCGGTCACCTCGGCCGTGCCGCCCAAATGTTGGATAGCCCGCGCGACGTTGCCCAGGTTGCCAACCCCAAGATCTACGATGGTGGTCATACGGACAAAGTCCCTTTGGTACTCGGCACGTCGGAAGAACCCGCGCGGATCGCGACCGCCTGGCGTAGCGCAAGCGCCGCCGCCTTGAACGCCGCCTCCGCCGCGTGGTGGCCGTTTCTAGCGGACAGCACATCGAGGTGGAGCGTCAACCGCCCGCGGTCCGCGAGCGCGGCGAAAAAGTCGGCGACCAGAGAAAGCGGAAACTCCGCGGTCACCCAAACATCCGCCAGCTCCGGCGGCACGCTCCAATGAAACGACCCTCGCCCCGAAAGATCGACCACCGCCCGCGCCAGAGCCTCGTCGAGCGGAGCGTAGGCATGGGAGAAGCGCACGAGCCCCCGCCGTTCGCCCAGCACCGAGGCCAGCGCCTCGCCCATCGCGATGCCCACGTCCTCGACCGTGTGGTGGAGATCCACCTGGGTGTCGCCCGCCGCCTCTAGATCGATTCCGAATCCGCCATGGGTGCTGAGCGCCTCCAGCATGTGGCCGAAGAATCCGTTCGGAACTCCAATTCGCCGACCGCCGCCATCGAGAGAGAGCGTCAGGTTGATCTGAGTCTCCTTGGTCGAACGAGCAACGGTAGCCACGCGAACCCCAAACCCCTCCCCGACGCGATCGATCGTCCTGGGACCGCCGGCGTCCTCGCCGGCGTTTTTCACCGAAGAAACACGTCCGCCAGAGAACGCCGCCGAGACCGCCCGCAACGCACCCCCACTCCCCACCGAAACCCGCAGGCACCCACCCAACCCCGGGTAAGCCCCCACATCGCGCACCAGAATCCCCCGCTCCGCCAGCCCGTCGCGAATCCCCTTCGCCGCCGCCAGCCGTGCCGCCTCGTCTTCCCCCGCCGCCCGCACGAGCAGGAAATTCGCCTCCGACGAGAAGACCTCCAACCCGGCCGCGGCGAGCCGCTCCGCCCACTGCGGCCGGCGGCCCAGGATCGTGCGCACCCGCCGCGCCGCCGCGGGTTCCGCCTCTAGCGCGGCCCGTCCGGCCGCGGCGCTCGCGCGGTTCAGGTTGTAGGGGAGCTTGATCTTGATCAGCTCCGCCACCAGCCGCGGATCGGCGAGCAGGTACCCGAGCCGCAGCCCGGCGAGCGACCAGGCTTTGGAAAACGTCCGGAAGATCAACAGGTTCGGGTAGCGCGCGAGCAGCGGCCGGTAGTCGTGGCGGCAGAATTCGGCATAGGCGTTGTCAAGCAGCAGCGGGCCGGTCATCCGTTCGAGCAGCGCTTCGACCTGCTCGACCGTGGCGGAAGCGCCCGTCGGGTTGTTCGGCGTACAGAGCAGCACGGGGCGCTCCGGGACGCGTTCCACCTCGGCGAGCAACTCCTCCATCGGCAACGCCAAATCAGGCCGCGGCGGCAGGAAGACCGGATGCGCTCCCGCCTTCTGGATGAACATCCGATAGAGCCCGAAACAGGGCTCGGGCGTGAGCACCTCGCCGCCGATCTGCGCGACTCCTTCGAGCGCCAGGGCGAGCAGCTCGTTCGAGCCATTGCCGACCAGTACGCCCTCCCAGGGCCAGGCATGAAGCGCCCCCAGCTCGCGGCGCAACGCGTCGGCGTGGAAATCCGGATAGCGCGCCCACGGCTCTTCGACGAGCGCGGCCGCGACCGCCTGTTTGAGCCGGCGCGGCAGCTCCCACGGAACCTCGTTCTGGTCGAGCTTCCAGCGGCATGCCGTCTGTTCGAGATGGTAGGCGGGCAGAGCGCGCAGCTCCGGGCGAACCAGCACCGCGGGATTGGCGACGCGGGGCGGACCTGTCTTCGGGGTCTGATTCATCCGAGCCTCCTGCGGGCCGCGGCGGCGTGAGCGGGAAGTCCCTCGGCATCCGCGAGCGCCGCGGCGGCCCCGGCTCCTGCCTGGGCGGCTTCACCCGAGAAACGAACGCGATGGAACCGACGGACGAAATCTTCGACGTCGAGCCCCGAGGCGAAGCGCGCGGAGCCGCAGGTTGGCAGCACGTGGCTCGGTCCCGCGATGTAATCGCCGAATACCTCCGGGGTGCTCGGACCCAAGAAGACCGCGCCCGCGTTGCCGATCCGCGGCGCGAGCCCCTCCGCCCGGCGTCCCACCAGTTGCAAGTGCTCGGGCGCGATCCGCTCGATCGCGAAAACCGCCTGATCGTCGGTCGTGGCGATCAAGGCGACACCGAAACGCGCGAGCGAGGCGCGCGCGGTCTCTTCCGTGGCGAGCGTCGGCAGTTGGCGCTCCAGCTCCTCGCGCACGGCCAGGGCAAAGCTTCGATCGAACGTCACGAGCACCGCAGCAGCGCGTGGATCGTGCTCCGCCTGGGCGAGCAGGTCGGCAGCGACCGAGCCCGGATCGACGTTTCGATCGTTGGAATCCGCCGCGATCACCACCTCGCTCGGTCCCGCGAGGCCGTCGATCGCGACGTCCCCCTGTACCCTCTGCTTCGCCGCGGCGACCCAGGCGTTGCCCGGTCCGAGGATCTTGTCCACCCGCGGCACACTCTCGGTGCCGTAGGCGAACGCCGCGATCGCCTGCGCTCCCCCCATGCCCCACACCTCATCGATCCGCAAGCGCGCGAGCGTGAAGCGGAGCGCGGCGCTCGCGTGGTAGGCAGCGGGAGGAGTGGCGACAGCGATCGAAGGGACCCCCGCGAGGAGAGCGGGAAGCGCGGTCATCACGACCGTTGAAGGGTAGACCGCCCGGCCGCCCGGCACGTACAGGCCAACGCGGGCGAGCGGCCGCACCACCTGTTCGATCTCAACTCCTTCGTGCGAGAGAGAAAAGCCGCGCGGCGCGCGCACCATCCCCTCCGAATAGTAGCGCTCGACCGCTGAGATCGCCCGTTCGAGCCCTGCTTCGAACCCCGCGGGCAGGCTGGCGCTATCGGCTTCCGGATCGAGCGCGCGGAGCCGCAGGTCGCCGCCGCGGGAAACCATCACCCCGTCCAGGCGCGCGACCAGCTCGAACAGCGCCGCATCCCCTTCCTTTCGGACGCGCGCGACGATCCTTGCGGCCTCCGCCATCACTCTGCGGTCGAGCACAACCCCACCGCGCCGTTCCAGACGAACGAGCGCGCGCTCCCCCGCCGCCGTACCGAGCACTACGGTCTTGAGCAGGCCGCTCACAGCACCAGCTCCGCCGCTTCGAGCCGGCCGACCCAGGCGTTCAAGACCGCCCGATGCCGTTGGTAGGCGGCCCGGTGGACGACCAGACAGGGATGGATCACGTCCAGCACCTCCACTTCGATCAGCCCGTTCTCGCGCAACGTCCGTCCGGTCTGCACGATGTCGAACGCCAGGTCGGCCAGATCGAGCATCGGCGCCAGCTCGACCGAGCCGGACAGCTCCAGGATCTCGGTACCCCAGGCGCGATCGGCGAGCAGCCGGCGGGCGGTCTTGGGATATTTCGTCGCGAGCCGCGCCTGCTCCCCCGCCTTCGGCAGTTGGCGGCTCTTGCCGATCAGCGAAAAATGGCAGGCGCCGTCGCGCAAACGGGCGGGCACCAGAAGATCTCCGTCCACTTCGCCCAGGACGTCCGAGCCGACCACGCCGCAATCGGCGATGCCGCGCTCGACGTAGAGCGGCAGGTCCCAATCCTTCAAGAACAGCACCTCGACCTCGCCGCCGTTCAACCGGGTGGTGAGCGCGCGCGTCTCGGGATCGAGCTTCTCCACCTCGACTCCCGCGATGGAGAACGCCGCGAGCGCCGCTTCGCGGATGCGACCCTTGGGCAGCGCGAGCCGGATCACGATCGGACCTCCGCGCCCGAGGCACTTTCGCGCACCGACACCGACGTCAGACCATCGAGCCCGAGCGTGAAGCCGACCGCCGGCAGATCGACCCCCAGCTGATCGAACAGCCGGTTGTAGCGCCCGCCACCACCGATCTCGTTTCCCCCCGCACCGGCATATCCGCGGAACACCAGGCCGTCGTAATAGGAGCGCTGGTGAAGCTCGGACATCCTGAGCCGCGAATCGACCGAGAGTTGGGCGAACTCGGCAAGATCGATGGTGATCGCGATTTCAGGGTGCGCCCCGGCAAGAGCCGCCACGACCTCCCGACATCTAATCAGCCTTTCCCCCGCGACCCCAAGCGCCGCCGGGTCGGCCGGTACACCTGCATCGACCACTTCGAGCAGAGCCACCGAGCCGCCCAACCGGCGCACCGCCGAGCGCTCTCGGCGCGCGACCGCCGCCGCCAACTCTGAAGGATCGGCGCCACTCTCTCCGACCGCCGCGAGCAACAGCTCGTCGAGCGCACCGGCAAAGCCGACGATCACGGCCGGTCGCGGCGCTCCGCTCGCGGCGAGCAGATCGAGAAACAGGCGCAGCACCTCGGCCTCCGCCGCTTCGCCGTCGAGCCCGAGCAACTCCGCCCCCACCTGGTAACTCTCACGCAGGCGGCCCGCGCGCTCCTCCGCCCAGCGGACGACATCGCCGCGATAGAACAACCGCAAAGGGAGGGAGAGCCCTGCGAGCCGCGGCGCGATCAAGCGCGCGAGGAGAGGGGTGAAGTCCGACCGCAGGGCGAGCACCTCGCCGTCGCGATCGACGAAGCGGTAGAACTCTCCCCGGCTCGCCGGAGAAAGCAGAGCCTCGTACGGCTCGGCGTAATCGAGGATCGGCAGGACGACCTCGGAATAGTCGTTGCCCACCAAGCGGCCGACCAGGGCATCCTCCAAGCTCTTGCGCCGTCCGGCGGCATCGAACAGCAAGGCCGTGACCCCGATCGGCAAACCGGTCGAGATCCTCACGGTCGAACCTCGGGAAATCCGTGTCTTGAGCCCAAAACAAAAACTCCTTCCGGGGCCGGAAGGAGTCTTCGAAAACCGTTCGCGCTCTCGTCCCGGGCCTTTTAGGCCAAGGACGAAGCGTCCCGGCCTAGATCGAGCTGTGATGATGGTGACGCCACGCCCAAGCCGAGGACGCGACGACACCTTCGCCGATCGACAGGATCGCGAGAGGGGCGCGGTTCGGAGTGCGGTTGGCGGTCATCATCAAGTCCGTGACAGCAGGGAGTGTCTTCCGGCAGGCCGAGGCTTGTCAAGTCAAGAGGCGCTCATCATGACGCCCGGCTCAACAGCTCGCGCGCCAGCTCCACCGGCATCTCGCGGCCGGTCATGCTACGAAATTGGCCGAGCGCTTGCGAGAGGAGAACCTCGCGGCCGTCGATCGCGAGGACCCCCTGAGCGATCGCGGCGGCGAGCAGCGGAGTCGGCTCTACGGTCTCAGCGCGGTAAACGAGGTCGACGACCACCGTGCCGGGGCGGATTCGGTCGACCGCGAAAGGCAGCGGCTCGTCGTCCTCGCGACCGAGGGAGGTCGCCTGGATGAGGATGTCGAACTCGGAGGGATCGAAGCCTTCGAGTTGCGCGAAGGCGAGATGAAGCTCGGCCGCCGCGAGTCGGCCTTTCGCTTCGTTTCGGTTGACCAGGGTTACATGCGCTCCTGCCGCCTTGAGCCCGACCGCGGCGGATCGGCCCGCTCCTCCGGCACCCACGACCGCGGCGAGCTTGCCGGAAACCTCGACGCCACGGGTACGGATCGGCAGCACGACGCCCTCGGGATCGGTCGATTCCGCTTCCCAGACGCCATCGCGGAGGGTCAGCGTGTTCGCCGCGCCGATCCGCTCGGCGAGCGGGCTCGACGCGCCGGCCACCGCGAGCGCGGCTTCTTTGTGCGGGGCGGTGACCGAGAGACCGCGCAGCGGCAGGCCGAGCTCTTCGAACGCCCCCCCTTCGACCACCTCCAGCCAGAAATCTCCGAAGCCGTCGACGTGGAACGGCAGATAGAGCGCAGGGACGCCGAGCGCGCGATAGCAACCGTTGTGCAGGCGCGGCGAGAGCGAGTGGAACACGGGGTTGCCGACGATGCCGAACAGCGACTCAAGCGGCGGCAGATCGGGCAGGCCGTAATCGCCACGGAGCTTCGCGATCGAGAGCTGGCCCGGAGCGGCCGGCGTTTCGCCCGCCGAGCCGTAGACGATCGGCGCGCCGAGCCGGGGCGCGACGAGGCGGGTCCAGACGCCCGGCAGCCCCGAGGCGAACGCCACTACGTCGCGCCGGCCGGCGTCCTTGAGCAACTGAAGCGGCGCGAACGCGTCGCCCGGCTGCTGCGCCGCGGGCACCAACTTGTAGAGGAACGCCGGGGCGCCGAGCATCCGTTCGAGCCGCGCTTCGAGGCCCGGAAGCGGCGTCGACCCGCCATGCCAAGAAAGAATGCGCCGCTCGGGCGAGATCGCGGAGAGCAGACCGGCCGAGAGGTCGCGCTCCGCTTCGAGGTCGACGAGATCGTAACCGGCCGAAGCCTCCGCGATCCGTTTCCGCCGTTTGTCTGGAGAGGACTCTCCCGCGCCCCCTTCGTTGCGGCTTCGTAGCGTATAGAGCAACCGGCCCGGAAACCGCGCGCGCAACCTCTCGGCCGGCAGATCTCCGAGCAGATCCGCCCGCATTTCGAGCACGTCCGCTTGCGCCGCCAGCCGATCGAGATCGGCATCGCTCGGTAGGTTGGTGAGCGTTGCGATCAGGGTCGCGCGAGGGGCGGCATTGCGAGCTTCCATCAAGCCTTGCGCTTTCGAGGCCTGTAGAATTGCGGGAGAAAATGGCTCAGATTCACCATAGGATTCTAGTGCAGGTGGGCTCTCAGCTCCCTCGCACCTGGAAGGCCCCCATGCCCGCACTTCTCTCCGACGCCGAACTGCTCGCCCGAATCGTGGCGTTCGATACGGTCAGCTCGAACTCGAATCTGCCGCTCGTGGATTTCATCTCGGAGTATCTGGATCGGCCGGGGGTGCGGATCGAGAGGCATCCTTCGCCGGACGGTACGAAGGCGAATCTGATCGTCCGCGTCGGCCCGGAGCGGGAGGACAGTGCGGGGCTCGCGCTCTCGGGACACATGGACGTAGTGCCCGCGGGCGAGCCCGGCTGGGAGAGCGATCCCTTCACGTTGACCGACCGCGGCGACCGCTGGGTCGCGCGCGGGGCGTGCGACATGAAGGGGTTCGTGGCGCTCGCGGTGAATCTCGCGGCCGAGGCCGCGCAGCCCGATCGTCTCGCCCGCATGACCGCGCCGCTCGCTCTGGTGATCACCTACGACGAAGAGGTCGGCACGCTCGGCGCGCGCTGGCTCGCGGAAGACTATGGCGGCTGCGGAACGCTCCCCCGCGCGATGATCATCGGCGAGCCGACGTCGCTGGCGGTGGTCGGCCTCCACAAAGGGCACTTGAAGATGCGCGCGACGTTCTCCGGCAAGAGCGCGCACTCCGGCTATCCGCACCTCGGGGCGAACGCGATCGTTCCCGCCGGGCGGGCGATCGTCGCGCTCGCCGAGCTGGGCGTGGGGCTCGAACGGGAAGGGGCGCCGAGCAGTGCCAGCTTCCCCGACGTGCCGTTCGCGGCGATCAACGTCGGTACCGTGCATGGCGGCTCGGCGATCAACGTTGTGCCGGACGCCTGCGTCGTGGAGATCGGCGTGCGCACGATGCCGGGGCTCGAATCGGCCCGGCTCGCGCCGCGGGTCGAAGCGGCGATCACTTCCGTCCCACTCCCCGCGGGGGTCACGGTGCGGACGGAGATCCTCTCGGACAGCCCCCCTATGATGCTTTCGCCCGACGCGCCGATCCATCGCCTGCTCTTTGATCTGACCGGCCAGAAGGAGACCCGGAGCGTCGGCTTCGCGACCGACGCCGGCTGGCTCGCGCGCGCCGGATTCGACTGCGCGGTGT
The DNA here is from genome assembly GCA_035995205.1 of Thermoanaerobaculia bacterium. Lineage (GTDB taxonomy): Bacteria > Acidobacteriota > Thermoanaerobaculia > Multivoradales > UBA5704 > DASYKS01. Next base: position 26,777 of record DASYKS010000011.1, read on the forward strand.
TCGGCCCGGGAACGATCGAGGTCGCCCACAAGCCGAATGAGTGGCTACCGAAATCCGAGTACGCTAAGGCGCGCGAGATCGTGGAACGGGCGATCACGCGACTGTGCGAGGACCCGCAATGACCCACTACCTCGAAGCCGACCTGACCTGGACGGGCGAGCGGTTCGAGCCGGGCGTGAGGATCGGGATTGACCCGGACGGGCGGATCGCGAGCGTCGGTACGGAGGCCCTTCCCCCCGACGCGTCCGTCGAGCGACTGACGGGCCGGGCATTGTTACCCGGGTTCGTGAACGTCCACTCCCACGCATTCCAGCGCGGCCTGCGTGGCCGGGGCGAGACGTTTCCCGCGGGAGCCGCGGGCAGCTTCTGGACCTGGCGCGAAGCGATGTATGGCTTGGTCGAGAAGATGACCGAAGATCGAATCCTAGAGCTGTCGTTTCAAGCGTTTCGCGAGATGCGCGCCGCTGGGATTACTTGCGTCGGAGAGTTCCACTATCTGCACCATTCGGCCGGCGCTAACTTCGCTTTCGACGATGCGATTCTCGCGGCGGCGGAAAAGGCGGGCATCCGACTGGTTCTGCTCGAAACGTACTACCGCACCGGCGGGATCGGCCAACCTTTGAGCCCCGCGCAGAAGCGGTTCGACGGCGTCTCCCCCGGCGAATATTGGTTTCAGATGAACGTTCTCGGCGGTCGGCTCGGTCGCGACCAGACGCTCGGCGCGGTGGTCCACAGCGTACGCGCGGCGAGCCTCGACGAGCTGGGCGAGATCTACAAAGAGGCGCGTCGGCGCGGCCTCGTTTTCCACATCCACATCGAGGAGCAGCAGAAGGAGATCGAGGACTGCCTCACCGCCTACGGCAAGCGGCCAATGGCCGCTCTGCTCGACGCCTGCGGCAGTGCGGAGGGGATCACGGCGGTCCACTGCACCCACACCTCGCCGGACGACCTCGCGCGTTTTCTGGACAGCGGCGGTACGGCCTGCATATGCCCGACCACTGAGGGGAATTTAGGGGACGGTCTACCGGACCTCGCGCGTTTCGTCGCGGAACGGGGAGAAAGCGCCGCGCGGCTCGCCCTGGGCACCGACTCGAACGCGCGGATCTCGTTCCTCGAAGAGATGCGTTGGCTCGAATACGGCCAGCGACTCCGCACCGAAACCCGCGGAGCGTTGCGCGACGCGAACGGCTCGGTCGCCCCGGTGCTGCTGCGTGCCGCAACGCTCGGCGGCTCCCGGTCGCTCGGTATCGAAGCCGGCGCGATCCGCCCGGGGGCCTGGGCCGATCTGGTCGGAATCGATCTCAGTTGCCCCGAGTTGGACGGCTGGGAGCCCGAGACTCTGCTCGAAAGTTTGATCTTCGGCGCCGGCAATTCGGCGATCGCGGAGACCTGGGTCGGTGGGCGAACGTAGAAGCGACGCCTTAGACGGCTTTGTTCAGGCGACCAGCCGCCCGGCGAAACTCGGCGGCCAATCCTTCGAGGTCGCCAAGGTGGTGCAGGATGATCCCGTAGAGCTCGTCGTTCGAGATCTCGTCGTAATAGTGAGCCATCCGATTGCGATATTTGGCGATCTTGCCGAACGCCTCGCCGAGCGTCCGGTCTTCGATTAAACCGTGCTCGACCGCGCGGCGCGCCACCTCAGCATATTCGAGCGATGCGATGCCCAACCCCTTCGCCAGGATGTGACGAGCCACATCGATCAGCGCTTCGATTCCGCGGCGCAGGCAGGATTCCGCAGCGGCAGGGTTGCGCGAATCTCCGAGGAATTCTTCCAGCGAGGAGGCGGGCAGGCTCCGCAGGTCGCGCAGACTCCGGTCGAGCAGACCGAGCCGATCCTGGACCACCTTGATTTGAATTCCCGTTGGAGTCATGTGGTGGAGAATCCGAACGTCGCAATCTCGTTCGCCCGCTGAATCGGGAGAAGCTCGGCCGCCGACCTCATCACGTCCAGCTCCCACGAATCCGCGACATCGGGATCGGGTGCCGCGACTCGGTGTCCCCGAATCGCATCGAACTGGAACAGGGCGTCGACCCGCTGGAGCCCGACCACGTCGAGGCGCATTTCCGGCAGGAGGCTTTCGAGCGCATCCTCCACGGGGAAGAGGCGCTCGATATGGACGTTTCCCTGCCGAAACACCACGCCGACATCGAGGTCCGAGCCCACGCGTTCGACGTCGACTCCGCTCAGCAATTTCAAGCCATCGTCGGCCCGTGAGCCAAAGAGGTAGACGGCGAGCAGACCGTGCTCTCGAGCGATCCGTTCGATCTCCGCGTGACGGTCCATGATGGATGAGTCTACTCTGCTCCTCGCGGCTCTAGAATCACCCCATGCCGTCCTTCCTCGAATTCCTCGAACGCCGCGCACGCTCGCCCGCGGCTCCCTGGCGCTGGATCTGGAGGCCCTCGGGCCGTTGGCCTGGGTTGGCCCACCCTCGTTTGGCAACGGCCTGGGTAACGCCGGTATCCGAGCGGATAGAATCTCAACATGCTCCGCCCCTCTCGATTCGTTCCGTTTGCTCTCCTCCTCGCGCTCTGCCTCCCCGGCTCGCTTCGTGCCCACGAGGAGACCGCCGTCTCTCCGCTTCTCTCGGGTCCGATGGTCGGCCTGTCGGACGTCGGCGAGGTGGAGCTTTGGTTGCAGACCAAGCAGCCCGGTCGGGCGCAGCTGCGGTTCTGGCTTGCGGGGGCGGAGGTTTCCTCTCGGCTTTCGCGCGAGATCGCGACCACCGAGGAGAGCGACCGGATCGCGCGGTTCCGGTTGGTCAATCTGGTGCCGGGCGTCAAGTACGAATACGAGGTCTACGTCGACGGCCGGCGCGTCGGGCTCCCTTACGCCACTTCGTTCAAGACGCAGGAGATCTGGAAATGGCGGACTCCGGCGCCTGACCTGCGCGCGGCGTTCGGCTCGTGCGCCTACATCAACGACCCGGCCGCGGACCGTCCGGGCGAGCCCTACGGCGGCGGCTACGAGATATTCAACGCGATCTTGGCGCAGAAGCCCGATCTGATGCTCTGGCTGGGCGACGACATCTACTACCGTGAATCCGACGTAGGCACGGAAGAGGGAATGCGCCGCCGCTGGGCGCGCGACCGGTCGATTCCGGAGCTGCAGCCGCTGTTCGGCTCGGTCCATCAATACGCTATCTGGGACGACCACGATTTCGGCCCGAACGATTCCGACCGCTCGTTTGCGGGACGCGAGATGTCGTTGCGCGTGTTCCGCGACTACTGGGCGAATCCGCAGTACGGCACGGCGGAGATCCCCGGCGTGTTCGGCCGCTTCGCCTGGGGCGACGTCGAGTTCTTCCTGCTCGACGACCGCTACTACCGGACGCCGGACAACTTCCCCGACGGCGCCTCGAAGCGAATGTTCGGAGCCGAGCAGCTGCGCTGGCTCGAAGAGGCGCTGGTCTCTTCGGACGCCACGTTCAAGATCGTCGCCTCGGGCAACCAGATGTGGAACCCGCTCGCGTTCTATGAGGCGCTCGGCCGCTATCCGCAGGAACAGCGCGAGCTGCGCGAGTTTCTGATCCGCGCGAAGATCCCCGGGCTCGTCTTCTTAACCGGCGACCGCCACGAGTCCGAGCTGCTCAAGATCGAGGTTCCCGGCCTATACCCGTTCTATGAATTTACGTCGAGCCCCCTCACCTCGGGGATGGTTTCATCGACCGACCGCGAGACGAGCAACCCCGCCCGCGTGCCCGGCACCTGGGTGACCGACCGGCGCAGCTTCGGCCTGCTCGACGTCACCGGCCCTCCCGAGGACCGGCTGCTGACGTTCCGCGCGATCGACGCCAAAGGCACCGAGCTGTGGAAGCGGGAGATTCGGGCGAACGAGCTGAAAGCGCCGGCCGGCGTCAAGTAGAGACGACGGCCGGTAGTGGCTCAGGCTTGATCCTTGACCGTTTTGCTCGAACCGTTCGTCTTGACCGACGCGATGCCGTTCTCGCAAGCCCCTTGCGAGGAATACAGCTCGCTCGTGCCGATCACCTGATGGTTGCCGGCCCGGAGATTGAAATAAGGTTTGCCGTTCGACGACGTCTTCTGGACGTAGCGCTTCTCGTTGCCGCTGTTGGTCTGCACCGACGCGATGCCCTTGACCGCCGAGGAGCGCGAACGGTACAGCTCGCTGGTAAGGATGATCTCTCCGTTGCCCGCCTTCAAGACGAAACGAAACTGACCGTCGCTGCTCTTTTTCAGCTCGAACCAACCGGACATCGCGGTCTCCTCCTGTAATGAAAATGTGGCTCGACGCTAAAACGCTTCGAGTCGGGTTGTCAATTCGAACCCACGGTCACCGCTTCTCGAACCGCACCTCAAACATCTCCGACCAGAGCTTGCCGGTGATGTAGAAGAGCTTCTTGTCCGGGTTCCACGCGATACCGTTCAAGACCTCGGCGCCCGCCTGTCGTTCTTCCTGGGTGATCAGCCCCGAGGCGTCGATCGACGCGGTCACCTCTCCGGTCGCGGCGTCGATACGCACGATCTCGTCGGTCTGATAGACGTTGGCGTAGACCTCTTTCCCCACACACTCCAGCTCGTTCAGATAGAAAACCGGTTGGCCGGCCCGGCGGACCGGCAGGCGGCCGGTCTCGGCAAACGTGACGGGATCGTGAAAAGTCAGCACGTCCGTGCCATCGCTTCGGATCAGACGCTTGCCGTCGTAGCAGAGACCCCAACCTTCCCCGGCGTAGCGAAACTCGGCCCCTTTCGTAAAGCTCGCGAGATCCCAGGAAAAGGCGACGCCCTCGCGCCAGGAGAGTTGGATCAAGCGGTTCCCGACCAGCGCGAGTCCTTCCCCGAAGACGTTGGGAGGCAGCGCCACGCGGCGGCGCACCGTGCCGGTCTCGGGATCGGCCTCGCGCAGATCCGAACGGCCGTACTGCCCGGCGCTCTCGTACAGCTTGCCGTCGTGCCAGACCAACCCTTGGGTGTAGGACGTTGCGTCGTGCGGGCGCGTTTCGAGCACGTGGACGCCGAGGTGCTCGATTGGCCGGGCAGGCACCGAGGCGGCGGGCGGAACCTCGCCGGCCGCTACGGGAGCGGGGGTGGCGACCGCGGGCGGAGGGTTCGAAACCGGGAGGCTTGGCGGGCTCGGCGCGCAGGTCACGCCGAGCAGGAGAAGCGGCAAGGCCCCAAGAAACGAAGCGACCCACGAGCCGGCCAAGCCCGTCATGATTAGCCCCCTTCGTCCATCGAGCAGCCGGCGAGCGGATCCGGCATGCCCATCGAGCCGGGCTGGCCGATCGGCTGGCCGGGCGGAATCTCCGGCACCGGATCGCCAGGCCGGTCGAGCGTCTCGGAGCGGCGGAAGAATCGTTCGATCTCCCGCACCAGATGCGTGAAATGCGCCCGATCCTCAGCGGGCTCGCTCCCCGAGATCGGCCGGCGCGCCAGGTTGGAAAGAGCACCCTCGGTCCGTTCGCGGACGCCGGAGGTGGCCGCCGGGTTGCCCGCGAGGGAGATCAAACGCCGCACGGCAACCGACTCAACCGTACGCCGGATCTCCGCGAGACGAGGCGTCCCGCCGCCGCCGAAGCTCTTGGCGAGGATCGCGTCGAGCACCTCTTCGAGCCCGGGAAGAGCCGGGTCGCGGCGATGCTGATCGACCAGCCGCGCCGCCCGCTCGGGGGCGAGCAGATCGCCGATCGCGAAGTCCGCGGCGGTTGCCGCGGCGCCGAGCGGATCGAAGATCGGTTCGGTGGGGCTATGAAATGTTTCGACCGAATCTCGGTACTCGGGCGGACGCGGATGCAGCAGAGTGAGAACCGATTCCGGCAGATCGAGCTCGGCCGGCGCGATCGTCGCGAGCACCGAAGCAAGCGCCTTGCGCTGATCGGCCGCGGGCACCGGCCGGACCGGCGCCTGGCCGTCCCCCGGGACCGCGTATTCGTAGGTTGCTCCGCCGACTTCTTTCGCCGCCGCTTCGAGCTGATAACGGGTGTGGAAGTAGAGCGGGGCGAGAACCTCGTTGAGCAGGGCGAGCGGCCGGTCCGCGCCGAGGTTGCCGGCGCCGAAGCGGGACAGGGCGATCCGCCGCACCTTGGCCGACAGATCGAGCGACGCGACCGGATCGGGCCCGTTGTCCCAGAGGTTGGCCAGCGGGTGCGCCGAGCCGAGCGGCCGGGCGTCCTGATCGGAGAGATAGAGCATGCCGCGCCCGAGCGTCTCCTTGACGATCGCCTCCAGCCCGGCCTTCTCCTGCCCGGCGGGAAACTCCGTGTAGAGATAGCGGATCGCCTGGATGTCCCAGGCGCCGATCCCCTCGGCGTAGGCGTCGGACAGGTCGAGGTCGCCCGCGGGCGTCACTTTCACCCAGGGCGCCGGGTAGTCCATCACCGAAGCGCGGCCGTAGGTCGAGGCGGCGAAATTGTGCGCGAGGCCTAAGGAGTGGCCGACCTCGTGGGCCGCGAGCTGGCGGATGCGCGCAAGCGACAGCTCGACCGGATCGGCCGGCCCGCCCTTGCCGGTTCCCGCCGCGCCGAGCAGCCCTTCGAACAGCAGGCGATCCTGGCGCACCCGTTGGGAACCGAGTAAGACGTAGCCGTTGACCATCTCTCCGGTCCGCGGATCGATCACGCCGCCGCCGTACGACCAGCCGCGCGTCGAGCGATGGACCCATTTGATGACGTTGTAGCGGGCGTCGAGCGGATCGATGCCATCGGGCAAAACCTCGACCCGGAACGCGTCGATGAATCCTGCCGCCTCGAACGCCTCCTTCCACCAGCTCGCCCCTTCGACCAGCGCGCTCCGTATCGGCTCCGGCGCGCCGTTGTCGACGTAGTAGACGAGCGGCTCGACCACTTTCGAGCGCGCGGCCGTCGGGTCGACCTTCCGCAGCCGGTGGCGCGCCGCGAAGTGCCCTTCGATCGGCGCGGCCAGCGGCACGGCGAAATCGAGGAAGCCGATCGCGATGGAGCCCATCCGCGGATCGAACGGGCGCGGCCGGTACTCCGCGCCGGGCAATGCGATGAGCGACTGGCGGACGGACAACGTCACCGTCCGATCTCCCGCGACCGAGGGCGTCACTTCGCGGACCAGAGGCCCGGCGCCGCTCGATTGGAACGTGAGCAGCGCGGAGAGCTCGACGTTCTTCGGAAACGCGAGGCACCCTTCGAGATCGACCGCGCTCTTGGCCATATCGAGCGACCAGGAGCCTTGCCGCGCGGTCGCCATGGCGGCGACCACGCCGTGCGAATCGCGCAGCAGAAACGAGGTCAGATCGATCAGCATCCGGCCGTCCTCTTCGTCCTCGGCTTCGATCGGCGCCGCCCAGATCACCGAGGTGGCGAACGACTCGGCGACCGCGCGCCGTTCCGCCGCGTTGTCCGAAGGGGAGCGCGCACCGGCGCGAAAACCGAGGTTCGGCACCTCGAACAGGACCCGGCCGCCGACGCGGCGGATGTCGAGCACTTGGGTATCGGAGGCCTGGCTGCGATCGAGCCCGACCGGGTTCGAGCCGAGCCCGGAGGCCAGCGTCTCGGCATAGAGATAGCTGCCGATCCGCCCGCCCGGCCCGCTCGGCGCCGGCAGCGCGAGCCACACTTTGCCCGCCTTGCGATCGAGGTAGAGGTCGAGCAGACCGGCGCGGTGCTCAAGGCCGACGACCTTGGCGGCGGTGGGTCTGAGGACGGGCTTTGCCGGCTCGGCCGGCGCGCCGGCCGGAGTAGCGGACGGCGCCATGGAAGCGCAGGCGGCTCCGAGCAGCGCGGCAAAAAGAGCGGCGACGAGAACGAAAGGCGAGAGTGAGAGCGGGCGTCGGACCAAGCGGCGTACCTCCTCGGGAGCGGGTCGCGCAACTCTATCAGCGCGGCGTTTGACAGCGTGGCCGGTCAGGAACAGAATCGCGGACCTTCCTCCCCCAGTCCAAAAGTCCAAATTCAGGAGACACACCCATGCGCACCCAAACCCTCTGCCTGCTCGCTCTTCTGGTCACTACTCCCGCTTGGGCGCAGAAGGACTCGATCCGAACCGGCGCCGCCATCGCCCCGACGATCCGGGCGAGCGAAAACACGGTGATCAGCTACACGGGCACCGTGCCGGCGACTTTCACCGGCGCGCTGGATGCCGACGATTCGACCTACAACCGGGCGACGACCTGTGCCGCGCTCTCCTCCGTCGGCACCGCGGCGCCGTTCGATACGATCGTGATCACCAACAATTCGCCCGGCACGGCGAACGTGATCATCTTCTCCAGCCTGATCGGCGGCGGGGTTTGCGGCGACGCCAACGACACCTTCTTCACGCTCTACAACGGCGCGTTCAATCCGGCCTCGGCGCTCACCAACTGCGTCGCGGTAAACGATGACATTGCCGCCGCGGCGAACCGCTGCAGCCAGCTGACGTTCTCGATTCCGGTCGGCGAGACGCGGACCGTGGTGGCGGCCGGCTTCAACAACGCTACGGACCCGGACGGCCTGTTCGGCTACCAGATCCAGTTCACCGGGACGACGCCGGTCGAGCTGATCGACTTCTCGGTCGACTAGTCGACTACGGAACGGGCATCCCCTCGCACGCCGCCGCCAGCCGATCGAGCAGGGCGTCGAGCGCTGCGGGGGTGTGCTCGCCCATCAGGCAGACCTGCAGCCAGTTGCGCCGCACCAGATAGCCGCTGCGGTAAGAGAGCAGGAATCCCGCCGCCTCCAGCCGCTCGCCGAGGTCGAAGGCCTTCGTCCCCTCGGGCGGCAGGAGCGTCAGAACCCAGGGCGCGGCGATCTCGCGCGCCGCGAGACACCGGAAGCCGAGCCGCTCGACCCGCGGCCGGAGATCCTCCGCGAGCCGGGCGCGGTGGTGCCCGTCGTCCGCATCGCGAATTTCGAGCGCGCATTCGAGCGCCGCGAGCAGGTTCGACGAAGCGGTGAACGGCACCCCGTCCTCGCGCGCCCAAAGTCCCAGATCGAGATAGCGCGGCAGGCGCGGCGAAGGCACGATCGCGTCGCGATGAAACACCAGGCCGAGGCCGGGGTAGGCGGCCAGTCCCTTGCCCGAGGTGGCGGTCGCGAGCCAGGCGCCGGAGAGGTCGACGGGCCAGTTGCCCACCGAGCTGATCGCATCGACGCACAGCTTGATCCCCCGCTCGCGTAGGATTTCCGTCAAGCGGGGAAGATCGTTGAGAACGCCGGTCGAAGTCTCGCAGTGGACCGCCCAGAGCCACTCGACCGGCTCGGACCTCCCCACGATCTCGTCGAGCGGCAGCGGCGCTCCCCACTCCGAACGGACCGGCGTAAATTTGAGGCCGAAGCGCTCCGCCTGCTCGATCAGCCGCTCACCGAACTCGCCGTTGGAAAGCACCAGGCCGCGCCCCGGCAGCAGCGAAAGCTGGGCCGCGACGGCATCGTTGGCGAGCGTCCCGGAGCCGACCAGGAGCTGCACGTTCGGCAGGCCGACGAGATCGCAGAGGCGCCGTCTCACCCGGCCCATCTGCGCGTGAAACGGAGCGGAACGGTGAGAGATCGCGGGGCGGGCAAACGCCCGCACCACCTCCGGATGGACCGGCACCGGGCCGGGCAGGAACGAACGACGATCGTCTTCGAGGGTCACGGCGCTCCTTCCGCAAGCCGCCGCGCGGCGGGGGCGAGGGCGTCCCAGGTTACGTACATCGCCCGATAGGGGGCGTCGGCGGTGCCGATCGGCGGTCCGAAGGTCTGAAACCCGAGATGGCGGTAGAGCTTCGCCTGCCGCTCTATCCCTGAGATCACCGCGAGGTCACAACCTTCCGAACGGCCCTGCTCGATCACGCAACCGAGCAGCCCGGCAAACACCGGACCGCGCCGCCACTCCGGCTCGACGCTGAGCAGCCGGACCTCGCAAGCCCGTTCGTGGGGCGGCAGGTAGGAGTCGAGATCCGGCAGCTTTTCATCGAGCGAAAACGGGCGTTGGTACGAGATCGCGACCATGCCGATCACGCGCCCTTCCGCCAACGCGACGAACGGCACGCTCATCGCGAGACGCGCGTCGACCAGCCGGCGATCCGGACTCTCCGGATGCTGGGGGATCTCTTCGGCGAATACCCGATGCTTGAGCAAGTACACCTGGTCGAGCTCCCAAGGCTCGGTCAGGCGCTTCCAGATCACACCGGGCGAAGCAGCGATCATGTTCATGAGCGGAGATTGAGTATAGCCCGGAGGAGTAGAGACGCCCCAGTACCTAACCACGAAATCTATCCGGGTGCTGGCCGTCGGGGCGTCTCAGTACCTAACCACTATCCTACCCGGCTGCCAGCCCGTCGGGGCGTCTCCATAGGCCCGGCGTTCCTTGTCGGATCGCGGGTTTTGTTCTATAACTGGCCTGGAATGCAGAGTTTCGCCATCCCCCAACACCCCGTAGCCACCACCGACAAGCCATTCTCGTCCCTGGGGCTCTCCCCCCCGATCCTCAAAATCGTCGAGCAGATCGGGTTTCTCTATCCGACGCCGATCCAGTCCGAGGTCATCCCGCTCGCGCTCTCCGGACGCGACCTGATCGGCCTCGCGGCGACCGGTTCGGGCAAGACCGCCGCGTTCAGCCTGCCGCTGGCCGAGAAACTGTTCCACGGCCGCGGCCTGCGCGGGCTGATTCTCTCGCCCACCCGCGAGCTGGCGCTCCAGACCAAGGCGTTTCTCGACCTGTTCGGCCAGGACCGGAATCTGGATACCGCCTGTCTGATCGGCGGCGTCCGCATGGGGCCGCAGTTCGAGGCCTTGAAGCGCGGCCCTGACGTGGTGGTCGCAACGCCCGGCCGTCTGCTCGACCACATCGAACGGCGCACGCTCAAGCTCGACGCGATCGAGGAGCTGGTGCTCGACGAAGCGGACCACATGCTCGATCTCGGCTTCCTGCCGCAGGTGCAGGACATCCTCTCCCTGCTGCCGAAAGAGCGCCACACGATGCTCTTTTCGGCCACCATGCCGCCACCGATCGAACGGCTGACCAAGATGTTCCTCAAAGACCCTCTTCGGGTGGACATCCTGCCCGAAGGGGGCGCCGCAACCGGCCTCACCCACCGGCTCTATATGGTGGCGGACGAAGACAAGAAGAAGTGCCTCCACGCGCTGCTCCACCTGAACCTCGGCCGGACCCTGATCTTCATCCGCCGGAAGAGCGACGCCGAATGGCTGACCTCCGTGCTCGAACGCGAAAAGTTCAGCGTCGGTCGCATCCACGCCGACCTGAGCCAGTCCCAACGGGTCCACGAGCTGAAGAACTTCCGCGAAGGCAAGACCCGCATCCTGGTCGCCACAGGAGTCGCCGGACGCGGCATCGACATCCCTGAAATCGAGCACGTCATCCACTTCGATCTCCCCGAAAAAGTCGACGACTACATCCACCGAGCCGGCCGAACCGGACGCGGAGCGATGCTTGGCCTGGTCTCCTCGATCGTCACCTGGCAGGACAAGCCGACGATCAAAGAGATCGAAGCCACGATCGGCCTGGAGATCCCCCGCTGCACCCTGCCCGGGGTGGAGCCCTGGGTGGAGCTCAAGCCGAAGCCTACGATCCGGCGGCGGATGTTGCGGTAGGCGCACCAACAATCCCCTCTCAACCCGAGAATTTGGAGTGCGGCGACGTGTCGCCGCTTTTCGTAGCGTCGATGCGTCGGCGCGCTCCTCCTCAAAGGCAACCTTTCGGCGAAGCCGCGTTCGGCGCAGGCAAGAGGTGTGTGCCGCCGCCGTCCCCAAACGTTGTGGAAGCGGACGCCAATGCTCCTCGGGGCGGTACAGTCCTCCCCGATTTGCCCGAAGCCCTACGATCCAAGGTTCGCTCAAAGGAAGGCCGCGCCGACACGTCGGCGCTACGGAAAGCGGCGACACGTCGCCGCACTCCAAATTCATTGCGGAGTCGAGTATTCTGTGGTTCTGATGAGTTCTCCGACTGAAACGAGCTTCGACAATGACGACGACGTGATCGCGCAGGTGCGAGCGGCTCGGCATCGAATCTCCGAGCGCTTCGACCACGACCCGTATCGCTTGGTCGCCTATTACATGGAACGTCAGAAGGATCTTACGGATCGGCTGGTGAAAGCACCGGAAACGGAAGTCGAGGCCATCCCGGCTCTCGCGGGCAGACACCATGACGATTGAGCTACCCGCCGACATCGAAGAGAGCCTGCGTGATCTTGCCGCCCGACAGGGACGAGATATTTCCGTTCTCGTGGAGGAAGTCGTTCGAGAATACGTCGAGGCTGCCCAGATCACCGACCTGACGAGCGCAGAGGTCGCCGAGACTCAGCTCGCGCTTCTCAGCGAACTCAAAGGGATTCCAGAGTGGAAGGACGGTAGTGACTCCGAGCGACTAGGCGGCAGCGAGCAGGTCGCGAATGCTGGCGGAGCCGCAGTTTTGCGGAGAGTCGAAGCCTTGAAAGAACGGTTTGGAGGAGGCTTCGATTTTGAGCCTACGCCCCTCGCTTTCAAACCGGCAGAGCCGTTCGTGGGAGCCCAACCAAAGCCAACAACCCGATCGGCCACAGCGAAAACTCACTATCGTCGCTCTTAACCTTTCGTGATCCAGATCGGAACATTGCAAGAAACAGCCAAGGCAAGAATCCAGAACAACAGGAAACTTGAATAAAGGGTATAGGTAGCGTATTTCGTCTTAAAACGGCGGAAACCTGGATCTTCCTCCTTCTGCGTATAACCGAGCCTGCCGCAAGCCTCCCCACTACTTTGTGAAAATAAAGTGTTCCTTGCGCAACGCTTAAGCCCGTTGGCGTCAAGCTATCCCAGGGCGTTCCTTGGGCCTTGCGCTCTTGACTCCCCCCACCCCCAGGCGTACCATTCCCTCCGTCATGTCCCGGTTCCGTCTCTCCGCCGCGCGGAGGGCTCCGGGGGAGTCGCTGGCGCTTTCCGTGATCCGATGGGTGTTGTCCGTCGCCTCGCGAAAACCGCTCGCCCGTTCCTCCAGCCTGTCCGCCGTTTCTTGGAAGCCTTCCCCGGCTTCGCGAAAGCCGTGCGTGAGACGGCGGACGATTTCCGCGGACTCACGATTCATTTCCGTGGATCGCTGGAAGGCTTTCCTGGGCCACTGGAAGCTCTCCGTGGATCGGTGGAAGCCTTCCGCCGATCGCGGGACGCTCTCCGTAGACTGCTGGAAGCCTTCCACCAATCGCTGGAAGCTCTCCATGGATCGGTGGACGCCTTCCGCGGATCGGGGAAAGCTCTCCGTGAACCGGGGGAAGCCTTCCCTTGATCGCTGGAACGAGTCCCGAAGTCGTCGCCGGGCTCCCGCAGATCCCGTTTACTACCTCCCCACCGCCGCGCGGCCACCGCCCGGGGCTTCTCCCGCCTCCCGTTTCATCTCTTGCACTTCACCCCGTGGCACCGCTCGGCGCGTGGTGTGTCGAGCCTATGAAGAAAGGAGAAGGACCATGTCCTACAGCAACTTTGCCTCGTCCCTCCTCACCTGCGGCGATCTGCTCGCGGGTCTGGAACAGAATCGAGAGGAGCTTCCGTTCCTCGCCGACTCGGCGGATCAGTTGACCGTCGATCTCGCCGAGATGCGGGTGCTCGAATCGAGAAAGCAGCTCCTTGCCGCCGAGCTGGCGGAGGCGACGCATCGCCGCCAAGAGTTGGAGGCGAAATGCATCGACGTACACCGCCGGCTTGTACGCAGCCTGCAGGGGCATTTCACCCTCTACTCGGACCGCCTGCGTGAGTTCGGCCTGCGGCCGCGGACGAAACCGGCGCGTAGACCCGCCGTCCCGACCCAGCCCAAACCGACGCCGGATACTCCAGTCGCGGCGGAGGCGGGGGCCTAACCTCGGTTGACGTTGAGGGATATAGGGGCGGCAGCCCAGCTGTCGCCCCTATGTTTCTGAGCCGTTCGAAGGCAACCCCGGGATGGCATCCCAACGGACCGGCACGGCGCGGCGGCGGTAGCCCCAGAGGCCGTCGAGTCGCTCGGTTCCCGTCGTTTTTTCGAGCCCCTCCGAAACCATGCGAAACGCTTCGACCACGCCGGGGACGACCAGGATGTGGCCGTTGTCGTCGCGCGGCATCTGCCAGCGGAAATCTTGCAACGAGCCCAGCTCCAGCATCGCTTCGCGCAGCTCGACGTAGAGGGCGCCGAGGCGGGCGGTGAGCGCCGCGAGGCCGCAGGTGGCGAAGAAGGAATAGGGCTCGATCCGGTCGATCGCGGCCAACAGCTCGCTCTCGTCACGGCAGCGAACGACACGGCTGGAAAGATCTTCGCGGTCGGTGCGCGCGGTGACGAGGATCGCCCCGGGGCGGAGGTCGACGAACCCGCCGGTCGCGAGGTGGAAATCGCGGAAGTCGGCCAGCGATCCCCCGCTCCCTCCGGCGTGGCTCTGGGCGATGTGCTCGGCGATCCGCTCGCTGCGGTCGCACAGGATCTCGAACGGCGCGACGAAGAATCCCGTGCGCACGAGAGTCGTTCCGTCCCGTTCGAAGACGATCGGCGAGCCGAGCGAGGGGATCGCCCAAACCGCTTCCAGGGCGCGTCGGAAGATCAGGCTCTGCGCCTGGTTCTTCTTCGGAAACAGCCCGCCGTGGCGCCCCGGGTTGAGCGGTGCGAGATCCTCCTCCGAATCCGCGCCGACCAGGATCTGCATATCGCGCGCGAGATCGGCGAACGGCCAATGGGCGAGATCCTCGAAGGTCAGCGGCCGGGAATGGTCGAGCAGGAAACGCTCCGGGTCGAAGCGTTCGAGCTCGACGTACGGGTCGATCGCGTCAATATCCACGGTGCGCAGCCGATGGAGCAGGATCAGAAGCGACAGCGCGTGCAGCTCCCCCTGGTGCTTGGCCGAGCCGAGATCTTGCAGCGCCATCGGTTCGAGCCCGGACAGTTGCGCCGCGAGCAGCGGCGGCTGGTTCAGCAGGTCGAACACCTGGCGCGCGTTGTCGGTCTCGGTGTAGTAGCAGACGTTGTTTTCGGCCGCCGGAAACCAAGGGGCGTTCGCGTCGTCGCCGAGCACTCCGACCGAGGCCAGGACTAGCGCCAGCTCGCTCGCGCTCGCCACGCGCATCACTCGGTAGAGCGCGTCGGCGTTGGCAACGCTGAAGAAACCGTTCTCGCCGCTCCGGATCGAATACGCGGGACGAAGCATCTCGCCCGCCGCGAAGTGCACCGGCCCGGCGGGGGGATCTTCCAGCGGCAGCGTGAGGGGAGGAGCCACGCGCACCATGTGGCGCAGCGGCTTACCGTCGGGTCCGGGTCGCTTGGCGCCCGGGAAGATGTCCTCCGCGGCGTCCTGGATCAAACGCGAGGGCCGGCCGTGCAGCGGGATCGGCTCGCGCAGGCGGACCTCGTCGATGCCGATCGCGGCGGCCGTGATCAGGATCTTCACCCCGAGTTGGCCGTACTCGCGGGCCAGCTCCTCGGCGAAGCGCTGCTTGTCGACCAGGAATTCGTCCTTCGCGCTATGGGCGAAGCCGAGCCGGATGCTGCGCCGCTTGCCGTCCTCCTCCGCGCTCTCGTCGTACATGCCGCCCACCGCCGTCGTGTGGGCGATCAAAACCTCGTCGGCCAGACCGCGGACCTCGGCCAGGTCGTCGCGGAAGGCATGGACGAACGCCTCCTGCAGCTCGTCCTGCGCATCGGTCATCGAGACGTCGATATGGCTCAGCACCTGCTTCAGGTGGTCCTGGTGGTAGGCGATCAAGCTCGGGATCGGGATGCCCAGGATCACCGAGCGGAAGCGCCCCGGCGCCTCCTGGCCTTCGAAGTGTTTGTCGAGATAGCCGCGGAGAAAAGTCGCCACCGGACGAGCCTTGCCGATCGCGGCGAGCAGAGTGGCGATCGGCGCCCTCCCGCCGCCCGTGGCGAGTCCTTTGATGAACGTGCGGACGAACGCCCGCCGCTGGTCGGCCGGAACGTCCTGGATCGCCCCCAGGCCGGGCAGCGCGGTGAGCCGGAAACGCTCGAACGCGACGAACACGCCGCTCGCGGTGAGATAACCGGCCCCGATCTTTCGCGGATGGCGCTCGACCCCGTGGCGCGTTTCGAGGGTGCGGAACAGGCGGCGGGTAAACGCCCGGATGTCGTCGCGCCCCAGACCCGTGGCGAGCAGGATCGGCACGTCGTCCGCCCCGGGTGTCGCCATCGTCATCATCTCCTCATACATCGAGAGCATCTGGAGCAGGGCCGTGCCTCCGACCGCCCCGGTACCGCCGATGATCGCGTGGAGATCCCGCCACCGCGCGCCGGAACGCGCAGCTTCCACCAGGCGCGGCCCCAGCCGCTGCTTCTTGTAGCTGCGAGTCATAGAGGGGGCAACGTACTGCTCGTCACGGTGGCCCGTCAAGGGCTGAAACGGCGGTCTACCTCGGAGCGATGCGAAAACGGAGCGGCTCGGCGCGTGCGAGGCGCTTTCCCCGGGCGTCGAGCGCTTCGACCGTCCAGGCGTAGACCACGGCGGTTTGGAGCCGCACGCGGACCGCGACCGGCAGGACGACCGGCGACGCCTTGGCCTCGAACTTCCAGATCTCTTCGCCGAGCGGATCGACGATCGACACCCGGTAGGAGGCCGCGTCCGTCACCGGCTCCCAGCCGAGCATCTCGGGCGCTTTGGCCAGCTCGCCGTCCGGTCCCTGGAGCAGCAGGGTCGAGCCGCGGTAGGTCTCCGCACCGTCGGTCGCCCCGGGCAGCGCCGGCAGGTCGCGTTGGCGCAGCTCGACGAGGAGACCGATCCCGAGGGCGAGCAGCGCCGCGAGCGCGAGCCCCCAGGCGGGAAACGACCGGGCGGGACGGCGCGCCGACCCGCGAGGGGAAACGTCGACCGATCCGGCCGCCGCCACGGTTCGACCGAGGGGGAAGGGCACGACGTTCGAACGCGCGGGCGGTGCCTGATCGGCCTCGGCTTCCTCGATCCGCCCGA
Source organism: Thermoanaerobaculia bacterium (assembly GCA_035995205.1). GTDB lineage: Bacteria > Acidobacteriota > Thermoanaerobaculia > Multivoradales > UBA5704 > DASYKS01. The sequence goes on from DASYKS010000011.1 coordinate 43,590, forward strand.
CGACGAAGGCGAGATCCTCGTCCGCGACGTCTCCGACGTCGAACGGCAGATCCCACAGCCCCGCGAGATCGCGTTCGGCCGCGCATTTCGGGCAGGTCGCGGCGTGGGCCTCGATCCGATCCCGTTCCGCCGCCGGCAACCGCACCCACTCGGCTTCGAGGAACACCTCGGGCGCCGGGCACTCTGCCTCGAACGCGCCGCGCAGGTGCTCGGCGAACAAATCTTCCTGGCGGTCACGACTCATGACGCGGTCCTCCCGGCATGCCCCGCCTCGCGGCGGGCGAATCCCCCTTTGAGCTTCCTCAGGCCGCTCACGATGTAGGCCTTGGCCCCCGATTTGTTGGACAGCTCCAGCAGCGCGCCGATCCGCGCAAGGGTTAGACCGTGGACGTAATGCAGGATCAAGACGCGCGACTCCAGAGGCTCCAGGTCGTTCGTGACCGCCTCACGCAGGCGGGCGTGGATCTCGGCCGCCTCCAGGTCGTCGGAGATCGCGGGCAGCTCATCGACCAATTCGGGCGCGTCCTCTTCGTCGAGCGACTGCGCCTTGCGACGCGACCGGTACTCGGCACGGTTGAGCGCGACGCTTCGGGTCACCTGATAGAGCCAGGTCGAGAAGCGGCTGTCGCCGCGGAACGAGTCGAGCCGCGAATGGATGCGCAGGAAGACATCCTGCGCGACGTCGGCCGCCTCCTCCCGGTCCCCCGCGATCCGCAGGCACCAGGCCGCGACCTTCGGGCGATAGCGGCGGTAGAGCTCGGCAAAGCAGGCGTCGGTCTGCCCCGGCTCCCGTCGTGCCCGGGCGATCAGCTCCTCGTCGCTCGCGCCGGAAAAGCTCACGATGGGACTCCAAGACGGCGTCCGCGGGTTCGGAAGAGGGGTTTGGAGAGGGACCGTGGCATGGGCGCGATCGAATCGACGGAGCCGTACGCTACGCCGAAACGGCTGGACAAGCCTACTCGAAGTATTTCGTCCCGGCGCACGGTTCGCCGGCACGATCGACGGTTGGGTGGCAAGCGGAAGGGCCGACATACCCTCTGAGACAGCCGGCCGGGTGGTTTGGAACAGAGTCTTCTCCGCGAACTCTTTTCGGGCGGCTGACTCCACGTTGAGACCGAGCGACAGGTGGTACGATGTAATACGCTGCGATACGGAGATCGAAGATGCCTAGAAACGCCATGCTCTCCATTCGGATGCCCGACGAAACTCGGGAACAACTTGAAGCGACCGCTGAGGCCCGCGGAGAGACCCGCTCGGCTCTAATGCAGCGGTACGTCGAAGAAGGGCTTCGAATGGACCGTCATCCCGGCATCGTGTTCCGGCCCGGCCCGGTAGGGCGTCGCCCCGGACTGGTTGGAGATCCCGACGTTTGGGAGGTGGTCCGGGTAGTTCGGAACGTAGAGGCCCGCGGTGATTTGGCCATAGCGGCAGCGGCGAACTGGCTGGAGCTTTCGGCCGCCCAGGTACGGATCGCCATGGATTACTACGCGGACTACCCGGCCGAGATTGATGCTTGGCTGGCGAGGGTCGACGCGCAAGCTATCGAGGCGGAGGAATCGTTTCGACGACGGCAGGAAATGCTTCGTTGAAATTGCTCCTCGACGAGCACTACCCGCCGAGTGTCGCCGAGCATCTGCGAGAACGGGGACACGATGCCGTTTCGGTCCAAGAGGAACCGGACCTCCGAGGAATGACCGATCCGGACCTATTCGCGGAAGCTCAACGTCGCGCTCGCGCCGTGCTGACCGAAAATGTCTCGGACTTCATGATGTTGGCCGCCGAGTATCGAAGCCGGCACTTGGCACATTGGGGCTTGGTACTTACAAGCAATCGGACATTTCCTAGAGGCAAGTCAACAACTGTGGGAGCCTTGGTGAAGGCGCTCGATGAGCTGCTGCGGGCGGACCCGGAAGACCGGAGCAGTAAGGTGATCTGGCTACAACGAGCGAAGTGAGCAGGCTTCTGTGCTTCATGGAAGGCCGCGTAGCCGATCGCCAACCGGGGCACGGGCTCCTCTCCCGCGCCCCGGCTCGGGTTCACCTAGAGCGGCGTGCAATCGGCGCAGCAGAGGACTTCGATGACTGGCTTGTACTCGGGGTCGAACGTGCTCGTCGGAACGCCCTGAAGATTGCTGCACTGGCCGGCCAACCGGAAGCGGTCGTCCAGCGCCTCACCCGTAACCCAGATTTGCAGCGATCCGCCGAGCCAGAGCGTCTCGGGCTTCTGGGCCGCCTCTTTCTCGCAGGCTTCGATGACGGTCTTGTTGCGCAGGGTTTGGACGGTGAACACACCGTTGAGCGAGCTCTTGGGCGGGTTCGTACTCTGGGCCTCGGTCTTGTTCGAGTTGACGTTCGGGTGCGTGACCTCGAACTTCGTGACCCGGTCATTGCAGGCCGCGTGCGCTTCCCAGGTTCGGCGAAGTGCCTTGGCGAGGCCGGCTTCGGACGCGGTCACCTTCCAGATCCCATTGGGATTTGGCTCCATCAGAAGCCGGAGCGGCTGCTCCGGCGTCTTCATCACAAGCCACATGGACTCGACCACTGGAATCTTGACCTTCCCAGCGGCTTTCGCGGGACCCTGCGCGAGAGACATCCGAGAGGTGCCGGCAGCAAGGGCGATCAGTGCGAGGGCTACGGGGGCGAGGCGGTTCTTGGCATTCATGGGATTCTCCTTGGACATCGTTCGTTTCGTTCCGGGACAGACCCACGCGGTCTCGTCCGCGGTTATCGGAAACGAACGACGGAGGAGGAATCCCTCACCGTTTTCTCTTTTGGATTCAGATTCTTACGGCCCGGTGGAAATTTCGGCGGAGATGAAACGAAACGCCCGGCTCGCGCGCCTGTAACCGATTCGACATCATCATCGAACGACACGGCTCGCGCCCGCCGCGGACGGCAATCCCTGCCGCCCCGGCGCTCCCGCCGGGGCAACTTCTGCTTGGGGATCAGAGCCGGAAGCCCGGCGTCAGGCGCGCTCGTTCGACTTCGTCACGTCGGGGACGTCCTCGCCGAGTGCCGTGGCGAGATCCATCTGGTGCTCCTGCTCCTGCTTCAGGATCTCGCGGAGATGCTCGGAGAGCGCGTATTCGCCGAGCTGTTCGGCCTGGCGGACGCGTTCGCGGTAGTTGCGGATCGTCTCGTTTTCGTTGGCGAGGTCGAAGCGGAGCATGTCCACGGCCTTCTCCGAAGTCTTGACCGGCTTCGGCACAACCGTCGGCATGCCGCCCAAATAGTCGATCTGCTTGGCGATCTCGATCGCGTGGGCGAGCTCTTCCCCGGCGTGGACTTCCAGCTCCTTGGCGATCGTCATATAGGCGGCGCCCTTCAAGACCTGGGAGTAGACGACGTAGGCGATGATTGCCTGGTACTCGCGGGCGAGATCCTCGTTCAGCAACTCGATCATCCGCTGGCGGGTGATCGGGGCATCGGTGTTCTTTTCCGGCGTGGGCGCAGATTTGGCGGATTTACCGGATTTGGTCTTGGCGGCCATGATGGCTCCTCCTCTGAGACGGAGCATAGCTGCAAGATCCGCTCCGGTGAACGGTCCCGCCGACGCGGCGTCCAATTGGCTTATCGTCCTCAAGCGGACTTGTTATCCTTGTCGCTTCGAGCCGAGCCCCGGTCGAGCCCTCCAAGGGAGCCTGCATGAGCCGCTTCACCCTCGCCGTCCTGCTCTGTTTCTCGCTCGCCGCGAGCGCCGCCGCCCAGACTCCGGACGTTCGGGCCGAGTGGAACGCGCCGGTTGAGCCGTTCCGGATCTTCGGACCGCTGTACTACGTCGGCACGAAGGAGGTGGCGAGCTTCGCGATCAAGACTCCCAAGGGTCTGGTGATTCTCGACGGCGGCCTGCCCGAGAGCGCGCCGCGGATCGTGGAAAGCCTGGAGAACCTGGGGCTGCGCATCCAGGACGCGAAGATTCTCTTGAACAGCCACTCCCACTTCGATCATGCCGGGGGGCTTGCCGAGCTGAAGGAGAAATCCGGAGCGCAGATGATGGCGAGCGAGCGTGATACGGCGCAGCTCGAAGCCGGCGGTAAGGGTGATTTTGCGTGGGGTGACGCCAACCTCTTCCCAGCGGTCAAGGTCGATCGGAAGCTGCGCGACGGCGACACGGTCAGCCTGGGCGGCATCACGCTCACTGCCCACGTGACCGCCGGTCATACGAAAGGGTGTACCACCTGGACCGCGACGTTCGAAGAGAAAGGCGAGAGCCTGCGAGCGGTGTTCTATTGCTCGACGAGCGTGCCCGATCCGGAGAACTATCGACTGGCCGGCAATCCGCGCTACCCCGAGATCGCCGCGGACTACGAGAAGAGCTTCGCGTTCCTCCGCGATCTTCCTTGCGATCTGTTCCTCGCCGCCCATGGTTCGTTCTTCGATTTGGAGAAGAAAGCGGCGCGGCTGCGCGCCGGGGATCGGCACGCGTTCGTCGATCCGAAAGGTTTTCGCTCCTACGTCGAGCAGAGCGAGAAGCGTTTCCGCGAGCTGCTCGGGCAAGCCCGGGCTAAAGCGAAACCCTGAACCACGACCTATCGGACGGCCGGCGCTTCGGCCTCTTCGTGGGCGCTCTGCATCAGCCGGACATAGCCGTCTTCGAGGCCGGGTCTCGCCGGCTCCGCCGAAGGAAAGCTCGCCGGGTGCGGCCCCACGAGACGATATTGAATGCCGTCGGACAGGTGGAGCATCGAGACGACGGTGAGGCCCGGCTCGGGCTCTTCGAGGCGGTCGCTGGTGGCGCTCCAGACATGGCCGGCCGCCGCTTCGGTCAAGTCGGCGGGACTGCCGCGGAAGAGAATCCGTCCGCGCGCGAGAACCGCGAGATCGCGGCAGGTCTGGCCGATGTCCTCGACGATGTGGGTGGAGAGGATCACCGTCCGGTCCGCCGCCAGGTTGACCAGCAGGTTGCGGAAGCGGATGCGCTCTTCCGGATCGAGCCCGGCGGTGGGCTCGTCGACGATCAAAAGCTTCGGATCGTTCACCAGCGCCTGGGCGATGCCCACGCGGCGCTTCATGCCGCCCGAAAACCCTTTGATCTTCCGGTCGGCGGCATCGTGGAGTGCTACTCGTTCCAGCGCTTCGGCCACCCGCCGGGCTCGATCGCGCGGCTCGTCCAGGCCTTTCAGGATTGCCATGTAGTCGACGAACTGGGCGGCGGTCAGCTCCTGATACATACCCAGCTCTTGTGGCAGGTAACCGAGGATCGATTTGACCGACCGTTTGCCGGTTTCCGTCCGGAGGTCGTGCCCGGCCACGCGGAGGGTGCCTTCGGTGGGATTCACAACACCCGCCAAAATGCGCATGAGCGTGGTCTTCCCCGCGCCGTTCGGTCCCAGCAGGCCGAACATGCCGGAAGGGATCTTGAGGTCGATGCCACGGAGCGCGCGGGCGGTCTTCTTCCCGCGGCCATAGGTCTTGGTGAGACCGACGATTTCGATCACTGGCAGGCCCTCGTTAGATGAAACGTTCTTGACGGTGCAGCAGCACCCAGGAGAACCCGAGAAGAGACAACGACCCCGCGAGGAGCACGCATCGATTCGCGATCAGATCCGGATGGTGGGGAGTGAAAACGCCCATGAAGAGGAACAAGTGGCGGGCGTTCAGCTCGAACCACCCCTTCATCATCAATTGCACCAGCCAGACCCCGCCGACCAGGAACGCGCCCGTCACGGGCTGGGCGCCCGCGAGAGATCCGGCGGTGGCCAAGGCGATCAGAGAGAGCGTAGGCAGAATCCACATCAGCTGAACGCCTAGCAGTCCGCCGAGCGGCGCGAGATCGACGGAGAGCGCCAAGGTGAAGAGCTGAAAGACGAGCGCGCAGGCGGTCTCCACGGCGAGGATCAACCCCAGGCGGGACAGAAGCGTCCGCTCGGCCCGCACCGGGGTCGAAAATCGCAGTTCCAGCGCCGGATCGTCGAGCACGGCATACGCCGCGAGGATGCCGCCGATCAACGGCAGGATGAACCCGAGATAGGCCCGCGCGATCGTGAACCGTACGGCGGGGTGGTTCATGATCCCGAGGATCACGAAGAAGAGCGCCAGGAACGCCGGCGGAAACCACAACGCGTCGCGCCGGTAGGTGAGCCAGGAGTATTTCCATCCCGCGCTTTTCATCGTCCGATCCCTTAAGCCAGCCGGGCCTGTCGCGTCATATATCGTTCGAGCAGCAGCAACACTCCCGCGATGCACGCTCCCAGGACACCTAGGTTCAGCAGCGCCTGGCCCGGGGTGTAGCGCATCGCCCCTTGGATGGCGAGCGATGCAGGTGCGCCGAAAAATCCTTGCAGGGCGAAGATCCCGCTCGGCGTGAGCAGCGTGCCGTTCAAGGTAGGAAAGAGGCTCGGAGGGATGAAGTTCGCCCAGAACCAATAGCCGGTGAACAGGATCTGATAGACCGGCAGCGGCATGACCATCGGGCAGGCGAGTGAAAACGCCACGACGAAGGCGAACGCCGGAACGGTGATCGCGAAGAATGCCGCCGGCACGGCGACGAGGATCGCGGCGTCCGAACGCCCGAAGGCGGTCATCACCACAGCGATCGCCATCACCCAGAGAAGCACCGGAACGAGGGACGCCACGAGAGCCCCGAAGTATTTCGCCCGAATGTAGGCGAAGCCGGAGAGCGGCGTGCTCTCCTGCAGCTCGCGCAGGCCGAGGCGGACGTCGCGCCGCATCCGGTCGGCCGACAGAATCCCGGCCACGACGGGAAAGAACACGTTCACCGCGGCAAGGAACCGGCCCGCCACCGACCAGACTTCGCGCCGGGAGATGACTTCCCCTTTGATCATCTCTCCCACCGGAGGAGGGGAAAACAGCAGCACGGTGTAGAAGGCGAACAGCAGGCCGTAGGCGACCCACAGGCCCTTGCGCCGTAAAGACATGCCGACCTCGTGGCGAAACGCTCCGGTCGAGCGGGGCATCCGAGAATCTCCCGAGTAGGAATCGATGACTGCGACTGGAGCTGGAACGATCGCAGGGGGGCGATTCTTACTCACCCCGGTGTCCCCTGCGATTTTCGGCATCCGCGTGCCACTACCGATCCGAGGATGACCGCTTCGGCGCCTCAAGACCCGTAACGGGCCGGAAAGGGAGTACCCTATTCGGCATTCCTCTTCAGTACACAACCAAAGGGAGGGTTTGAGCATGATCCTTGGCAGAGGCCTGGGGACCTGGGGCAGGCGCCCGCTTCATCTCGCGGCGCTCGCGGCACTGCTCGGTTCGGGCGCGGTATTCGGACAAGGTGGCGGACAGAGCGGCGGACAGAGCACCGCCAAAGCATCGGCCGGCGAGGCGAAGATCGGCATCAACGACGTCTTCGTCGAGCCGCCCGGCGAGGCGACCCGCCGCCAGGAGGAGCACAACCACTACTTCTTGTCGAAGGACGCCAAGCCGCAAGAGCAGATCCTCGACCTGCAAACGAGCGCCTACGCCCTGGCCGAGCGGCCGGCGGGGCTGACGTACGACACCTATAGTGCCATCGCCTACGGTCTGGCGACGAGCATGATGGTGGTCGGCCCGCGCACCGATTCGAACGGCCACCGGCGGGTGGTGATCATCGACACCCTCGAAGACGCCACGGCGGGGCGGAAGGTCGCCCGCGATTACGTGGCGCTTTACAACAAAAAATACGGAGCCCAGCTCGACCGGCTGCCGATCGACGCGATCATTTATACCCACAATCACATCGACCACACGGGCGGGGTGCTCGGCTATCTGGAGATGGCGGACAAGGAGGCCTGCCCGGCCGAGGACCCGTCGACCTCCGGGGCCGACGGCTCCTACGTCGCGCGGAAGAACTGCATCGAGATCGTCTGCCAGGAAGGCGTCACGGACGCCGTGGTCAACACCTCGTCGATCTCGGGCCGGATCATCCAGGCGCGCTCGATCTACATGTACGGCATTTCGCTCGACAGCGGCATCGAGCCCAAGGATCCGCCGCCGAACGTCGGCAAGGCGATCACCAACGGCATCGGTCCGTTCCTGAGCAAGGGCCTGTCCGGTTTCCGGATGCCGTCGCGGACCTTCACCGACCAGCTCGACCTCTCGGCCGCGGGGATCAACATGCAGGTGATCTACGTGCCGAGCGAGACCAACGACGAGCTGGCCGTGTTCGTTCCGGACGCCGAAAACGGCGCGAGCCCGACCGTCGGGAAAAGCGGCCTCCTGTTCTCGGCCGAGGTGGTCCAGGGCCCCGCCTTCCCCAATCTCTACAGCCTGCGCGGAACGCAATACCGCAGCCCCGCCACTTGGTACGCGAGTGTCGACAAGCTGCGCAACCTCGACTCCTGGTGCATGGTGCCGAGCCACGGGCCGCCGGTCTGCCAGAGGAAGAACATCCAGCTGCTGCTGACCAATTTTCGCGATGCGATCCAGTTTACCCACGACCAGACCGTACGCTTCATGAATTACGGCTACACGCCCGACGAGCTGGTCGAGAAGGTCAAAGTGCCCGACGTGGTAGTCGAGGATCTGAGCACCTTGGTGCCCTGGCCGAACGCCCCGGGCAACGACTCGTTCCAAGGTCCGGTTCACACGGCGGACTACCTGCTGCCCTTTTACGGCTCGGTGCCACAAGGGGTGCGGGAGACCTACTTCGGCTACGTCGGCTGGTACAACGCCGACCCGGTCAACCTCTCGCCGATCCCGCCCACGCAAGCCGCCGAGCGGATGATCGCCCTGGTCAACAGCAGTAAGAGCATTCTGCAGGCCGCGCAGGACGCCCTCGCCGGCAAGAACCGCGAAGACTTCCAGTGGGCGGCGGAGCTGGCGACGATCCTGGTCCGCGCCGATCCCAACGATTTGACCGCCCGGAAGGTCAAGGCGCAGGCCTACCGCAAGCTCGGCGCGCTGGCGCTCGATCCGAACTGGAGCGATTGGTACTTCACGGCAGCCAACGAGCTCGACAACCCACCCGGAACCTGCTTCATCAAATATCTACCCGCCGGCCTGGTGTCGCCGGTGATCCAGGCGGCGATTCCGATTTCCGACTGGGTGAATTCCTGGACCTGGCACCTCGACGGCCAACGGGCCGCCGCCGACAAAGCCGGAATGGCGCTCGGCTTCTGGTTCGAGCCCACGAAGCAGGATTTCGGCAGCGAGGGCTACGTCCTCCAACTGCGCCACGGCATCGTCGAGGTCACCGACTGGCAAGGGACCAAAGCCGAATGGCTCGCTCAAGTCGACGTGGCGCTCCAGATGAGCCAAAAGACCCTCGACGAACTGATCCTCGTCAACGCCTTCGGCCCCGGCCAGCCGACCCCGATCGAAGACGGCAAAGTCACCCTGCTCAAAGGAACGAAAGAAGACGCCAAGCGCTTCGTCAGTTTTTTCGACAACCTGCCCGCCTGCCAGCCGCCGTTGGCGGTGCCGAGGAGCTGAGAGGGCTTGCAAAAAAACTCGGCCGGGCCGTGGGACTCTCGAAGAGAATCCACGCCCGCCGACGTTCAAGTCCCGGACGTGCAGCGAGCTTGTCACCTCACCGGAAACGCCATCAGCCCGCCCTGAATCGTAGAGACAACCACCAGGTCTCCCGCCAGGGCGGGCGATCCGGCGATTCCCCATTGGTGGGCGCCCGGGACTTCCGGCAGCGGGTAGCGCCGGAGCAGTTTGCCGGTCGCGCGGTCCAGCATCGAGAAGCTCGCGACGTGGTGGATGAAGTACGGATCGCCGCCGGCCGCTCCGGCGAAGATCCGATCGCCCACCAGGAGCGGCGTGCCGAATGTCCAGCCGTAGACGTCGGTTCGCCAGATCACATGGCCGTTTTCCGGGTTGATCGCGCTCACCCGGCGTAGGTCGGAGGAGCCGACGTAGAGAATGCCGTCGGCCAAGACGGGTGTCGATTCCAGCCACGAGCCCCAGAAGTAGAGTTTCCACAGCTGCTCGCCGGTCGAAAGATCGAGCGCGTAGAGTCCGCCGCCCCGGTTGCCGAGGAAGACTTTCGTTCCGGTGACCAGCGGCTGATCTTCGATCTCCGCGCCCGTGTCGTGCTTCCAGATCTCCTTGCCGGTCGCCGTCGCCAAGGCGTAGACGAAATGATCGGCGCTGCCGAAGATCACCCGATCCCCCGAAACCGCCGCGCCGCCGCGAATCTTGCCGCCCGTCGCGAAACGCCAGCGCCGTGCCCCGGTCGCCCCGTCGACCGCATGGAACCCGCCATTCCCCGCGCCGACGTAGATCACGCCGTCGGCGAGCACCGGCTTCGGCCCGTGCCAATCCCAATCGAAAACCTGCGGATGTCCGAGCACGCGCGAGACCCGTTCGTCGCCCAGGTCGTAGCGCCAGACCTCTTTGCCGTCTTCGCGGCGGAGGCGAAACAGATAACCGTTGTCGCAGGTGAAATAGACGGCCTCCGCGGTGACCAGAGCCGTGCCAAAGATCGGCCGTCCGGCGGCGAACGACCAGAGGATCTTGCCGTCGCGAGCGTCCAACGCGTTGAACACTCCGCCGGTGGTGCCAAGGTAGACCTTGCCCTCGAAGACCGCGGGCGAGGCGAAGATCTGGCCGTTGAGCCGGGTCTGCCAGGCCGGCGCCGGTCCGGCCGGAACATCGGGGATCGGTATCCCTTCCGGCCAGCTGTCGGTGCGGCGAAAAATCGCCGGGCTGTTCGGACCGGGGTAGGTCCCTTCGAGCCGATCGTCCTGGAGCCGTATGCGGAGCGCCAGCTCGTCGAGGACGATCTGCTCCCCCTCGCGCTTCACGACCCCGGCCTTGACGTCGAAGTAGTTCGAGATCGGCTGGGTCAGGTAGAGCTCGATCGCGCCTTCCGCATTGCGCCGAAAATCGAGCCCGACTTCGATCCTCTCTTTCTCCGTTCCGATCAAACCGAGCCATCGCCCTTCGATCGGATCGACGACCGGATTGCCGGCTGCCGGCTCGACCGCCGCGACAGCGTTGCCGGCCGCGAGGAACGATAGAAGCAACGCAAGCACCACGAACCGCCCACGAAATCGAAACGAACGACAAGCACAACCAGGAAGGACGGGCACGCTCTCCATCACCGAAATCTCCTCGACGCCCGCAGGCGCGATCGTCCTCTCCAGGCGTGATACGGCAAGGACGCGAGTAGGTTGCTCTCCGCAAACAGTCTCCGGAAACGCTTTCGCGAGCACTCCAAGATATAGAGACCGTTCTCACAGCCACGAATCGCCAAGCCGCCCTCGTCGGCGTGGCCAAGAGAGATTCGTGTTGCGGTGTCCACCCACCGAAAGGAGGTTCGCATGTCCCGTCGATTCGCCCTCCTCACCCTGGTCTTGATCGCAATCACCGCACTCCTCGCCCCGCCGCTCGCCGCGGAGCCGAGCGGACCCAGCACTCTCATCTGCGGCGGAACCACCGAAACTGGCTTCCGTCTCGTCGCGCCTCCCTTTCTCGCCCCGACGCTCTCGCCGCAACCCGTGACGCTTTCCGACTGTCCCTTGGTGCACAACTGTCCGGGCAACTGCAACCCCCAGGAAGGCACCGAGTACGACACCGGCGAAAGCTCCTGCGGCCAAGGAGAGTACCAATGCCCCAAGGGCCAGACGATCCACGTCGCCAGCGGCTTCTGCGTCAAGGCCCCCTGCTGCTTTCAGATTCACCCCTGTCTCTGCACCAACAATTGCGGCTTCTGGCAAAAATTTTTCTGCGCCTGACGAGTCACCGCCGCGTTGTATCCGGATTCGAGGCGCGCGAGGGGCGCCTGCCGGCTCAGTGGCACCCACCTGCGGCCAACTCTCTGCCTGAGGTGCAATGAACGACGATAGAACCCGCTGACTTGGATCAGTGCGGCCTCCCTGTCCTGGCCGAGAATTATGCGACCAAGTTGAGCAGAACTTGCGGATTTCGGTGGGCGATCCTGAGCTCATCCGGAGGAAGAGACCTATCCTGGGTAGAACGGCGGGCCGACCGTTTCCGCTCAAGCCTTGGAGGCGACGTCCATAGCGCTACCTGGCGAGTCGAAACCTCCGGAGGCTCACGAGAGCAATGATTGGCGTGAGTGGGTGCGGCAGCCAGGGTATAGTTTTAATGTGATAGGACGGTAAAAGCTCTTAGAGTGAACGAGCAAGAGACTAGCCGAAAAACGAGTTGACCTCGCGGCGCAGGAAAGGCAAGTCTATGAATCGGTAGCCAGTCTGATTGAGAAATTCACGGGCAGGGCCCGTAACGTCGGATGTTGCCACGAGGTGGCCATGTTCGGCGTTGTAGTGCGCCACGGCGCCATGAAGGCCATGCACACCAGCCAGAGTTACCTTTTGGTCGGGACTATAGAGCTTTGTCTGGACAACGATCAATGACTCATGCCCAAATAGTCCTGGATGCCAAGCAAGAACGTCTGCACCCCAATCGCCAGTCCCTGGCATGAGCTGCACTCGGCACCCAAGTTGCTCGTAGACGTAAGCTATTAGTTCTTCAAGCTTTCCCGGAGTGACCACGTAGACAGATTCGGAATCCTTCCCAATTGCCCGAAAGCAACTCCCTTCTATTGTCCGGAAGGGCGATTTTCGATGTCGGACTCCATGCAACGTAAAGTGCGTACAACGCGGCTTCTGTGAGTATATCGAGGTTCTGAGGCATACCAAATCGCGTCAGGCGCCTCTCATACAGACTAAAAACCTGCAGGGATGGCAGGGGCCAGTCCCGGATCCTGGCTGTCCTGAACGTTAAATCCAGTACATCAGAACTTGACGCGACTTCTTTCCGCATAAGGCCTATAACTCGATTCAAGAAGGTCCCTGGTTCCTCCCGAGTACGAATGACTGCGGTCAAGAACTCAGCCTTCGCAATTGAGCCAGATGCGTCCAACGAGGCGGACCAGACCTTGGCCATTTCTAGGGATGAAGTAGCGGCTTTGCCGAGTTCCGAAAGACGCTGGATTCTAGGATCTTCCGAATGCCCTGCGGTTTGCATCCACACATGGAGCCGACAGGAAACCCAGTCTCTAAATGCCGATCTAAACTGAGACTCCATAGCTTCCCACAGATCTCTTCCTACGGTCGGCATGTTGCCCTGAACTTTATGACTTTCAGTCCCTGCAGGCAAGGCGATGCTTAGGTGCTTCCAGCAAACCTCGGCGCTCGATTTCTCGGAATCGACTTGAGATCCGCGTCCCATGGACAAGATCCGCATTCACCCCAAGCCATCGAAGCCCGCGCCTAGAGCCTGGAGCACGCCTCCCTTCACGTTCCCGCGGGTGGGTGGGCGCAGGAGTCTGTACTTCGGATGAGGCCGTCGCTGCCGTTCTTCGAGGTCACGACGGAGCGGACCTGACATGGGATCCTGTTGAAACCTCGCCATCTCCCGACTCTCGCCGCGGCTGGGACTCTGCGGCGCCCCGCGCTCGCTCTCGGGCGCCAAGGCGAGGCCGCTCTGGCGCGACCTCCACGACTTCCGCTTCCACGAGGGCGCGCTTGGCGCGCCCGAAAATCACTCTCCGCGCGCTCGATCTATCCGACTGTGCTGTTCAACTACCAGCGAGTCGCGCCGGGCCGGACGGAGTTCGGCGGCCCTGCTCCCAATCCTGGAGCTTGCGAACTGAGACTCCTATTAGTAGGCGGGCGAATTGAGCCTGGGAAAGCCCGGTGCGCTCGCGAATGCTCGCCAAGGCGGAAAAGTTCGTGAACCTTCCGGTTTCGCCGCGCTTGAGCTGGCGAATGCCTTCCAGAATCTCCTGCCCGATCTTGGCGATTCTACGCAGTTGGTGAGGCGAGATGATCTCGGCCTCGTTCTTGGCGTAAAGAGGCAGCAGCCAAATCGTCTCGGCCCGCGAATTCTGCAGCGTCACCGGCAGCGCCCCTCACACGGCCATAGAATCGCGCGATGAACGACCGACCGAACCCGTTGCTCTTGGGGAGCGCCGTCCTCTACTTCGCGGCGGCCTTGCCTCTCCTCTTCGCACCCGACGAGCTGCTGGCTTACGCGGGTGTCGCCCCTTCGATCTTGGACGCCGCGTTGTTGCAGGTGATCGGCAGCGCGATCTTCGGCTTCTCCATGCTCAATTGGATGAACCGGTTCGGGGTGATCGGCGGAATCTATGGACGCCCTGTCGTCACCGCGAATTTCGCTCATGCCGGGACGGCGGCCTTGCTGCTGGGGCACATCGCGAGACGCGTACCGTTCTCGATACCGCTAGTAGCGGTTGTCGTCGCCTACGGAGTTCTCGCCGTGGCGTTCGGCACCAGACTGTTCACTGCGCCCACGAGCTGACGACGACATTTCGAAACGGTTCGGCGTCAGGCTCACCTTCTCTACTTCGAGCCCAAGTCGCGCTTCTCGCGATGAGACGCACCTCCTTATGTAGGCAAACCCAAAAGGGCCGTTCTTCATACGGCGCTCGGCCACCTACAACTCGCAAAGGAGAAAGACCATGAGCATTCATCCAAGAACCACCGCCGGAATCGCACGTGCGCTCGCCTTGCTGACGGCTCTCGTCGCCGCCTTCGCCTTTGCGGCGCCCGGCCGCAGCGCTTCTTTCCAGGCTCCCATCAGCTTCACCATCGGATCGGGCGAGAGCTCGCAGTGCCAGGCCCTCACCGTGGCGGACAACACGCAGCTTACGATCACCTTCGCCTCGGTCTATACCGAAGCCTCGACCACGGGCCAGCAGGTCGTCGCCGTGTTCCTGTTCACCAAGTTGACGGGCCAATCGACGGATTCCTTCAATGCCGTTCCCGTCACCTCGATCAACTCGGTCTCCTACCTGGGATCGCAAGTGATGACCGCTTATGCGGATGCCGGAATCACCAACAACCCGCGCCTCTGTGTGACGCGCTCGACCACCTCGGGAACGATGGCGGTCCTCGGTAGCGTGAACGGCACCACCTCGGCCCCCTGAGGCGGTCGGCTCACCGTCCCCGTAACGCCCGCCCCACCACCCGGTCGAGCGCCACGGCAAAGGCCTGCCGGTCTTTGGGGCCGTAAGGTCGCGGCCCGCCGCCGACCATCCCGGCGCTCCGCAGCTCGGTCATCAGGTCGCGCCCGGCGAGCTTTTCGCCGACGTTGTCCTCGGTGTACTCGTCGCCCCGCGGATCGAGGACGAACACTCCTTTGTCGACCAGCCGCGCGGCAAGCGGAATGTCCGCGGTGACCGCGACGTCGCCCGGCGTGGCTTGGTCCGCGATGTATTGATCGGCCACGTCGAGTCCACCCGCCACTCGCACCGCCGAGACGTACGGATGATCCCAAGGAGCGGACAGCGCCTGGTTGGCGACCAGGAGCGTTTCGATCTTCAGCCGCCGGGCCACCCGAAACACCACGTCCTTGACGTCGCGTGGTGCGGCGTCCGCATCGATCCAGAGCTTCAAGAGGGGGCCTCCGTGGGCCGCCGGGAAAGGGCGGCCCTCTACCCGGCATCATAGATCGGCGCCTATGTCCCTTCGACGAGCGTCCTCTATACTTCCAAGCGAACGGCAAAGCGCTTTGTCTCGTGATGATTTTCCGGGAGGATTTCCCATGCGTGCCCGTAGGTTTTTCCCGCTCTTCTTTCTGGTTCTCTCGATCGCTCTTGCTCCGTTGCGCGCTCAGCTCGTTCCCCTGGAGGTCTTGACCCTCCCGGTCGAGGAGTGGACGATCCGGCTGCGCCATGCGGACGAGCTTTTACGCACTGGTCGATGGAGCAGGGGGCGCGGGGAGGCCGAAGGGTTGATCAAGCAGATGCGACGTGTGCAGGCGCAGGGTGAAGGCTTCGCCGAGCTCGTCGGGCAGGCGGTGGCGATGCGCGCGATCGGCGCGGCGGGCCTGAAGGAAATGCCGGCCGCGGCCTGGGATACCGCCGCGGCGCAGGCGATCGGTTTCGACTGGAAAACGCTGCGTCTTTCCGCCTATGGCGAAGCCGGCGCACGGATCCGGACCGAGCTCGATTCGCTCGCGACGGTCGATACGAGAATTCGCTACGTCGAGGCCGACGGGGAGATTGTGCGCCCCGACATCCGGAACCGCAAGGATTTCGTCTACCCCGCCGCGCTGCGGGTACAAAGGATCAACGGCCAAGTGATTGTCGAATCGGTGATCGACGAGCGCGGCGTCGTCCGTCGCCCCAAGATTCTCAATCCGGGCAAGGCCCACCCTCTCCTCGTACTCGCCGTGCTCGATTCGCTCCGCGATTGGCGTTTCGAGCCCGCCCAGTTGAATGGCAAGGCGATGGCGGTCTACTACGTGCTGACCACGAACCTGCGGGTCGAAGAATAGACCCTGCCTCCTCCCCTTTGCCGGAGACGCCCCGACGGCCAGCACCCCACCAGGGTGTGGGTGGGGTACTGGAGCGTCTCTACACGCGGGTCAGCCGGTCTTCTTCTCGCCTTGGAGCCGGCGGATCAGCTCGGCGTCCTGCTTGTACACGTCGCGTCCGAAGCGAAGGACGCCGTCGTCGCCCGCCCAAGCGGTCCAATAGCCGATGTGGACCGGCAGGGCCTCGGGGAGCTTCACCTGTCGCTCTTTGCCGGAGTCGACCCGTTCGCGGATCGCTTCGGGGGTCCATTGCGGATCGTTGCGGAGCGCCCAAACCGCCAGCTCGAACGGGTTTTCGACCCGGACGCAGCCGTGGCTCAACGCGCGCAGCTCGCGATTGAAGAGCGTTCGCGACGGCGTGTCGTGCAGATAGACGCCGTAGCGGCTGGGAAAGACGAACTTGAACTTGCCCAAGGCGTTGCTCGGCCCCGGCCTCTGGCGGAGCCGGTCTTGCGAGACCACCTCGTAGCCCAGTCGGCCGAGGAAGGTCGGGTCCTTCCCGGCCTTGGGGAGGATCTCGCGGTCGAGGATTTTCTTCGGCACGTACCACGACGGATTGAGCTGGACCGCGTTCATCGCGCTGCTGAAGGTCGGCGTGCTGGTGTCCCCGGGCTTCCCGACGATCACACGCAGCGTAAGGACGGACCGGTCGCCTTCGACGGCATCCAGCCGGAACGCCGGGATGTTGACCCGTACATAGCGCGCCCCCAGATCGGACGGCAGCCAGCGCAACCGCTCCAGGTTGGCCTCGATCTGGCGGACGCGATCTTCGGCCGGCCGGTTCAGCTCGGCAAGAGTTGCCGCTCCGACGACGCCGTCTTCCTCGAACCCGTTGCGCGCCTGAAAGCGCCGCACGGCCTGAGCCAGAGGCTCGTCGAACGACTCCGGGCTCGGCGAGGCCAAGGGCAGTTCGTCTCCCGCGGTTTGTGCGGCCGCGTAGAGCCGTTGGCGCAACTGAATGACCCGCTCGCCCCGGTCGCCGAGGCGTAGTTTCGGACCCTCCGAAATCGGCGTGGGATCGCCGCGCCGGACCTGGGCGCGATAGCGCAACAGGGCCTCCCGCAGCAGCCGGTAGGAGCGCTCTGAAGGCTCAACGCGCGAGAGCGCGTTCTTGACTCCGGTACCTCCGAGCGCCGCTTCGAGCAGCGCGGCGGAGTCGGCGGTGTCTGCCGCCGGAGCACAGGCGGAGTCGATCGCTTCCCGCTTCTTCGGCGCTTCCGGATTGATCCGGCCATTCGCCAAGTCCGCGGCAAACGCGAAGAACGCGTCGGAGAACGCGAGGTCCAGCTCGGCTCGCTTCGCGGGAAGCGGCGTACGCCGAACCGCGTCGGCAAGCCCCTGGAGCGCCGCGAGCCGATAGTCCTCCGGATGGAGCCCTTCGTCCGCCGCGCCGCCGAGCGCCGCGAGCAGCTGATCGGCCACCGGAAGGAGGCCGTTCTCGGTGCTCCAAGCCGGCAAGAAACTCCGGCGCTCATAGAAGCAAGCAAGCTCCGGCGCGACTCGGTACGAACGGCCGTCGAGCTCCAACCGGAGGGGCTCGCCCGCGGCGGGAAACCGTTCGCGCAGAAGGATTAATGCCGGATCCGGCGCCTTGACCTCAGGGGCCGCAGGCACCAGTTGAGGCGGGCTCGGAAGGACGCTCGAAATGAAGATCAAGAGCCAGAGTAAGTAACGCATGATGAGGGGCTACGCGCAAAAACGATGCCCAAGGGGTTCATGCAGCACCTGCCCTTCCAACTCCCTGCCCAAGTTTCAACAGGAAAGTCTCCGGGGCTAATGCTGTTTCATGTTTCCCTCCGGGTTCGATCGCAATCCGGCGGAATGCCGGAAGACATCGGATACGCACCACGACACGAAATGCTGGAAAGCGTTGAGAGCCTTCGTTGTGAGCCGCTTCCATGAAAGGTTCTGCCCGCAGGCTTTTTCCTGCTCCTCTTGCAGGCTCTAGCGACCGCTTCTCCGTTACACGCTGGAGCTTGTAGCCCGCGGTGACGCTGGTCGGCCGATTGCAAAGGCGCTCAAGCCACTGACTACACCGAGCGGCTTGAAGAGCCTCACAGGGAGCGTTGCGAATGGCGATCCGAAGCGAAGAGCTGAACCGTCTGGCGACCGGTTCCAAATGCACTACGTCGTGGGACGCGATGCAGGGGGACGACCGCCGGAGGTTCTGCGCCGAGTGCCGCCGCGACGTTTTCGACTTCGAGCGGTTGACGCCGCAGGAGATCCGCGGCCACCTGGAAGCGAGCCACGGCAAGCTCTGCGCCCGCCTGACCCACATCGGCGGCCGGCTCTCGGTCTTCGAGCCGGTCGAGCCGTTCGAACCGATGCGACTTTCGGCCCCGCGCCGAACGTCCTCGATTACGGCCGCCGTCGTCACCGCATGGCTGGGGATTGGCGCGGCCCACACAGCTCCCATCGAGCCCGCGGCACTGGTCGCCGCCACCCCGCGAGACGAGGCGCTCCCCAACGCCCCAGGAGAACGAGCCGCGAAGAGCGAAACCCGGTCCACCGTCGGCGCGGCGATTCGCGGCAAGCTCACCCAGAAGAACGGCCTGCCGCTGTCCGACGCAGAAGTCGTTGCGCTCAATATCTTGGACGATCGCGAAACCCTGACCGTTACCCGAGCCGACGGCACGTTCTCGTTCGAAAACTTGCTCACCGCGGTCTACGATGTTCTGGCGCGGGCTCCCGGGTTCGACGTCGAGCCGCAGTACAACCTCATGCTCGGACCCGGAGAAGTCCAGCAGGTCGACCTGACCGCCGCGCCCTTCGAGCCCGCCAGCTCCCTGGGGATCATCGTGCGCACGAGCACGCCGCGAAAGCAGTTCGACGACAGCGACTTGGTCGTTGTGGCGGTCGTCGGACCTTCGGTCGTGGTCGAGCGCCAAGGCCAGGGCTCGCTGGCCAAGGTGGCCACGGAGCTTCGGATCGAATCGCTGCTCAAGGGGAAGTCGCCGGGGCGTAGCGTGACCTACCTCCATTCGGAGTACCTCAAGTGCGATCCGGAAGACCAGGCGCCCGAGGGCTTCGCTCCCGGCACCAAGATTCTGGCGTATCTCGATGCGAGCGAGGACTCTTCCGGTCTCCGCGGAGGGCCGGCCTACGAGTCGTCGGACGTCTCGTCCGAAATTCAGCACCTCGGGACTGCCGAGCGGGCCGCTTACGTCGACAGGTTCGCAGCGCTCTCCGATCTCGAACGGACGGCCGAGCGGCGCGGCGAGCCCGACCCCGCCGAACTGATGGAATGGCTGGTCGCCTCGGCGGAGAATCCCCTGGCCCGCGGCCTGGCGACCGCTGAGGTTCGAAGTGCCTTCGAGGCGTTGCAGAATCTCGCCGCAAGCCAGAAGACGACTCCCGAGCTGGCCGCGCCAGATCTCCTGGCCACCGTCAAGGGCTTTCGCGAGGAAGGCGGCACGGTCAAACGGAGCGATCGGCCCCTGCTGCTCGGAGCGTCTTTGACCGACCGCCAGAAACGTCGCCTGACCGCGGCGCTGCAGGAGACGGAAGGGTTGCGCGGCGTCGACCTCAACCTGTTCGAAATCGTCCGGAAGTGGGACGAGAAGGCCGCCGAGACTTGGCTCGCGCACCAGCTCCGCACGGTCGAACCCAAACCTGCTGACGAGGAATTGGTGACCTGGCAGCTGGATGACATCGCGGAGAAACTCGATGACAATGCACTGAGAGCGCTCACAGACGGTGCGCGGGATCGATACCGGGGCATCTACCAACTCTTTGGAAACGACTGCTCCAAAGCAGACGAAAAGCTCCGCGAGAAGAAACTGGCGACCTCACGCAAAGACCTCAGGCATCAGTTCGGGAAAGCGGTCGCGCACCGGCACGGTGTTCCGGTCGGCAGTTAGGGCGCACCCCCGAGAGGTGGAGATTGTATCCACCCTCGGCGCGGGCCTGCTTGAGCGCGCTCGTTCTATGTCCTTTCATCGAGCTATCCTCCGGCCTGAGCGTCCTTGACGACCCGAGAGACCGGTGCCAGAAACGAACGAGAGCCCTTCCCGCCCAACAACGGTCGTGCTCCTCGTCCACGGCATCGGACCGTTCGATGCCGAGCGGTCGGAGGAGGCCGCGCGATCGGTCATTGCGCGAACGAGGCCCGAAGCCGAGGTCGTCGTTCAGAGCTTCGATTGGCGCTCGGTCGTCGGCGGTACGATTCGCCGCACTCACCTCGATCCCAACGTGATGGGAAGTTTCGGCGCCGCGTGGCATGAGCTGACGCTCGATCGGCTGCTTCCCGAATCCCAAGCGCAGGAGGCGGCCCCGGGGCTTGCCTCCGCCCTCCTTTCGCTATATCACTTCGCGGCCACGCTGTTGCCTCTCCTCCTCCTAGCCCTCCTGCTGGCCGACAGCCGCGCCTGCGCCGCGCCTCCTAAAACAGCAGGAAAGGCTACGACCGCAGCTGCCGATTCCCGCGCCGGGCGTTCGATCCCGGATCCCGAGTCCCCGTCCTTCTGGGGTCTCGCTCGCCGCGCCGCGACCCTACTGACCGCTTGCCTGATGGCCGTTGCGGCTTCGCTCCAGCTCTTTCGCCGGGGCCGATCGGCCGCGGCGCGCAGCACCGCCCTCCTCTTCCCCTGGATCTGGAGCGTTCTGCTGGCTCTGATGGTGTTGCCTTACTTGCTCGTCCAGATGGGTCGCAGGCGAGAGCTGAGGAGACAAGGGTTGATCCTCGGAACCGCGGGCGCCTTGGGCGTCGCGTCGCTCACCCGACTTACGCGCTCAGAATCCTGGCAGATTGGCCTCGTCGCCACGGCTTTCGCCGTTCTCCTGCTCGGCGTCCTCGCCGGTCCGGCGATCGTCCGCCGCGGGTCGGGCCTGGCCATTCGGCTGCTCCAAACTCCCGTGGGGATCGGGCTCATGTTCATCGCGGATGTCGTGCGGTATCTCGGCGACGGCATCTATCGCAGTAACCTCCAAGCGCTCCTCGGCGAACGACTCCGTATCGTGCTCGACACGCGGCCAAGGGAGCTGGTGATCGCCGCACACAGCCTCGGCTCGGTGATCGCGGCCGACGCCTTGCGAATCTTCAAGGTGCTGGTCCCAGCGGAAACGCGCGTCACGCTGCTGACCATGGGCTCGCCGCTCAAGCGTACTTTCCGCCGCTTCTTTCCCGACCGCTACCCTTCTCCCGCGGCACTGCGAGAAGTCCTCGCAGCGGACGTCGGCCCCTTTCGTTGGCTGAATGTCCACCGCCCTTTCGATCCGGTCGGAACGGAGCTCTTCGGCGGCCCGCCCGCGGATCGCACCGCCGGCAGGTTCCGCTGGACTTGGCCCTTTCAGCTCTTCATCCCGGCCCATGTCGAATACTGGGGCGATTCCGACGTTCTGGATCAAGCGCTCGAAGGCATCGGCACGATGCCATTCTCGCCAGCACCGCCTCCGACCTCCCCTATGGCCTCACCGCTCGGTCCGTCACGGCGGTGGAGAAACTCAACCCGCCACCTCGCCGCTCAACTGCTTGCAGTGGCAGCAACCGGTACAACGGCAATATGGCTCTATCCGTTCTGCGTCGGCAGCGGCGATGGCCGGTTCGCGAGCTCTGTGATCTTGCTGCTCTCTCTCTTCCTGCTCTACCAATTTGTCTATTCGCCCTACTTGGAGATCGCCTTCGGCTATAGCCCCGACCCAGAAACCTTTCGAAGTCCCGCCTCCGGATCTTCGGATGACTGACGGCTCCGCGCCCGGAGGACTTTGCGAGCGAGGAGAAGCGAGACACGCCGCGTCGGCGGATCCCGGCTTCAAGTCCTCTACCCCTCCCCGGCCCAAGCCGCCTCGCCTCCCTGTTTGGAGTGCGTCGCCTAGACGCGCTCCTCCTCGCGCCGAAGCTCTTCGGCGGCTCCGCGGTCCGCTTCCTCTCCGTGCGTGGCCATCTGTGAGAGGGAGGATATCCGTCCCGAGCGCAGGGCTCAAACGGCACGCCCTTAGAAAGCGGCAGACCGGAAGGGGTGGGCGAGGTCCCGCGACCGGTGCGCAGCTTCTCGAACGTGGTGCTCGGCGCTCCGGCACCGGTGCGCCGGGCGCCGGAAGGGGTGCACGGCGTCCGGAGACTGGTGCTCAGAATGCGCGGAGTGGTGTGCAGCGTCTCAGGACCGGTGCGCAGCATGCCGGAACTGGTGGGAGGCATCCCGGCACCACTTCGCAACATGCACGAGCCGGTGCGCAGCATCCCAGCACCGCTCTGCAGCATGCCCGAACCGGTGGGCGGCATCCCAGCACCGGTTCGCAGAGCGCAGGAAGGAGTGCACAGCACCTGGAGACCGGTGCGCAGAGCGCGCGAAGTAGTGCGCAGCGTCTGGAGACCGGTGCGTAGAGCCCGCGAAGTGGTGCGCAGCGTTTGGAGACTGGTGCGTAGAGCCCGCGAAGTGGTGCGCAGCGCCTCGGGACCGGTGCGCGGAGCCGGGAGACTGGTGCACGGAGCCTGAAAAGCGGTGCGCGGGACCTGCCCAGCGGTGCGCGGAACGGAAAAAGCACTCGAGGGAACCCACGAACCGCTTACGCGACGCGGCGCAGCAGGCTCGCGGATCCAAACACCGCTTCGCAGCCTCGACGCTCCTCTAGTTTTGGAGTGCGCCGACATGTCGGCGCTTTGATCGCGGCGACGTGTCGCCGCGGGCCGGGCAAGCCGCCTTGATTCCAAGGGTCTTCGTGCTTCGAGAGCGCCGACGCGTCGGCGCTCGGAAAGCGGCGACACGTCGCCGCACTCCAAAAGGTTCTAGTCCTCCCCCGACGTCCGCGCCCGTTCGAGCGGGGGTGGCTTCGTCCTCATCCAGGGTGCGAGCGGCGAGACTGAAGAAGCCGAGTGAGCCGACGTAGGCGATCAAAGAGAGCGACAGGGCCACGCGGAGTGTGCCTCCCCGTCAGCTCGGGCCGAGGGCGTCGCTTAAGTTGTCAATTCGACGGACGCTCAGTTCAGCGCATTTACCCCAAAATGCTACAATGTTTCAATTGTTCATCGGCCTATCTGAGAATTCGCGTGGGAGTTCTTGATTCCTTCAAGACAGATACTCTACATCCCGTTGCAACGCTTGTGATTCCCGGGACGGTGGCCATCGCGCCGTACCTTCTGCTCGCCGTTCGAGAGAACGAGTTCGCCTTTTCCCTTTTCGTTGCGTTACCTGGGATCTTGGTCCTGAACGCCGTGAGCCGGATCGCCGCTTGGTGGGCCATCGTAGTTCTGTGCCTCGTACTTTTCACTATCGCCGTCTATCAGATTTTTGAGGCCTTCCAAAGCGCGCGGCTCCTCGCCAGGCTACGTCGTGAGCTACTTGCGGGTATCACGGTGATAGGGGGCAAACAGACCGCCTAGAACGGCTTTAGCACACCTCGCGGGGCTTTACGACGGGAACCTCGGCGAGGACTTCGCTTGCCGCGTAGCGCGGTCGGCAGGACGGACTTCACATTCCAACGGGCTCTTTTAGGCCAGGTCTTCGTGCTTCGAGAGCGCCGACGCGTCGGCGCTCGGAAAGCGGCGACACGTCGCCGCACTCCAAGGTCTTAGCCTTCTCCCACCGCCCGTGCCCGTTCGAGTTGGGTTGCTTCGTCGTGGCCCAGGGTGCGGCCCGCCAAGAGGAAAAAGCCCATGGCTATGACGTAGGCGATCAGGGCGAGCGAAAGGGCGAGGCGCAGGTCTCCGGTCGCCATACTCAGGCGGCCGATGGTGTAGGGGCCCATCGCGAGACCGATCAGCGTGTTGACCAGGAGGAAGGCGGCGGAGGCCATCGCTCGCATGCGCGGGAGGACGAGATCCTGGATGGTCGAGGTGCCGGGTCCGAGCCATAACGCGGATGCGGCGTAGAGCGGTAAAGCGAGGCAGAGGGCGATCGTTTTGTTCGGGATCCAGACGACCGCGAGCGCCAGGGGGATGGTGAGAGCCGCGTTCAGCATGCCGACGTAGAGCCGCCCGCGCGGGGAGGTCCGTCGCAGGCGGTCGGCGAGCACCCCTCCCGTGGTGACCCCGATCCAACCGCCCAGCGCCGCGGCGCCGCCGACGATCAATCCCAGCTGGCCAAGATCCATGTGGTGGACGCGGGCGAAGAACGGCGCGATCCAGAAGCCGAGCCCGTAGCCGTTGAAGGAAAGGAACGCGAAGCCGAGAATCGAATAGATCATCGAGGGGGTGCGGAAGATGAGCGACGCCGCGGGCCGGTCGCGGAGCGCGAGCGATTGGCCCCACGAGACCGCGGCGTAGAGGCCGAGGGCGAGCGAGGCCCATTGCGCCGGGTTGTCGAACGCACGGGTCAGAAGGAACGCCGCACCGATCAATCCTCCCGCCGCGGCAAGGTTGGCGGCGATCATTCCGGAGGAGGCACCGAGGCGAACCAGGTTCCAGATCGTGAACGGCGGGATGACCGAGGAAAGCTCGGCCAGAAAAGCAGGGAGCGGCTTCGGTCCCACGGCGCTCACGATGCCGTCGCTCGCGCCCCGCTTCGGCTCGCGGAGCGAGGCCGCCCAGAGCGCCAGCGGAATGCCGGGGAGGCCGACGATGAAGAACGCCGCCTGCCAGCCTTTGAGGCCGAACGGCGCGCCGCCTGCGGCGCCCCCGGGGAACGCCAGATCCCAGCGATTGACCACCAGGCCGCCGAGGAACAGGCCGAGCCCGGAGCCGATGTAGATGCCGCTCGAATAGATCGCGAGCACGGTCGCCCGCCGGGCGCGGGGAAAGTAGTCCGAAAGGAGAGAATAGGCGGCGGGCGAGGCGCTCGCCTCGCCGACTCCCACGCCGACCCGGGCGAGCGCAAGCTGAGCGAAGGAGCGGGCGAGACCGGACACCGCGGTCATCACGCTCCAGAACCCGAGACCGATCGAGATCAGCTTGCGGCGATCCCAAACGTCCGCGAGGCGCCCGAGCGGCAGGCCGAACAGGGCGTAGAACACGGCGAACGCGGTGCCGTAGAGATAGCCGAGCTGCGCGTCGGTGGCACCTAGATCGGCCTTGATCCGCTCGGCCAGGATCGACAGGATCTGGCGATCGAGAAAGTTGAAGACGTAGACCAGCACCAGCACCGCGAGCACATAGCGGGCGTACGGGCCGCCGATCTCGTCTCTCTTGTCGTCCGCCATCGCTGCCTCTCCTTCCCGAATCGAAGCCCATCCCCACCTATCTGTCATCCCGAGCGAGAGCGAGGGATCAGGGGGTCGAGCGGCCTTAAATCCCTTCGCCTAAATGGGATGTGTGCCGCCCACCCCCAGATTCCTCGCTCACGCTCGGAATGACAGATCGGGAGGCTTTCCAGAACGGGCAGGTTCCTTTACAGCACGAACGCCACCCCTGCCTGGTTGTAGCCGACACCCGAGCCCAGCAGGACGACCAGGTCGCCCGCCCCGGCCTTCCCCGCTTCGAGCGCGTCGTGGAGCGCCATCGGAATACAGGCCGAGCCGGTGTAGCCCCACTTTTCCATCACCCTGTGCGCACGCTCGACGGGCAGGCCGAGATCGGCCATGACGATCTCGATCGAGGGCTTGCGCACCTGGGTGAATATCCAGAGCTTCACCTCGTCGAGCGCAAAACCTCCTTGCTCGGCGACCTTCCTCGCCAGGCGCGGCCACCCTTCGTGGTTCACCTCGGCGGGATAGCGCTCGTAGGACTTGACCATCGTGCGCCCCGCCTCGATCGCTTCCTGGGAGGCCGGCTCGACTGTGCCGCCCGCGAGGATCGCCCAGTTTCGCGCGTAGGAACCATCCGCTTGAAACGCCGCGGTGACGAAACCCGGCTCGCCGGAGGGAACCAGCACCGCCGCCCCCGCGCCGTCGCCGTAGAAGAACCGGGTCGGCTCGTCCGGCGCGGCGAGCCGCTGCATCAGATAAGCGCCGACCACCAGCACCACCCGGAGCGCCGGGTTCGAAGCGATCATGCCGGCCGCCGCGGCGAGGCCGGTCGGAAATGAAGCGCAGGCGCAGCCGACGTCGAAAGTTCCGGCGTTTTTTGCGCCCAGCTTGTGTTGCAAGACGACCGAGGTCGCCGGGGTGATGTAGTCCGGCGAGTCGGTGCCGAGCACGATCAGATCGACGTCAGCCGGAGTCTTCCCCGCTCGGTCGAGCGCCTGGCGCGCCGCTTCGAGCGCGAGGTCCGAGGTTGCTTGATCTTCGCGGGCCCAATAGCGGCGGACAATGCCGGTCGAGGCCTGCATCTTGTCCACGTACTCGGGGGCGGCGGCCCCGAGCAGCGTCCGTAGCTCGTCGTTGCTTACCTCGCGCTCCGGCAGGTACATGCCGGTCGAGGCGATCCGGGCATAGCGCGCCGGTTGCGGAATTCGAATCAAAGCGGGTCACCCGGGGGAGCCGCGGCGGATTTGGCCGGGGGCTTTTCTAACGGCATCGGGATCGGCTTCTGCATGTCGATCGCGATCTGGACCGCGCTTTCGATCCGCGCCGCCGCGTCGTCCGGATGCTCCAGCACATAGCCGTGCGAAGCGCCCGGGACGACCACCAGCTGGGAGCCCGGAATCGCCTTGTGCAGCTCCTCGGAGAACGGCACCGGGAACGTGACGTCCTTCTCGCCCGCGATGATCGTAATCGGCGTCGCCGGCACGCGGATCTTCGCGAGATAAGGCGCGAGGTTCATCGTCTCCAGCGCGCCGAGGATGGCGTCGACCCCGGCGAACCAGCCCTTGGGAAGGGCGGCGACCTGCTGGCGACGGAGCGGCAGCACCTCCTGGTTCGCGGCGATCCATTCCGGCGAATAGGTGGTCGGCACGATCGTGTCGAGCACCTTACCGCCATCGCCTCCGGCGACCGCCTCTTGCGCGTACCGGCGCAGCAGCTTCGTCCCCTCGACGTTCTCCGGGCTCAAACGCGCGGTCGAGTTGAGGGCGACGACCGAGGAGACGCGATCCGGATATTCGGCCGCCATGACCAGCGCCACCAGCGAGCCGAACGAGGTGCCGGCGAGGTGGGCCTTCTTGATTCCCAACTGATCGAGCACCGCGACCACGTCGCGGGCGTGACCCGCAAGATCGGCCGGCGCCGGAGCCTCCGGCGCGATGGGCGACTGGAGCTGGCCGCGGAAGTCGAGCAGGATGACTCGATGTTTGCCGCGCAGTTTCGCCGCGACCGGCTCCCAGTGAAACGTGGTCATCATTCCGCCGTTCAAGAGGACGATCGGCGCGGCGGCCTGCGGGTCCCCCTGGACGACATAGTGGATCGCGGGCGGTGCGTCGATCATGAGGCTTCCCCTTCGGTCGGATGGTTCAGATAGCGCTCGCGCAGGTCGCCCTTGACCACTTTGCCGTACGCGGTGCGCGGCAGGGCGTCGACGAAAACGAACGCGCTCGGGTGTTTGTAGCGGGCGAGGCGGCTCCCAAGAAACTCTAGCAGCTCTTCCGGGCTCGGCCGGCGCTCGCCCGCGACCACGAAGGCTACGCCCGCCTCGCCCCACTTCTCGTCCGGCACGCCGATCACCGCGGCGTCGCGTACGTCCGGATGGAGCAGCAGCTCCCCTTCGATCTCGGCCGGGTAGACGTTCACCCCGCCGCGGATCAACAGGTCTTTCGCCCGGCCGGCGATCGTGTAGAAGCCGTCCGCGTCGCGCCGCGCGAGGTCGCCGGTCCGCCACCAGCCGCCCCCTTCGACATCGAGCGCCTCGGCGGTCGCCTCGGGTCTGCCCCAATAGCCGCGCGAGACGTGCGGACCGCGGAGGCACAGCTCTCCCACCTCGCCGTCCGTCACGGCGCCGCCTTCCGCATCGATCAGCCGCGCTTCAGAAAACATCAGCGGCTTGCCGATCGAGCCCGCTTTGGCGATCGATTCCTCGACCGTCATCGCGAAACAATTGACCCCCACTTCGGTAAGGCCGTATCCCTGCTTGAAGACGATCCCGCGCTCCTGGTAGCGATCGATCAGGAAACGGGGCAAAGGCGCGCCGCCCGAAACCAGCCAGCGCACGCTCGAAAGATCCGCCGCGGCGAAGCCGGGATGCTCCGACAACCGCTCCCAGATCGTCGGCACGCCGAGCACCACGGTCGCTCGCTCGCGTTCGATCGTCTTCCAGATCTCTTGGTCATCGAACCCCGCATGCAGCACGATCGTGCCTCCGATGGTGACGATCGGCACCAGAAACGCGAACAGCCCCCCCGCGTGGTAGAGCGGCAGGAAGATCGGCGTCACGTCGTCCTCGCGCAGCTGCCAGGACACCGCCGTGTTGTAACCGTTCCAGAGCACCTGTCGATGCGGGATCATCACACCCTTGGGCTTCCCCGTGGTGCCGCTCGTGTAGAGGAGCGCCCAGAGATCCTCCGGGTCCATCCGCTCCGGATGGAAAGGTTTCTCGGCCGTCGCGGCAATTTCGGTCGGGAGATCGAGGTCGCCGGGGTTCGCGTTCGCCGCGGCATCGAGCGCCAAGGCGGTTTTTACGGGGGCAAGGCTTACCAGCTCCCGGACGTGTTCGGCATGGTCGCCGTCGTAGAGCAGCACGTCGAGGCCGCTGTCTTGGACCACATGGGCGATCTCGACCGCCGTGAGCCGGGTGCCGATCGGCACCAGCACCGTACCCGCCTTCGCGCAGGCGAAAAACGCGTCGAGGAATTCCACCCGATTGCCCGAAAGGAGCCCGACCCGATCGCCTTTCCTGAGGCTCAACCGCTCGCGAAATACCCGCGCCATGGCTGTCGCGCGGCGGTCTAGCTCGGCGTAGGTGAGCCGTTCCGCGCCTGGCGTGGGTGGCACGGTGACGAGTGCAAGCTTTTCCGGCGTCAGCCGGGCTCGCTCGCCGAGGAGATCGCCCGCGATCACCACCAAGCCCTCCTGCCGGCGAGGACGCCGGCGGTCCCAGGACAAGCACACCCGAGGCGCAAGTTCGCCAAGACGCCGGCGGTCCCAGGAAAAAACGTCCCTCGGATCACGTTCCGATCACCAGACCGCCGTCGACCGAGATCACCGCTCCGGTGACGAAGCTCGCCGCGTCCGAGGCGAGCCAGAGGTAAACCGCCGCGACCTCGTCGGGGCGGCCGAGGCGACCCAGGGGGGTCTTTCCCGCGATGCCGTCGACGATCTTCTGCGGCATCTTCTCTACCATTTCGGTCGCGATGTAGCCGGGGGCCACGGCGTTCACCCGAATGCCGTAGCGGCCCAGCTCGCGAGCCCAGCTGCGGGTCATCGCGATCACTCCGGCCTTGGTCGCCGAGTAGTTCGTCTGGCCGAAGTTGCCGTAGAGGCCGACGACCGAGCTGGCCGAGAGGATCACCCCGCCGCCCCGCTCGATCATTCCCGGTGCGACGGCCCGAGTGGGCAGGAAGACTCCGCGCAGGTTGACCGCGAGCACCGCGTCGAAATCGGCCGGAGACATCGATCCCACCAGAGCGCCTTCTTTCCATTTCGCGAGCTGCGCATCGCGGGCGATGCCGGCGTTGTTGACCAGCACGTCGATCCGCCCTTCTTCGCTTAACGCCCGCTCGACCGCCGCGCCCACTTCTCCCTCTTGCGAGACGTCGACGCGCTCGAATCGCGCGGCACCTCCGGTCGAGGCGATCTCCCCGGCGGCGGCCTCCCCGGCCTCCGGGGAGAGATCCCAAAGCACCAAGCGCGCCCCCTCGGCCGCGAAGCGCTGCGCCGTCGCTTTGCCGATGCCGGCTGCGGCACCGGTTACTACGACCACTTTTCCGGCAAGCCCGGTATCGATCATGTAAATCCCCGCAAAACCTAAGGGTTTAGAACAGCTTGTAGTCGATCGTCGCGAGCACCGTGCGCGGCTGGCCGTACGAGCCGACCAGAATGCCGAGCGCGGGGATGTTGTAGCCGTTGGTCACGTAGCCCTTGTCTGCCAGGTTCTTGCCGTTGATTCCGAAGCGCCACTTGGCGTTCGGCGATAACCAGCCGATCGAGGCGTCCCACAGACTGAACGAGGGCTGGACGATCGGCAGCAGCGGCTGCCCGGGACGGCCGGGGTAGGGTCCGCCTTCGTTGGTGAGCACCGAGTCGTCGCGATAGGCGACGCCGACCGAGCCGGTGATCAGGCCCTTGGAGATCGGAAAGCTCAGGTTCGCGTGGAGCGCGCCGGTGAACTCGGGCGCGTTCGTTATCACCTGGGTGTCGACGAAACCGTCGTGGTTCGCGTCCAAGAATTCGTCGGGTTTGGCGGAGAGATAGCTTACGTTACCGACCAGACGAAGCCAAGTGACGGTATGCGGCGAGCCGTCGAACTCGACCTCGATCCCCTTCATCGTCGCGTCGCCCGCGTTGATGAAGTTCCCGAAGAAGGCGTCTTCCACCCCGTCGCCGTTCGAGTCGAACGCCGTGAACGTGCTGACCTGAATGTCCT
Organism: Thermoanaerobaculia bacterium; assembly: GCA_035995205.1. Lineage (GTDB taxonomy): Bacteria > Acidobacteriota > Thermoanaerobaculia > Multivoradales > UBA5704 > DASYKS01. Next base: position 74,049 of record DASYKS010000011.1, read on the forward strand.
TGTACTTGCCCCAGAAGGCCGCCGTGTTCAACACCAGCTGGCGGTCGAGAAGTACGGTTTTCAAGCCCACCTCGGCGACGTCGAGCACCTCGTCCTTGAACGGCAGCGCCGAGGCTGGAAAGACCGTCGCCTGCGCGCGGACGTTGAATCCGCCGCTCTTGAAGCCGCGGGACAGGGTGACGTAGGCGAGCACGTTCGGATTGACCTGGTAGTCGAGACCCAGCTTCGGCGCCACCGAGTCGAAGGTCTCGGTCTTGTCGAAGTCGGCGGTCACCGCGTTCGGAACCGTGAAGGTGTCGTTCGTGAAGCCTCGGTTGAGCGCAATGCCGTTCTTCTTCTCGCGCGTCGCGCGCAGGCCCAGGTTCAACCGCAGGTCCGAGGTCAACTGGTAGCTGCCATCGCCGAAGATCGCGATCGAATCGGTGTTCGTTTCGCCTTCGGTGGTGCCGAAGATCCGGTTCAGAAAGATGTTCTTGACCAGACCGCCCGCCTTGCCCTTGAAATAATAGGCGCCGAACACCCCGGTGAATTTTTCGCCGCCGTCGTAAAGAAACTGCAGCTCCTCGGAAGTCTGCTTGTCGAAGTAGGTCGCGATCACGTCGGTGATCCGCGCCGGGGTGGTATCGAAATCGATGTTGTTGTCCGAATCGGATTTGCGGTACGCAGTGATCGACTTGAAATCCCACGCATCGCTGACCTTCCAGCCGACGATCAGCGAAGTGCCGCTCGCGTCCGTGCTGTTCAACGGGGCCAGGCCGCTTTCGGTGTCGAAATTGTTCGATAGCGGCGGGCAGGTCCGGCCGAGAAACGCCGGACAGAGCGGGTTCGCGGCGAGCCGCCGATAGCCTTTCGGCTCCGCGCTGTCCTTGGTCTGGTCGTGGCTCAACTGAACCTTCACCCGGTCCGAGGCGAGCCAATCGAGCGCGCCGCGAAACGCCGTCGTGTCCTTGTCCGACACGTCGCGGCCGGTCAGCCGGTTGGTGCCGTAGCCGTCGTGCTTCAAGGAGGCGGCGGCGATCTTGCCGCGCAGCTTACCGGGGATCAGCGCGCCCGAGACGCTCGCGCGGAAATCCTGATTCGAGTAGCTGCCCGGCGAGACCGAGATCTGTCCGCCGAGATCGTCGGTCAGCTCGCGGCTCACGTACTTGATCGCTCCGCCGATCGTATTCTTGCCATAGAGCGTCCCCTGCGGTCCCCGCAGCACCTCGATCCGCTGCACGTCGTAGACGTCGAGGAGAGCCCCCTGCGGGCGGGCGATGTAGACGTCGTCGAGATAGAGACCGACGCCGGGATCGACGCCCCAAAGCGGATCGGCCTGGCCGATGCCGCGCATGAACGCGGTGAGCGTCGTCGTCTGGTTGCGCCCCTGGTAGATCGACAGGTTCGGCACGGAAGATTGCAGCTCGGAGATATCCGAGGTGGCGGCTTCTTGAAGCGCTTCGCCGCCGACCACGGTGACGGCGACCGGCACCTCTTGGACGTTTTCTTCGCGCTTCCGGGCGGTGACGATGATCTCGTCGCTGACCGTCGGCGTTTCTTCCTCGGCGGCTTTTGCTTCGGGTTGCTCGTCGGTTTGTTCGACGGTGGGCGGTTCGGTGGCCGGCGCTTGGGCGTGGACGGAAGCCGGAGCGCTCCAAACGACGAGCATGCCGACGAGGATCAGGAGCAGGGCGCGAAACGACGAATTCATGACGGACCTCCCTTTTTCGGTCGAAGACTTTTGGCGGCGCCGAGACCCGGGGGCCGCTTGATTGAATCGGATCGTGGTAGCAGGCCGAGCCGCAGGATGCGGCAGAACTCGGCGACGGCGGTTTTGGAATCGAGCCCCAGGTGCATCGGCACGCCGAAGCATTTTTCGACCGTGAAGTAGTAGAAGAACCAGCGGGTGGCCATCATCACGCCGAACAGCGGACTCGGCTCGCCCAGCTCGCCGCGCTCCTGCCGCTCCTTCAGGTTGTCCTCGTAGGTGGCGGAGAACCGCTCCGCCATCCGGCGGTAGAACTCGTGGATGTGCTTGCCCTTGAACTCGATGACGTCGATGTAAATCAGCAGGATCGAATGCGAGTTGCGATCGACCACCTCTTCGATCGCCGCGGCCAGCTCTTCGAGATCGTCGGGGAAACGATTGGCGGCAAAGACCTTGTTGAGCGGCAGCTCGGGATCGGTCAGCTCCTGCCAGTAGTGATCGATCAAGACCGCGAGGATCTGCTCCTTGCCGCCGAAGTGATGGTAGAGATTGCCGACCGACACGTTCGCCCGGCGCGCGATCTGGCGCATCGTGGTGGCGCGGAACCCCTGGCGTGAAAACAGCGCCAGCGCCGCCTTCAACACCTTCTTGGTCGCCGCGTCGCTGCGGTCGGCCTGCGTCCGTTTGCGCATCGTCTCCTCAAATCCCGAACGAACGTTCGGTTTGTTTTGCGCGGATCGTAGGGACCGCCCGCCGGCCGGTCAAGCCGCGGTGCGGCGTAGAGCGCGAGCCCCGTGTTAGTCTCCGGTACACCGTCTCGCCTTGCATGCGATCCGTTCCTCGCTCGGAGCTTCCATGTTCTCGACCGCCCAGATCCTTACGCTCAAACGCACGCCGGCCATCCGGGCGGCGCTCGTCCTGTTCCTCGTCCCCGCGGCGCTTGGCTGCTTTTGGGCCGCCTACACTTTTTACGAGGATCACGATGCGACGCCGATGGCGCTCTGGGCGGCGCTGGCGCTGGGCGTCCTCGCTCTGCTTTGGGTGCTGTTCCAGCGGGAACACAACCGCCGGTTGCGGCTGTACGAGGACGGCATCGAACAAGTCCTGGGAACGAAGACCACCGAGCTGCGCTGGGATCAAGTGACGGAGATCTGGTTCCGCGCGATGAAGGTCCAGGCGGGGGGCCTCGTCGGCCTGGTGGCGAGCGCGGCGATCGAAGCCGCCGCAAAGCGCAAGGGCAAGCCGTTCGATGGAAAGGGCACGAACATCACGGTTCGGGTTCTCGGTCCGAGCGGCGAGAAGGTGGTCATGACCTCGAACGACAAAGAGGTCATGAAGGCGTTCGAGATGGTCAGCGCGCGGGTCAATCCGCGCCTGGTGGAAGAGGCGATGCGACGCATCCGGAACGGCGACACCGTCAGGTTCGGCAAGCTTGCGCTGTCCTCGCGCGGCATCGCCCAGGGCGCCAAGGATCCGGTCCTCTTCGAGGAGATCGAAACGTTCACGATCGAAAAAGGCGTCCTCCGCCTCAAGAAGAAGGGTGCTTGGCTCGGCGCGATCGCGGTGCCGATCCTGAGAATCCCGAACGTGTTCGTCTTGACCGAGCTCTACATCAAGCTCGCCGCCCCTGCCGACCCCGAGGGGCTCCGGTTGGGACGCAACGTCACCAGCCGCGCCTTCGTGTAGGGACCTGGTCCACGTCGTTTACCACGCGGAGCCAAGGGCCGGCCAGTGAACCGGCGGACGCGCGGCTCGATCCATCATCCCGGCGTCAAGACGTCGCGCAACATCGTTTCGTAGCGGGCCGCCTGCCGCGGCCAATCCCAGGCGGCCTCGATGGCGGAGCGGGCGGCCTGCCCCATTCGGAGCCGCAATTCCGGGTCGTCCCGAAGACGTCCGAGCTTTGCGGCGAGATCGTCGACGTCTCGCTCGATGAAGTAACCGTTCTCCCCCTCGCGGATCAGCTCGGGCATGTTGCCGACCCGCGTCGTGATCACCGGCAGGCCGCAGGCGGCCGCTTCCAGGCAGGGGTTGGGCGTCCCTTCGCTCCGGCTGGCGCAGACGTAGACGTCGAGCGAGCGGTAGAACTCCAGCATCTCCTCCCGGTTGCGCCACTTCTCCTCGCGGACGGCCAGACGAAGCTCGGCTCCCGCCGCCTCGACCGCGGGCGCGATGACCTCATGGACGCCTCGGTGCTCCGATCCGTGGTTGGTGAGACTCCCCGCCCAGCCCACCCGCAGAAGGCCGGAGAGCGACGGCGGCCTCACTTCCGCCGGCCGGAAGAACCCGGTGTCCACCCCGTTGGGCGTGTAATAGATCGGCGGACCGAGTTGCGGCCCGAACTCTTCGAGCAGGAGCCGGTTGTTGGCGAATACGGCGCGCGCGAATTCTCCGAGGGTGGCGAGCCCGGGCGCCCGCCAGGCGCCGTCAAGCTCGTAGTGGCTGCAGATGCCGACCACCAGGCGGTCGCGCAGGCGCCTCAGCTCCGCGCGCAAAGGGCTCAAACGCTCGATTTGCAGCCAGTAGTAGAGGAGCACGCAATCGGCGCGATCGAGATCTTCCGCGCTGACCTCGGCCTGGTAGCGTTTGACGATCCGGAAGGATGCGGCGAGCCCGTTCGCCAGCGCGTCGGTCTTGCGATCGTGAGCCCAGTTCGGACGGTCGACGATGCACAGGACGACCGGGCGGTGCTGGAGCTCTACCGGGCTCAGGATCTCACCATTGAACGCAATGGGTGGTGCGCGGCGAGGAGGAATCGAGATCTCCGTTGTCGCCGACGGTCCGCAGCTCGGCCTCTGAGGGCAACCGTACGGTATCGGCGGCGAGCGTGGGTCTCCAGCTGTGCCAGCCGCCGCGAATCTCATCCGGATCGTAGGTCTTGGCCACGTACTTGCGCATCGCGTGCTCGCGGCTGAGGAAAAGGTAATGGCACAGCCGGAAGCGCCGGGGCGAGAGATTTTGACCGGAAAAGCGGACGTTGTGCCCTCCGGTGCTCGCGAGGTCGACCGGCAGGGGTTGCCGCTTCCACCCCCGCACCAGGTGCAAGGGGCTGGGAGCGAACGGGTAATACCAGCGCATGGTGCGGCGAAAATCCGGATGGTCGTGGTGCGGCTCTTCGCGCGTCGGCACGAAGGTAAACTCCGCCTGCTCCACCGCGTCGTAGCCGCCCTCGTCGGCCTCGACGAACGCCTCGGAGAGCGTCTGGCCGGAGCGCGGCGGCAGCAGGATTTCGTCGGCGTCGAGATGGAGGTACCAATCGGCGTCGAGCTCGGCGGCGAGCGTCTCCTTGCGGCGTAGGATCTGGCGCCACCGGAAGGTGCCGTCGCGCGGGAGCCGCTCGATACCGCGCAACCCGGCGCCGAGGTGGCGCGAGGCGATCGCGACGGTGCCGTCCGTCGAATGGTTGTCGCAGAGATACGCTTCGACGCCGTGGGCGAAGAGGTGCTCCAAGCAGCCGCCGATGAACCGCTCCTCGTTGTAGGTGGCGATGATTGCCAAGACCCGCATCGGGTAGAGGATAATCGAGTCGGCGAGACCCGCCAACGTGGAACCCCGGAACCCGACAGGCCCCCTCTACCGGAATCGGAGCACCTTCCCCATGTCCCACCCGTTGGTCATCTGCGGCATGCACCGCTCGGGCACCTCGCTCGTGGCGAGCGTGCTGCAAAAGGCCGGTCTCTCGATCGGTTGCGACGCCCCCGACCCCGGGCTCGGCAATCCGCGCGGCCACTTCGAGGACCCGGATTTCTTGGCGCTGCATGAAGACATGCTCGCCGCGGCCGGCGAGAGCTGCTTCTCGATCGGCGAGGATTTCGCGCCCCCTCAGGGCGCCGAATTCGTCCGCCGGGCGCAGGCGCTGATCGCGGAACGCCGGAACTTTCATCTCTGGGGGTGGAAAGACCCCCGGACCTGCCTGTTCCTCGATTTCTGGGAGGCGATGCTGCCCGAGGCGCGCTATCTCTTCCTCTATCGCCATCCGCTGGACGTGGCGCTCTCGCTGTGGCGACGCAACGGCGACCTGGAGCTGCGGGAGGACCCCTGGCGCGCGATCCGCTCCTGGGAGATCTACAACCGCCGCCTGCTGGAGTTCCGCGACCGGAACCCGGAGCGCTGTTTCGTGGCGCAGGTGCCCGCCCTCTCCGCCGACCTGGGCGTGCTGGTGCGCCGCCTGCGGCAGGAGCTGGGACTGCCGCTGGCCGACATTTCCCCCCGAATCTACGTCCCCAAGGAGTTGACGCCGCACCTGCCTGCGAACCCGGCCTGGGAGAACCTGATTCCCGAGGCCCTGGAGCTTTACCGCCGGCTCGACCGGAGCGCCAACCTGCCGGCCGCCGAGGCCATCGCGGCGGACGAGGCGAGCGCCGAGAACTCGCCGCCCGCCCGCGAATTGGCGCTGCTCCGCGCGACCGAGACGCTTCTCTACGCCCTGCTCGAAAGGTGCGGCCGCGGCGACTCCACCACGCCTTCGCTGGAGCTGCGCCAGGCCTACCATCGCATCCGGATGGAGGAAGAGGCGGCGGTGGCGCTCGAATTCACGCTGGAGAGCGGTCCCCCGGAACATCGGGAACTGGCGGCGGCGCTCCTGCGGGAGCGGGAACGAAGCAAGGAGCTGATCGCCGATCTGCTCGACGAGCGCGAGAGGAGCAAGAAGCTGATCGCCGGCCGGGTCGAAGAGCGCGAGCGGACCCAGGAGCTGGTCGCGTATCTGAGCAAAGAGCGCGAGCGGTGCGCCGCGGCCGAGGCGCGCAGCGCGGCGCTCGGGCGGACGCTCACGGGAATCGAACAGTCGTGGAGCTTCGCCCCGACCCGCGCCTGGTGGTGGCTACGCGGCCGGTTCGGCGGGACCCGGCAGTAGCCGCCGGCTGCGCCGCGTGAAGTACAGCACGAGCAGCGCGAGACCCGCCCCCAGAAGGGCGAACGACATGTCTTTCTGCGCGTCCCACAGGTCCCCTTGCTGGCCGTTGTAGGCGTCGGCGTCCGCTCCCGCCAGAACCAGCGAAAGCCCCCACTCGACCAACTCGTAGAGCATGCTCCAGGCGAGGACGAATTCGAACGCCGCGTAGTAGGCGAAACGCCGCGGCACGCGGAAATAGCGGACGCAGATCTCCCAGATCGGCCGGACCCACAGCGCTCCGAAGGAGAAGTGCACGATGCGGTCGAAGTGGTTGCGCCGGAAGCCGAAGCGCTCCGTCAACCCGAAGCCCAGCAGCCGCCGCGACCACTCATCGTAGGGAACGTAGGAGTAGATGTAGCGGGCGGCCACGACGTGGAGCAAGAGGAACAGGGCAAGACAGGTCAGGGCGGCGTTGGAAAGAGGAAATCGCCGGACCAGGATCGGCCAGGCCGCAAGGACGATCACAGTCGGAATGTGCTGCAACAGCATCTGATCCGGGTAGGGGGCGTGAACCCAGCTCGCGAGCATCACGGCGGCACAGACCAGCCACAAACCCAGCGGGTAGCGGCTCACGCTCCGATCCTCCGAAACCCTTCGCTCAATCCCGCCGCAGCGCGATCAACGGATCGAGATCGGCCGCGCGACGCGCGGGCAGGTAGCTCGCGTAAAGTGCCACCAGGGCGAGCGCCAGAGGCGCCGCGAGAAAAGCGAGCGGGTCGGTGGTCGAGATGCCGTAGAGCAGCCCCGAGAGCCAGCGGGTGAGCGCGAACGCCGCGACCAGGCCCGTGCCGAGGCCGGCGAGGGTGAGCATCGAGGCCTGGCGGACGACCATTCCGAGCACCTGGGAGCGTTTGGCGCCGAGCGCCATGCGGACGCCGATCTCGTGGGTTCGTTGGCTCACCGCGTAGGCGACCACCCCGTAGGTCCCGAGCGCAGCGAGGCCGAGCGCGAGCGCACCGAACAGGCCGAGCAGGAGGGTGGTGAAGCGCGGCCGGACAACCGCCTCGGAAACCAGCTGGGAGAGCGGCGCGAGATCCGAGATCGGCTGATTGCGATCGGCCTCTCCGATCGCGGCGCGCACCGCTCCGGCTACGCCCAGCGGATCGCCCGCGGTGCGGACGAAGATCTTCATCGTCGAGCGGGGGGCGACCGAATTCGGAAGGTAGAGCGCCGGCCCGGGCGCCGTCGCGAGGCCCGCGTGGCGCACGTCACCGGCCACCCCGATCACCTCGATCGGCTTCTCGCCGAATCGGACGTGCCGGCCGACCGCGCCTCCCTCCGGCCAAAGCTGGTGCGCGAGCGCCCGGTTGACGATCACCGCCGGGGGGGCGTCCGCGCCGTCCCGAACCGTGAAATCGCGCCCGGCCAAGAGCGGAATGCCGAGCGCACGGAAATATCCCGGGGTGACGATGAACGTGCCCGCCTCGGGGGTGATTCGCTCGTCGCGGCCGTCGACCGCGAAGTCGTACGGCTCGCCGCCGCCGCGCAGCGGCAGCGTCTTGCTTCCCCCCACCGCGACCACCCCCGGCAGCTCGGCGAGCCGGGCGAGCACCCGGTTCTGGTACCCCGTGATGCCGACCGGATCGGCAAATTTGCCATCCTGGAGGCTGATCGACAGCGCCAGGACGTTTTCGGTGCGGAAGCCGGGATCGACGTGTAGCAGACTCCAGAAGCTCCGCACCATCAGCCCGGCTCCTATCAGCAGCACCGTCGCCAAGGCGGTCTCGGCGGCGACCAGCGCGCCGCGCGCGGTCCGGCCGCGCCGCCCTTCGCCCCCGCCGCGCCCCCCTTCGCGCAGCGCCTCGCGCGCATCAGATCGGGAGGCGCGGAGCGCGGGCAACAGCCCCGAGAGAATACCGGTCGCGAGCGAGATCGCGAGGGTAAATAGAAAGACCGAAGCGTCGGGGCGGATCTCTTCCGCCCGCGGCAGCTCGGCGCCGCCAAGGGCGACCAGCGCCTCGACTCCCCACCCCGCCATGACGAATCCGAGGCCGCCGCCGACCAGGGCGAGCAGAACGTTTTCGGTCAGGATCTGGCGCGCCAGCCGGCCGCCGCCGGCTCCCAGCGCCACCCGCACCGCAAACTCGTGGCGCCGAGTCGTGGTGCGCGCGAGCAACAGGCTCGCGAGGTTCGCGCAGGCGATCAGCAGCACCAGGGCGACCGAGGAAATCAGCACCAGGAGAGCCGGGCGCAGGTCGCCCACCAACGATTCGCGTAGCGGCCGGACGAGAGCGCGGTCGCGCTTCTCGTTGGTCTCCGGATAGGCGCGCGCGAGGCGGGTAAAGACCGCGCTCGAAGCGGCCGTCGCCTGCTCGGGCGTGGCGCCGGGCGCCAGACGCGCCACCACGTCCATCCAGCGCAGGCCGCGCAGATGCGGGATGTCGTCGTCGCCGATCAGCGAAATCGGCGCCCAGAGATCGACCTCGCGCGCCGGCAGCGCGAACGAGGGGGGCATGACGCCGACGACGGTGAACGATTCCCCTTCGAGCGTCACCTGTTTCCCGACCACGGTGGAATCGGCGCCGAAGCGGCGCCGCCAGAGCCCGTCCGAGAGGACGACGACGCGATCCTTCCCCGCCACGTCGTCCGACGGCTGAATCGTCCGGCCGATCGCGGCCGGCACCCCGAGGGTCGAGAAATAGCCGCCCGAGACGGTCGCCGAATCGACCCGCTCCGGCTCGCCGCCGCCGGTCAGATTCATCCCCGTAAGGCCGAGCATGAAATGCGACGCCGCGATCCGCGCGAAGGGCGACGCCTTGCCCCGCTCCGAGCGCCCGAGATCCGCCGTCAGATCGTCGAAATCCTGCGGCGAGAACGCGGCCGAAATCCCGCCCGCCTGTTCCGGATCGGCGTAGTAGATCCGCACCAACCGGTCGGGATCCTGATACGGCAGCGGGCGCAGCAGCACGCCGTGCAGCACGCTCCAGATCGCGCTGTTCGCGCCGATCCCGAGCGCGAGGGTCGCGATCGCCACGATCGCGAAGCCGGGGCTCTTCTTCAGGGTGCGTGCGGCGTAGCGAAGGTCGTCGAGCAGGGTCATGGCGTCGCCTCCCGCGGGCAAGGTTTCGATTCTCCCAGAGCCTACGTGAAACGGCGGCGGGAGGTTGCGCGGCGGGGCGGCTTGGTTTGTCCCGCACCAGCCCTCACCCCCGGCCCCTCTCCCGAAACGGGAGAGGGGAGAACAGCAAAATCAAACTCGCCTTGCTCCCCTCTCCCTTTGGGCCCTTTGGGAGAGGGGTCGGGGGTGAGGGCTGAGGCGGCTGAGGACTTTGACGAGGTTCTTGCCCGCCGGGCAGCCCCCCCCAGGTTGTCACAGGGATGGTAAAATAAGCGCTTCAGCCTGTAGGCCAGGACGGGAGGGTCGGTTCATGGCTCGTCATGCCGCCGCGACGGAGTTTCCGCTGCAACTGTGCGAGGTGCTGGAGGAGGAGCTCGCGGCCCTGTTGCCCGAGTCCGATCCGGAAACCCGAGGGTCGATCTCCCCCTGGGAGGTCGCTCCCGACCAGATCCGCGCGGCGACGCTGCCCGCGCTCCTGGTCCGACTGCACGACCCCGGCGACGAGGTCAGTGCCTGGCTGCGCGGGCAGCTGTCCTCCGATTTCCTCACCCTCCTCGTGGAGCGGGACCGAGAGGACGGACCCGGGCTCGGGACTCTGCGCCAAGACTTGGCGGACGAGCTCAATCGTCTGTTGCACGACGAAGAGATCCGCCCCAAGGCGGCGGATCTGGCCCAGGTGTGCCGAGGCGCCGGAATTCGCCTGTCGGAGGAGATGGAGCGGCTGCTCGCCGACCCGCCGAAGGATCGACCGCACCTCCTCCGGCTGCTCCTGGAGGAGGCCCTGCCCAACGAGCTGGAGCCGAGCCGCGAACGCCGCCTGCAGGAGGTCTACCGGCGGGTCCACGCCCATCCTTCGGGTCTCGCCGCGCTGTGCCTTTCCGGCGGCGGCATCCGCAGCGCGGTCTTCAGCCTCGGCGTCGTCCAGGGCCTGGCCCGCCGGGGGCTGCTGCAAAAGTTCGATTTTCTCTCGACCGTCTCGGGCGGCGGCTACCTGGGCGGCCTCTTGAGCGCCTGGATTCACCGCCACCCTCGCGGGTTGGACGGCGTCGCCGACGAGCTCGGCGGCCGCCGGCCCGGAGCGCGCAAACTGCAACCGGAAGCGGCGCCGCTCGAATACCTGCGCAACTTCAGCAACTACCTCACGCCCAAGCTGGGCATTCTCTCCGCCGATTCCTGGACTCTGATCTCCATCTTCATCCGTAACCTCTACGTGTATTGGCTGGTGCTGGTGCCGCTGCTGCTCGCCGCGTTGTCCCTGCCCCGGCTCTACGTGGCCGTTTGCGCCACCGGCATCCACGAGCACGTCCCCTTGGATCTGCCCCTGGTCGGCCGGGTGCATCTGTTCCCGGAAATCCTGTTCGTCCTCGGCTCTTCGCTGATGGCTCTCGCCATCGGCTACATCGGCTGGAACCGGCCGAGCGGCGGCCGGCGCAGCACGACGCGGGGATTTCTCCTTCTCTGCCTGCTCCCCCTCGTCGCGTCGGCGACTCTGTTTTCGGTCTACTGGGCCTACTTTCAGACGCTCGGTCGAGGTATGCCGAGCTGGACGTGGTTCGTCTTCCCCACGGTGTCGATCAACATTTTCGGCTGGTGCGTCCACGCCCTTCCGGCCCTGGCCCAGGGACGGGTACGGCCGCTCGCCAAGCTTCGAGAAGCGCCGTTTCTGGTGATCGCCGGAACCGTCGGAGGCCTGCTCGCGATGCTCTCGGCGAGAGTCTTCGAGCACCCCACGACGATCGAGGGGGCGCCCGGCTGGGGCGCGTACAACATCTCCTGGTACGGGGTCTTCGCCGTCCCCTGCGTGCTGGGCGCTTTCGTCTTCGGGGAAACCCTGTTCGCCGGCCTGGTCAGCCGCTGGACCGACGACGAGGACCGCGAATGGTGGTCGCGCAGCGCGGCCTGGCTGCTGATCGTGGTGGCCGTTTGGATCGCTCTGGCGAGCGTGGTGATTTTTGGCCCGGTACTGCTGGCCTACTGGAAATGGGTCCTGACCCCCGTGGGCGGCCTGGCGGGCATCGCCACGGCGCTTCTGGCCCGCAGCTCCTTGACCTCGGAGAGCCACGGCGCCAAGGACAAGGAGGGTCTGGCCTCAAAGGTTCTGGACACCGCCCTCGCTTTCGTCGCGCCGGTCTTCGTGGTGATCCTGACCGCCGCCCTTTCCCTGGGCATGAGTTTTTTGTTCCGCATCGTCTCGATGAGCCCGCATCCGTTTTTCGCTCCCGACCCCAAGGCCAAGGACGCCGCGTCCGCCGCGGCCGATGCCCTCGCCCGCTGGCACATCGACCTGGTGGCCAAATCCTCCGCTTGGGAGGTGTTCGCTCTGTTCACCGTCGCGCTGGTCGGCGGCTTGGGGATGGCGCTGCTGATCGACATCAACAAGTTTTCTCTCCACGCCATGTACCGCAACCGGCTGATCCGCACCTTCCTCGGCGCGTCGCGAGAGGCTCGTCGCCCCAACGCCTTCACCGGTTTCGATGGCGAGGACGATCTGGAAACTTGGCGTTTGCGCTCGCCTCTGTTCCTGCGGCCGGAGAATCTGGCGGACCACGGCGCCTTGCTCTGCCGACGGCTCAAGGAAGGCTCGCGCCCACCGTCCTCGGCCATCGTCTCTCGGCATCTCGCCGAAGGAACGCGACTCCTGCTCGCCCGCTACACCTATCCCGCCGAACCTTCGGCCGAGCTGCTCCAGGCACTCACGGACGATTTCAACCTCCTGATCCGCGGCCGGTTCGAACAGCCGCTGCTGGAGGATCTCGCGGTGAGCGAGGAAGAGCGGGAGCGGCTCCTCCGGGTGCGTTCGGAAGACGAACGCTACCTCCTGCAGCGCGACCTTCTTCTGCGCGCCTTCCAGGAGGAGATCGAGACCAGCCGCCCGCCCAAGCCCCTGCACGTGGTCAACGTGGCTCTGAATCTGGTCGGCGGCAAGAACCTCGCCTGGCAGCAGAGAAAAGCCGAGTCGTTCACGTTCTCGCCCCTGCATTGCGGCAGCGCCCGGGTCGGCTACCGGGCGGCCGAGACCTACGCCCGGGGAGGAGGCCGCCGCCGCGCGGTCTCCCTAGGTACGGCGCTCGCGATCTCGGGAGCCGCCGCCAGCTCCAACATGGGGTACCACTCTTCGCCGGCGATCACGTTTCTGATGACCTTTTGGAACGCCCGGCTCGGCTGGTGGCTCGGCAATCCGGGCGTCGCCGGGGCGCGCACCTTCGGCGACGCCCAACCGAAACTGGCGATCGGCCCTTTGATCTCCGAGGCTCTGGGGCTGACCGACGATCGCAACCCGTACGTCTATCTCTCCGACGGCGGCCACTTCGAAAACCTGGGCCTTTACGAGATGGTGCTGCGCCGGTGCCGCTACATCGTTCTGGTGGACGCCGGGCAGGACCACGACTGCCAGTACCAGGATCTGGGCAACGCGCTGCGCAAGATCCGCATCGATCTGGGAATCCACATCCAATTGGGAAGAATGCCCTTCGGCGAAGAGCCGACCGGCGGGCAAGGCCGCTATTGCGCGGTCGGCAAGATCCTCTATTCGGAGGTGGACGACACCAAGGTGGACGGTCATCTCCTCTATCTAAAACCCGCGGTCTACAACTGCGGCGAGCCGCAAGACGTCCTGAATTACAAGAAGCTGAACAAGCTCTTCCCCCACGAATCCACCCGCGAGCAATGGTTCGGCGAACAGCAGTTCGAGAGCTATCGCGTGCTCGGCCTGCACGCCATAGACGCCATCTGCGCCGCAGCGGGAGACGGCAAGATCGCCGACCTACCCAAGCTGTTCGGGATCGCCGGGTGCTACCTGGGGACGGACGAGAAAGACGAGGAGCTCGAAGCCGAGGCGCCCTTGGCTCCGGCGCGGTCGATCGAAGCGGTGTAGGCGCTTGCGTTTGGACGCGGCGGCGAACGTGCCCTAGGCAATCACCTGTAAATCGCCCTAGACTTGTCTCATGAGAATGACCATCGAACTTTCCGATGAGCGAAGCGCGAAGCTTCTGGAGCTCGCCGAAGGCACCGGTGAGAAGGGATTCTCGCGGCTGATCAACGAGGCGGTGGATCTCTATCTTGGACGGCTGGAGCGGGACAAGGATTCGCGGCGGCGGGCCTTGGCCACCGCCGGGAGCTTGACCTCCGAAGAAGCCGACGAGCTACGCGAGGCGACCCGCTCGATCCGGGAAAACTGGCGGTGAACGTCGCCGATACCGATGTCCTGATCGACTTCCTCGAAAAGCGCGGTGCGTGGGAGAAGGTTCGCCGCGAGCTCGAAGAGGGCTTCCTCGCGACGACCTCGATCACGCGTTTCGAGCTTCTTTCCGGGTCCCAGTCGGACCGAAAACGGGAATCCGCGTTGGCTCTTCTTGGCGCTTTGGCCACCCTCTCCCTCGACGCGCGCTCCGCCGATCGCGCGGCTTCGGTCCGGCGGACGCTGGAAGCAAAAGGCGAAGGGATCGGCATGGCCGACAGCCTAATCGCCGGAATCGTGCTCGAAAACCGAGGAACTCTCCTAACCCGAAACCGCAAGCACTTTGAGCGCGTCGAGGGCCTTGGTATCGCGGAATGAGCCGCGCGCGGGAGGTGCTCTGGCGCGAGCTGGTCTCCGGTTTCGGCCTCACGATCGGCCAACGGGGGGAGGGGTAGTCCGGAAAGAAAGGGCGCTCCAACCCACAAGGGTGGTGTTCTGCACCTTGCCCTCCCTCTCGCACTGTCCTACCCTCCCCACGACGCCCCTCCCCTAAAAGATAGCGCCCCGCCGCCCCCAAGCCCGGCCAGGAAGGACACCTTCGCATGAGCGACCTCTCCGAGACGATCGCCGAAACGGTAGACAGCGCCGGAGACGACTCCGGCTTCTCTTTGAACTCCGTGATCGCGCTGCTGGTGGCCCTGATCGCCACGTTCATGGCGGTCTGCAACATCAAGGACGGCAACATCTGCCAGACGATGGCGCAGCAGCAGGCCAAGGCGGTCGACTCCTGGTCGTACTACCAGGCCAAGAGCATGAAGCAGAACCTCGCCGAGAGTGTGCTCGACCAGCTCACTTTTCAGAAGGAATCCTCTGGAGATCACCTCTCTCCCATGGTTGCGACCCTGCTCGACCAAAAGATCGAGTCTTACGCGGCCAAGGCGAAGAAATACGGTTCGGAAAAAGACGAGATCAAAGCCCAAGCCGAAGCCGCCGAAGCCGAATACGACCGCCTAGGCGTCCACGACGACCAGTTCGATATCTCCGAAGCCGCCCTAAGCATCGCGATCGCGCTGCTCGGAGTGAGCGCCCTCACCCGCAAGAAATGGCTGACCGTCCTCGCTGTCATCTTCGCGGTCGGCGGCTTAATTTTCGGCTTGGCGGGGTTCTTGGGATGGGGTCTGCACCCGGATGCGGTGGCTAAGGTTTTGACCTAGAGGGGGCTACGGATCTTCTCCCCGGCACCCCTCCTTCTCCGAGGTATATTCGGCCCAGGAGGTGGCCTGTGGGGTTGAAAGTTTGGATCCTCGCGCTTGCCGTAACGTTCGCCTGCTCCCAGTCCGAAGGTCCGGTGCAGCGGATGGAGCCTGTGGCGGTGAATTCGAAACCCGAGACTTCGACGGGCGCTGCGTCAACCGGTCCCGGGGACCCCGACACCCGGGCGGCGGCGGTGACGGCGGCGATCTGCTCGGCCGGCGGTTCGGCCGGTACCGTTCCAGGGCTTGAGCCGTTTGGCCCGGGGCTTACCGAGCGTTTGTCCGACCTGCACGGCGAGCTTGCGGCCGGCTGCACGGGAACGCTGGTCCGTGGCGAGCCGAAGTCTCCGGGAGGCGACGGCCGAGCCTCCCACCACCTCCTGCTCCGCGTCGGCGACCGGAATCTTCTGGGGCTCCGCCTCGCCTACGATCCGCGCCGTGACACCTTTCAGGTCCTGGGTTTCTGGAGACCGACGCCATCCCTGTAGGGATCGGTAGATTCTCCCGCGAAGAAACTCCGCGGCGGGCCTCTCGTATTTCCGGGAGGAGGGCCTCTACGATGTGGACGTTCCTGGCCTGGTTGATCCTCTTCGTGCTCTGCTGGCCGCTCGCGCTGCTGGCCTTGGTGCTCTATCCCCTGGTGTGGTTGCTCTCTGTGCCGTTCCGGATTCTGGGCATCACTCTGGACGCGGTCTTCGAGCTGCTGAAGGCGATCCTCTTCCTACCCGCTAGGGTGCTGGGTGCCCGGCGGGCTTAGCGCTTGCCTGATCCGTAGAGGAAAAGCAGCATTCCCTCGACGCGGGAGGCCCATGAGAGCTCCTCGTGTTGCCCCCCTTCTTGCTCAATAAAGGCGAGATCGGCTCCCATCTTCCAGCCTTTCTTCTGGAGCGTGTCGCGGAGGCGGAGGATGGCGGCGACGAAGTCGTCGCCTTCTTTGGAACCGACGTCCGCATAGACCCGCAGGCGCGGCTTTTTCGGCAGAGCCGAGATCTTTCGCGCCAGCAGCTCGTTGTCCCACGGAGCGGCGGGCGAAACGGCGAGCGCGGCGCCGAAGGTTTTCGGATGGTCGAGCGCGAGCCAGAGCGAGACCAGGCCTCCAAGCGAGGCGCCGCCGATTGCGGTGTCGCCCGGACCGCTCTTGGTGCGGTAGGTGCGATCGATGAAGGGTTTGAGCTCTTCGATCAGGAACCGGCCGTACCGGTCGGCTTTGCCTCCGATCCTACGGACGGTGCCGTCGTCGTCTTTCCAATCGACCGGGGTGGGCCCGTACTCGTCCATTCGCGCTTCGGTATTGTGGACCGCGACGATGATCACCGGCTCGATCCGGCCTTTGGAAATCAGCGCTTCCGCGGTTTCGTCCACCTGCCACTCCATGCCCTGGTCCGCCCCGTCGAAGACGCTTTGGCCATCGTGGAGGTAGAGGACCGGATAACGGCGCCGCGGCGCCTGGTCATAGCTGGGCGGCAGATACACCTGGACCTCGCGCGGTGCGACGAAGTGCGAAGGGAACGCGGGATGGCGACGGATCGTGCCGACGCGAGACAGCTCGATCGGTTCGGGCGGCGCGTCGAACCCCCGGCTTACCGTTTGGGTCGCCGTGCGCAGGAAGAGCAACCGGTTGCGAAACTCCTCCCATCCTTCGTCGGCGCGACGAACCGGGTGCTCGATTTTGAATTTGTAAGCGATCCCCTGGCCGCCGAACGGCGTGCGCGGAAAAGTCACCGTCACCTCGTAACGGCCATCGCCGTCGGGATCGGCGGCGAGGAGCGACTCCTCCCAGGAGAGGGGCACGGCCCCGCCGCGCACGCCGACCTGATCGGTTTTGGGATCGAACCGTCCCCGGGCGACCGCCGGATGCATGTCGAGGACGAACGTCACCGTAAACGGTTGCGCCCGGGCGCCGGGGGCCAGAGCCGCCGCACCCAGTGCGAGGAGGCAGAGAGTGCGAGAGAGAGACCTGATCTTCATGGTCGGCTAGCTCCGTCCTTCCAACGCTTGAACCTCCCGAACGGCGGCTTCCAGAAGAGCCAGGGTCGCGCGCTCGGCGGCGAGGGCGTTTTGCAGCAGCAGGACGGAGGCGAGCGCCTCGCGTTGGATGCCGAGCCCGAGGAAGGTGCCGATCATCTCGTCGAGCAGGGGGCGCAGGTCGCGAGTGCGTCCTTGGCGCAGCAGAAGCGCGCCATAGTCGAGGGTGACTAGCGCGACGTGGAACGGGAGGCTCTGGTCCGCGAAGCGGCGGCGCAACCCGCGGAACGCATGCTCCGCGATCGACCAACGTTCGAGACCCGCGGCGATCTTGCCTTCGACCCACGAGAGCTTCAAGCGATCCGTCTCGCCAAAGAAAGGCTCCAGGTGGGGACGAAGCGTGCGCAGCATCTCCTCCGCGAAGGTGAAACGGCCGAGGTCGACCATGCGGCCCATCATGTTGTGAAGGGCGAACAGCGAAACGCGTGGGTCTGTTCCTGGGGTGAGAAGAGGGAGGGCTTCAAGAAGGAGCAAGACGGCTCGGGTGTTGTCGCCCTTGTAGCCGGCGACGCTAGCAAGGTGAAGTAGGGTCTTGCCAGCTTCGTAGGAGGAGTCGTTTTGACGGCGTAGGGCGAAAGCGCATGTGAGAAGTGCTTCAGCCTCCGTAAAGCGACGAGAGTCGGCGAATACGTCCGCCAAAACCTCTGTCAGATGCGCGAGAAGTAGGAGTGGTCTGGTACCCACCTGCCAGGAGGCGATCGCCTGGTTCAGATCTCCTTCGGCTTCCAGAAACTGGCCTTGCAGTCGCCTTGCATTTCCAATCTCGGCCCAAATACCAGCACGTAGGTCGCCGAGCGAACCCTGCGGATACTCACCAGGCAGAAGCTTTAAAGAACACCCCTCGGCGAAAACAGCAGCGATGAGCGCCGTCTCCGGATCTTCGTGCCGTTGGCTCCGGGCAAAGGCGAGCCAAGCGGCTGCCTGTTCCCACCAGAGGTCCGATCCTTCCAATTCGGCGGGCGCCGCAGCCGGTACTTCGCCCAGGTCGGCAATCGTCCAGACCTCCGCTTCCGCGATGTCGCGGACGGCACGCAGTTCCTTACTGAACTGGAGAGCATCCCGAATTCCCCGCTCGACCGGAAATTCATAAGTCTCGGGGCGTAGGGGGTGCGGGTCCGCATGTCGAAAAAGCGGAGCGCTGAGGGAAGCAAGCTCATTCGAGCAATCGGCGCAGCTTCGCAGGAGGTGGCGTACCAGCCCCTTGCTTTCTTCCATGGAGAGCTTGCCAATCAGGAATGCTTCCCATGTGCTGGGCACAGGGCAACGTGTTTGGCTCATCCCGGATCCTCAAAAATAGAGAAGAAGGACCGACAGCGAACCGAATTCTCTCACAGAGAAGCCTGCGGGGATGCCACGGAACGAATTTCGCGGCATCCCACGATCCAATGCTCACGGACGCGGAGCCAAGGTGCCATCCGGGCTCATGTCCGTACCGACTTCCCTCCCCGCGGAAGCCGGGAGACCATTGGGATAAATGTCCGTACCAGCATCGCTCTCCGCGGAAACCGGGAGGCCATTGGGGTTGATGTCCGTGCCCTGCTCTCCCCAAATTGCTTTAGGGGCAACGGAGCCGAGCCAGCCCAGGATGCGGCTCCAAACCTGTTCATAGGACAACGTGGCAGCGAGAGGAGTCTCGATCGGGCGGGCCGAGGCGGCGAGGGGTAGGGCGAGCAGCAGGACGGCGGCGAGGGCGAGGCGGCGACCGACGGCGCGAGACATAGGTTCTTCCTCCGGAGCCGCGGGTCCAGCGGGTGCCGGGATGGCCCCCGCGCCCGCGGGGGCAACGCTCGGGCGTTGCCAAGTGAGGCGAAGCATCGCAGGAGTTGACCCGTGCCGCGCATGGGTAGGGGTCGGTCGACAAACGAAGCCGACCGCCGCTCTCAGCCACCGCTTACGACTTGAATATCTGTTCCACGCCACATCACGGAGATCGACGATCCGTTGACGATGATTCGACCGATGGAGTATGCTCGCCCTACCATGAGCGAAGGAGAAATCCACCGCGCCCGCAAGCTTCTGGCTGCGCTGATTCATCTGTCCAACAAGTCGCGCCAGGAGATCGACGAGCTGCTCGACAACTGCCGCGGCCAGACCAGCCAGCTGCTCACCGGCCGCATCGCGATGCGCTACGAGCACATCCTGCGCGTGCTCGACGCGATCCACATTCCGCCCGGCGACTTCTTCCGCACCCTGTTTCCCAAACCGGGAGACCGCGGCGGACTTGCCGAAGGCCCCGTCCTCGCGCGCTACATCGACGCGCTCGACGAGGCCGGCGTCCCGGTGCCGCCCCTGGAGCCCCAGCCCGCGCCGCTGCTGATCGACCCCGCTGATCTCGAACGCCACGTCCGCGCCGCGATGACCGAAGCGCTCGCGGCGCTCGACCGCGCGCCGAAGGCGGAGCAGCGGGCCGAGCCCGAGGGAAAAGCCGCCGCCCCGAAAGCGAAGAAGGTGCCGGCCGCCAAGAGGAAAGCGGGCGGCGCGGGTCGCGCGAAGAAGTCGTAAATCGGGCGGGGTGATCTGGCACAGGAAGTAATCTCCTCGAAAAACGAAATCGGAGATCCATGCCCCACCCGCCCTTTCGCATGGCTCCGGCCCTCTTCCTCCTGTTCCTGGCCCTGCCCGCGGCGGGGTGGCGGTCGGAGCTGCTCAAAGACCTTCGGACCGCGCCCTGGCCGGCGAACGGCGCGCCGGAAGGGCTCACGGCCGTCGGCTCGGAGGCGTTCTTCTCCACCGGTTCCGAGCGAGGGCTCTGGCGGAGCGACGGCACGGTGGCTGGCACCGAGAAGCTGGGTCCGCTGAGGAATCCCTACCGCTTGGGCCAGGCGGGAGGGAGGCACCTGTTCGCCGACGCGGGGCTCGTGGGCGATTACGAGCTCTGGTCGACGGGTGACACGCCGGCTTCGACCGAGCGTCTCGCTTCGGGGCTGCAATGGATCGACGTCGAGCAGCCCGCGGTCGAGATCGGCGCCCGGTCGCTGATCGCCGTCGCCGACGAAGCTCATGGGTTCGAGCCCTGGGTGAGCGATGGCACCCCGGCGGGGACGAAACGGCTCGCGGATCTGGTGCCGGGACCCGGCAGCTCGAACCCCAATGGATTCGTCGCCTGGCGCGGGCGGGTCTATTTCGTCACCTCCTCCGCGGCGGGCGCGAGCCTGTGGGCGACGAACGGCGAGCGGGCGTTCCCGATCGCCGCGACCCCCGCGCCGGTTTCGGGTCCGAGCCGCGCTTACGGCTTGCGCGCTCTGCCCGGCGGCCTCGTCTTCTTCACCGAGGGGCGGGGCCGCGGAGCGGAGGTCTGGCGCTCCGACGGCACCGCCCGCGGCACGTTCCGACTGGCCCGGCTGACGCGGCGGCCGGTGCCGGACGGCGGCTTCGTGCTCGACCTCCTCGCGATCGGCGACCGGCTCACCTTCCTGCTCCACCTGGTCGAAGCGTCCGGCGATGACCGGAACGAGCTGTGGAGCACCGACGGCAGCTCCGCGGGAACCGTCCGGCTGCTCGCCCAGGCGGGCCTCACCCGGGGGGACCTCGGTACGGCGAAGCGCCGTCTGGTGTATAGCTCCGACCGAGATCACGGCACCGAGCTTTGGGGAAGCGACGGCACCGCCGCCGGTACCCGGATCGTCGCCGACCTCTGTCCCGGACCCTGCTCCACCTACATCGACGCGATCGTTTGGATCGGCGAAAGAATCGCCGTCGTGGCGCGGAATCCGCCGGCCGGCAACTCGGCGACGCTCTGGTCGATCGACCCGGAAGTGCCCGAGCACCGGCCGATCGAGTTGGCAAACTTCGCCAACTTCCGGTCGGCCAACGCCCTCGGTGCCGGAGCGCAGCGCGGTACCTTCACCATCGACCTGCTTCAAAAGAGCTGGCTCTGGTCGACCGACGGCAGCCGCGCGGGGACCCACCGTCTGATCGAAGCTCCATTGCAGGGATTCACCGGGCCGGGCGCCACCCTCGCCGACGGGACGCTCCTATTCCAGGGACAGGATGCCGAGCACGGCGCGGAGCTCTGGCGCAGCGACGGCACGCTCGAAGGCACGGAGCTAGTTATCGACCTGGCGACCGAGGACTACGGCGGCTCGACCCCTGAGTACTTCGCGGGCGATGGCGGCCTCGGCGCGTTCATCGCGCAAGACGACTCCGACCGGGGCCTTTTCGTGACCGACGGTACGGCGGCCGGCACCGTGCGCATCCTGCTCGGTCGCGGTCCCCTCTTCGGACCCTTTGCCACGCGCTCTCTCGGTTCGAAGCTTTGTTTCTCGATCATCCACGGCTCCCGGGCGTCGCTTTGGGTGACCGACGGCTCCCGGGCCGGCACCCGCGATCTCCTGCCGGCCGGGACGTCCTTTGCGTCGGCGGCCGAAGATCTCGTCCGGTTCGGCGGAGAGGTTTACTTTGCCGCCCGCGATCCCGAGCATGGCATCGAGCTTTGGGCGTCCAACGGCACCCGGGCAGGAACGCGGCGGGTCACCGATCTCGCCCCCGGCCCGGCGAACGCGGCGCCGCGCGGTCTGGTCCTCGCCGCGGGTCGCCTCTGGCTGACGGCGGACGGCCCCGACGGCCGGGCGCTCTACGCGACCGACGGCTCGACCGAAGGAACCCGCGAGATCCCGGGGCCGCGACCGACCGAAAGCGGCGGCGGTGCCGAGCGGGGCGGGCGGTTCTGGTATCTCGCCGAGGGGAGCGAGGAGCAGAGCCTCATCCTCGCCTCTGCCGATCTGGAGGGCGGGGCGAAGGAGTCCGACCTCGGCCATTCCGCCGCCTTCGAAGCGGGTCCCTGGAGACGAGTGGACGACAATCTGTTCCTGCCGTTTGCGGGTTTCGTAGGGGGCCAAGTTACGCAGGGCCTTTGGGTCATCGACGACCTCGGCACCCGTTTCCTCTCGGCCCCGGTTTTGACCGGCGATCCGACGGCTCCGACGTTCGCCTTCGCGGGGCGGCTCTTCTTCGCCGGCAACGACGCCTCCTGGTACGGCAGGCTCTGGTCGAGCGACGGCACCCCCGAGGGCACCGGACCGTTCCTCGACCGGGAGGGAGGCTCGATCGCGGCGCCGGTCGGCGCCGGCCTCCTCGGCGGGCGCGCGGTCTTCGCCGGCGATGCGGAAGACAACGGCGGAGCCTTCTGGGAGACCGACGGCACCCCGGAGGGGACTTCCAAGATCGCCGGGGCGTTGCCGGTTCACGAGGAGATCGTCTGGCCGATCCCGGCGCGCCTTCGCCATTGGGCACAGGTGGGAGATCGGATTCTCTATGTGTCCTGGGACCCCGAGCACGGCACCGAGCCTTGGGCACTCTCGCCGGACGGCGGAAACCGGTGACTCGATCAGGTTCCCAGAGCTGGCTGACCCTATGACTCCGGAGCCTCGTTGGATGCTTCGAGGACCCGTCGGTAGAGGCTCGGGCTGATCCGGAAGCCCGCTTTTGTCAGGAGTGTCTCAAGGATCGGGGCGACGGCAGGCACAAGACCTCGGGATTTCGCCTCGATCAAGATTCCAAGAACTCCGATCACCCGAACTCCCATGCGGCGCGCGACCTCCCGGCCGCGACGTTCGTCCACGACCAGAAGATCTGCGCCCACTTCTATCGCCAAGGCGATCGCTTCGGCTTCGCCGCTGTCAAGCTCGCCTTCGAGCGCCCGGACGAGCACGCGATCTTTGGGCAGAACCGTGCTCAGCCATTCGGCTTTTCGCAGCTCCTTGACTCCCGGTCGGTCATGATCGGCGGTCGCGATCTCTTCATGAACGGAAGCAGGAACGATCACTCGCTCATAGAGCTGAGCCAGCAGATCAAGTCGGCCCACAGCGGAAAGGCTAATGATGGGCGAGGCGTCGCTAACGACGATCACAAGCGACCCAGGCCGCGCAGCGTCTCCAGATCCTGTTCGAACTCCTCGACGTCGTAATGGACTGACAGACCGCGGCTTGCGAGCAGGTTCTGAAACTGAAATCGGCCCATCTCGGCGAACCGACTGGCTTGGGCGAGGGTCAGCTTCTCGCGTTCGAACAACAGAACGGCGATCTCCTGCCGCAGCTCGTCTGCCGACATCCGAGCGCTTTGGAGGAAGTCCTCTGAAATAGTGATCGAGAGGCTCATACGCTTATTCTAGATCGGAAACTCTGACGCGGGCATATGGTGCTGCCGGGAACCTACTGCGCCGGCAGCACCTCCAACCGAACCGGGTCGTCCCTATTCAAATAGCTCTCTCCGGCGACGTTCATCCCCGTCGCCTGGTAATTGCGGTCGGCGCGGGCTCCCCACATTTCGAGCAGGAGAAGGACGAGCGCCACCCCGCCGAAGATGCGCAACGCGAGTCGCGAGAGCGGCGCTTCCGCCGATGGTAGTAGGGGCCGTGCACGACGGATCAGCCCGCCGAGCCCTACGAGGGCCGAGGCGATCAGAACGTTCCAGAGCGGCAGGTAGAGCAGCCCTTGGCGTGCGTAGCCGAAGAACAGGCCGGTGGCGGTGAGACCCACTCCGGTGAGCAGGAGGACGAGGAGCGCCCAGCGGCGTGGGCCTCCGGGCGTGGCCAGGCAGAGAGCCAGCCCGATCAGCGCGAGCGGCGCGGTAAGCCAAAGCGCGCCCGAGCCGTCGGGGAGGAAGACGTCGACCGCGCCGCGGGTGCCGCGGAGTCCTCCCGGCTGGTTCCATTGGGTCCAGCCGAGTCGGAGGGCGCCGAAGAAGCGTGCCCATTTGCGTAGGACGAGGCGGCCGAAAGCGGCGGGGTTCTCTCGAATCCATTCCCAGGCCATCCGGTCGCCGTGAAGGAGGAAGCGCAGATGTTCCGGATTCTGGAGGTCGAGCACGCCGGTGGCATTGGCTGACGCCATCAGGGAGCGCGAGAAGCTGCCGTCCGCCCCGGCACGGTTGGCGAGTGCCAGGTTGATCGGGCCGTAGATCGTGATCGGCACGAAGGTCGGCAGCGGCTCGGCGGCTCCGTGACGGGCGTTCACTTCCCCGAGACGCACGGCGTTGCGGATCGTCCAGGGGGCTACGACCAGGAAGGCGCCAAGGAGAGCGAACACCCAGGGGCGAAGGGGAGCGCCTTGTGGCGATCGGCGAGCTTTCCACACTCCCAGGAAGCCGACCCCAACGAGCAGGACCGCGATCAGAATTCCTTCGGCGCGGACGAGGGCGAGATAGCCAAGCAGCAATCCGAGCCCGAGGCCCGTCCGCCAGGTGCCGCTCGTGGCTGCCGGTGCGGCCAACGGATGTTCGAGCCGCCGGGTCCAGATCCAGAGCGCGAGCAGCAACAGCGTGCCCCAGGTCCCTTCGGTGACCGGGGCGACGTGGATCACGTAGAGGCCGAAGGCGTAGAGCGACAGCAGTGCCCCGCCGAGCGCCGCGAGCCGGCCGACGTAGGGCCGGGCGACGGCGTAGAGCAGGCCGATCGAGGCACTACCGACGAGGGCGAGCACCGCTTTGAGCGCGAAGAACGGTACTTTGGCGTCCGTCGCTCCGGCGCCCAGCAGGGTGTGCAGCCCCGCGAGTAGCCAGGCGAAGCCGGGGGGATGGAACGGAATGCCGCCGTCGTACAGCTCGCCGCCGAGCAGCGCGCGGGCGTAACGGTAAAAGGTTTCGGAATCGCCCTCGTAGAAGATCGTGAAGGGCCAGTCGCGATCGCGATTGGAAACCAAAAACGCCAGCCGGTGCGTCCAGGCGAGGAACGTGAGGCCGATCGAGATCCACAGGTCGGCGCGCGAACGCGGCACAGTTCGAGCCGGAGCGGTCTTCGCTCGCGGTCCCGACAGAACCTTGGGATCGAGTTTGCGGGGATCGGGACGCTTTTTTGAGCTCAAGACGGGATGACGATAGCAGAGGGTGATCGAGGGAAAACGGAGGCCGCCGCACCGCGACGGCCTCCTGCTGACCCGAATCTTTACAGCGTGCAGGCCGGCCGTGCGCCGCAGGCGATGCCGTGGGCGGTGTAGGCGTCCCAGATCCGGCAGCCGTTCGGCGTGCCGTTCGCGAGGTTCCCGTCGTCGTCGTCCGCGGCGAGGAACACTGTGTACCAGTTCGACGCGGCGCAGCCGTCTACCGCCGCCGACGGATTGCACTTGCCTCCCGAGGCCACCCGGTAGGCGGACTTGCTGGGGGTGAGGCTCTTGTACCAGATCGAATCCATCGCGGCCCAGCCGGCGGTCGTGCCGTAGTGGCCGACCAGCGACTGCGCGAGATCCCAGTTGGCTGAGCTGGCGATGTAGCTCTCGCAGTGCCCTTCATAGCCCATCGGCCCCTGGTAGGCGCCGATGATGATGAACTGGAAGTACGGGCACGAGTAGCGGTCGCAGTTGATGCCGTTGTTGTCGGCAACCATGCTCGGTTTGGCGATCGTCTTCGTGCCCAGAGTCGAGAAATCCTGCATGTCGCGGACGCCCGTGCAGGTCGTGCAGTTGGCGCAGGTCACGCCGGGCTGGAAGTTCGGGCCGATGCAGCTGTTCTTGGTCTCCAGGAACGCGAAGGTGTCGCCGACCGCCTCGCCCGTCCCCTTGTCGCTCGCCGCACCTCCCGAGTTGGTGTCCATGCCGTGGCCCCACTCGTGGAGGAAGACCGCGGCGATCTCGCCGGTGTTCGAGCAGCCGCCGCCCGAGCGGTAGAAGTTGACCGTAGTGCCGTCCCAGAATGCGTTGCACGTGTTGTTGATGTTCATATTCGCGGTGACCGTGCCGTTCAGCCAGGCGTTGCCGGGCAGGAAGCCGGCGGCTTTCCGGTTGATGTTGGTCAGGTGGTAGTAGCCCGACCGGGTGGCGTGGGTGTTGCCCGCGCCGCCGACTCCGGGCGTCGTGCAGTCGGTGCCGCCGCTCGTGCCGAACGCGAGGTTGCCGGTCGAGGAGTCGGACAGCGAGATCGCGCCGCAGTTGTCGGTCATCTTGAAATACTTGCCGTTCAAGGTGGAGGTCGCCGTGCCGCCGGAGTAGGTGTAATTGCCGCTCGCATCGGCCACTTTCGCTCCGCCGTTGGTGACGTTCGCGAATGGCAGACCGCGCACCACCTCGGCGTCCGTGTTGGTGGTGGGATAGATGCCGCCGGTCACCTGGGCGTACGAGTTCAGGTCGAGCATTTCGAGCACCCGGCCGCTCTTCGCATCGACCACCGCTTGCCACGTCGTCGGGTCGCCGTCGCGGCGAAACGCAAGCCGCCAGGCGAGGACGTGGTCGTAGCCCTTGCCGGGAGTGCCCTTGAAACTCATCGCCGGGGCTTCGCCCGCGGTGAGCGTCGGGTAGATCCGCAGCTCGCCCGCGTTGACAATCTCGGTCTTCTCGAACAGGCCGACGCCGAGACTGGCGAGGGCCTGGGCAAACGCCTCTTCACGGGAGATTCGCGGCTTGGGATCGAGGCGGATGTCGGCAACCTTTTCGGCGCCGAACTGCACGATGTTGCCGTGGTTGATCCGGAAGTAGACGTTCGCGCCGTCCACCGGCAGCCCGCGGTAGAACTGCTGCAGCTCGACCGACCAGAAATGGCCGTCTCCCGCCCGAGCGCTCGACGCCTCATCGAGACGGAGCTGGCCGGGCGCCACCCGCAGAACCTCGGGAAACTGTGTGAGGAACGCCCGCACCCGAGCCTCCACATCGAAAAGGGTGATGTCGCCCGCATGGCCAAGATTCAGGTCGTCCCGGGTCAGGCGGTTGCCCTTGCCCGGCAGGAGCGGAATGCCGATCCCTTCGATCAGGTTCGGCCGGCCGCTCCGGATATCCATCCGGATCTCCCACTCCGCCGAATGGTGGGCGAAGAAACGCTGGAGCGAGGCGAGATCCGCCGCCCGCCGCGTGCCCTTTTCGTAGATCGCAAGCGAGGGGGTCACTTCGAGATCGGGGACCGAGCCCCCGCGCGCGAAAGCGGCCGGGCGCGCCGCGCCGGAGGATTGGGCCGGAGGCTGGATGGCGAAGGCGAGCGACGGGCACAACACGGCCGCCGCGAGGACGATGACACTCCTCGAACCGAGGGTTTTCACGTGCGTCTCCTCCTTGTCTGTTCAGGCAATTGCCTGTAACTAAAGTGGGTGCGCGAGGAGGCGGGGAGCGAGACGTGAAACGGGAGCGTTCAGGCCGGGAAGTTTGCCCTGGACCGATCGCCGGCAAAGAGCGGGGGCCGCCGCAACGCGCGACGGCCCCCTGGAGAATGGATTTCGACCTCTTCTACTGCGTGCAGGTAGGCCGGGAGCCGCAGGCGATGCCGTGCGCGGTGTAGGCGTCCCAGATCCGGCAACCGTTCGGCGTGCCGTTCGCGAGATTCCCGTCATCGTCGTCCGCGGCGAGGAACACGGTGTACCAGTTCGACGCGGCGCAGCCGTCAACGGTCGCCGCCGGATTGCACTTGCCGCCCGAGACGACCCGGTAGGCGCTCTTGCTGGGGGTCAAGCTCTTGTACCAGATGGCGTCCATCTTTTGCCATCCGGTCGTCGTGCCCCAATGTCCCACCAGCGACTGCGCGAGATCCCAGTTCGCCGAGCTCGCGATGTAGCTCTCGCAATGCCCCTCGTAGCCCATCGGCCCCTGGTAGGCGGTGATGCCGCTGATATAGGGGCAGCTGAAGCGGTCGCAGTTGATGCCGTTGTTGTCCGCCACCTTGCTCGGCCGGGCGATCGTCTTGGTGCCCAGGGTCGAGAAGTCCTGCATGTCGCGCACGCCCGTGCAGGTCGTGCAGTTGGTGCAGGGAACGCCGGGTCGGAAGTTCGGACCGATGCAGCTGTTCTTGGTTTCGAGGAACGCGAACGTGTCGCCCACCGCTTCGCCGGTTCCCTTGTCGCTCGCCGCACCGCCCGAGTTGGTGTCCATCCCATGGCCCCATTCGTGGAGGAAGACCGCCGCGATCTCGCCGGTGTTCGAGCAACCGCCGCCCGAGCGGTAGAAGTTGACCGTGCTGCCGTTCCAAAACGCGTTGCAGGTGTTGTTGATGTTCATGTTGGCGGTGAGCGTGCCGTTCAGCCACCCGTTGCCGGGCAGGAAACTGATCGCCTTCCGGTTGATGTTAGTCAGGTGGTAGAAGCCCGACCGGGTGGCGTGGGTGTTGCCCGAGCCGCCGACTCCCGGCGTCGTGCAGTCGGTGCCGCCGCTGGTGCCGAACGCGAGGTTGCCGGTCGACGAATTCGACAGCGAGATCGAGCCGCAGTTGTCGCTCATCCGGATGTACTTGCCGTTCAGGGTCGAGGTCGCGGTACCGCCCGAATAGGTGTAGTTGCCGCCGGCATCCGTCACCTTCGTTCCGCTGTTCGTGACGTTGGCGAACGGCAACCCGACCACCACCTCGGGGTCCGTGTTGGTGGTGGGATAGATGCCGCCGGTGACCTGCGCATAGTCGTTCAGGTCCAGGAGCTCCAGCAGGTTGCCGGTCCGCGCGTCGACCACCGCGCCCCAGGTCGCGGGATCGCCTTCGCGGCGAAACGCGAGCTTCCACGCCAGCACGTGGCCGTACCCTTTGCCGGGGATGCCGGCAAAGCGCATCGCCGGAGCCTCGCCGGCAAGCAGCGTCGGATAGATGCGCAGCTCGCCCGCGTTCACGATCTCGGTCTTCTCGAACAGGCCGACGCCGAGCGCGGAAAGCGCCGCGGCGAACGCGGCTTCGCGGCCGGTCTTCGGCGTCGTGTCGAGACGGACGGTGGCGACCTTCTCGGCGCCGAATTGAACGATGTTGCCCTGGTTGATGCGGAAGAAGACGTTCGCCCCTTCGACCGGGATTCCCTTGTAGAACTGCTGCAGCTCAATCACCCAGAACTGGCCGTCGCGGCCGGCGCGGGCGCTCGCTTGCTCATCCAGCCGGAGCTGGCCCGGCGCCACGCGCAGAACCTCGGGGAACTGCGCCAGGAACGCCCGCACCCGGGCTTCGACGTCCTTCACCGTCAAGTCGCCCGCGTGGCCGAGCTTCAGGTCATCCAGAGTCAAGCGGTTGCCTTTGCCCGGCAGGAGCGGGATGCCGGCCCCCTCGATCAGGTTCGGCCGCGCGCTCCTCGTGTCCATCCGGATCTCCCACTCCGCCGTGTGGTGAGCGAAGAACCGCTGGAACGAAGCGAGATCGGCGGCCTGCCGCGTGCCTCGGCCATAGATCTCAAGAGAGGGGGTCACGTCCAGCACCCGCACGCCCCCGGCGCCGAACGAGGCGATGCCCATCGGCTCGTGCGGCGGCACGAGAGCAAAAGCGAACGACGGGGACAGTGCGACCACAGCAGCGGCGACGACACCCCACCTGGCGAAGATTTTCATCTTCCATTCCTCCTTGTCGGTTCAGGACTTGCCTGTAACTAAAAGAGGTGCGTTTGGGGGTCGACTTCGAGACGAATGAAATTCGATGCCTCCGGGCGGATTGCCGGAGGCAGCTTTCTCCCAAGGTGCCGTGCGCCGAACTTTCCGATGCGACGCCCCGGCGGCGCCGATCTTGCCGAAAACCCGCGCTGCCTACCCGAGTCTCAGTCGAGAAGCGCGCGGCGGCATCGCCCTTGCTTTGACGTCGGCTCAACGCCTGTCGTTCGCGCGCTGCGCGGACCCGGGTGCGGAAAACTCCTAGGGCGAGGGGACAACCGCCGGCCGATCCGTTCCCGCAGGAGCGAGCCGGGCCCCCTCATGATGCGCGCGGGGCCTTTCGAAGGAGATCCAAATGACCAAAATCAAGCAGCTACTTCCCATATTGGCGCTGGCGGGGCTCTTGGCCAGCCCGGCGTTGGCCACCGACTTCGGTCTCTACGGCACCTATTGGGACACTGATGCCCTCAATTCGACCGCCGGCGGCGGCGCCAAGCTCGGCTTCGGCGAGGGGCTGGTGCGCTTCGAGGTGCGAGCGAGCCATTTCCCCGATCTCTCCGAGAACGTGAACGAGCTGATCGACAACGGCACCGGGCGGTTCAAGGTTCGGGCGACCGTGCCGGAAGCCGGGATCACGTTCAATTTCGCGCCGGAACAGAGGTTCCAGCCGTACCTCGGCGCGGGCGCCTCGTACTACATTCTCGACACCAACCAGTTCGAGGTCGACGATGAGATCGGCTGGTACGGTCTCGTAGGGTTCCACGTCGGTCGTCCCGAGGGCGGTCCGGCGTTCTTCGCCGAAGGTATGTACCGGAAAGTCGATGCGACGATCGTCAATGACGACGCAACCGACCCCGATGTGAACGGCAAGGTCGACTTCGACCTGTCCGGTCCCGCGGTCAATGCTGGCGTGCTCTTCCGCTTCTAGGCTTAAACCGGACTCCACATTCGATTCCACGAGCGGCGGGGAGATTTCCCCCGCCGCTCGTTCTTCGATGCTCGGAATTGGTTTGACAACCGAAGGCGGGCCTCTCTACGCTCCCCCGCAGTGCTCTCCGAACGGCAAGTCGTACTGCATAGCTGGTGCGCCCAGGCGGATTGGGACGCTCCCACCGTAGTCGGCGGCTCGGGCGCCCGGTTGTTTCTTGCCGACGGGCGGACGGTGCTCGATTTTTCGAGCCTCGCGGAGTGCAGCAACCTTGGGCATCAACATCCGCGCCTGATCGCGGCGATCCGCGCGCAAGCCGAGCGGTTGTGCTTCGTGACCAACGCCTGGGGCGCCGAGCCGCGGGCGGAGCTGGCGAACCGGCTGTTGGAGCTTTCCGGGTTCGCGGGCGGGCGCGTGTTCTTCACTTCGGGCGGGGCCGACGCCAACGAGCATGCGGTGAAGATCGCGCGCCAGGCGGCGGGCAAGCCGCGCGGACTGGTCGTCGCCCGCGACCGCTCGTACCATGGCGCGAGCCACCTGGCCGGCGCGCTCTCGGGCGACACTCGGACGCAAGCTCAAGCGGATGCCGAGGCCATGGGCGTGCGCCACGTTCCTCCGCCTTACGCCTATCGCTGCCCGTTCGGCAGCCGGAGCGACGAAGAGTGCGGCAAGCGCGCGGCGGCTGCCGTGCGCGACGAGATTGCGACGCACGGCCCGGAGCGGGTCGCGGCGGTTCTGATGGAGCCGAACGCGGGCACGAACGGCATCGTCGCTCCCGACAACTACTGGCCCGCGCTGCGCCGCCATACCGCGGAGGCGGGAGTCTGGCTGATCGCGGACGAGGTGATGAGCGGGTTCGGGCGGTGCGGCGAGTGGTTCGCTTGGCAGCGTTACGGCGAGGCCGGTCGCCCCGACTTGATGGTGCTCGCCAAGGGGCTGACCGGCGCCACCGTTCCCCTCGGAGCGGTGTTGATTTCGTCCGACGTGGCCGCGCGTCTGGAGCACCAGGTGCTCTTGACCGGGCTCACCTATTGCGGCCATCCGCTCGCGTGCGCCGCGGGCCTCGCCGCGCTCGACGCCTACCGGGAAGAAGAGCTGATCGAACGCTCGCGCGTGCTCGGGACACTGATGTTTTCCGAGCTTCAGAGCATGGCCGCGCGCCACGCGGTGATCGGCGACGTGCGCGGCGGCCACGGCTTGTTCGCGGTGGTCGAGCTGGAGGCCGATCGCGCAACGCGCGAGCCGATTTCCGCTTGGCCCGAGCAGGCGGCTCCCCTCAAAGCCCTGCTCGCCGAGGCGCGGGCGGAAGGCGTATCCTTCGCCGCACGCGGCAATCTCCTGATCCTCGCCCCGCCGCTCGTGATCGACGAGCGGGAGCTTGGGGAAGCGCTGGCGCTTCTCGACGCTCTTCTGGCGCGGCATTTCCCCGGCTCGTAGAGACGACGCCGTCATGGGAAACACTCGATGAGCTTTCGCCTGACCTACTCCTCGATGTACGACCCGCCGGAGGAGCTGCACGAGCGGTTCGAGCAGGCGCTCGCCTCCGTGCGCGCGGGACTCGGTGCCCGCCATGA
The DNA here is from genome assembly GCA_035995205.1 of Thermoanaerobaculia bacterium. Taxonomy (GTDB): domain Bacteria; phylum Acidobacteriota; class Thermoanaerobaculia; order Multivoradales; family UBA5704; genus DASYKS01. The sequence continues at coordinate 105,881 of DASYKS010000011.1, forward strand.
GCTTCTCCTCGATGGCCGCGAGTCGGCCGGAGCGTCGGAGGTCGAGCGCGCGAGTCCGATCGATTCGAGTCTGATCCTCGGCCGCTTCGCGCTCGCGGGGCAAGAGGATGTCGACACCGCGATGCGCGCCGCGAAGGCGGCGTTTCCGGCCTGGCGCGCCACGCCGCCTAGCGAGCGGATCCGGCTCGTGCGCCGGGTCGGCGAGATCCTGGAACGGCGGGTCTACGAGATCGCCGCAGTGCTCGCGCTCGAAGTCGGCAAGAACCGAATGGAGGCGCTCGGCGAGGCGCAGGAGACGGTCGATTTCTTCTTAGGATACGCCGACGATTTCGAACGCAATCGGGGCTTCGACCACCCCCTGCCCGACGATCCGCTCACCCCTGGCGCGGGCGTCGTGTCGCACAACCGAAGCGTGATGCGCCCTTACGGCGTCTGGGCGGTGATCGCGCCGTTCAACTATCCGCTCGCGCTCGCGGGAGGCCCCACGGCCGCTGCGTTGGTGACCGGCAACACCGTCGTCCTGAAAGGCTCTCCCGAGACTCCGTGGGCGGGGCACCTGCTCGCCGAGTGCGTGCGCGAGGCCGGTCTGCCCGCCGGAGTGTTCCACTACCTCGGCGGATCGGGACCCGAGATTGGCGCGGCACTCACGAAGCATCCGGACGTCGCGGGAATTACCTTCACCGGCTCGGCCGCTGTCGGAATGAGTCTCGTGCGAAAGATGGCGGCGGGCGCCTATCCCCGGCCGTGCATCGCCGAGATGGGCGGCAAGAACCCTTGCCTCGTGACCGAGCATGCCGATCTCGACCGCGCCGCTGCGGGAATCGCGCGCTCCGCGTATGGAATGGGGGGCCAGAAGTGCTCCGCGCTCTCCCGGCTGTATGTCCACGAGAGCGTCGCCGACGCGCTGATCGAAAAGATCCAGGCGCACATCGCCGCGATCCGGATCGGCGATCCGACCCGGCGCGAGAATTGGCTCGGGCCGGTGATTCGACGAACGGCGTACGAGCGCTACGCCCAATCCATCGAGCGGCTCCGGAAGGACGGCGCGCGCCTCTTCACGGGGGGCCGGCAGCTCGTCGAGGGCGATCTTGCGCGCGGTTTCTACGTCGAGCCGGCGCTCGTGGAAACGCCGCTCGACCACCCGTTCTGGCGCGAGGAGCTGTTCGTGCCAATCCTCCTGCTCCGTCGCTTCAAACAGCGCGACGAGGCGATGCGGCTCGCGAACGACTCCGATCTCGGCTTGACCGCGGGCGTCTTCGGCTCGGACGACGACGTGGCCTGGTTCCACGAGCGGATCGAGGCGGGCGTCACCTACGCCAACCGGCCGTTCGGTGCCACCACCGGAGCCTGGCCCGGATACCAGCCGTTCGGCGGCTGGAAGGGCTCGGGATCGAGCGGTAAAGGGATCGCGTCGTTTTACTACCTGGCGCTCTACCTCCGCGAGCAGTCGCGCACGGTGGTGGAATAGCAGAATGCCGACGCTCTCGCTCGCCGAAGCGGTCGCGCGCTTCGTGCCCGACGGCGCCTCCGTCGCGCTCGAAGGGTTCACCCATCTGATTCCCTTCGCCGCCGGGCACGAGATCATCCGCCAGCGGCGGCGTGACCTGCATCTGATCCGGATGACGCCGGACCTGATCTACGACCAGATGATCGGCATGGGCTGCGCCCGGGCGCTCACCTTCTCGTGGGGCGGGAACCCGGGCGTCGGCTCGCTCCACCGTCTGCGCGACGCGGTCGAGCACGGCTGGCCAGCCCCCTTGGTACTCGACGAGCACAGCCACGCCGGCCTCGCCGCCGCCTACACGGCGGGAGCCTCGGGACTGCCGTTCGGCGTCCTGCGCGGCTACCTGGGCACCGACCTCGCCGCCGCGAATCCGAACGTCAAGAGCGTCGTCTGTCCGTACACCGGGGAAACCCTCGCGACCGTCCCCGCCATTCGCCCGGATGTCACAATCCTCCACGCCCAGCGCGCGGACCGGCACGGCAACGTGGCGATCGAGGGGATCGTCGGCGCGGCGCGGGAGGCGGCGCTCGCGGCACGGGCCGTCGTGGTCACGGTCGAAGAGGTGGTGGACGAGCTACTGCCGCTCGGCAACGGCGTCCTCCTCCCCCATTGGGTCGTGAGCGCCGTCGTCCACTGTCCGGGCGGCGCCCATCCTTCCTACGCGCTCGGCCACTACCCGCGCGACAACGCGTTTTATCAACGGTGGGACGCGATCTCCCGCGAGCGAGCGAGCTTCCTCCACTGGATGGAGCGCCATGTGCTCGCGAGCGCCGATTACCGGAGCTTCCTCGCAAGTCTGAAGGACGCGGCATGAATGGCGTGACGCGGGACGAAAGGATGACGATCGCGGCGGCGCGTCTCCTCTGGGATCGCGCGGTCTGCTTCGTCGGCATCGGCCTGCCGAGCGCCGCCTGCAACCTGGCCCGCCTCACGCATGCGCCGGAGATCGTCCTGATCTACGAATCGGGGACGATCGGCGCGAAGCCCCACGTGCTGCCGCTCTCGATCGGCGACGGCGAGCTGGCGGAGACGGCGGCCTGCGTGGTGCCGCTGCCGGAGGTGTTCAACTTCTACCTCCAGGCCGGGCGGGTCGACGTCGGCTTCCTGGGCGCGGCGCAGATCGATCGCTTCGGAGATCTCAACAGCACCGTGATCGGCGACTACGCGCATCCCTCGATCCGCCTGCCCGGCTCGGGCGGCGCGCCCGAGATCGCGGCGCATGCGAAGCAGACCTTCGTAGTGATGAAGGCGACGCCGCGGAGCTTCGTCGAACAGCTCGACTTCCGCACCAGCGTCTGCCGGCCGCGCGCCGTGATCACCGATTTCGGAATTCTCACCCCGGCACCCGAAAGCGACGAGCTGACGCTTACCGCGCTTTACCCCGACGCAACGGTCGAGGAGGCCCGCGCCGCGGTCGGCTGGCCGCTCGCGGTAGCTTCTGAGGTGGATGTCGTCCCGCAACCGACAGAGCGAGAGCTCGCCACCCTGCGCGATCTTCACGCGCGGACCGAGGCGGCGCACCGGCGTCCGGTCGAGCTGCCGATTTGAAAGAGAGATCATGAACCGCCATCAGAAAACCGAGCTGCCCGGACCGAAAGCGCGCGCCCTGATCGCGCGCGACGCCGAGGTCATTTCCCCCTCCTACCCGCGCGAGGGTCCGCTCGCGATGTCGCACGGCCGAGGTTGCGAAGTGTGGGACGTAGACGGCAACCGCTTCCTCGATTTCGCCGCCGGCATCGCGGTCTGCTCGACCGGCCACGCGCACCCGGAGGTGGTCGCCGCGATCAAGGACGCCGCGGATCGCTTCCTCCACATTTCGAGCGACTGGTGGCACGAAGGGATGGTCCGCCTCGCCGAACGACTGGCCGCGGTGGCACCTTTCCGGGAGCCCGCGATGAGCTTCTTCTGCCAGTCGGGCACCGAGGCGGTCGAAGCGGCGCTGAAGCTCGCCCGGTACGCCACCGGCCGGCCGCGCTTTCTCGGCTTTCTCGGCAGCTTCCACGGCCGAACCATGGGTTCGCTCGCGTTCACGTCGAGTAAGGCGACCCAAGTGAAAGGTTTCTTTCCCACCATGCCAGGGGTCACCCACGTGCCCTATCCGAATCCGCTACGGCCGCTGTTCGCCGGTTCGGACCAGGGGCGCGCTGTCCTCGACTACATCGAGAACCAGCTGTTCGAAGGCCCCGTGCCGCCGTCCGAGGTGGCCGCCGTGCTGGTCGAGCCGATCCAGGGCGAGGGGGGCTACCTCGTGCCGCCGGACGGCTTCCTCGCCGGGCTTCGTGCGCTGTGCGACCGGCACGGCATCCTGCTGATCTGCGACGAGGTGCAGAGCGGCGTCGGCCGCACCGGCCGGATGTTCGCCTGCGAGCACTGGGGGGTCGAGCCCGACCTTGTGACGCTCGCCAAAGGGCTCGGCTCGGGCCTGCCGATCGGTGCTCTCGTCGCCCGACGCTCGATCATGGAGCGCTGGCCGAGCGGAGCCCATGGCAACACGTACGGCGGCAACCCGATCGCCTGCGCCGCCGCTCTCGCCACGCTCGATCTGGTCGAGCGCGAGCTGCAAGGCAACGCGGCCGAGGTCGGCGCCTATCTCTTCGCGCGGCTTTCCGAGCTGGCCCGCACGCACGAGCAGATCGTGGAAGTGCGGGGACGCGGCCTGATGATCGGCATGGAGGTGGTCGCCGACCGTGCGACGCTCCGGCCCGCGCCGGATCTCGTCGATGCGTTGATCGAACGCGCGTTCCATAACGGACTTCTCCTCCTCTCGTGCGGCAAGAGCACGCTCCGCTTCATGCCGCCGCTCTGCGTCACCCGCGCCGAGGTCGATGAGGCGATCGAGATCCTCGCCGCGAGCTTCGAAGAAGAACTTGCCGCAGGTGTTGAGGCACCGGCGGTGTCCGCATGAGAAAGGCGTTCGCGGCGCTGGTCCTCGTGATGGCTTCGACAGCCGTCGCAGCCGGTGCCGTGCGCGAGCCGGTACTCAAGTCGGTCGCCGCGCCGCATAGTTACTACTGGCGCGAGCTGTACCTGCCGCAGCTGACGAGCGGGCCGTCCTCCGCGGCGTTTTCTCCCGACGGGCGCGACCTGGTCTACAGCCGGGCGGGGTCGCTCTGGCGCCAGACGATCGGATCGGAGGAAGCGATCGAGCTGACCCGCGGCCCGGGCTACGACTATCAACCCGATTGGAGCCGCGACGGCCGGTGGATCGTTTTCGCCCGCCATGATCACGATGCGATCGAGCTTTGGGCGCTCGATCTTCAGAACCGCGTCGAGCACAAGCTGACGGAAACCGGCGCGGTGAACGTCGAACCGCGCTTCTCGCCGAATGGGAAAAGCATCGCGTTCGTCACCACCCGCGAAGGGGGACAATTCAACGCCTGGACCGCACGCTTCGAGGACGGGAAACTCGAAGCGGCGGCGTCGCTCCTGCCGCTGCGCGAGAGTCGGGTGAAGCGCTACTACTACGCGCCGACCGACCACGCGATCAATCCGAGCTGGTCGCCGGACGGCAAGGATCTCTATGTGGTCACGAACCGAGAGATCGCCTGGGGTACGGGCGACGTCTGGCGCGTTCCCGTCGCCGCTCCGGAAACAGCCGAGCGGCTGATCCGCGAGGAGACCTCGTGGGCGGCGCGCCCCGAGCTTTCGCCCGACGGGAAGCGCCTGCTCTATTCGAGCTATCACGGCCGCCAGACGCATCAGATCTGGCTCGCGAGCCGGGACGGCGACTCACCGATGCCGCTCACCTTCGGCGAGCTTGGCGATTTCGACCGACGCAACGCGCGCTGGTCCCCCGACGGCCGGCGCGTGCTCTATGTCAGCAACGAGGACGGGAACACCGACCTCTGGGTGCAGGAGGTGGTAGGGGGCGCGCGGGTGCGGATCGAAGCCTCCTCGGTGAGCGCAGCGAGCCCGAGTTCCAGACAGCCGCGAAAGTACCTCCGACCGATGGCGACGCTTTCGATCGCGATCCACGACGAGGCCGGGAATACGACCCCCGCGCGGGTCGGCGTGCTCGCGGTGGACGGCCGCCACTACGGTCCTGATGACGCTTGGATTCATGCGGACGACTCTTTCGAGCACGGCCGACAGACGCACGAGGACCATTACTTTCACTGCCCGGCCTACTGCAGCGTCACCGTACCGCAAGGGCACCTGACCGTCCGCGTCCAACATGGGCTCGCCTACTTGCCCTTAGAGCGGACGTTGGATCTCGGCGACGAGCCGCAGACGATCGACATTCGCCTGACCCCGAACGGTCTGCCCGCTTCGTTCGGTGCGAACTGGACGAGCGCGGACCTTCACGTCCACATGAACTATGGCGGAACGTACCGGCACACTCCGGCAACTCTCGCGCCCGTCGCGCGGGCCGAAGATCTCGACGTGATCGAGAACCTCGCGGTCAACAAAGAGCAGAGGATTCCCGATCTCGCCTGGTTCGGGACCGCGCCGTTCGAAGCCGACGGGGTGACGATCTTCCAGGGCCAAGAGCATCATTCGAGCTATTGGGGCCATCTCGGCCTGCTCCACCTCGGTCGTTTCCTCACGCCCGACTTCGCCGCGTACCGCTCCTCGGGTTTCGCCTCGCCTTATCCGCACGATGGCGCGGTCGCGGATCTCGCGCATGCCGAGGGCGGGCTCGTCGGATACGTCCACCCGTACGACTGGAAGATCGTGCCGGAGCGCGAGAAGAGTCTTTCCCACACCTTCCCCGCCGACGTGGCGCTCGGCAAGGTCGACTACTTCGAGGTCGTCTCGTTCAGCGACCCGCTATCGAACGACGACGTCTGGCACCGCATCCTGAACCTCGGCTATCGCGTGCCGGCCGGAGCGGGCACCGACGCGATGGGGAACTACGCATCGCTGCGCGGCCCGGCCGGGCTCAATCGGATCGTTCTTCCAGGAATTTTGCGCGACGCCGGGTCCCTCACCGCAGCTATTAAAGTCGGCCGCGGGTTCGTGACCAACGCACCGCTTCTCGGACTGCGAATCGAAGGCTCGGCGCCCGGCGACGAGATCCGTCTCGATGCGCCGCGATCGGTGCATTTCGAGGCCGCGGTGCGCTCGATCGCCCATCTCGATCACGTCGAGATTTTGGTCAACGGGAAGGCGGTCCGGAGCCTCCCCTTGAAGGACGGGAAGAACGGCGATTTCGCGGGAGAGATCCCCATCGAATCGAGCGGCTGGATCGCGCTCCGCGCCTACGCCGATGGCGCCGATCCGTGGATCGCGGACCTTTACCCTTACGGTCACACCAACCCGGTGTGGATCGAGGTCGGCGGTAAGCCCGCTCGATCGATCGAGGACGCGCGGTATTTCGTCGCTTGGCTCGATCGGGTGATCGAAGACGCGGCGGCGCGCGACGATTACAACGACGACGTGGAACGGAAGGCGACGCTCGACTACCTGGGCGCCGCGCGCGCCGTTTTCCTTGAGAAAGCGGCGGAAAAGGCGGGCGACGAATGACGAGCGAAACCAAGTTGGCCGGGAACGAGCGCGGCGAGCTCGGCTTCTGGATGTGCACGGCCCTGGTGGTCGGCAACACGATCGGCATGGGGATCTTCCTGCTGCCGGCGGGCCTCGCGCCGTACGGTTTCAACGCGCTCTTCGGCTGGACCCTGACCGTCCTCGGCTGCGTCGCCCTGGCGCGCGTCTTCGCCCGTCTCGCGCGCACCTATCCGGACGCCGACGGCCCCTACAGCTACATCCGAATCCACCTCGGCGAGGCCGCCGCGTTCTTGACCCTCTGGTGCTACTGGGTGTCGGTCTGGATCACCAACGCCGCGCTCGCGATCGGCGTGGTCGGCTACCTGACCGCCCTGATCCCGCCGCTCGCCGGAGTTCCTCCGGCGGGAATCGCTCTCGCTCTCGTCTGGCTGTTCGTCGCGGTCAACCTGCTGGGAGCCCGCACGGGCGGCGGGGTGCAGATCGCGACCACGGCGCTCAAGCTGCTGCCGATGTTCGCAGTGATCGTGCTCGGGATTTGGGTCCTCGCGACCGACCCGGGAGCCTATTCACGGACGCTCCCCACAACTCCGATCACTCTCTCCGGGACGCTCGCTGCCTCGACGATCGCGCTCTACGCGATGCTCGGCTTCGAATCCGCGACCGTGCCGGCCGGCAAGGTGCGCGATCCGGGGCGGACGATCCCGCGCGCGACGCTCATCGGCACACTCCTGACCGCCGCGATCTACATCGCGGTTTCGACCGTGCCGATCCTGCTAATTCCACAAGCCGAGCTGGCGAAGTCCCAGGCGCCGTTCGTCGATCTCCTGAACCGCCTGCTCGGGGCCGGCACCGGCCGCTGGCTCGCCGCGTTCATCGTCGTGAGCGGCACGGGAGCGCTCAACGGCTGGACGCTCCTCGGGGGAGAGCTGACCCGCACGATGGCTGCGAACGGAGTGTTTCCGGCCATCTTCGCCCGCACCAACCGGCGCGGCGCCCCAACGGCGGCCCTGCTCGCCACCGGCGTCCTCGCAACCGGCATGGTCGCGATGAGTTACAGCAAATCGCTGGTCGAAGGATTCGTCTTCCTCACCACCGTGGTCACCGCGGCGAACCTGCCTCTTTATCTCTGCTGTTCGGTTGCCCTTTTCCTGCTATGGCGCAGAGGCGAGCGGCCCAAGACGAGCGACCTCCTCGTGCTGGCCACTCTGGGCACGACGTACGCGGTCTTTGCGTTCATCGGCGTGGGGCGCGAGCCGTTCCAATGGGCGCTGGTTTTGGCGGCGGTGGGGGTGCCGATTTATTGGGTGATGCGGCGGCGGCGGCTCCGGGAGGTGGTTGCCGGCGTCGGATAGGGCGGCCCTTCAGGCCTTGGAATTGGATTTCGTCCCCGTAACCCAGGCCGTTGGCCTGGGCTAACATGAGACGGCCCTTCAGGCCGTAAAAGCTCTACGCCGGGATGTTTTTGCGGCCCAACGGGCCGCGTCACGTTAGCCCAGGCTGGAGGCCTGGGTCCACCATCGCCTCCGCGTCCTCCAGCTCCCCCAACCGCCGCCCGTATCCGTGCCTCTCGATCAACAGCCGTGCCTCCGCGAGCGCTGCGCGATCTTTGAACATCCGCCCGCGGTAGAGCGCGACATCGGCGAGATACAGCGGCATCGGCCCGCGCGAAGCGATCTCCTTCGCCTCGGCCAGGTCCGCCCGCGCGCCGGCTTCATCGCCCGCCACGAAACGAAGCCAGGCTCGGGTGAGGAGGCCACGAAGAAGATAGTCGTGGACTCCCGCGCGGCGGAGGCCGTCCACGGCCTGCTCGATCTCGGGTCTCGCGGCGGAGGCGGCAGTGCCTTCCAGGACCGACCGGTAGAGTGCCACCCGGCCAAGGGTCAGGAAACTGAACGCGATATCATAGAGACCGAGATGCTGTTTTTTCGCCCAATCGAGCGTCTGCCTCGCCCGCTCCTCGACCTCCTCCAGTTGGAAGTCCGTCGGCGTACCGGCGCCCGGCCTTTCCCCCCGACCCGCCGCCCGCTCGGCCTCCCCGAAGAGAAGGTCGCAGTATTGGAAGCCTGCAAGCGAGTAGAGCCGCGGGTAGCCGGGCTGCCTCTCGGCCTGCAGACGCTCCGCCTCGCGGAATAGAGCCCCCGCCTCCTCCCAATGGCCCGCCTGATGAAGGGCATAGGCGTGCGTCGTGCGGAATGTCATCCGCAGGAAGGCATCCCCGCTGCGGTCCGCGAATGTCACGGACCGCTCGGCGTCCTCCACCGCGTCGGACACCTCGCCCAGCGTCAGCTCCAGCTCGCTGAGGTTGTTGGCACTCCTGGCGTCGTTCTCCCAGTCTTCCCTCCCCACCTCGAAGGGCAGCCTCTCCCGCATCAACTCCACCGCCTCAGCCACCCGGCCCAGGGCGCGCAATTGAATCGCGGTCTCGTGGAATAGCCAGGCTTGAACGGCTTCAGGCAGTGCGGGTGAGATCGACCGCCATGGCTCTTCGAAGAAACAGGCAAGCGCCCCGAGGTTCGATCCGAAGGCTCCCAGCTCCTTCCAGCTGTAGAAGCCGCCGTCCCCCGTGCCCCGAAGGATGCGGTCCCGGTAAATCCCGGCTCGCGCCTCCTCGTACCGCCCCGCCAGGCAACCGTGGACCACGGCCTGGTAGAGCGGCTGTAGGCCCTCGAGCGTGTCGGGGAATCGCTCCGTCGTGTCCCGCAGGTGCTCGAACAGACGGCCGTGCGCGGCGTGCCAGGCCTCCTTGTGCTTCTCGCGGAGCTGTTTGGCGAAGTACTCCCGGACAAGCGGGTGGGCGTCGAGGGCGCCGTCGTCGCGCTTCGACAGGAGCTTCCGATCGGCGAGCCTCGTGACCGCGAGGTTCCATTGCGCGTCCGAGATCCCCACGAGCGGCTCGGTCAGGCCGGGGATGACGGGATCGCGCCGCAGCGCCGCGATGCATCCGCGGTCCGCCGGGCGGTCGAACAGGCCGAGCAGGCGGAGGATGGCAAGCTGACGCTCGCCCGCTGCTTTTTCCCCACCCAGCCAGTTTTCGTACGCCGCGATCACCCGGAATGCTTGTCCGCCTCGCTCCTCCAGATCCGCCTCTTCGAGCTTCACCAGGTCCTTCTTCCGAACGTCCCCTCCGTGGGCGTCGCGCAGGTACGTGCCGAGCAGGTTGAGCGTGAGCGCGTGGCCTTTCACTTCCTCTACCAGATCTTCAAGCTCCTTCGCCGAGCCGGAGACGCCGAGGCTCTCGAGCAACGCCACGCCCGCGGCTTTGTCGAGTTGCTCCAACTCCCACTCCGGCGCCGTCGTCCCCCGGAAGCTCGCGAGGTTCGTCACGCTTTCCCGCGTCGTCACCACGCACAGCCCGGCGTTGCGTTGCGCGAGCCCCTTGAGCAGCGCTTCGAGCCCAGGGTCCTTGAGCTGCCCGGCCAGCGGGCTGGACGCCGGGTACTGGAGCGGCTCCAGACCGTCGAGGATCAGAAGCGCCCGCCGCTTCGCCACGAACTCCGCGAGTTTGCTCCCCTTGTCCCAGGCAGAGGTGGCGCTCGCCGCGATCGTCTCCCCCACCTCCCCGCCGAAGAACCGGAGCGCCTCGTTGACGAACGGCTCGCCGGTCGCGGCACCCTGCTCTTTGGTGCCCTGGCTGTAGAACGACCAATCGAAGTACGACGCCCCGTCGTAGTCCCGCGCCGCGAGCCGCCCGGCCCATTCGGCGATCAAGGAGGTCTTGCCAACTCCGCCGAAAGCGACGAGGGTGACGACGTGCGTTTTTGGGTCCGCCCACGCGGTTTCGAGCTTGGCGATCTCGGCCTCGCGTCCGAAGAGCTTCTCGGCGGTGTGGGTCAGGCGGCTGGTGGCGATCTTCGGCGGGGTGGGGGGTGGGGGCGGTGCGGGGGGATAGTTATAGACATTGACATCCCCGGCAACACCTCCACCCACTGCAACGCCATGATCACCGGCAGTGACCTCGCGATTCGCGGACTCCTCGTTCTTTGGCTCGCTCATTCTTCGCTCTCGCGAGGGAATGAATTCCCTCGCTCCGTTACGTCGTCCCAGGTCCGCAAGCGTTAGAGGATCACGATCGATCTTTCCAACACGTCCCGCAAGGGACGTCGTATTCGAGCGAGCGGTTTCAACCGCTCGCAGGGCTCACGCTCGGAGGAGTTGGCTGAGCCTCAAGGATATCGCTGAAACGCCGGCGAGACGCCGGCGGTCCCAGGACAAGCACACCCGAGGAGCAACTTCGCCAAGAGGCCGGCGGTCTCAGGGAGCGCGAGATCGATCCGAAGGCCGCCCTTCAGGCCCGCCGACGCAACGCCGCCCCCGCCGGCTCGGTTTCCATCGCCCGCAGGTACTGCCGGTCGAACGCCGCGAGCTGGCTTTCGAGCTCGGAGTAGGGACCCGGCTGCCAGGCGTTTGACGCGACGCCTTTGTAGGCGTTAGCGCACAGCTCCCAGTCCTGGCGGTTGGTGAGATCCCAGAAATCGATCGCGGGTTGGGGATCGAAGCCGGGGGCGGTGAACGCTTGCGGGTGGAAGTACCAGTCGCAGTGGATGCGGGTACGACCGATCCCGAGCGACTGCGCGCGGTGGACCAGCACGTAGTCGGGCAGGAAGGACAGGAACGCGCTGGGGAAGACCGTGTAGTAGTAGACGCGCGCGGCTTGCTCGGGGGTAAGCCCGGGGAACGGCACGGCGCAGCGGGCGCCGCCGATGGTCATGCTCCCTTCCGGGTCGGTCATCCACATCGGCCCGCCGAGCACCGGCCCCTCGTCGAGGTCGTTCTCGGTATTGCGGTAGGGAGTCAGTTTGTTGAGGTGCGGATGGACCCCCGGACAGTGGTAACACTCGCTGTAGTTGTGGAAGAACAGTTTCCAGTTTGCTTCGACCTCGTACACGCTTTGGTGGACCGAGCGCAGCTCCGGCAGGTGCCACTCGGCGAACTTGCCAACCAGCCCCGGCAGCGCTTCGGCGAACGGCACCGGATCGGCCGCGAGATTCACGAACAGCAGGCCCTGCCATTCGGCGAGCGCCACCGGCAGCAGCGACCAATCCCCTTTGTCGAAGCCCGGCACCTCGGTCATGTTCGGCGCCGCTCGCAGGGCGCCGTCCAGCCCGTAGGTCCAGGCGTGGTAGGGGCATTGGATCGCCTTCCCCAGCACGCCGCTCGGATCGCCGCAAAGGCGCGTGCCGCGATGACGGCAGAGGTTGTGGAACGCTCGGATCTCGCCATCCGTGCCGCGCACCACCATCACGCTCTCGCGGTCCAGCTCGAACAGGAAAAAGCTCCCCGACGAGCCGAGCTGCGAGACGTGCCCGGCGAGCAGCCAGGAGCGGTGGAAGATCCGCTCGCGTTCCAGCCGGAAGATCTCGTCGGACGAGAAGTACTCGCCGGATAGGGTGCGTTGGCCGAAGGAGGTTCTGGGTTTCATGGCGTCGGAAGTCTAGCGTAGGGGACCTCGTGGTAATCTCCCGGCGCCTTTTCGGACTCCCGAGACCTATGCCGATCCCTTCGCCCTTTCACGAGCGCACGTCGCCCCTGTGTACCAGCTATCGCTGGAAAGACTGGGCGGGGTACTGCGCCGTTTCCAGCTACGACACCAGCCACGAGCGGGAGTATTTCGCGTTCCGCGAAGCGGCCGGGCTGCTCGACGTCACGCCCCTCTACAAGTACGAGGTGACGGGTAGGGATGCCGCGGCTCTCCTCGGCCGGATGATGGTGCGCGACGTCACCCAGCTCAAGGTCGGCCGGGTCGCCTACACCTGCTGGTGCGACGACGGCGGCAAGGTGGTCGACGACGGAACGGTCGCCCGGTTGGATGAGGATCACTATCGCGTGACCGCGGCTGATCCCACCCTCCATTGGCTGCATGCGCTCTCTCGCGGCTTCGACGTCGCGATCGAGGATTCGAGCGCGCGGCTCGCGGCGTTGGCGCTCCAGGGGCCGACCTCGCGCGACATCTTGAAGAGCGCCACCGACGCCGATCTGGACAAGCTCAAATTCTTCGGCGTGACGAAGGCTCAGATGGGAGCTATCCCGGTTTGGATCAGCCGCACCGGCTACACCGGAGATCTCGGCTACGAGGTATGGGTCGACAACGATCAGGCGCTCGCCACTTGGGACGCGCTGATCGCGGCGGGCCGGCCGTACGGCATCGAACCCGCCGGCTTGGACGCGCTCGACGTGTCGCGGGTCGAGGCGGGATACGTGCTGCTCGGCAACGACTACTTCAGCGCTAAGAAGGTGGTCCTCGAATCGCGCAAGTCGACGCCGCACGAGCTGGGCTTCGGCTGGATGGTCGATTTGAACCGCGGTAACTTCATCGGCCGCGACGCCATCGCCGCGGAGGTGAAACGCGGCTCGATCTGGCAGCTGGTGGGCCTGGAAATCAGCTGGGAGGAGCTGGAGGCGCTCTACGCGAGCTTCAATCTGCCGCCCAGCCTGCCGGTAACCGCACGGCGCGATGCCCTCCCGGTCTACGCCGAGGATGGCCGGCAGATCGGCCAGGCGACCAGCCACACCTGGTCGCCGATCCTCAAGAAATATCTCGCCATCGCCTCGGTCCACCGCGGCTTCGAGACGCTCGGCGGCAAACTGCGCATCGAGCACACCGTCGAGTACGAGCGGCGCCAGGTCACGGCGACCGTCGCCAAGCTCCCCTTCTACGACCCCGAGAGGAAGCGCAAGCCGTGAGCGCCAAGAAATACGACGCCATCGTAGTGGGCGCCGGCCACAACGGCCTGATCTGCGCGGCCTATCTCGCCAAGGCGGGCCGGAAGGTGCTGGTGCTCGAACGGCGCCATCAGGTAGGCGGCGCCACGACCAGCGAAGAGATCTACCCCGGCTTCACCTACACCTGCTGCTCGTACGTGGTCTCGCTGCTGCGGCCGTGGATCATCCGCGACTTGGAGCTCCCGAAGTACGGCTACGAGATCCTGCCTCTGGAGTCGACGTTCACGCCGTTTCCCGACGGCCGCTACCTGATGCGCGACAGCGATCCCGAGCGTACCCGCCGCTCGATCGCCAAGTTTTCGCCCAAGGACGCCGAGGTCTACAAGCGCTTCGGCCAGGAGATGGCCGAGCTGGGCCGGCTGATCAAGCCGTTGATCGACGACCCGGCGCCCGACCCGCTCTCCCGCGATCCGCGCGAGCTGCTGCGCCTCGGCCGCCTGGGCAAACAGTTGCGCGGCCAGGGCGACGAGTGGCTCTACGCGAACGTCAAGATGATGACGATGAGCGCGGTCGATTTCCTCTCGGAGCGCTTTGAGTGCGAAGAGCTGATCGCGCCGATGGCGATCTCGGGAATCATCGGCACGTTCCTCGGCATCCGCTCGCCCGGCACGGCGTACGTCCTCCTCCATCACTACATGGGCGAGATCGACGGCAGCTTCCGCGCCTGGGGCCTCCCGAAAGGCGGAACGGGAGCCATCGCGAACGCGATCGCCGCATCGGCCCGCGCGCTGGGGGTTGAGATCCGCACCGAGGCGCCCGTCGCGCATCTGCTGATGAAGGGCAACCAGGCGACCGGCGTGGTGCTCGAAAACGGCGACGAGATCCACGCCAGGGCCGTGGTCTCCGGGCTCGATCCGCATCGCACGTTCCTAAAGCTGGTGGGCGAGGAGCACCTCGACCCCGAGATCACCCAGCAGGTCAAGCGCTTCAAGATGCGCGGCTCGTCGGGCAAAGTGAACCTGGCGCTCGACGGGCTGCCCGATCTCGCCTGCCTGCCCGGTCCCGGGCCGCAGCTCACCGGCGGCATCACGATCGCGCCGTCGATCGACTATCTGGAGCGCGGCTACGACGAGGCGAAGTACGGCGCTTTCTCCAGGAAGCCGTTCATGGATGTCCTGATCCCGTCGCTCACCGATCCGACGGTCGCCCCTCCGGGCAAGCACACGATGTCGATCTTCGTCCAGTACGCGCCCTATCACCTCAAGGAAGGGGCGGCCGATTGGCCGAACCAGCGCGAGGCGTTCGGCGACGCGGTGATCGACACGCTGTCGGAGTACATGCCGAACCTGAAGGACCGGATCCTCCATCGCCAGGTGCTCTCCCCCTGGGATCTGGAGCAGATCTACGGCCTCACCGAAGGGAACATCTTCCACGGCGAGCTGTCGCTCGAGCAGCTCGCGTTCCTTCGGCCCATGGCCGGCTGGAGCCGCTACAAGACGCCCGTCGACAACCTCTGGATGTGCGCCTCGGGAACCCACCCGGGAGGCGGCATCATGGGTGCGCCCGGAGCGCTGTGCGCCCGGACGATGCTCGGGAAGCGGGCCGTTTGATGGCTACCCCGGCAAACACCGTGATCGTCATCGGTGCCGGCCCGAATGGCCTCGCGGCGGCGGCGCGGCTCGCCCAGGCGGGGAAGAAAGTCCTGGTCGTCGAACGCGCGGCGGCGGTGGGCGGCTTGTCCGCACGGCACGAGTTCCACCCCGGCTACGCGGTCGCCGGCATTCTCCATGACGAGGCGCTGCTCCCCCGCGCGGTGGCCGAGAAGCTCGGTCTCTCACGCCACGGTCTCAAGTTCCAGAAGGCTCCCGCGACCTACCTCGCCGAAGCGAGCGGCCCCGGACTGCTGCTCCCGAGCGACACGGCCGGAGCGGCCGAAGCGATCGGCCGGCGATCGGCCCACGACGCCAAGAGCTACACGGCGATGCGCGCGTTCCTCGATCGGATCACGCCGCTGTTCGCCTCGATCCTTTCCGAGCCCCCGCCCGCGATCTCCCCCGGCTCGGCCGGCGACCTCTGGCAGATCGCCAAGCGGGGACTCTCGCTGTTCCGGATCGATCGGAAGGATCTCCTGGAGCTGGCGCGCGTGGCGCCGATGTGCGTCGCGGATTTCTTGAACGAAAAGTTTGAGACGCCGCTTCTGGTCGAGGCGCTCGCCGCCCCCGCGGTCGCCTCCACTTGGTCCGGCCCCTGGTCGGCCGGCACGATGACCAACTTCCTCCTCCGCGAATGCGCGGGGGGCGAAGCGATCGAAGGCGGACCGCCCGCGCTCATCGCGGCGCTGCTGGCCGCCGCCCGCGCCGCGGGAGCCGAGATCCGCACGGAGACGGAAGTCGCGCGCATCCGCTTGGAAAACGGCAACGTCGCGGGCGTCACGCTCGCTTCCGGAGAGACGATCGACGCGAAGGTCGTCCTCTCCTCCGCTGATCCCAAAGGGACGATGCTCAAGCTGCTCGCCCCAGGAACGCTGCCGCTCAAGATCGAAGAAGAATTCATCAACCTGCGCGCCCGCGGCACCGCGGCGAAAGTCCATCTCGCGCTCTCCGGCCCCCTCGAATTGACCGGCAACGAAGGCCAGCTCGACGAGGCGATCCGCATCGGCGGAGGTCACGTCGACGACCTGGAGCGCGCCTTCGATGCGATCAAGTACCGCCAATTCTCCGAACGGCCGAACCTGGAAATCCGCGTCCCCACGGTCGCCGATCCGAGCCTGGCCCCCGCCGGCCACCACACCGTCTCGATCCTCGCAAGCTTCGCCCCCTACAAGCTGGAAGGCGGCTGGACCGACGCCGCGCGTGAGCGCTTCGGAGGCGCCGTAATCGCCGTGCTCGAACAGCACGCCCCGAACCTCCGCAGCCGCATCGTGGCACGCGAAGTGCTCTCCCCCCTCGATCTGGAGACCCGCTTCGCCCTCACCGGAGGCCAACTCCACCACGGCGAAATCGCCCTCGACCAGCTCCTGATGATGCGCCCGGCGCCCTCCGCGCCGAGGTATAAGACGACGGTCCCCGGGCTGTTCTTGGGTGGAGCCGGAAGTCACCCAGGCGGCGGGGTGCGGATGACGGCGGGGGTTTTGGCGGCGGAGGCGGTGTTGGGGGGGTGAGCTGAACGGGAGGTCTGCTCTCTGGTCCCCCGATTGGAATGCCGCTAGACTGCTCCTCGATAGGAGGAGGTTCCATGTCCCGCTTTGACTATTCCCTCTATGACCGCTTTGGCCAGCTCGCCGCTTTGGTCGAGGTAAAGAGCGTGTATGGCAGATCGGCGGAATGGGCCTCGCAGCTGCGGCGTAATCTCCTGGCGCGTGGAGAGATTCCTGGCGTCGCATTTCTCTTGATCGTGACTCCCGAACGGGTTTTCCTGTGGAAGGAAGCCTCAGCCGCGGATCCGCTCGCCCCGCCCGACTACCAGATCGACGCCGATCCGCTCTTTCGTCCCTATTTGCCGAAGTCAGGCCCGGCGGCTGAGCGTCGAGCTGTAGGTGGCCAGGCTTTCGAGCTGGTCGTCTTCGCCTGGTTGAGTGACCTGATGAGGGACACGGACGAGCCGGCGCACAACCCGGCTACATTAGCGGACTCAGGCTTCCCCGATGCGGTGCGGCAAGGCCGGATCGAATACCAAGAAGCAGCGTGAACCTCTACGTCGAGACGAATTTCGTCTTGGAGCTTGCGTTGCTCCAAGAGCAGGCAGGAAGCTGCGACGAGATCCTGCGTCTTTGCGAATCCGGACGTGCGAAGCTCGTCATCCCCGCCTCTGCTGTCGCTGAAGCCTCGGCCACGCTCAACCTGCGCGGCATACGTCGGCAAGACATGAAGCAAAATCTCGATCGGGAGTTGCACCAGCTCGCGCGAACCGGTACCTACTCGCAGCGACTGCAGGGATTCCGAGAGATCACCGCCTTGTTGGTAGAGAGTGCTATCACAGAGGCTGCCCGTCTTTCCGAAATCAGTTCTCGCCTCCTCTGGGTCGCCGAGATCGTCTCCCTCGACGCCCTGATCCTAAGTGCAGCGGAAGATTTCCGGACAAACTACGACTTGCGTCCGCCGGACGCGCTCGTCCTTGCTTCGGTTCTCGGCCATCTCGGCGACGAACCTGGGGCTCCCAGTTGCTTTCTCAGTCGCGATTCCGACTTCGAGGATCCAAAGATCATCGAAGATCTCTCCCGCCGCCGCTGCAAACTCATTGGCCGTTTCGACCACGGCCTGGCTGCTCTCCTTGGCGAATCCTCAACCACCTGAGCGCAGGTTCTTGCTCGCCGATTTCTCATGACCTCGCATGAGTACCTGGCAAGCACAGCAAGACCACATCAAGGCCACCTGCCGACGCTTGATCGATCAGCATGTGATCGAGCCACTCTCCACGGCCGAAGGAGAGGCGAGCCGCTGGAACTTGTGCGAGCTGGCGTCTCTGATCGAGGGTCACTTCCACATCCAGTTAAACCTCACCGGGCTCTCCGAAATCGAACGCCTCGCCTACGAGAGCCGGGCCAGTTGGGACAGAGGCCCGCTCCCGACGCCTCACAGCGAGTGGCGCCATCCGTTCTGGCTGCTCGACGACGGCCGACGCGTCGGCACGCTCGCCGTTCCGACGATGATCTCGGGGCGCGATCTGATCTCCGTTTCGAGTCTCTACGTCGATCCGGCGGCGCGCCGAGGCAACATCGCCCGCCGCGCTCTCGAAGCGGTTTTCCGCGCGGGCCTCGAACTGGGAGCCGGGGGTCTTCGGCTCGACACGAGCTGGATCTGGCAGCCTGCGGTGCGCTTCTATGCCCGCATCGGGATGTGGGTGCGGTCGTGGAAACACAATCTGGTCTTTACCTGGCAGGCGAACCTGCCGCCCTACCGGGTCGAGATCGGCGAGACCGAAGCTCGCTTTCTGATCGAGCAGGACGGCGGATGGCTGACAAAAGTGACCGCACGAAATCTCGGCGACCGGCTCGGCTGGGAGCCCATCGATCTCGAACCGAGGCTCGGCGAGCCGTTCTACTGCATCCCGGGTACCTTCGCACTCCACCTCGCCCTGGCCGGCTGGCCGCTCATTCGCTCCGACGAGACCTGGGAACGCCGCCACAACTGGTCCGACGCGGTCCAGCCCGAAGGCCTTGCCTACAAGATCGAGATCTTCGAGGCTATCGATCGCGAGCGTGGTTTCGATGTCCGGACCCCGCGCATTCCGGGACTGGAGTACCGCGACTTGGATGAGATCTGAGGTCTCGTCAAGTTTGGAGTGCGCCGACGTGTCGGCGCTTTGATCGTGGCGACGTGAAGCCGCTACCGCAGCCCGAACAAATACAAGAGCGCCGCATACCCGCTGGGCAACGACCGAGGTGGCGATTTAAGGTTCGCGTAGCGGACGGCCATTTCGAGGAAGAACCGGGCATGGAAGAACGCCTCTAAAATCGGCCGGGTCTCTTCCGTCCAGCGTTGGTTGGCATCGATCTCGAATTTCTTGCCGGTTCCGGACTCGACGATCTGGACGAACCAGGGGTTGAGCGGAAGGTCCGGCGAGAGCGCTTTCAGCCGCTCGACGATCGCCTGAGTCCTCCGCTGGAGCCCAAAGACTTTGAAGCTCTGATGGTAGAAGCGGTAGATCGGATCCTCGTAGCCCCAGTGATCGCTTGCATCGGCGAGCAACTTTTCGAGTTGGGTCCGGTCGCGTTGGAGATTCTGGAGCAGAACCTGTTCCGCTTTGGGAGAACCTTCGGGCTCTGCGGCAACCGACGCTTTGGAGGCCGGGGCCATGTCCTCTGGCACCTTCGGCGGCTCGGGGAGCTCCGCCGCGATCTCCTCGGTCACCGGATCGTCCCAACGCCTAAAGCCTGGAGTCCGGCGCGCCTCTTCAAGCGATCGAATCCACTCGACACGTCCGTGGGTGAAACGCACGATGTATTCGATCCAGTTCCGATCGGAGTCGTGGGTGTAGATCTCGACATCGCCATGCACCGGCCATTCGATATCGCGGCACGGACCTCTCGCAAACATCCCCCCTCGGGAATGGCGGATCAATCGACCATCGGGCGTGATCGTGTATCGCTCCATACCGCTGTCGAGACCCTTGGTCTGGTACTCCAAGTCCTGATGGTTGGCCACCGGCAAAAGGTACTCGCAGTGGATGGTGTCGAAGAGTCCCATCGTTCAATTTCTCCGGTGCGGATTTCGCTCGTCAGGCCGGCGCCGCGGCGTGTGCGCAATCCTAACGGTTATCTCCAGGCGCGATCTGATTCCCGTTTCCGGGTTATACGCCGTAGCGCCGCACCCAAACGAACGTCGGCCGCCGCATCCAATGCCCGGGCTGATCGAAGCACTTTCAACGCCGCCCGCAACGGATACGGCTCGCAAACCAAGAATCCGGGACGTAACCCCTGAATATGGGACGCATAGACGGAATACGGGACTGATGTTCGGAATACGGGCCGTATAGCCAGAAGCTGGGACGCTTTAGCTGATTACGAGACGTATAGCCAGAGTACGGGACGGCTCATCGCTTCCTGGGACGTATAGCCGGAATACGGGACGTAATATCCGAATACGGGACCACTCACCAGAGGATGGGACGCTCGCTCGGAGGACGGGACGTATTGGGCTATTTAGCGACGTACCTTCGGTGATTCGACCGCATCACCTGGCGCCGGGACGTCCAGCCAGGAATCGGGACGTCGATCGTTACGCCGATTCGCTCGACGCCGTAACGGCCCTCATCCCTTCTTTTTGGCGAGGGCGGCGGCGATCTCTTCCCGGATCATTTCGCGCAGACCCTCCTTGAGATCGGCGTCAGGCTCCTTCGCGGCCGCACGGCGCTTGCTCGGCGGATCGGGGTTGTGGACGATCCAGTCTTCCAGCCGGTGCGGCAACGAGCGCTCGGCTTCGACCAGCGCGAGGCGAAAGAAATCCGAAGTCGGAACCTTGAGGTATCGCGCGAGTCCATTCACGTGGCGGACGCGCAGCTCCATCTGGCCGTTGAAGATCTCGTCCAGGCGGCCGTGGCCGATTTCCATCGCCTGCTCGACCTCGTGCTTGGTTCCCGGCGCAGCGGCGACCGCCCGGCGCACGATCTCCAGGACCGCCTTG
This sequence comes from Thermoanaerobaculia bacterium, assembly GCA_035995205.1. Taxonomy (GTDB): domain Bacteria; phylum Acidobacteriota; class Thermoanaerobaculia; order Multivoradales; family UBA5704; genus DASYKS01. The sequence continues at coordinate 126,614 of DASYKS010000011.1, forward strand.
GTGTCTTTGTCGCTCATCGCGCAACTCTATGAAGCGGAAGCGAACGCCGCAAGCGAGGTCACGAGCGGGCGAGGTGGATCGAGCAGGCCGGATGCTCGCCGCATTGCCCTATTCCTCCGTCTCTCACCCCTCCTGACCGACCGCGGCGCCACAGTGGGGGCAACTGAGGAGTTCGTGGGAGAAAGCCCCGCCGCAGTGGGCACAGAAAGCGCGGCCGGCGATGCTCTTGGGGTCGAGCTTGCTCAGCTCCGGATAGGTGACTTCAAGCTCCGCCGTGCTCATTCGGTCTTCCTCGGCGGCGGGCGACCAGACGACCTCGATCGCGACCAGCTCCTCGCTCGTCAGTGCGGCGCCGTCGGCAAGCCCGGCCCTGATTTCGGCGGCGGGGTCTGGAGTGGACGCCCTATCGAGGGGACGCCGGGTGACGAGGATCAGGCTGACGACGACGGTTCCCTCGCCCTCCTCCGGGCGCGGCACGATCGGAGGCGCGGCTTGGGTCGCGAGCCCGCCCCCTTCACTGCGGATCAACTCGCGGCGAAAGCGGGATCGCGCTCGGTTGCAGGCCGCCAGGAAGCCCGACTCGGCCGCTCGCGTGGAAACATCTTGCGATTCCTGCGCGGCGTAAAGCCATGACCGCTCCACCCGCTGAAGGGCGAGCACCACTTCGGCAAATGCGCTTAACGGACCAGCTTCCCCAAACAACAACCGGCGGCCGAACGTCGAGACGATCGACCGCCGAGCGGCGCGCTCAAAGCATTTGTGCGAGGAACGTCCCCGAGTTGATGCCGGTACCCGGGATGACGACGCCGAAGTTTGCCGGCCAGACGGAAACGTAGGGGAACAGCAGCTTGCTGTTGCACTCCACCTGCACTTCGTAGGCGAAGCCTTCGGGGTAGGTGTTGGCGTTGTGGGTGCTCTCGCCCGGCTGGAGGGAGACCACGAGCGGCCCCGGCGGCATGGCGACCTTGAGCGCTCCGACCGGGCACTTGAACACCGTGACGCGCGCCGTTTGCTGGGTGGTGTCGTTATTGAGCAGGGCCCAATCCAGAGAGCCGGAATCCTGCGGCAGCAGGAAGGGACCGGTCGTGTATTTGTGCTTGAACTTGATGCGCGGCCCGGCCTCGGCCAAAACTTGTGCGGGCAGGGCGTCGCCCTTGGGCCGATTCAGAGTCCCTGCCTCCTCTTTCGATTTGCGAAGTGCCATGTTCGTCATCTCCTCTTCGATCGGATTTCATTTTTGGATGGCCCGAACGTGCGGGCTTGCCGCCACGGCTCGGACCGGAGAACTTTCCAGATATTTAGGGCGAAGAAGGAAAGGAAACGTTACAGGGTCCACCGAAGCGGAAGAGGACGCCGCAAGCGGCTCGCCCGCAAAGGCCCACTCGCCACCCGCCAGTATCCATTCACCCCGCGGAACCGCGCTTGATCCCACCGGACGCTCACCGGGTCACGGGCAGGTCTACGATCGTTTTCGATCTCCAGCGACTCTCGGCGCGGAGCCTCCTTCTTCACGCCGTGGGTTGCCCGAGCTCTCCTCCTCCAGCCGACGAGCTCAGGGTGCCGCCCCCCTTCGGTGCCCCCCGATCTCGCCGGCTCCTTTTTTCGTCTCTCGACTCCCTAGTCCGATGAACCGGAGCTGCGATCTACCAGAAGTAAGAGCAGCTGGGGTATCCGCTAAAGACCATCCAGCCGCCGTAGGTGCCCTGCTGATTGCAGTTCCACCCGGCCCGCTGCAAGCAGTCTTCGCACGATGCTTCCCAGCCATCCACGGAAATTCCGTTGTCGCAGCGAATCGAACAGTTGTCTACCAACGAGAGAGGGGCTGGCGAAGCAGCGATTTCGAGCGGAGGGGAACTCTGGGGAACCTCCTCAGCGACCGCAGGGCAAAGCGTTACGAGGACGAGAATCACGAGAGTGGTGAGCGTCCCTTTCAAGATTTTGATCTCCGTTCCGAGGGGAAGTGGGAATCCCTCTGAATAAAGGGGTGCCTCCGGCGTTTGAAGAGGGACGAGGATCTTGAGGTTGCCTCGTTCGGCAAGCCAACGTGAAGAGCGTGATAGCCGTCTGCCTTCGATCTGACATCAAGTCTCGAGTCCCCTTCATCTGGGATTCATCCCCCCCTTGTTACGTTGCGGTTCATAGTGAGAAACCCGATCTTTCGCGTTTCGACATCCACCTTCCTGATTGCCGTCGGTCTGGGTTGCACGGTTGCACCGACCGTCCGAGCGGAGGAGGCCCTCCCCTCGCCGGCCGAGCTGGAACGGCGCGGGGCGGTGATCGGCGAGGTGACGTTCAGGCTCGGCAACATCTTCGACCTCGGCGTGCCGGAGGAGAACCGGAAGCTATTCCGGGCGGCGAACCATCTCCACCGGACGACACGATCGCACGTGGTCGAGGATCTCCTGCTGTTCCGGCCGGGGGATCTGTATTCGGCGAGCAAGATTGAAGAGTCGGAGCGCCTGCTGCGGACGACGCACTATTTTTACGATCCTGAGATCCGTGCCGTCCGGTTCGCCGAGGGCAGAGTCGACCTCGAAATCGTCACCCGCGACCTGTGGACGCTCAAAGGCGGGGTGGGAGTCGGCCGGAGCGGCGGCACGAATTCGAGCCATTTCCAGATCGAGGACACCAACCTGCTCGGCACCGGCCGGACCCTGGACGTCGAACAGTCGTCGAACGTCGACCGCACCTCTTCGCTGCTTCACTATCGCGACCCGAACGTCGGCCACAGCCGAGTCCTGTTCGATCTCGGCTATTCGAACAACAGCGACGGCGATCTGAAGAGCGTGCAGGTGGAACGGCCGTTCTTTTCCTTCGACAGCCGCTGGGCGGCCGGGCTCACCGCGGTTTCCGACGATCGGGTCGATTCGCTCTACCGGCTCGGGCATATCTTCGAGGCGTTCCGTCACAAGCAAGAGAAATTCGAGCTGTACGGCGGTTTGTCGCGCGAGCGCGCGGCGACCCCGGACGGCGTGATCGACAAGGAGGCGCGGGCTCACCGGTTTTCAGTCGGTTTCACGTTCGAGCGCGATCGGTTCGCACCCGAGTTCGACCGGCCGGTTCCCGCCGTTCTTCCGCCCGACCGGACCCTCGCCTATCCGTGGGTGGCTTTCGATTCGGTCGGCAACGATTACTTGAAGACGCGCAATTTCGATCAGCTCGGCCGGGCCGAGGATCTGACGCTCGGGCGCCGCTTCCACGCCCGGCTCGGCCTCTCGTCCACCGCGTTCGGCGCCGATCAAAATGAAGCGATCTTCGACAGCACGGCGAGCTGGGGATACCGTCCTTCTCGCCATCCCACCCAGACGATCCTGCTCTCCGGGACCACCTCCGGCCGCTACGGCGCGGAGGGCGGGCGCAACCTGCAGACGGGTCTACGGGCGCGCTACTACATCCGGAATTTCGGCGACCAGTTGTTCCTCGCCTCGCTCGAAGCCGACGCCACCCGCCGCCTCGACCCGGAAAACCAGCTGCTGCTCGGCGGCGACAGCGGCCTGCGCGGCTACCCGCTGCGCTACCAGGACGGCGACCGGCGCATCCTGTTCTCGCTCGAACAGCGGGTGTTTACGAATTGGTATCCGTACCGCCTGTTCCATGTCGGCGGCGCGTTCTTCTTCGACGCGGGGCAGGTCTGGTCGAACGATCCGACGAAAGCGGCGCAGATCCAAGGTCTGCTCAAAGATATCGGCTTCGGCCTACGCCTCGGCTCCAGCCGCTCGTCGCTCGGCTCGGTCGTCCACCTCGACCTCGCCTTCCCTTTGGACGGCGACTCGTCGATCAAACGGGTTCAATACCTGGTGACCACTCGGACCGGTTTTTAGGAAGACGGACGCCGCGGTGTATGCCAGGTGAAGTTGAGCACGATCGACTGATCGATCCCTTTGTCGATGATCGGCTCGGCGCCGGCCTGGTAGAGAGTGGCGCCGAGATCGAAGCCGAAACCGCTCCGCGTGTGCTCGAAAATCACCCCGGCACCGACGTAACCATCGCCGATATGAAGACCATGGCCGGCTGAGCCCGTGTCGCCTGCGCGATCGAAGCCTGGACCGGTAACCCGCCCGACGAAACCCTTGCGCGGCAGGGGAAGCGCACCGATCACGCGCGGCGCCAGAGTCCAGCTCGCGCCCAGCCCTCGCTCGTGGCGGTAGCCGACGTAGGGAGTGACGTACTGGTAAGTCGCGCTGTGGTCGAGCACTCCGGAAATTCCGGCGCTCCGGCCCGTCTCGATCGTATAGGCGATCGTGTAGTCGGTAAGCTCGACCCGCTCCCCAAGCGCGCCGAAGGTCCAAGTGGTCGCTCGGCCGCCGGGCTGCCAGACCACGCCGCCGCCCGCCCCGAAATGGCGCAGATCCCCTTGCGGATGCGAGAAGGTTGCAATTTCCGGCAGGTCGAGCGGGATACCGCGGCTGAACAGCGGGTTCCAGAGCTCGCGCCCGCTACCGCCGGAAAACCGCATCGTGTCGTAAAAGCCGACCGCCTGAATTCCCCACCGCTCACTCACGGCGCGAGTGGCGCCGAGTCCCACCAGGCCACCGGTTAGATCGACGAAACGACCGGCGTTCTTACCCCAGGCGACCTGAGCCTCGATCTGCCACCCTTCCCGATCACTCCCTGCGAACGAAGGCGCCGCGAGCGGCAACGTGAGATAGCGAAGGTTCATCGCACTCTCAGGCAAATGCTCGGCGATATACTCGAAATCCTCTCCCGGGTTTGCGACCGCGGCCCGCACCGGATACGTTCCGACTCCGATCGCGACCGAAAGGGCGACGAACGTTGTGCGAACGACCATCTTCGAAAAGGATTTCATTTCTTCGCTTCCACCAGCCGGTCCGGAAGAGTCGGCAGCAGGTAGCGGCCGGTCCGATACAGCTCATCGGCTCCGTCGTAATAGGCGATCGCGTCTTCGACCAACTCGTGCCCCTGGCGATCCGGGCGCGGGATGGGCACGAATTGATCCTCCGCGCCGACCGAGAAGAGGGAGGTGCGCCCTTGCAGGCCGAGCACGGCGATCCGCCCGCCGCGCATCAGGGCGATTTCGTTGTTGTGGGTCATCAGGGCGCGCCCCTGGTCGGGCGCAATGTGGAAGACGTCGTGACCGAAGAAACGCGACTCGTAGGAGATGCCCAACAGGCTGAGAATCGTCGGCGGCAGGTCGAGAGACGAGGCGAGCGTGTCGATCCGTTGCCCTGCCGGCACCAGCCCTGGGGCAAGAAACAGGATCGGCACCTCATAGCTCGGCAGGGGGATCGCCTCGGCGCCATAGACCCGCGCTCCGTGATCGCCCAGAAGCACGAACAGGGTGTGATCGAAGAAGGCGTGCCCCTTGGCCTGCTCGATGAATCGGCCGAGCGCCCAGTCGGCGTAGCGCACCACGTTCTCGCGCCGCTTGAGCTTGGGATCGGGTCGGATCGGCCCGTCGGGGAAGGTGTAGGGCCGATGGTTCGAGACCGAAAGAATCAAGGTGTAGAACGGCTTGCCCGCGGACTCGAAACCGTCCATTTGAAGCAGCGCCTGATCGAAGATCGATTGGTCCGCGGCGCCCCAGGCCGTGGTGAAGGTGCCTGCGGGATAGTCCTTCTGCTCGAAGATCCGATCGACGCCGTTGTTCGTCAGATAGCTGCCCATGCCGTCGAATAGCGCCCGGCCGCCGTAGACCCAGAGCGTCTGGTAGCCGCGCTCGCGCAACAGCCCGGGGAGGGTGAACAGGTTTTTCGACGCCGGCCGGCGGACCACCGAGATGCCGGGCAGCGGCGGCAGCGACGAGGTTGTCGCTTCGATCGCGCGAATCGTGCGGTTGCCGGTCGAATAGGCATGCGTGAGCAGCGTGCCCTCAGCGGTCAGGGCGTCGAACCGGGGGGTCAAGGAGACCGGCCGCGGATGGAGCGCGCCGATGAACTCCGAGCCCAAACTCTCTTCGAGCACGACGACGACGTTCCACGGCCGGGACGGCGCGAGGCCGCGCACGGCGCGCAGAGTGGATTTCGACGCGAACGTTCCCGGCGTGGTCGCGGGCTCGGTGAGCAGGCGGCGAAGCCGAGGGTACACTTGGGCATCGGGCCGGGTGGCGTACAGCCCTTCGTAGCTCGCGTTGCTTCCAGCGAGCGCCGCAGCGAAGCAGAGATAGCCGTTTTCGGCGATCTGGTTGACCGCGCGATCCGCGGAGACCTCGGCGAGCCCCGACGGCAGTCCGAAAGTGAGAGCCAGGACGACCGCCAGGTAGATGCCGAACCCGGGCAGCCGTCGGCGCATAGCGGTGGGATCGGCCCAGGCCTTGGCGATCGGTCGACGGAGCGCAGCGAGCAGGCCGATAGTCACGACCAGGAGCGCCGCGACGATCTTGCCGGTCGGATAGCTCTGCCAGACGTTGTCGGCCACTTCGGTCGGAAACATCAGGTAGTCGACCGCCACGAAGTTGAACCGGCCGTTGAACTCCAGGAAGAAGAACAGCTCAATGACCGAGACGAACAAAGCGCCGAAAATCGCGAGGAAGAGTCCCACCTGAAGCAGGATGCGCTGCCAGCGGCGGGCGAACCAACGCTCGGGCACCAACGTGAGATAGAGCATCAGCGGCAGGGCCACCCAGAGCGCCGCCAGGAGATCGAGCAGCGCGCCGCTGCCGAGCGAGGCGAGCGCCACGCCGAGCCCGTTCTGGGTCGGCACGTGCTGGACGCCGAGCAGGACGAGACGGGTGATCAGAAACAGGGACCAGAGAAACGCGATCCAGACGAAGGCGAAACGAAACCGGTTTGCAACCCGAAGGCCAAACCAGGGGGCGGGCGAGGAGGTAGGCATTCATCGAGCGTAGTGTTATTCAGATGAACGCCGCATGAAGAGACCCCTGTATTAGGGACTCGACCTTCCCTTCAACCCCTCTCCCCCCAGAAAAAAGCAACGTGGCCGCGGCCTACCAGAGCCGCTTCCGGCTCAAGCTGAAGACGGCGAAGTCGCCGGGCTTGTACAGGACGACCGGCTTCCAGATCCCGCCCTCGACACGTTCAAACGACGCTTGCGGGACCAACGCCTCGGAGCTGACCTTGATGCGCACCCAGTATTCCCCCGGATCCTTGGCGGTGAAGCCGAGGGTCCAAGTCCAGGAAGGAGTGAGGGTCACGATTCCGCTGTCGGCGACCGTAACGGCCCCGGCGCCGGTGTTGTGGTAGATCAGCACCTCGGCCGCCCCCGAGAAGCTGTTGTCGTTCCTGATGTGGATCGCGATGCCATCGTCGGGGCGCAAGCTCACTGCGCTGCTCACGTACTCCAACTCGAAACCGGCGATCGCGTTCGCTTCTTCGGCCATGATGGTTGTCTCCTTCGGATCACCGCGGGAGCGCCACGCTCCTGGGTTCACGAAGGGGACTGTCACGACGGGCCGGGCTATCTCACCGCGAAGAAAGAAAGGGACATAGCGCCGCATTGGGTAGTGGCTCAGGCAAGCCTCCTCGCTCCTTCGGGCGCCTTCGGCAGCAGCCAGTCGCTGCGGGGCTTGCCTGA
>DASYKS010000012.1:0-18445 GCA_035995205.1 Thermoanaerobaculia bacterium
GGTGTGGGTGCAGGAGAACGAGCTGGTGGCCGTCGAGCGCGACAGGTACCAGAGGCGGTCGAGGGTGGTCCAGGCGGGTCCGAGGCCGGGGCCGGGCAGGTCGCGGTTCGCGAAGTCCCAGATCGCTTCGGACGGGACGTAGGACTCGCAGTGGACTTCCTTGGCGCACGGGCCGGAGCCGGCGCCGCAGCGGACCTGGGTGAAGTTGGCGACCGTCGCCGCGGTGTTGGAAACGTGCTTGGCGAAGTCGACGTCGCGGACGCCCGTGCAGGAGGTGCAGGCGTCGCCGTAGCCGGCGCAGTTGGACGCGAGGAAGCCGGGTCCGATGCAGGAGGCGTGCAGGGCGATGACCGCGGTGGTGTCGCCGTACGATTCGCCGGTGCCGCCCTCGGGCGCCGTGCCGGTGCCGTCGTTCTGGTCAATGCCGTGGCCGAACTCGTGGAGCGAAACGCCCGCGAGCTCACCGGTGTTGTTGCAGCCGCCGCCCGAACGGAAGAAGTTCAAGGACGAACCGTCCCAATAGGCGTTGCAGGTCTGGTTCAGGTTGACGTTCACCAGCAGCTGCTGGCCGAGCCAGACGTTGGAAGGCAGCCAGCCCTTGGCGACTTCCTTGATCCGGTTGACCTGGTAGAACTGCTCGCGCGACGAATGGGTGTTGCCCGCGCCGCCGACGCCCGGGGTCGTGCAGTTGGTGCCCGCCGACGTGCCGAACGCGAGGTCGCCCGAGCCGTTCACGCCCAGGGAGATCGCGCCGCAAGTGTCGGTGATGCGCACGAACTGGCCCTGCAGGGACGAGGTCGGGGAGCCGCCCGCGAAGACGCCGCCCGAGTTGGTGAATCCGCCCGTCGACAGGTTGGTGAACGGCATCGGCCGCACGATCTCAGCGCCGGTGGTGGGCGAGTTCTGGTAGATGCCGCCGGAGGCCTGGGCGTAATCGTTGACGTCGGCGAATTCGAGGACGTCGCCCGAAGCGGCGTCGATCTTCGCGCGCCAGGTGCCCATCACGCCGTCGCGACGGAACGTGAACTGGTAGACGTTGGTCAGCTCGAGACCCTTGGCGAAGCCGGCGTCCTCCCGGACGGTCGGCACGAGGTGCAGCTTGCCGTTCTCGATCAGCCGGTCGGTCAGGGGGGAGAGGCCGCCGACGTAGCTCGACAGGCTCGCCAGGGCTTCCTTATAGCTCACCTTGACCTGCGGCATGACGGCGTCGGCCGCCGGCACGTACTCGGTGCCCCACTGGATCAGATTGCCGTGGTTGACGCGGAAGACGACGCGCGCGCCCTCGACCGGAATGCCGCCGCGGACGACGTCGAAATCGACGAACCAGAGGTAGTCGGCCGGCTGGCCCGAGCGCCCGGAATTGAGCACGAGCGAGGCCGGGTCGACGCCGATCAGCTTGCCGTTGTTGGCGATGAACTTGCGCGCGATCGATTCGAGCACCGAAAGGTCCGGCTTGTTGCGCGCGCCGAGGAACGGCGCGATGTCGGCCTTGGTGAGCCGGTTGCCGCGCCCCGGGACCCAGGGAATGCCGGCGCCGTCGGCCGAAGCGATCAGCCCGTTCCGGCTGTCGATCGAAGCGGTCCATTCGCCATGGGCCGCGCGGAACTGGTTCCAGCCGTTGTTGACCGTCGGCGCCAAGGCGCTGGCGAGAGCATCGATCGAGTCGATGCCGCCGCTGATGTTCAGGCGCTCGCTACGGACCGAAAGAGCATCGAGCGCTTCGATCTTTCCCTTCACCATCTGAGCGGCCGCGGTACCGGGCAGGACGGCCGAGAATCCGGCCGCAAGAAGCGCGGCTGCCGCGAAACGACGCACGTTGACATTCATAGAGCTCCCCCCTCCCAGGGGGTGTCGTACTTGTTTGCTGCGTTGGTCGGGTTGGTGCGAGGAACGGCGTGGCGGAAGGACAGGTTTCCCCGCGCCGGCCGGCGGACCGCGCGACGGAAAGAAGAACGACTGCGGGGTGAGGATGGGCAATGGCGCCTCGGCCCTCTTGGGTAGGATGCTGGTCTGCTTACCCTAGTGCGCCGAGATGCGTAAACGGGTACAGGTAACCGCCGGGATTCTCGGGAGGTGACAAAAGAACCTCCCCCCGAGGAGGAAGAGGTGCGGGCCGGGCACGGTTTCATCCCGGATGTAAAGTCCGGGATGAAACCGTTTTCACTGCCTACGGCTTACCGCAGGTCGAGCGCCCAGGAGGTGAACGTGCCGGTGTCGGCCGCCGCGAGATCCTTCACTCGCAGCTTCCAAGCGCCGTTGGTCGCTTTGCCGGTGAACGCCGAGAGGGCCTGCGCCGGAGCGGTGAGATCGGAGTAGACCGTGCTGATGTTGTCCGTGCCCGCGCCGGTCCGGTTGTGCAGCAGGACCGTCGTGTTGTCCGGACCGATCAGCGCCACTTCGAGATCCCCCTGGTAGGTATGGGTGATCGCGACCCGCACCGAAAGGCTGGTGACCGTGCCGGTCCCCGCGACGTTGATCGTGTTGGTGATGCCGGTCGTGTTGTTGTCCGGAATCGCGGTGCCAACGGTCGCCGTCGCATAGCCATTGAACGTGACCTTCCAGCTGTTGAGCGTGCCGACGTCGGCGGCGCCCAGATCGCGGACGCGCAGCTTCCAGGCTCCGGCGGTGTTCTTGCCGGTGAACGCCGTGAGTGCCTGCGCGGGTACGGTGAGGATGGCGTAGGTGGTGTTGATGTTGTCGGTGGTCGTGCCGGTCAGGTTGTGGAGCAGGACCGTGGTGTTGTCCGGACCGATAAGCGCGACTTCGAGGTCCCCTTGGTAGGTGTGGGTGATGCCCACGGTGACGCTCACGCTGGTGACGGTCTGAGACGCCGCGACGTTGATCGTGCTGGTGATGCCGGTCGTGTTGTTGTCCGGAATCGCGAGCGCGGGGGTTGCCGAGAAGGTCAGCACCTGATTGCCGCCGCCCGAGCAGGCGCTGGTGGTCGCCGTGCCCTGCGCCGAATTGCCCGAGGCGCAGGTGGGGGCGTTGGTCGCCTGCACCACGTAGTAATACGCGGTGTTGCAGGTCAGGCCGGAATCGGGGAACGACGTGGTCGCCGAGGTGCCCACTTGAGTGTACGGGCCGCCCGAGGCGGTGCCACGCAGGATGTTGTAACCGGTCGCACCTGCCGAAGCGGTCCACGACACGGTGGCGGTGGTCTGCCCGGTCGCCGTCACGCCGACTCCGGTCGGCGCGGCCGGCGGGGTGCAGCTCGGAACCGCCGGAACGACCGACTGGCAGGTCGCCGGAGCGCCGCCGCACGCTTCGTTGCCGGTTGGCTGGGCGACCACCTGGTAGTAGTAGGTGGTGCCGTTGGCGACCGCGGAGTCGGCGAACGAGGTGCTGCTCGTGTCGTTGGTAACCTTGACGAAGCCGGCGTTGCAGCCCGATTCGTTGCGATAGACGTCATAGACCACGCCCGCGCCGCTCGAAGTCCACGAAACGTTCGCCGAGTTGCTGCCCGCGGTGAGCGTCATCGTCGGCGTCGTGGGCGGCGTGCAGCCGGCGAACGTCGTGCTCGCGCCGGTGTCGGTGGTGCAGGCGATGCCGTGGCGGTTGAACGCGGCGTACAGCGCGCCGCCATGGGGCGTGCCGTCGGTCAAGTTGCCGTTGTCGTCGTCCACGGCGCGCATGACCTTCCACATCGAGCCGGTGTTGCAGCCGTCCGAGGTCCAGGTGCCGCCGCTGGTGTTGCAGGTGAAGCCCTGGGTGCCGGTCGAGCGCGACAGGTACCAGAGCCTGTCGGTGATCGTCCAGGCCGACCCGGTGCCCGGGCTCGGCAGGTCGCGGTTGGCGAAGTCCCACAGCGACTCCGAGGTGATGTACGACTCGCAATGCCCTTCCCGCTTGTTGGCGGTGACGCCCTTGGAGATCGCGTCCTTGCCGCACGGGCCGACGTAGTTCGGATTGTTCGCGCTGGGCTGTGGGCAGGTGGTCTGGGTGAAGTTCGAAACCGTCGAGGCGACGTTCCGGGTGTGCTTCGCCCAGTCGATGTCACGGACGCCCGTGCAGCTCGTGCAGGCGTTGCCGTAGCCGGCGCAGTTGCTGGGCAGGAAGCCCGGTCCGACGCACGACTGGTGGAGGGCCAGAGCGGCGGTGAAGTCGCCGATCGTCTCGCCCGTGCCGTTGTCCGGCGAAGAGCCGTTACCGTCGTTGTTGTCCAAGCCGTGGCCGTATTCGTGGATCGAGACGCCCGGGATCTGCCCGGTGTTGCCGCACGGGGAGGACGCCTTGAAGAAGTTGACCTTCGTGCCGTCCCAATAGGCGTTACAGGTCGCCACCTGGTTGACGTCGGCGACCAGCTTGGCGTTGAGCCAGGCGTTGCCCGGCAGCCAGCCGCGGCCGACTTCCTTGATCCGGTTCAGCCAGTAGAACTGGGTGCGCGCCGAGCGTGTGTTGCCGGCGCCGCCGGAGCCGGGCGTGGTGCAGTCGGTGCCGGAGGCGGAGCTGCCGAACGGAATGTCGCCCACACCGTTGCTGGCCGCCGAGATCGAGCCGCAGCGGTCGATGATCGTCACGTACTGGCCGGCGAGGCTGCTGGTGGTTGCCCCGGTGAAGTTGTAGAGACCGGCTGAGTTCGCGTAGGTGGAGACCGCGACGTTGGTGAACGGCATCGCGCGCACCGTGTCGGCGAGCGAAGGCAGGTTCAGGATCACGCCGCCGTTGGCCTGCGCGTAGTCGTTCACGTCGTAGAGCTCCAGGAGCTTGCCCGAGGTCGCGTCAACGCGCGCCTGCCAGGTGCCCTGGACCCCGTCGCGACGGAAAACGATCTGCCACACCGAGGCGAGGCCGTAGCCCTTGCCGAAGGCGAACCCGTCCGCGAACCGGTTGTCACGCTCGGCAGTCGGCAGCAGGTGGAGCGAGCCGGCATCGACGATCTTGTCCTGGCCGAAGATTCCGCCGACGTAGTCGGAGACCGTGGCGAAGGCTTGGCTCTGGGTGATCTTGACCGGGGGCATCTGGACGCCCGCGGGCGGCACGTTCTCCATCCCGAACTGGATCAGGTTGCCGTGGTTGACCCGGAAGACGACCCGTGCGCCCTCGACGGGAATGCCCGCCCGGAGGATGTCGAAGTCGACGAACCAGAGGTAGTCGGCCACTTTGCCGGAACGGCCGGTATTCAACGACAGCTCCTTGGCCGAAAGCCCCAGGAGCGCGGCATTGCCGTCGACGAACCGGCGGGCGATGCTCTCCAAGACCCCGAGGTCCGGCGCCTTCTTGGCGCCCAGGAATCCGGCGATGTCGGCGGCGGCGAGACGGTTGCCGCGGCCCGGAATCCAGGCGATGCCGGAACCCTCGGCCGATTCGATGCGGCCGCTGCGGCTGTCGAGGTGGGCGTTCCACGTGCCATGGTCGAGCTGGAAGGTCGCCCAGGCGGCGTCGAGGTTGGCCGCCAGGTTGCCGCGCACGCCGTCCATCGCTTCAAGGGTCGGGCTGGGATGGAGCTTCTCGCTCATCAGGGAGAGGCTCGCGAGGCTGTTTCCTTCGTGCTGCTGCATGACTTGAGCGGTTGCGGTGCCGGGCAGGACGGCCGAAAAACCGGCCGCCATGAGAGCGGCTGCCGCAAAGCGACGCACAATATCGTTCATGGATCTTTCCCCCTCCTTGGGGGTCGTTCGAAGGGCGCTACGGTTGGGGGATCGAGCGAAAAGGGGAGACCGGCGGCGCCTCTTTTCGGCGGTCCGCGCGTTGCGACCTGTGGACGGGCGCTATACTGCCGCGCCACGACAACCCATGAGGATGCGAGCCTTCAACGTGAGAAACTCCTGTCAGGACAGAGCTTCTACTTCTGCCGGTGGCGATCCGAGCATCGACCGCCGCCGACGTGCCGCCCTTCGTTTGCGCTTCGGGTTTTCTGCTGCTGTTCTGCTCGCGGTCGCTGCGGGCTGGGGTGTTACGGCAAGAGCCTTCGATGCGAAATCCGCCCGGGAGGAGGCTCCTCCCGCATCGCGCCGCGAAACTCGAAATCCGGACCGCAAGACTAGAAATTTGGTGTTGCTAACCCTAGATACTACACGAGCCGATCATCTTGGCAAGTGGGGAAATCGTTTCGCTCACACTCCCAATTTGGATGCCCTTGCCGACCGGGGGGTGCGTTTCGCCCATTGCGATACGGCGGCGCCAATCACCCTGCCGAGCCATTCGACGATCCTCACCGGCCTCTTTCCGCCGCGCCACGGCGTGCGCGACAACGGGACTTTCAAGTTGCGCGGCGAGGTCGCCACGCTCGCGGAGCGGCTCTCCGCCGCCGGCTACGACACCGCGGCGGTCGTCTCGGCGATCGTGCTCGCCCGCCGGCACGGCCTCGATCAGGGATTCCGCTCCTACGACGACGATCTCGAATCGGGCTACGCCACCGGCACCGAGGTCGAAGAGCGGCAGGCCGACAAGACCACCGCGGCGGCGGTCGCCAAGCTCGGTCAATTGAAGGCGCCGTTCTTCCTTTGGGTCCATTACTACGATCCGCACGAGGAGTACCGCCCGCCGACCCGCTTCGCCGATTCGATCAAGGGGCCGAACCGGCTCTACGACGGCGAGATCGCCTTCATGGACGAGCAGATCGGCCTGCTGCTCCAGAAGCTGCCGCCCGACACCGACATCGTGGTCGTCGGGGATCACGGCGAGATGCTGGGCGAGCACGGCGAGAAGACCCACGGCGTCCTGCTCTACCAGGGCGCGAGAAGGGTGCCGCTGATCATGGCCGGCCCGAGCTTCTCACCCAAAGGCGCGCCCGGCGGCAAGGGCCTGGTGCGCGATTGCCTGGTACGGACGGTCGACGTAACGCCGACCTTCCTCGCCCTCGCCGGATTGCCCACCGCGGGGCTCGACGGCAAGAGCCTCTGGCCGCTCGCGAGCAAAGAGATCTGCGATCGGACCAGCTACAGCGAGACCTTTCTGCCCTTCTTCGCCTACAAGTGGTACCCCCTCCGCTCGCTCGCCAACGATCGCTTCTTCTTCCTTCAAGCGCCGAAGCCGAGCCTCTACGACCTGCGCGCCAAGGATGGGGAAAACCGCGACCTCGCGGCCGCCCAGCCGAAGGCCCTGGCGCAGTGGGGCGAGAAGCTGCGCTCGCAAGTCAAACAAATGGGCGAGTCGCTCGAAGGGGTGTTCCGCGCCAACGCCGAAGTCTCGGACGAGGAACGGAAGAAACTCGCGAGCTTGGGGTACGTCACCGGCGGAGGAGGAGGTGCGGTCGTGCGCGACCTGCCCGACCCGCGCTCGATGACCGAGATCGCGCAGTACCTCCACCGCGCCGCCGAGGACGTGCAGCAGGGGAAATGCAGCGAAGCCTTGCCGAAGCTGTTGGACATCATCCGCCGCGACACCCACAACTTTCCTGCGCTCAACCTAGCCGGCCTCTGCCTCAAACAAGCCGGCCGGATCGACGAGGCGATCGGCGCGTTCACCCGCGCCTTGAAGGAAAACGACCTCTCGACGATCCCGATCGCGAACCTCGCCGGCTGTTACCTCGCCCAGGGCAAGAAGAAAGAAGCCGAGCGCGAATACCGCCGCGCCCTGGTCCTCGACGAAACCCAGCCCGAATCCGCCGCGAACCTGGCGCGCCTGCTGCGCGAGAGCGGCCGCCGGCCGGAAGCGATCCAGGTGCTCAAAGCGGCCAAAGAAGCGGGCTCGCTCGCGCCGCAAGTCTTCTTCGAGCTCGGCCTCGCCCAAGCCGAAGGCAACGACCTGAACGCAGCGCTGTCCAACTTCCGCGAAGCCGCCCGCCGCGACCCCGCCAACCCCGCCCCGATCGAAAACGCCGCCCACGCCGCCTACCAGCTCGGCCGCACCCGCGAAGCCGCCCAGTTCTACGAGCAGATCCTCCGTCTCGCCCCCAGCCGCGGAGATCTCTGGAAGACCCTCGGCGCCATCTACCTCTACGAGCTGAACGAAAAGCAAAACGCCGACCGCTGCTTCCGCCGCGCCCTCACCCTGGAGCAAAACCCCGAGGAGCGGGAGAAGCTGGAGCAGGCGCTACAGGAGATCGGGGGGTAGGGAAGGGTTTGGCGGATGACGCCGCTTCTATTCAGGAACCGGTTCCGAGTCCCCACGGCTCGGCTGCCGGGTTGGGACTATTCCTGGCCGGGCGTCTACGCAGTCACAATCTGCGTCCAAGGGAGGGATTGCTGCCTGGGCGAGGTCGTAGAGACCAATGTGGGCCTCTCGGCCTTCGGCCTGATCGTCGCCGAGGAATGGCTGGCGATTCCCAGAATGCACCGCCAAGTAATCGTCGATGAATGGATTGTCATGCCGGATCACCTGCATGGCATCCTGATCTTTCAGCCCTCAATCCCGGAAGGCATCCCTCCCACTCCGCTCGGAGTGATCGTGGGGCAATTCAAGAAGCGGGTCACCAAACGCATCCGGACGCAGCGCCGGCCGGAGTTCGCATGGCAGGAGCGTTACTACGACCAGATCCTCAGGGACGTAGAGGCCTTGGACCGCTACCGCGCCTACATCCGAGAAAACCCAACCCGATGGTCCGCGGAGACCGAGGCTGCACGGATGGCGATCGAAAAACCCAAACCGTAACGATCCACCCGAGCCCGCAACCACGCGATGTAGAGCGATGTAGAGACGTCCCCAGTACCCAACCACGAACCTGTCCGGGTGCTGGCCGTCGGGGCGTCTCTCTCTCCGGTGTGCCACGACCGGTACCGCCCGTGTAATCATCGTGAACCCCCCGACGGATCTGCCTGCCCGATTCCGTTCGCGTGACCCGAGCGGAGGTGCTGTCTGCCCGTGGCGCGTAGTAGGCGTCGGTGGCGATTGTGGCGTTGGAGACGCCCCGACGAAGGTGGACCCGGTTCGTCTGGGGTTGGGTACTGGGGCGTCTCTACCCCAGCTCTACCCCAGCTCTACCCCAGCGGCGATCGAAAAACCGTGGCCAGCGTGATGCAGAGACATCCCGGTACCCGGCCACGAACCTGACCGAGTGCTAGCCGTCGGGTGTCTCTGCCTGCCTGCAGTACGGTCCTCTTTCAGGTACGATAACGCCTTCAATCTCTGAAAGAGGGCAGGCAAATGGCACACAAGGAAGCGCTGGGTCCGCACCCCCCGAAGGTGCCACTTTCCATTCGGGTGGGGGTGACGGGGCATCGGGATGTCAAAGACGGTGAGCTTCTGCGGGGAGCTGTGCGGAGAGTTCTTACTGAAATCTCGCAGTTCGCCCATACTCTAGCCTCCGGGGAGCTGAAGGACTACACCGAGGGAACGCCTGTCCTGAGCCTTGTTTCGCCACTCGCCGAAGGGGCGGATCGAATCGTGGCAGACGTGGCCCGCGAGCTGGGGTTCGATCTGAGATGCCCACTCCCCTTCACGATCGACGAATATTCAGAGGATTTCGAGACCCCAGAATCGAAAGCGCAGTTCTTCAATCTTCTTGAGTCGGCCGGCTCTAAGGGGGTCCTCCAGCTAGATGGCGATCCAAGGCAGCGGCAGAAGGCCTATAAAGCCGTCGGGCACACAATGCTGGTTCAGTCCGACGTTGTGATTGCGATTTGGGACGGCAAGCCCGAGAAAGGTGAAGGTGGAACGGCTGAGATCATCCGCGCAGCGCATTCCCTGGCCTTGCCGGTCGTATGGATTCATGCTCGTCAACCCGACAGGATTGAACTTCTCGATCAGGGGGACTCACCGCAGAGCACGGACCTCGGCCAGCTCGAAGATCGACTCGAAGCAATCTTCGGGCTGCCAAAGATCTCTTCGCAACCCAAGGAAGCAGCCGCGCTTCGCTATTTCTTCCGGGAAACTCGCCCGAAGCTGTCGCTAGGGGGCTTCTATGAGTTCCTTTACTCCCTCGTGCGCGGTAAGCCTCGCTGGCCGAAGATCGTCGTCGAAGATTTCCAGAAGGCGACGAAGAAAGAATGGTCGAATCGAATTCCTGAGGAGGTTCAGGAGTTCGTCGCTCAAGGCTTCCGTGCGCATTTCTCGTGGGCGGACAACCTCGCAGGCTACTACGCAGGCCTTTCCCGGAGCTCAGTGATCGCCAACTATTTGATGGGCGCAGCTGTCGTGCTGACGGCCTTCGTGAGTATCCAGCGCAGCAACCTCGCCAGCACGTACATTGAACTTGCACTCCTTACCGCGATCTTGCTTCTCACCTGGTGGGGGCGCCATCGGCGCTGGCATGAACGTTGGATGGACTACCGGACCTTAGCTGAATCGTTGCGGCTAATGCAGTTCGCGGCTCCGCTCGCTCAAGTGCCACCCTCGTTTCGAGTTCCTGTTCACATGGAGCGAGGGGATCCGCGGACCAGTTGGGCGAACTGGCATTTTCGAGCCGTGGTTCGGTATGCCGGCATGGTACCGACGATCTTCGGAGGCGGATATCTTGCGAGCTGCCGAGATCTCCTCGTCTGGTTCGCGCAGGACTCCCAGGCTACCTACCACAAGAACACAGCCGAACGAGCGCACCGAGTTCACAGTCGAATGCATCGACTTGGATTCGGACTCTTCGCCTTGGCTGCGGCGGGTTGCATCGTCCACCTAATTGGACACGAAGTAAAGCACCCGGCCTTTAGTTTCACTGTAGGCTTTATTGTAGTTGTTATACCTGCTTTCGGTGCAGCGATCGCCGCGATCCTTCATCACGCCGAGCTGGAGCGAGTTTCCTTCCGATCTCATGCTCTTGAAGCGAGGCTTCGCAAGGTTGCTGCGGACCTCAAAGCGAGGACTGAGATTGATTCACTTTTCCTCGGCGCTCAGTTCCATAGGATCGCTGAAATTATGCAGGCGGAGTTTGTCGACTGGCGCTATGTATTCCTCGACAAGGATCTCGTGTTGCCGAGTTGATCGAGGTCAACCGAATTCACGGCCTTGAGATCCGGTATCCGAGTCCTCCGAACCGCAATGGAATACCGCCACCGCCCTCCCGCGTTCGCTCCCAGGTAATCATCCAAGCCGCCCGGTCGCCACACCGCCGGGTCGGGTTCATCGTCGAGGCGACCGAGGAGAGAAAGAGCATGACCACAGACAAGCAAAAGATCGCAATCTTCGGCGCCGGCAGTGTTGGGAGCGCATTAGGCAAAGGCTGGGCGAAGGCGGGCCACTCACTGTTCTTCGTCGTCCTGGGTGGCTCGGATAAGTCGGAGGCCCGCCTCTCGGCGCTGGTCGAAGAGACAGGCGCCAGGTCGGGCACGGCTGCCGAAGCCGTGGCTTTCGCCGACGTAGTGGTTCTTGCCGTGCCGTGGGAGGCGACCGAGGCGGCGCTCCTGAGTGCGGGGGATCTTTCGGGCAAGATCGTGCTGGACGCGACGAATCCCTTGAAGCCGAATCTGGTAGGGCTGATCGTTCCCCCGGCGGGAAGCGGCGGCCAGCAGGTGGCGGCTTGGGCGCCGGGGGCGCGGGTGGTGAAGATCTTCAATTCGACGGGCGCTAACAACATGGAGAATCCAGCCTACGGCGAGGGCGCTACGGTCATGTTGTATGCGGGCGACGATGCGGCGGCGAAGAAGGTCGCCCATGGACTGGCCGCTGATCTCGGCTTCGATTCGGTGGACGCCGGGCCTCTGGCTACGTCCGCGTTGCTCGAATCGTTGGCGCTTCTCTGGATCACCCTCGCCTACCCGCAGGGCCTGGGGCGCGAGTTCGCATTCCGCCTGATGAATCGGTGAGCGGTCAGCGGTCGGGCCGCCCCGCTTACCGCGGGGCGACCTTTGGATTCATCGCGAGCCGGCAGACCTACTTGCCCGCCGTACCGATCCCTCCACCCGAGCTGCACTCCGGCCGCAGAAACGCCGTAAATAGCGGCACCGCCACCGTAGTCTGGGGTTTCTGAATGAGCACGGGCGTGATCTGAGGCATTAGGCAGGTGACGGGAAGTTTCGGCGGGTTGTAGACGGGATCCCATGTCTTCTCGCAGCTCTTGGTGTTGCCGGCCGGGTCGGTTTTGATCAGGTACATGTCCTGCGGGTCCCCGAGCCCTTCGAAGCTGCTGGTGGTGACCCCGGAGATCAGGAAGCCGTTGCCGATGCCGCCGACCCCGCGGACTTCGTGGAGCGAGGCGGCGGCGTCGAACGGACCGTTGTGATTGCCGTAGAGGCGGCCGCTACCGACGAGCGGGGTCAGGATCGGCGCGCCGAGGGTGAGCAGGAAGGCGTCGACGTCGAACGTCGAAGGAGTGATGTGCTCGCCGGTGATCGCGAGGTCGCCGGGGAGTGCGATCGCGTGGGTGTCCTGAACTTCCTTGACGTCCCAGATCGCGACGTCCGAGATCGCCTGGTCGACGATTGGAATGCATGGATTACCGGTCGTTTTGAGGATGTATCCCTGGTTCGAAGTGACGCCGACCGCGACCAGGTTTCCGGCCTCGGCCGGGGAGGTCAGCTCGATCACGGAGCGGAAATCGTCGAACAGGGGCGAGGCGTAATCCGCGGCGTTCTGTAGGCTCCCGGGGCCCGGCACGATCGCGCCGTTGTTGCCGTTCACCCGCACCATCCAGGCGTTGCCGCCCGCCGCGGGGGTGCCGCGTAGGCCGACCGCGACGAGCTCGCGGGCGAGGTTCGGACCGGGCGGGGGGCCGGCTTCGGTGACCCCGGCGAAGCCCTCTTCGGCGCCCAGGTCATAGGCCCGGTTCCAGAGCATGCCCCCGTTTTCGTTGGTCCGCAGCAGCAGTCCGTCTCCCCCCGTGCCGATGGCGAGGCTCGCGAACGGTGCGGTCGAGCGGGTGATTCCGGCCACTACGATGTCGAACCGATTCCCGGTGCTCGGGTTGGTGGGGGGCGCGACCAGGAGATCCATGCCGTACTCGTTCCCCTGCATCGGGCTGGTGTAGGTGTTGGTCGCGAGGACGGCGCCGTTGCAGTCGATACGCAGGAGGAAGACGTCGGTATGCGGTTGGGCGAGATCGGTCGTTCCGGTGGCGACGAAACCATCGCCGATCGGGGTCTCGCGGATCGCCGAGCCGATGTCTACGCCGCGCCGGCCGCCGATGTCGTAAGTATTCTCCCAGATCCGCGCGCCGAAGGCGTTGGTGCGGACGATGTAGACGTCGGGGTCGTTCGGGTTGACCGGGAACGGTCCGAACCAAAGCTGGAGCAGGTTCGCGCCCGAGGTGCCGATCGCGATCGTGCCGCCGCCCGGGCAGCCGACGACCGGGGCGACTCGTTTGAAACCGTACTCGTTCTTGGTGGTCTGGCCGTACGAGGCTTCCCAGGTTTGCGCCTGCGCCGGCCCGATGCCAAGGGCGAGCACGGCCAAGCATCCAAGGATGGAAAGACGGACTCGGCACTTCATGGATGAACCTCCTCTTTCTGGCGGGCACAAGCCCGCCCTTGGGGCGCAGACGCGCGCCCCCGGTGATTTCGAGCGCCCGCGAACGGGCGGTGGTTTCAGGGGTTTTCCGGTAGGTCGAAACAGGCGGGGTCCGAACAGTTGGGGCAATAGCAGTAATCGGTCAGTGGCGGCTTCGAAAGGTCCGACGCGGCCCGCTGGGAGAACCAGAGGCAGTCGATCCCCTCGGTAAGGGCGCAGGGCCCGGGATCGACGATAACGGTCAGGGGGCCGCCCAAGTTCGGGTTCGCCGACGCGATCCCGTAGGTATAGCGGCCGTCGATGGACAGCGCGAACGGCATCGGCAGCTCGATCTCCGTTCCGCCGTCTTCATAGACGACCCGAGCCGCCAAATGGACTGTGCCGATCGCCTTGCCCGAGGTGGCGCCGGGAAAGCTTGGATAGAGCTTCAGCTCGGCCGTGGGCTGGGTGATTCCCGGCTTGCTGTCGATCCGAAATCTTAAGGCGCCGCCGGAGGTAACGATCGGAGTCGAGGTCACGAGCGGCGCTCCGTCCCAGCGCACGGTAAGAGTGGTCAACCCTTCGGAGGTCGAGCTGCCGGTGCCGGTGAAGTGCGCCGTTTTGAATATCGGATCTTTCTTCTCCTCGGTGCCGCCGTCGGCGTTGTTGACTGTGATGCACTGGCCTTTGCCGCCCGTCGATGAGATCGAGTATTCCGGCTTGTCGCGGAACATCTGCAGAATCTGGCAGGAAGCAAGGGAGACGAAGGCTTCCGCTGTCGAGGCAGGGCGTGCCTCGGAAGCGGAAAAGAACGCCGAGACGATCACGAGGGCCGAGAGGCTTGCGAGACAAGACGGTGAGCGGCGGCCGGGCATGGCGAAAATCCTCATGTGGAAGCTCCGCGCCGTTCGTTCGAGCGCGAGGGGTGGCCGTAAGCGGCCGAGCGCCCTCTACGCGGAAATCAGGGGAAAAAGGGCTCAGGGTGCGGCGGCGAGTCGACGTAGCCGGGCTTCGGCTTCACGTACCGCCGGATGATCGGGTCCGTGCAGAGCCCGCAGAACGCGATAGCTCGCGGCAAGCAGAGGGCGGGCCGCTGGGGCTCGGCCGAGGCGGAAGTAGCAATCGCCGAGCAGGCCCTCGGCCGACGCAATGCGCTCGTCGCCGACCGGTCGGACGCGACGGAGAATCCTCAGCCCCTCGACCAGCAGCGGTTCTGCCTGGTCGGCTCGCCCTCGACGGAGAAGGACGTCGCCCAATCCGATGGCAGAGCGCGCGATGCGCGGATGCCCCTTCGGGCTGGTCTTTCGGGCTATGGAGAGAGCCCGGCGGTAGCCCTCTTCGGCTTCGGCCAAGCGCCCTTCGCGTTCCAGGGTCTCCGCGAGCAGACTCCACGAGCTGCCAACCCTCGAATGCTCCGCGCCGAAGGCGCGTTCAAAAACCTCAAGGCTTTGGCGCGCCATCCGTTCCGCCTCGGCGAGATCGCCGCGATCCAAGTGAATCCGGGCCAGACCGTCGATGACGTTGGCGACATCCGAGTGACCGGCTCCGCTCAACCGGCGGAATTCCGAGAGCGCCCGGGTATACAGGCGCTCACTCTCGGCGAGATCGCCCTTCTGGCGGAGGATCGCGGCGAGACTGTTGATCGCTTTTGCCCGGTCGACGTCCGAGTTGCCAAGCCGTTCGCGCATGGCGAGCGACTCGCGCAGGTGAGCTTCGGCCGGCCCGAGCTTTCCCTCGGCCTCCTCGACGCCGCCGAGATTGGCTAGGGTGAGAGCGATGTCCGGGTGGTCCGGTCCGAGGAGCCGGCGGTGGCTCGCAAGAATCTGGCGGAAGAGCGCCTCCGCTTCCTGGTATTCGCCCTGGCTGTAGAGCGAGACGGCGAGATCGCCCCGTGCGAGGACCGTTTCCGGATAATCGTCGCCGAAAGCGGATCGGTAGAGCCGGACCGCATCTCTCGCGTGTCGGTCCGCTTCAGCGGTCCGGCCCAGAATCGCGACGAGGTTGCCGAGGTGGAAGTGGTTTTCGGCCAGTCGGCCTTCCGCGATCCGACGTTCTGGAGAGGTCGCCGTCTCGGCTTTGAGGCTTGCCCGGGCGATCGTTCCCGCCTCTCTGAGGTAGTCGCCGGCCCGGTCGAGCTCGCCGGTCTCGGTCGCGACGCGGCCGAGACGGTTCAGATCGTCGATCGTCGCAGGATTTTTCGCTCCGAGGATCCGCCGTTTGATCACGAGCGCCCGGAGGTACAACTGGCGGCTTTCCGCGTAGCTGCTCTCGTCGAGAGCGACATTGGCGAGACGGGTCAAGATCTCGGCACAGGCAAGCTCGCCTTCGTTGCCTTCCCCCGGGCAGCGGAGAGAGCGCGCCCGGTCGAGCAGGCGGTGCGCGTCGCGATTGGCGCCGAAGCTCGCATAGACCTTGCCGACTTCCGAAAGCAACCCGGCACGCGTCTCGGCCGGCAGTGGCAAGTTCCCTTCGACCACGAGACTGCTCGCTCCGTGGTCGAGGATCTGCCGCGCGGTGACCTGTCGTCCTCGGCTCTCCTCCGGATCGATCGAACGGAACAGATCGGCGAGAAAACCGGCGAGCGCCGTTGCGCGGTTCCTCTGTGCCTCCGCGCGGTCCCGACCGCGTGCGATCTCGAGGGCGGAGAAAACGGCGCCGACGGCGAGGACGACAAGAGCTAGGACGAGGGCGGTCGCCAGCTTATGGCGCGCGATCGTCCGGCTGGCCCGGTAGAAAAAGCTCGGGCGGCGCGCGGCGACCGGCCGCCGATCGAGCGCGCGTTCGAGGTCGTCGGCGAGCGCCGCGGCGGTCGGGTAGCGGCGGGCGGGCTCGGCTTCGAGCGCTTTGCTGAGGATCGTGTCGAGATCGCCGGCGAGGCGGCGCGGCCCGCCGTCGGGCGGGCGTCGCTCCTCGGCCTCGCCGCGAGCGATCAGGGCGCGAACCGCTTGGCTCGCCGGGCGGTCGGCCCAGCCGGGTCCCAGCCGCCGTTCGACTCCTCGCGGGCTCATTCCCACCAGCAACTCGTAGAGCAAGGCGCCGAGGCCATAGACGTCGGTCGCCGTGGTGATCGGCCGTCCCTCCAGTTGCTCCGGGCTCGCGTACTCCGGGGTCATCGGCTGTTGGTGCGGCGCGGTCGGCAGCGTCAGTCCCGCGGGGTCGCTCACTTCGAGCAGCTTGGCGATCCCGAAGTCGAGCAGCTTCGGGGTCCCGTCGCGATCGACCAACAGGTTGCCCGGTTTCAGATCGCGGTGGACCACCAGGTTCTGATGGGCGTACTGGACCGCGGCGCAGACCTTGAGCAGCAGGCGCAACCGCGCTTCGAGCCCGAGCCGGTTCGCCGCGGCATGGTCGGTGATCCGCACGCCCTCCACGTGCTCCATCACGAAGTAGGGACGGCCGTCCTCGTCGGTACCGCCGTCGAGCAGGCGCGCGATATAAGGGTGAGAGAGTCCCGCGAGGATCTGCCGCTCGTGGACGAACCGGCGGACGATCTCTTCGCTGTCCAGGCCGCGTTGGATCAGCTTGAGCGCGACGCGCTGGACGAAGGCGGGATCGTCCCGCACCGCGAGGTAGACCGCGCCCATTCCGCCCCGTCCGAGCTCGGAGAGCAGGCGATAAGGGCCAATCCGCCGGCCGAGAATCGAGAGCGCCGGGGAGGCGGCGAGGTCGGGCGCGGCGGCGAGCGCACCCGCTTCGAGGATCTCTCCCTCCCCGTCGTGTGCCGCGGCGAGGTCGCGGATCTCCTCCGCGAGAGTGGGGGAGTCGGGGAGCGCCTCGGCGAGCCAAGGGGCGCGCCGGTCGGGGGGCAATTCGAGAACGCCGGAAAACAGCCGCTTGATCCGGCGCCAGCGGGTGGCGTCCATGGGCGTCAGGCGGAGCGCGCGAGGTCGCGAGCGAGCCAGGCCTTGGCGAGCGCCCATTCCCTTTTGACCGTGGCTTTCGAGATGCCGAGCGCCTCGGCGGTCTCTTCGATCGTCAGGCCGGAGAAGAAGCGCAGCTCGACCAGTTGCGCCTGCTGCGGATCGAACGCTTCGAGCGCCGAGAGCGAGCGGTCGACGACCAGAATGTCGATCGGCCGCGGCACCGTCGCCGCGGCGACTTCTTCGAGATCGAGGACGACCTGGGCGCCGCCGCGTTTCTGCGCCAGCCGGCCGCGGCAGTGATCGACCAGGACCCGGCGCATGATGCGCGCGGCAATACGCAGAAAGTGGAGGCGGTCGTGCCAGTCAAGCCGCCGCTGGCCGAGCAGGCGTAGGTACGCCTCATGGACCAGACTGGTGGGCTCGATCGTGACCGCCGCCCCCTTGTCGCGCAGCAGGTGGCCGGCGAGCCCGCGCAGCTCTTCGTAGACCAGGGGAAACCAGCGATCGAGGTCGGCGGGGGGCGAGGACGGCGGTTCGCCGAGCGGATGCTCTCCCATCATTCTCTCTCCTGGTCTCGGTCGAAGCGCTCAAAACGATCCGCGCCGAAGTATGGCATGCCCCTTCGGTCCGCCCGGCGGCGGAAATCCCCGGTGATAGCATCTCGCCGGAGCACCTACCCCGTATGGAGGTACGCATGACTCTCCTGATCGTTCTCGTCGTTCTGGTCGTCCTCGTCGTCTTCTGGGTGGTCAGCCTCTATAACGGCCTGGTCGGCTTGCGCAATCGATTCAAGAACGCGTTTGCGCAGATCGATGTCCAGCTAAAGCGGCGCTATGACCTGATCCCGAACCTGGTCGAGACCGCGAAGGGCTACATGAAGTTCGAGCGAGAAACGCTCGAAGCGGTGATCGCGGCGCGGAACGCGGCGAGCTCCGCGGTCGGGCGTGCGGCGGCGAATCCCGCCGACGGCCAGGCGGTCGCGGGGGCGATGGCCGCCGAAGGTGCGCTCACCGGCGCCCTGGGCAAGATGTTCGCGCTCGCCGAGGCATACCCCGACTTGAAGGCGAACCAGAACATGGCGCTCCTGCAAGAAGAGCTGACCTCGACCGAGAACAAGGTCGCCTTCTCGCGCCAGGCGTACAACGACGCGGTGATGACCTACAACACGGCGCGCGAGCGCTTCCCTGCCGCTATGTTTGCCGGGGCGTTCGGTTTTCAACCCGCGACTCTGTTCGAGATCACCGTGCCGGTCGAACGCGAGGCGGTCAAGGTCTCATTCACCTAAACGAGGGTAGTGGCTTGAGGCAAGCCTCCTCGCTCCTTCGGGCGCCTTCGGCAGCAGCCAG
>DASYKS010000013.1:0-65274 GCA_035995205.1 Thermoanaerobaculia bacterium
CTCTTTCCGGCTAAGTCGCCTAGAATCAATGGTTTTGGCGAACCGATTCTATAACGACGACCGGAAAAGATCCAGCCCGAATGTGTCTTTAAATAGCTTTCGTTGCTAGAAGTTACAGCTCCCAGGACAGGAACTAGCTAGCTAGCTAGGTCTGCCCACTCCAAAAGTACGAGCCGCCGGGCGCGCAACGTCCGCGGAAATCGAATTCGCGGTCCAGAAAATCGAATTTCCCGAAGAGAAAATCGAATTCGCCAGCCCGATGGGAGACCTCAGCGCCCCGGTAGCAGAACCTACTCTACACGTTGAACCGACGTGTAGCGCTTGGCTTAATCAACTCGCTGGAAATTTCCTGCCGCGCAGACTCCTAGCCTAGCTCCGGGCTCAGCGGGGCGCGGCCAACTCATAAAGATAATCCACTTACGACCGCACCGCGCCGTCCCAGCCCATCACCTTGGGGTTCGACGACTCGATCACGAAGTACTCGTCGGGCGCGTGAGCGCCGCTGCCATGGCCGAGGCCGAAGTGACCCGCGGGGAGATTGAGCGGCTCGCTGGTGAACACGTAGCCCGGGTAGGAGCCGGCGTTCCTGGGCCAGAGGAATCGGGTCGAGGCCGGCGCGACGGTAGACGGCGAGTTGGGCTTTGATCACGTCGGTGTCGGCCGCCGTGCTGGTCGGATCGTAGCCGCCGCTTGGGTTGACCTCAATGTCGCCGAAACCGCTTTGCGAGATGCGCCTTGAGCGCGGCAACGGCCCCGTCGAAGGTCATGTCAGGCACCAGACGGAGGTCGAGCTTGGCGACCGCGCGGTGGGGAAGCACGGTCTTGCCGCCCGGCCCGATTGTAGCCGGCGACAAGCTCCTCGATGTTGACGGTGGGCGTGAAGAGGAAGCGCGATCCAGCGAGGCGCGCCAGGGCAGGTCGTGCGCCCAGCGGTCGGCCGAGAGCAGTCGTTTCGCGGTCGACTCCTGGAGGCGCGAGGCCGCGGCGTGCCCCAGTGCCGCTTACTCGACACGGACGGCAAGTGGGCGGTCGAAAACGAAGGCGTGAGCCCCGACATCGAAGTGATCGACCGGCCCGACCTGATCGCCAAAGGCCAGGACCCGAAGCTCGAAAAAGCGATCGAAGTCCTGCGTGCCGAGCTGGCGAAGAACCCGCGGAAGAAGGTGGTGGTACCGAGCATCCCGGCGCCGCGGAGAAGGGGCGCAGACTAGACTAGAACCTCGGTGGCCGGGCAGGCTCGGTCCCCGGGGTGCATGCCCACGATTTCCGGCATTTGGCTCGGGGTAACGGGAGTCCGGCTAGGGTCGTTATGACTCCCGAATTCCATTTTCTAGCTCCCGAAATCGAATTCGGCGCTCCCGAAATGGAATTCGGGACCTAGGAAATGGAATTCGCAAGCCCCGAAATGGAATTCGGCAGCCCCGAAATGGAATTCGGAGTCCAAGAAATGGAATTCGGGAGTCCCGAAATTGAATTCCGGGCCCGGAAAATGGAATTCGGGAGTCCCGAAATGGAATTCGGCGCTCCCGAAATCGAATTCGGGAGCCATTTGGCCACCCGGTTCGCCGGGCTGGGCGAGCTGAAAGTCGCCAATTTCGATGCCCGGCGGCGGGTGGTGGCGCTCATCGCACCGAAGACCCTACAGGACCGCCGTCCGCGAAATCCAGTGCGGCAGCGAGGCCCCCGCTTTCTCCGCCCAATCCTCTTCGGTGGGAAAGTTTGCGTCGTCGTTCGACCAGAGCGCGTTGCGCAGCTGACGGTGAATCTCGTGGTGCTTGTCCGCGAACATCTCGCGCAGATCGAGCCAGAACTGCGCCTGGCTCACCCGGGAGGAGATCCGAAGCTGGATTGCCGAATAGACCAGGGCCAACCCTCCGACGATCACGCCGAGGATCGTCGAAACGTTCGCCCAATCATCGAGATTCAGGCCCCAGAACTTCATCTCTCGGGTTGGACGTACACGAAGCTCAAGTTCCGCCCGCCGCCTTTCCCTTCCCGCCGGTAGCTGTAGAGGTTGCCCACATCGCAGCGGGTACAGGTGCGGAGAATCGAGATGCGATGGATTCCGAGCGCGCGCAGTTGGTGCTCGGCGGCGGCGAACAGGTCGAGGTAGGGCTTGGCCGTAGGGCCGGGTCGGGAGATCGCGACCGGATCCACTCCCGTGCCGCGGGCAACCTCCTCCGCGACTTCGGGGCTCACCTCGTAGCAGCAGGGGCCGATCGACGGGCCGATCCAGGCGGTGAGCGTTTCCGGCGGATCGGGGAGGCGGCCAACGGTCGCGGCGAGCACGCCGTTCGCGAGCCCTCGCCAACCGGCATGAGTGGCGCCGAGGTGAGTCGGCCCGGCAAGCAGAACGGGGACGCAATCGGCCGTCGCGATCGTAAGCGCGAGGCCCGCGTCGCGCGGGGCGACCAGGGCGTCCCCCTCCCCCGCACAGCCGGGGCTCGCGGCGAGAACCTGATCGGAGTGAATCTGTTTGGCCCAGGTGACGGCGATTCCCTTGGCGACCGCCTCGGGGGCGATTCGTGCGAAGACTACGTCGCGTTCCTCCCGTTCGCCGTTCGGAGCCATGGGGCCGCGGCCGGCGAACAGGATGCGCACCGTCCCGCTTTGATCCGACGCGCCCGAGCTCGCCTGCCAGAATGCGGTCTCGCCCCTCCGGAGCGGTCCTTCGATTGTCACCGGGCGCCTCGCCGCTTCAAGATCGGCGCCAGTTCCTCCGCCACGGCCTCCGCGAGCTTCGCGTAGCCGGCGGCGTTGGGATGGATCTCGTCGCTCTTCAAGGTGCGATCGGACAGGATGTCGGGCAGAGCGTCTTCGAGCACCGGCACGTGGTACTTGTCGCCGAGTCGTTCGAACAGATCGGAAAAGCGCCCGCCGCCGAACGGACCGTGGATCTCGACCAAGACCGGCACCGTGCGTGCCGCAAGAAGGCGCTCGACGATCGCCGACAGGTTCGTCTCGGTCCGCTCGATCGGCACCTGCTGGAGCAAGTCGTTGCCGCCGAGCTCGACGATCACCAACCAGGGATTCTCGGCCAACACCGGCTCGATCCGCGCGAGCGCGTCGGTGGTCGTATCACCCGGAACCCCCGCGTTGATCACCGGCCGGCCGATACGCTCGGCGAGCCGTTCCGGATAGGTGGTCCCCGGTCCGTCGGCCCCGTACCCCGCGGTGATCGAATCGCCGAACGCGACGATCGTAGTCCCGGGCGAATCGAGATTCGGGATCTCGCGACGGCACGCCCCGAGCAAGGCGAGCGTGAAGAGGATGATCGGCTGAGCGCGACGCACGGGAGTCATTCTAGTGCCGAGTTTCGTCCGCGGGTCGAGCAGACGTGCCAGGATTATGGGTATCCTGCGCCGATCCTTTGTACGCCGGACGAGCTCATGGGAGATGGAGATGAACAACGAACGACCTGGTGACGAGCGGTGGCGCGATCCGATCGTCGAAGAGGTCCGGGCTGCCCGGCAGGCGCTCTTTGCGGCAGCCGGGGAAGACATCTTCGAGTTTTGCCGTCGGCTCCGCGAGGAGCAGGCATCATCGGGTCATCGGGTGGTCACTCTCGCTCGGCCCTCGAATCGAACCGCGCCCGGCGAAGCCGCGTAGCCTCTACACCTCTGAGGTCTGCTCCAGCGCCACCATCGCGGCACGGATTTCGGCGGGAATCTCTTTCGACGCACCGGTCGCGAAATCGACCACCACCTGAACCGTGAGCGCTTCCGCCCAGAGCGTGGCGCCGTCCGGGGATTCAAGGCGGTAGACCAGTTCCCAGCTCTTGGTGCCGATGCGCGAACAGCCGACCCGGGCGTGAACCACGGTGTTGTAGGGGATGGGCTTTCGGAAATCGCACTCCACCCGCGCGAGCAGGAAGGCGAATTCGGAGATGTCGGTCGATTCGCCGAGCTTCCTGCGGTAGGTCTCCCGGGTGATCTCCAGATAGGTGACGATCACCGCGTTGTTCACATGGCCCAGGCCGTCGATGTCGCGAAATCGGACGGGAATCTCTGCGCGTACGGGGTATCCGGTTGTGGCGCCTTCACTCATCGTTGTCCTCCTCTTCCCCGCCGAAGCCGCGCACCGCAGCGACGACCCCTCGCTCTCCCAGGGGATGCAATCCCCCACCCGCCCCCTCGGCGAACCAGGCTTCCAGCCGCACGATCGGCCGGCCTTCCGCGACGAACTTCGCTTCGTAATGGGTGCGCGGCCCCTCCGGCCATTCGGCGATGCGGCGAATCTCCAGGCCGGGCACGCCCGACAGGATCTTTACTACCTTCTCGCCGTACTCCAGAAAATCGGTCGCGAAGGAGAGCTTGCCGCCCGGGGCGAGCAGGCGCAGCACGAGATCGACCGTCTCGGGATCGAGCAGCCGCCGCTTCTTGTGCCGGGTCTTCGGCCAGGGATCGGGAAAGTAGACATGGACCACCTCGGCAAATCCGGCGGGCAGCGAAGTCGCGAGCAGGGCGAGCGCGTCGCCGTGGAGCACCAGGAAGTTCTTTAGCCCGAGCTTGCGCGAGCGGCGCACCCATTCGCGCAGGTATTGGCCGGCGATCTCGATGCCTAGAAAGCGGCGGCCGGGCTCGTTGCGGCACCGTTCGAGCAGGTAGCGCCCCTTGCCGAAGCCGATTTCGACCTCCCAGGGCTCCCGGGGGCTACCCGCCGCATCGGGCGGGACCAAGAGATCGAGGGGGATCGGAGCGCCGCTCTCGGCGAGCGTCGAGTCGCCCGCGGCGGTGCTGAGTCGGGCCGGTTGAATCGGCATGTATCGGCTGCGGGCTTTAGAGCAGGTCGCCGCGCTCGCGGGCGGCAAGCTCGTTGACCAGCCGGCGGACCTCCTGCGAGCGCGCCTTGGGCAGCACGACGATCGCGTCGCCGGTGCGGACGATCACCAGGTCCGAAACGCCGAGCACCGCGACCAGCCCCCCTTCGGCGACGATCAGGTTGTCGGAGGAGTCGAGCGCCACCACCTCGCCGCGGAAAGCGTTCCCCGCCTCGTCTTTCGGCAGGATCTCGTGCAGCGCCTCCCAGGAGCCGAGGTCGCTCCAGCCGCAGTCGAGCGGCAGGGTCGCGATGTCGTCCAGCTTTTCCATCACGGCGACGTCGATCGATTCGGCGGGAAGCGAGGGATAGATCTCGGCGAGGCGCGAGGGGTCGGCCGCGATCGCCGCGAGCCCGGCGGCCAGCTCCGGCTGGAGCTTCGCGATCAGATCGAGGAGCGTGGCACCGCGAAAGACGAAGATCCCCGCGTTCCACAGGTGGCGCCCGCCGGCCAGATAGGCCTCTGCCGCCGCGCGCGCGGGCTTCTCGACGAAGCGCAGGACATGGCGCAAGCCATCCGCGAGCTCCGCCCCGAGCTCCAGGTAGCCGTAGCCGGTCTCCGGCCAACGGGGAATGACGCCGAGGGTCATCACGTAATCGTGCTCTTCCACCGCCTGGGCGGCGCGTCCGAGGATGGCGCGAAACGCGGCGTCCTCGGCCATCCGGTGGTCGGCGGGGAGGACCGCGATCGGTTCCGTTCCGGCACCCATCAAGCCGACCGCCCAGCCGATCGCCGGACAGGTATTCCGCCCCACCGGCTCTGCGAGCACTTGGGCGGGCGGCACCTCCGGCAGCTGCTCGCGGACCGCGTCGGCCAGCGTCTCCGTGGTGCAGATCCAAACCTCGGCCGGAGCGACCAGCGGTTGCAGCCGATCGACCGTCTCCTGCAGCAGGCTCCGTTCCCCGTCGAGCGCGAGCAGCTGCTTCGGTCGGGCTTTGCGCGACAGCGGCCAGAAACGGGTGCCGCTGCCGCCGGCAAGGATGAGGGCTTTCACTGTCGTTCAAGTCTCCGCAAAGAAATTGGCGGGCGAGTATAGCCGGGGACTGGGTTAGGCTCTTCCAATGCCATCCTTTCCGCTCGTCGCCCCCACCGTCGCCGCCATTCCCGGTTCGGTCTACTCCCTCCTCGCCCACCGCCTCGAAGGGTACAAGGGCGAGATCTATCCCCTGTCGGTCGGTGACACCTGGATGGAGCCGCCGGCCGGCTGCCGGATGGAGGATTTCCGGGTCGCCGACCATCCCGGCATGCACCGCTATGCGCCGGTCCAGGGGCTTCCCGAGCTGGTCGCGCGCCTGGTGGAGCGGGTCCGAACCCGTTCGGATGCTCCTACGGGTCCCGAAAACATCCTGATGACGACGGGAGCCACAGGGGGCTTGAGCACGGTGGCGGGCGCGATCGTCGCGCCCGGCGACGAGGTGCTGATCCTCGCGCCCTACTGGCCGCTGATTTCGGGCACCGTCCGCTCGTTTCACGGCACGCCCGTGCCGGTGCCGTTCCTGGCCGCTCCTGATCCGTCGTATGCCCTGCCCGACTCGCCGGAGTCGGCGGTCGAGCACGTCGTCCGCTTCCGGACCGAGCGGACGATCGCGCTCTACCTGAGCACGCCGAACAACCCGAGCGGTCGCGCGATCCCTCGGGCGTGGATCGAGGCGCTGGTCGAGTGGGCTCGCCGAGAGGATCTCTGGTTGATTGCCGACGAGGTCTACGAGGACTATCTGTTCGAGGGGGAGCACGCCTACACCCGCCCGCTCGCCCCGGAGCGGACGTTCGCCGCCCATTCGTTCTCCAAGGCGTTCGGTATGGCCGGCAACCGCTGCGGCTACATAGTGGGACCGACCGCGACTATGGCGGACCTGCGCAAGGTGAGCACCCACGGCTTCTACAGCACGCCGACCGCCTCGCAGCTCGCGGGGCTCGCGGCACTCTCTCCGGCGGGAGACGCCTGGATCGCGAACGCCCGGCGCCTCTATACGGAGACGGGGACGAAAGCGGCGGCTCGGCTGGGGGTCCCTGCGCCGCAAGGGAGCACGTTCCTGTTTTTGAACGTCGCCGAGCACCTGGGAGAGGATGGGCTCGAAGGGTTTCTCGGCGACTGCGCGGACCAGGGGTTGCTGGCCTCCCCGGGACCGAGCTTCGGCCCCTACCCGAATCACGTCCGCGTCTGTTTCACCGCCGCCCCGCCCGACGTGGTCGAGCGCGGAATCGAGATCCTCGCCCGCCGGCTCGGCCGCTGAGGAGGCCGCCGTGCTCCAGAGCTGGAACGAGAAGAACCGCGATCTGCTGGTCAACATCAACGGCCGCCTGATCCATCGCGATCAGGCCGGGATCAGCCCGTTCGATTCGGCGGTTCAGGGGGGCGACGCGGTCTGGGAAGGGTTGCGGGTCTACGACGGCCGGGTGTTCA
Organism: Thermoanaerobaculia bacterium; assembly: GCA_035995205.1. Lineage (GTDB taxonomy): Bacteria > Acidobacteriota > Thermoanaerobaculia > Multivoradales > UBA5704 > DASYKS01. The sequence goes on from DASYKS010000013.1 coordinate 7,224, forward strand.
AACTGGCCGCGCACCTCGACCGGCTGACCGGCTCGGCGCAGGCGCTCGCGTTTGCCGAGATTCCCTCCCGCGAGGCGATCACCGGGGAGATCCGAAAAACCCTGGAAGCGAACGGCATGCGGGACGAGGCCCACATCCGCCTGACGCTCACCCGCGGGGTGAAGATCACCAGCGGCATGGACCCGCGCCTGAACCAGAGCGGTCCGACCCTGATCGTCCTCGCCGAGCACAAGGCGCCGGTCTACGGCCGGGCGGGCCTCTCCCTGATCACCAGCACGATCCGCCGCTTCCCGCCCGACGGGCTCGACCCGAAGATCCACCACTGCAACCTGATCCAGTCGATCCTGGCGAAGATCCAGGCGAACCAGGCGGGCGCCGACGACGCCGTGATGCTCGATCCGCGCGGATTTATCGCCGAGACCAACGCGACCCACCTGTTCCTGGTCCGCCGCGGCGAGGTGCTCACCCCGTTCTGCCATTCCTGCCCGGAAGGGATCACCCGTGCGACCGTGCTTGAGCTTTGCCGGAAGAACGGCATTCCCCATGCCGAGCGCGACCTGTCGCTCACCGAGGCGTACCGGGCGGAGGAGGTGTTCTGCACCGGCACCATGGGCGAGCTGGCCGCGGTGAAAGAGATCGACGGCCGAAGAATCGGGATCTCCGGCTGCGACATTCCCGGCCCGATGACCTTGCGTCTGTCCGCCCTTTTCCGTGAGTTGACCGCTTCCGAAGGTACCCCGATCGTCTGAAATCCGGCGCTCCTCCTCTTGCTGGTGTCACACAGTAGTAGTACACTGCTGCTCGTAGGACACACCCCCGAAAGGAGAGACCCATGCACCGTCCCCATTTTTCCCTCCCTCGCCTGGCTGTACTCACCGCCCTCGCCTTGCCGCTTTTCGCCGGAACCGGCCATGCCGCAAGCGCCGATCCCGAGAAGCTCGAACAGCGCGCGATCCAAGACGTGCGCGCGGTGGGCAAGGCCATGTACTTCTGGTACCGCGACGTCCAGGCCCCCAAGCGTTCCAAGGAAGGGCATGACGGGCAGGTCGCGGCGGCGGCGGCCGACCAAGCGGTCGACTTCTCGGCCGTCCCCACGATCTCGCCCTCCGCCCTCACGGCCCTGCTGGTGCCGAAGTACATCGCCAAGATCCCCGCGACCGACCCCTGGGGAAAGCCCTACGAGTTCCGTTTGAACACCCAAGATCCGAATGCGCTCCGGGTCATGGCCGTGCGAACGGGCGGCGCGGACGGCGGCTTTGAAGGTACCAGCTATCCGGAAGGGGAGTTCGGGGCAACAGATTTTGGCCACGACCTCACCTGGATGGACGGCTACTTCGTGACCTGGCCGAAGAAGGCGAGCTGACGGACAGCACTTCCCGTCGCCGGGCCGATTCGCAGGCTGAAAATCGTGCCGCCAGGGGGAGTCACCGTGCCTCCCTGGCGCCCTTTCTTGTCGAATCGAAAAAAAGATGTCCCGAATTGCCCTTCTGCGGAAACTGATTCTCTTTGGCGACACTTTTTCTAAAGGGAACACACCGTTTCCGATCCTGGGGAGGGCGGCATCGTGGTTGACTCGCTTGCGGAATCGCATTTGGACATGGAAGCGCTCGCCCGCTGGCTCTCGGGCCGCATGGAGCACGACGAGGTGCTGCGCTCCATCGCACCCCATTTCTTCTCCTGCTGCCCGGCCTGCCAGCGGACCGCGACCCAGCTCGCCAAACGGCTCGACGAAGTGGGGCACTGGGACGAGATGGTCGCGGCGGTCGAAGCGCAAGAAGCCGGCGACCTCCTCGCCGAGCTGGATCGGATGCCGTTCGACGATCAGCATCGAGCCGTTCGCGACCGGGGCGACCTGCAAACCTGGGGTCTTTGCCAACTGCTCCTCTGGCGAAGCCGGCGCGAGGCGCTCGAAGATCCGGCCCGAGCGGTCGACGCCGCGGAGCTCGGCGTCCAGATCGCCTTGCAGTTGGGACCGGCCTACGACCCGGCGTGGGTGCTGGACTTACAGGCTCGCGCCTATGCCCACCTGGGAAACGCCCGCCGCGTGCTCGGCGAGCTCCGAAGCGCCGAGGACGCGTTCCGCCTGGCCGAGAACCAAATGGCCGCGAGCGGCACCGGCAACCTGCGGATCGAGGCGGAGGCGCTGGTCCTGAAGGCGGCGCTCCGGCGCGACCAGCGCCGGTTCGGCGAGGCCCTCGGGCTGATCGATCGCGCGATCTCAATCTACCGCGAAGATCCTTCGGCAAGAGATAGCCATCTCGCCGGGCGTGCCTATTTGAACAAGGCGCACACGCTGCTCGAAATGGACAAGCCCGCCCAGGCGATTCCGCACCTGCGGCGCGCGGCGGCGATGATCACGCCGGAGCGCGAGCCGCGTCTCGACTTGGTGCTTCACCACAACCTGCTCGAGAGCCTGGTCCAGAGCGATCTGCTCGACGAGGCGGAGTCCCTGCTGCCCATAGTCCACTCGCTCGCCAAGCGCTTGGGCAGCGACCTCGACCTCGTCCGCCTCTCCTGGCACGAGGCAAAACTACGCTTTCGTCAGGGGCATCCCGAGCTCGCCGAAGAGATGCTTCGCGAGGTCCAGGCTGCATTCCTGTCGCGCAGCATGGGCTACGACGCGGCGATGGTCTGTCTGGATCTCGCAATCCTCTATGCCCAGTCCTCTCGACTCGGTGACTTGAAACGCCTCGCCGTGGAGATCCTGCCGATCCTCGAAGACCGTAAGATCCATCGCGAGGCGATCGCCTCCCTGCTGTTGTTCCAAAAAGCCTGCGAAGAAGAGAATCTGACGCTCGGTCTCGCCCACCATCTGTCGAACCATCTCTCTCGCGAGCGTAGACAGCCGACGATCTGATCTTGGAAGGGATGCCGAGGTAGGCACGAAGGAATTCTTGCGCCCGCAATGTTATCTAAATAGGATACTAATCGCCGACTCGTTCCCTCAAACGAACACAATCTCTCGTCGTCACGAGATCGCCTGTACCGGCCAATGGCGACCGGCTACGAGCCACTCTCTCAAAAAGGAGCCGCACGATGATCCGCCGCAAACTGCCGCAGATCTTGGTCTTCTCGATCCTCGTCCTCGTTGTACTCGCCGCCGCGCAGCCTGCGGCAGCGATCTCCTCGTTTGGCCCGGCTCAAACCGATAGGGATCTCTGGGCTGAGGCGAGAGAGTTGTTCGGCGGAATACTCCGCGCGCTCGGCCTTGGCACTCCCGAAAGCGACCGACCTTCGTTGGTGCTCGCGAACGTGGGCAGCATTCTCGACCCGGACGGGACCCCCAGTGGGGCATCGCACGGGGCAGGAAACGCCCCCGCCGGCGAGACGCACTGAGGGCGGAGGATTCGGTGGCGGTGGGAGCGACGCCTTGGCGTCGCTCCCACCGGGTCGAATTTCAGGCGGGCCGGGCCAGGCCGAGCACTTTCATTTTCTTGCTCAGACCCACCCGGCTGAGCCCCAACCCGCGGGCGGCGGCCGAGACGTTCCAGTGCACTCCTTCGAGCGCTTCGAGCACCAAGGCCCGCTCCTGGCGCCGGCGATATTCGCGCAGATCGCCGGGGGGTTCGGCCGCGAGGGCTGCCGGGTTCGGCTCGAAACGGGCGAAGACGTCGCGGCCGGACGATTCGTTAGGAGCGTTCAGGAGCGCCAAATCCTCCGGCCGCTCGGCCAGGCTCGGCATGCGGAGCAGCGCGCCGCGCAGCCGATAGTAGAGATCGGCGCGAAAACGTCCGCGCGCCACCTCGGCGCGCAGGTCGCGCCGGCTGGTCGAGATCGGCCGCAGGCGGGTCCCCGTCTCGGGCGTTGAGATCTCGTCGAGCAGGTGGACGAGCGCGCGTTGGCGATCCGGCGACAGCATCTCGACCGATTCGAGGACCAGGGTTCCGCGGCTGCGCCGGGCGAGCGCGCGAACCTCGTGAATCCCCTCGTCGAACGGCGAGCCCGGTCCGGCGAGATCGATCTCCAAGCGCGGGTAGCGCCCCCAAGTCCCCAGCTCACAGAGCGTGAGGGCGGCCAGGCTCTTGCCCGTCCCCGGGCCCCCCTCGATCAGGACCGGCAGGTCCGAGGCCGAGAGCGCGGCGATCTGGCTCAGCACTTCGCGCATCGGCTGCGAGACCGCGATCAAGCGCCCCAGCCGAACCGCTTCGGGGGGTGTCGAAAGCCAGGGCTCCCGGCCGTCTTTCCCACTGCCGATCCCAAGGCCGGAGCCTCCGCTGCGGATCATCGTCGATTCCATGCTGACCCCCTCGCAGAGAGCACGAAAACGCTTCGCCCCCTCGAAGATCGAGGTGCTTATCAGGGGGGGTAGCGGGACAAGGCCGGTACGCGGGAGACTCTGTGTGTGGAAACGCTCAGGCCGGCAGTTCGCGGGGAAAAGAAGTAGCTTTCGCGCCTAGGCTCGAATTGCGCTACTCTTGGCTCCATCCTTTGGGTCCTCAACGGTGAGGTGAACGAATGGCTGCGGTCACCCTGGAGCCGGTCGACTGGCGTCACGTGCGCGACATCCAGGCGCTGGCGGAAGACCCGGCGATCGGCGCGACGACCAATCTGCCGGAGCCCTATCCGGCGGACGGGGCGGAGCAGTTCGTCCGCGCCGCGATCGAGAAGCGGGCCTCCGGCGAGGAGCGTCTGTTTGCGGTGATCGCCGATCCCGCCGACCCGATCGATCCCGAGGGACCGCGCCTGGTCGGAGTCTGCGGCCTGTTGGGGATTCGCGACGGAGCGGGAGATGCGGGACCCAGCGCCCAGGCGGAGCTCGGCTATTGGATCGGCCGTCCCTACTGGGGCCGGGGCTACGCGACGGCTGCGGCGCGGTTGGCGATCGATCTCGCGTTCCGCGACCTGGCGACCGAACGGCTGATCGCCATGTGCCTCGATTCGAATGCCGCTTCCTGGCGCATCCTGGAGAAGCTCGGGTTTCGCTTCACCGATTTCGGCTCAAACCCCCATCCCAAGTGGTCGCCGGAAACCCGCTTCGCCCAGTTCGAGCTGCCGCGAGAGGTCTGGCGCGCGACTCAAGACTCGGAGGCCGTGGGCGCCGACCGGCGGACGTAGAGGAGTTTTTCGACCTCGGCGATCAACTGGCCCTCCTCGTCGCGTACCTCGGCGAGAAACGTCGGCTCGACCTTGCCGTCCCGGTCGGCCGCGGCGCGGATCTCGGCCACCCGTTCCGGACCGATCTCGAATCGGGCGTGGACCGTTCCCCTTCCGGGTCGGCGAAAACGGATCGTCGCCGCCTTGTCCCAGACGATGTAGCCGGGACCGAGCGCCTCGAACAGGATCAGCATGTAGAACGGATCGACGAGCGAGTAGAGCGAGCCGCCGAAGTGGGTGCCGACGTAGTTCCGATTCCACCACCGAAGCTTCATCCGGACGTCGAACGCCGAAAGATCGGTGTTCGGACGCACGCGAATGCCCGCGCCGAGATAAGGCGGAAACAGGTTCATCAGCCGGATCAACCAGCGGCGGCCGCCGCGGCGGCGAGAGGGCTTGGTCTCGGTCATGGCAGCACGGGGGTGCGGAAAAGGCGCGGTGATAGTCTCCCCGCCCGGATTCTTGCAGAAAGGTGTCCTCTGGATCATGGAGTGCTTCGGCGCGGTCCTAACACTCGTCGTCATCGGGCTTCTGGCCTGGGTGATCCGGCTGTCGCGTAAGACGGCCGTCGCCGATCCGCGTCTGGAGGAGCTGACGCGGCAGGTAGTGCGGCTGGAGCAAAGGCTCCAGCGGCTCGAACGGCGCGATCCGGCCGAGGTCGAGTCGGTCGAAGAGCCCGCGGCGCTCGCGGTTTCCGAGATACGAGTCGCACTGCCCGCTCCGGTCGCCGCAAAGGCGGTTGAGGTTCCGGTCCTCCCCAGTCCGCCCCGGCTCCCGGCGAAGAGCCCTTTCGACGGTTGGGAAAAGAACCTCGCGACCAAGGCGCCGATCTGGCTCGGGGCGATCGCTCTCGCCCTGGCCGGCGTGTTCCTGGTCAAGTACTCGTTCGAACAGGGGTGGATCTCCCCGGCGATCCGGGTCGCAGTCGGCATTCTGTTCGGCCTTGGGTTGCTCGGCGGGGGCGAATTCCTGCGCAAGAAAAACGCGCGAATCGGCGAGGCGCTGTCGGCGGCCGGAATCGCCGATCTGTTCGCCTGTTTCCTTGCCGGAATCCACCTGTACCACCTGATCACGCCCGGGGTCGGCTTCGTTTTGATGGTCTTGACCACGGCGGTCGCGGTCGGATTGTCCTTGCGCCAAGGGCCGATCGTGGCGATCGTCGGCCTGATCGGCGGCTACCTCACTCCCCTTCTCGTGCGCACCGGCTCGGGCGAGGCGAGCAAATTGTTCGCCTATCTGCTGGTGCTCCAGATCGGCCTGCTCGCGGTGTCGAAGAAGCGCGCCTGGTGGCCGATCGCCGGGGCGTCGCTCGCCGCCGGGCTGCTCTGGGTGGCGGTCTGGCTCGCCCAGCCCTACAAGCCGGGGGACGGGCTCTGGCTCGGCCTGTTCCTGCTCGTCTCCGCGGCGTCCGCGGTGGTCGCGATCCTGGGCATCCCCAAGAAGGAAGGGGCGGCCATCGCGGCGCGCGGCCCGGTGGTGCTCGTCGGCCTCGCGGTCGCAGCGGCGCTCGGGGTGCTCGCCTTCGTCGCCGGCCGGGGCGATTTCGCCCCGACCGAAATCGGCCTGTTTGCCCTGCTCGGCGCCGGGGCGCTCTTCCTTGCCCACCGGCGGGCCGACCTCGAGCCGCTCGCCTGGGTGGCGGCCACGATAAGCACCGCGCTGGTCGCGGTCTGGGGCGGCTCGCTCGATGCGGCCGCTCTTCCCGACGAGGTGGCGCGCTTCCTCTATGGTGCCGCGGCCCTCGGCGCGCTGTTTACCCTCGGCGGCTACGTCGGACTCTGGCGCGCGCGCCGCCCGGGGCGATGGGGAAGCCTGTCCGCGGCCGCGGCGATCGCCTTTTTCCTGATCGCTTGGGCGGTCGCCGTCCAGCGTTTCCCCCTGATTCATTTTGGCGCCTGGTCGCTCGGCCTCGCGGCGCTCGGGCTGCTCGGCGCGCTGCCGCTCGCCGCCCGCCGGAAAGCGCGACCCGAGCTGGCCCCGGCGCTCGCCGCGCTCGCCGTCGCGATCACCACGTTCGTCAGCTTCGCGGCGCCGCTGGAGCTGGAGCGTCCCTGGATCGCGGTCGCCTGGGCGCTCGAAGTGGCCGCCCTGGTCTGGCTCGCCGGGCGGTTCGACCTGCCGGCTCTCCGCACCCTCGCGCGGGTGGTTGCGGCGTTGGTCACCGTCCGGCTGCTGTTCAATCCGCTAATCCTCGATTACCCGATCGGCGAACGCCCGATCTGGAACTGGCTGCTCTACGGCTACGGCGTCCCGATGGCCGCCTTCGCGCTCGGCGCCTGGCTCGCACGGCGCCAAGCGTCACGGATGCCGCTTGGAGGACCGGAAGGCGCCGGCCCGAGCCGCTCGGCTCGGCTGGGTTCCGAGCTGGAGGTGGGCGCGGTGGGCTTCGCCTTCGCGCTGATCACCTTGCAGATTCGCCAACTGTTCCATCCCGGCAGACTCAGCCACGGCGGGCCGACCTTCACCGAATGGAGCGGTTACGACGCCGCGTGGCTGCTGCTCGGGCTCGGACTGCTCTGGATCGCGCGGAGCCGGCCGCGGAAATCTTTCCGGTGGAGCGGTCTGGCGATCCTCGGCCTCGGCTTCGTCGCCACGTTCGTAGGTCCGGCGTTCCTGCTCAACCCCCTGTGGAACGACTCCGAAATAGGGGACCTGCCGTTCCTGAACCTGCTGCTGTTCGGGTTCGGCGCGCCGATCCTCCTGCTGCTGCTCGCCAAGCGCGAGATGGCGGTGCGCGGTTGGGTGCGGCCGGGCAAGGTGCTCGCCGTGTCCTCTCTGGTCTTCGCCTTCCTCCTGCTCACGCTCGAAGTGCGCCAGGTGTTTCACGGCTCGCGGCTCGACGTCGGGGAGACCTCGACGGCAGAGAGCTACACCTACTCCGCCGCCTGGCTGATCTTCGGCTTGGGCCTCCTCGCGCTCGGCATCCAGCGCAAGAGCATCGCGTTGCGCTGGGCCTCGCTCGCCGTGACCTTGCTCGCGGTCGCGAAGGTTTTCCTCTACGACGCCTCGAACCTGACCGGCCTGTACCGGGTGGTCTCGTTCCTCGGTCTCGGCGTGGCTTTGCTCGGGCTCGCGTTCGTCTACCAGAAATTCGTCTTCGGTCGCGCGGAAGAGCGCGCAGGGAACCCTGAATGAAGGCCACTGGTTTTGCCTTTGCCGCCTGCCTGATCGGCCTTGGCGGCCCGCTTGCGGGACTCGAGCCCGCCCGCGTCTTCGAACGGGACGTCGACGTGGCCGCGGCCGGCTGGGTCCGGGTGCCGCTCGACTTGGAGGCGCTGCGCCACAGCACGCCCGACGGCGGCGATCTGCGGGTGATCGGCCCGGCGGGAGACGAAGTGCCGCGGCTCCTCGCGAGCCCGCCCGCCCGGCCGGGGCGGCGGCAGGCGCGGGTGATCGACGTCAAGCCCGAGGGCGGCGCGGAGGGCGGTTGGCGCCTGACGATCGACGCCGGAGAAGGCACTCCGGCGCACGAGCAGCTGATCTTCGACCTCGACAAGCGCACCGCGGCCACCGCCGTCAAACTGGAGGGGAGCACGGATCTGCGGAGCTGGCAGCCGCTCGCCGAAGGGGATCTGTTCCGGCTCGGCGAAGGGGACGGCGAGCTCGAACGGACCGCCCTCTCCTATCCGCCGACTTCCGTCCGCTACCTGCGGCTCGCCTGGCCGAAGGCGGCGGGTTTTCCAGAGGTGCGCGACGTCGACCTGGAGCTTTCGGCCGGGCCTTCGATCGCTCTGGCGACCGGCGATACGACCTGTGATCGAGGCGGCAACGGCGCCGTCTCTTGCCGGATCGATCTGCCGGCCCCGGGAACCTCCGTGCGCCGGATCGAGCTGTCGCTGTCGGGAGCAGGGCCGGTCGGCTACCTGCTCGAAGCGCCGGACGGCGGGCGCTGGAGCGTGATCGCGCAAGGCGTCTGGCAGCGGCCGAACCCCGAGGGGAGTCTCGAAACCCGGCATCTGTTGAATCTGGACGGCCCGGTCACCACGGGCGATTTCCTGCGCCTCGGGCTCTACGCCGCGGGGACGCCGCCGGATCTCTCGGGCGTGCGGCTCGAAATCGCGCCGCGCGAAGTCGCGTTCCGCGCCGAGATCCCCGGCCGCTACACGCTTGTCTACGGCGCGGGAGCCGGTGCCGCGCCGCGGCTGGAAACCGCGGCCGAGGAGAATTCCGCGGAGCTGGCCGCCGGCCCCGAACGCGCCCGACCCGCCCCGCCTCTACCCGCGGCGGCCGATCCGGGCGCGACGCTCGCGCTCGAAGCCTTCCCCTCCTCCTGGGAGGTCGCCGCACCGGGCGCCGCGGCGGGCGACGTGGTACGCCTGGAAATCCCCGACGGGGTCTATGCGGCGGCGCGCGCCGATCTCGGCGATCTCCGGCTCGCGACCGGGACGCGGCAGATCCCGTACATCCGCCGCACTTCGCCCGAGCCGGTGCGCGCGGCGGTCGCCTGGGGCATGCGCGCCGAGCCGGAGCGCAGCCACGGCTGGAGCCGAGTGGAGCTCGACCTGCCCGCCGTGCGCTCGCCCTGGACCCAGGTCTCGATCGCCACACCCGGTGGGCCGTTGCGCCGGCCGCTGGAGGTGCTCGCCGTCCGCCCGCGCAATCCCGAGCCCGCCGGCCGCGAAACCATGATCGCGTCCACCCTCTGGGAGTGCAATCCGATGCCCCCCCTGCCGTGCCGCGCGCTGCTGCCGATCGAAGGCCCCGGTGCCTCGCGCATCGCGGTTCGCTTCGAGGACGGGGACAATGCGCCGCTTACCGACGTCGAGCTCGCCGTCTGGCGCCGGCGCGACGCGCTGGTCTTCGTCTGGCCCGGCTCCGCCAAGGTCCGTCTGCTCGCCGGAGCGGAAGCGATGGCCGCTCCCGCCTACGATCTCGCCGCTCTCTCGGGCGAGCTGTTGGGGCGCCCCTGGCAGGCGGGCGAGCTCGCGCCGGTCGTGCGCGACGAGCCGCGTGGCCTGCGCTTCCTGCTGCCCATCGTGCTTGGTCTCGCCGGGATCGGGCTCCTCTTGCTGCTGCGCCGCATCTTGGCCACTGAATAACTTCGACCACCGTTGACCGGCTGAAGTCCGCCGTTCGCCGCCCGGCCCGAGACTTCCCGGCCCAAGCCGCGTAGTTTGAAGTCGAAAGAGGACGGCGCTCCGCTGAACCTCCTTCTCGTTCAAGGAGAATCGACGATGGAACCCATCACCACCACCCCTTCCGAAGACCGCGCCGCGACCCGTTGCTCCGGCTCCTGGTTCGGCGGTCGCGTGGTCTTCGGCCTGGTCCTGTTCCTGTTCGGCGGCCTACTGCTGCTCGACCGTTTCGGCTGGATCGACGCCGACCGCTGGTTTTATCTCTGGGCGCTGTTTCCGATCGCGATCGGCGTCACCAAGATCGTGCAGCCGCGCCGCGAAGGCGACCGGTTCGTCGGCGCGCTGCTGATTTTCATCTTCGGCGCGATTCTGCTGCGGAACCTCGGCTGGCTCGATTTCCGGGTCGACGGCCGCCTGATCCTGCCCGGGGTGCTCCTGCTGGTCGGTATCCGGTTGATGACCACCCCGCGGCGTGCCTGGCGGAGGCGCGATCGGTATGCGCGCGGATCCGGGATGGCTCCGAGCTCGGGTGACGAGATCAACACCTTCGCCATGCTCGGCTCGTCGCGCGTCAACAACACCTCGACCTCCTTTCACGGCGGCCAGGCCTCGGCGATGCTCGGCGCCTGCGAGATCGACCTGCGGGGCGCCTCGATGCCCGAAGGGAGCGAAGCCGTGCTCGACGTCTTTGCCTTCTGGGGCGGGATCGACATCCTGGTCCCCGAGAGCTGGGCGGTGGTCGTCTCCGGAATGCCGATCCTGGGCTCGTTCGAGGATCAGAGACAGGCTCCCGGGACGCCCACCGGACGGTTGGTGGTCAAGGGGTTCGCGCTGATGGGCGGGGTCGAGATCAAAAATCAGCGGAAGCGCGACTTCTAGACCTACCCCCGGGAACCGGTGCGAGGAATCTAGGACGTGCATCCGATCTTCGGCGGTCGCGGACGGCTCGGGCTCTACCTTCTGGGGTGGAGCCCGCTCGCCGCGCTGATCGTCGTCCTTCTGGTCTGGCGCGGCGAGCTTTCCTGGGGGGAGGCCGCCCTGGTCGGCCTGCCGCTCGCCTATTTCTTCGCCTACCTCTGCCTTTCCGCCTGGTATCTGTGCCGTGCGCTGCCGCTCCAGCCGGGCAAGAGCGCCCGGCACGCGCTGGAGGTGCTGGGCGGCCACCTGGTCGCGGCGCTCGCCTCGGGGGCTCTATTGGCGCTCGCCGGGCGCGGCTGGCTGCTGCTTCTCTCCTCGATCTCGGGGCTCGATCGGCTCGACCAGCGTTTCCCGGCCGTGGCGCCGATGCTCTTTGCGCTCGGCGTGCCGCTCTTCCTCTTGGCGGTCGCGTTCCACTATCTGCTGCTCGCGCTCGCGGCGGGCGGCGCCGCCGAACGCCGTGCGCTTACCCAACGCGTCCTCGCCCGGGAAGCGGAATGGAAGGCGTTGCGCGCGCAGCTCGATCCCCACTTTCTGTTCAACGGCCTGAACACGATCGCCGCTCTCGCGGCCAGCGACCCGGCGGGTACGCGGCGGATGGCGATCCTCCTCGCCGAGTTCCTTCGCCGCAGCCTGCAGCTCGGGTCGCGCGAGGAGATCCCGCTCGCCGAGGAGGCCGCGCTCGCCTCGTCCTATCTCGCGGTCGAGCGGGCGCGTTTCGGCGAACGGCTGGAGGTGATCGAGGCGCTCGAACCGGCGGCGCTCACCCAAAAAGTGCCGCCGCTGCTGCTCCAGCCACTGATCGAGAACGCGGTCCGGCACGGCATCGCCCAGCTGCTCGACGGCGGCGTGGTCCGCATCGAGGCGCGCCTTGATGAGATCGGCGGCGGCCGGCTCCATCTCGCGGTCGAAAACCCGTGCGATCCCGACCGCCCCGCTTCGACCGGCCACGGCGTGGGTCTCGGCAACATCCGAGCCCGCCTAGCCGGCCGCTACGGCGAGGCGGCGTCCCTGCGCATCCTCGCCACGCCGGGACGGTTCCGGGTCGAGATCGAGCTGCCGGCCGGACAGGCGCTACGCCTGGAGGGCGGTTCCGCGCAGGCGGCCTCCGCTCCGGGCGCTCCGGGCGAAGATCCAGGCCAGTAGGTAGAGAAGCGCCACCAGCCCGAGCAGCGCGCGGTAGCCGGTCACCAGGGAGAGATATTCGAGCGTGCCGCCGACCATCGCGCCGAGCAGGTTGGCGCCGAAATCGCGGGTCGAATCCTCGCTGTCGCGGAAGCGTTCGGCAAAGATCAGGTTCGCGACGAAGATGGGGAAAAACGCGAGCGCGGTCGCGGCGAAGAAACGGGGCAGCGGCGCGAGAGCGAGCAGGGCGGCCGAGGGCACCAGGGCGGCGAGCAGCAGGCCGCCGAACAGGAGCGCGAACAGAAGGCCGGGCCGGCCGATGCGCACCTTCCGCTCGACCTCGATCGCGATCAGCACGGTGGCCAGGATGCCCGCGAAGACCAGCGCGTTGACGAACCAGGTGGTGCCGAACAGGAGGGCGAATTGGACCACGCTCTTGGTTTCGAGCACCATGAACGCCGCGCCCATGCAGAACAGGTCGAGCGCCCCCCGCATCGCGGAGATCCTTCCCCCGGCGAGCCGGACCAGGACGAACGACGCCGCGAGCACCAGGCCGAGCGTCAAAGCGTAGCGGCTCGGCAGCTGGCGCTCCTTCAGATAGACGTACGGGTGGTCGTCGGTCGCCGAAACGATCGGCGCCTCGGGGGGAGCCCAGCGCGCGGCGCAGGTGACCCCCCCGGGCTCGCGCGCGGCGAGCAGCATCGAGAAACGCCCGGTGGCCGTTTGCTCCCCCTTCGGCTTCGGCCCCAGCTCCAGGCAGGGGGGCGCGCCGAACGCGTTCGCCACGGTGCCCGCGATCCGGTCGAGCAGCCACTGCTCCCGGTAGTAGTTGTAGAGGACGAACGCACCCCCCGGGCGTAGGTGCTCGCGCGCCGCGGCGACCGCCTCGGCGGTGAACAGATAGCTCTCCAGACGGATCGCCGACTGGCCGCTCACCAGGGTGAGCGAGTCGGGCAGGGCGAAGATGATCAGATCGTAGGATTTCCGGGTGCGGCCGAGGAACGCGCGGCCGTCGTCGACGATTGCCGAAACCCTCGGGTCGGAATACGGATGCTCCGGATGCCGCGCGCGCCCGACGGCCTGAATCTGCGGATCGATCTCGACCGCGTCGACGTGGGAAACCCCGGCGCGCAACCCGGCCGCCACGTCGTTGCCGTTTCCCGCGCCGATCACCAGAACGTCGCGGATCGGCCCGGTCGCCATTTTGTATGGGGTCTCGTAATAGCTCCCCGGAGTCTTGATCATCGCCTGGTGCGGGATGCCGTTGACCCGGATGTACTCGGGCAGCACCTCGACCCGGTAGTAGGGCGACCAGCTCTGGTTCGGGCGGAAGCTCGCGTAGCCGAACACGCCGATCAGCCCGACCAGGGCGACCAGGTTCAGGGCATAGATCCAGCCGCGCCGTTCGAGCAGCGGGAGGAAGAGGAGCGCCACGACGATCGCCCAGGCGAGCGGCGGCGCGCCCCAAAGCGCGAGGAGGGCGAAGCCCACCACCCCGGCGAGCGAGCCGAGGATGTCGAACCGGTAGGCGTCGAGCGGCGCGAGCCGGCCGAAGCGGACCGCCACGCCGTGGGCGATCGCCGCCATGACCGCGGTCACCGCGAGAAATACCGAAGGGAGCACGAACCAGGACGGCAGACCGTGGAACGTGACCGAGCCGAAATAGATCAGGTCGCCGCCGCTCCGGTCGATTACCACCGGCTGAAACATGATCGGGGCGGTGACGACGGCGAGCGCGAACGGCGCCCAGCGAAACAGGTCGGGGCCCTCTGTCGCGCGCAGAAAGCCGAGGCCGATGCCGAGGAAACTGCCGAGCAGGACGAAGTTCGAAAAGTACGACAGGTAAACCACATGCGCGCTCGTCCAGCGAATCAGAACCAGCTCGGCGAACAGCATCAGGAAGCTGGCGAGAAACAATTCGAGACGATCTCGGCGCATATTGGGCCTCGGCCGGCCGGGAGCCGGTCAAAATTGGTGATCCTGTGGAGTCGCGGGAGTATAGCCGGGCCGGCCGTCTCTATCCGCCGGCCGCGAAGCGATCCACCATCTCGCCGTACCCTTCGCGGAACGTCGGATAGGCGAACCGGTAGCCCGAGGCGACCAGCCGGGCGTTCGAGCAGCGCTTGCTGCCGCGCGCCAGCCGGCCCTCTCCAGTCGCCAAGGCGGTTGCCGGCTCGGGCCGGCCCAGGCGGGCGGCGATCCAGGAGTAGATCGCGCCGAGGTCGGCCGGTTTGGAATCGACCCCCAGATAGACCGCTTCCGGCCGTTCGAGCGCGAGCAGGTGGGCGATCGCGCCGGCCGCGTCCTCCCGGTGGATGCGGTTGGTGAACAGGGGCTCGGCCGGCCGCGTCGCGCGCCCCTCGGCGACCTCGCGGATCAGCCGCTCGCGCCCCGGGCCGTAGATCCCGCCCAGGCGGAGCACAACGGCGGGACTTGGCCCTCCGAGGGCGATCTTCTCGGCTTCGAGCAGGAGGCGGCCGGAGAAATGATCCGGTTCGGTAGGAGAATCCTCGTCGGTCCAGGCGCCTCGCCGGTCGCCATAGACCGCGGTGCTCGACACGAAGATCAGCCGGCGGGGCGCTACGACCGCGAGCAAGTTCTCAAGACCGCGCACGTACGCCGCCTCGTAGGCCTCGGGTGTCGAGCCTCCGGCGCTCGCGGCGTAGACCACGCCGTCCAGGTCGATCGGCAGATCGCGCAGGGTCGCCGGATCGGTGAGGTCCGCCGCGATCGGCCGGATACCCGTCTCCTGACCGGTCGTCCCCGCGGAGCGCCGCAGTCCCCAGACCTCGGCCTCCGCGGCCAGTTGGATCCCAAGAGCACGACCGACGTAGCCGCAGCCGGCAATCAGAACCCGCCTCATACCCCGGCGAGCCCCAGGTCTTCGTAGAGCGCGTCGAGCACCGCGCGGGTCCTCGCCTCGTGCGCCGCGGCGCTCGGCGTACCGTTCGGAATCAGAACGACTGCCAAGCCGTGCTCGGGATCGGCGAACGCGGTCGCGCTCCGGTAACCGCTGTGGCCGAACGTTCGGTAGGAGCAGCGACGGCCATAGCCGTAGGGAACGGTCTCGATGCCGTGGCGCTTGCCGTCCAGGATGAAGCCGAGCCCCCAGTCCATCTCGTGTTGGAACGTGTGATCGAACATCCCCACCCGGTGACGCGCGGTGATCGCCGAGACGGTCTGCGGGCGGAGGATCTCGGCTCCCCCGGGGTCGCCGATCCGCTTGCCTCCTCCGAGCAGCATTTCGTAGAACCGGCCGAGCTCGCTGGCCGGCCCCCAACCGTTGCCGCCGGGCGAACAGGAGACGACTTTCGCCTCCTCCTCGAAGCGGTGGCTCGGGGCTCCCTCCCGCTCGGTGTTCCAGGTCGGCGCGAGGCGCCCGGCGTCGCGCGCCGCGGCGAAGGCTTCCGGCGCCATGCCGATCCACGAATCCTTCATCCCGAGCGGCTCGAAGATCTCCTCCCGCACGTAGCGCGAATACGGCTTGCCCGAAAGCCGCTCGACGAGCGCGCCGAGCACGAACCAGCTCGACGCGTGGTGGTATCCGGCTTTTTGCCCCGCCACCCAGCGCGGCTCCGGCTTCATCGCGCAGATCTTCGCCACGATCTGCTCGAACGATTGCTCCGGCCAACCGGTTTGCAGCAGCCGAATCCCCGCGGTGTGGGTGAGCAAATGTCGGATCGTGATCTTCTCTTTGCCGTTCGCCGCGAACGTCGGCAGATGGCGCGCGACCGGATCGTCGAGATCGAGTTTGCCGTTTTCCCAGAGCCGGCCGATCGCGACCGCCGCGACCGGTTTGGACGCCGAGAGCCAGATCATCAGATCGGTCGGGCGGAGCGGCACCCCCGGGCGCAAGGTGCCCATCGCGCCGTCGAAAACGGTCGATCCCGAGAGCGAAACGTAGAGCTGCGCTCCGCTGTGGAGACCCGCGGAGACTCCGGAGTCGAGCGCCGCGAGTGTCCGCGGCAGGGTCGAAGCGGTCGGTTGCGGCATGGCGGCTGGAGCGTACGAGAAACGCCGGGGCGAGGCGAGCGGCGCTTTGGGACGCCCACCCAAGAGGGTGGTTCGTGGAGAAAAGCGTCCCGGTTGTCAGGTTTTTGTGGCACTCTACTCTCCGAAGGAGTAGATTTCTCCGACCGCCATGGCTTCTCACGCGCTTCGAGCGCTGCAACGGATCCTCCAGGAAGCGGAGGGCACGCCGGCCGATCCCCGCACCGGCAGCGACGCTTTTGCGTCGCCCGGCCGCGAAAACTTCACGCTCGACGACTTCTCGCTCGATACCGGCGCCCTGCTCGAACGGCTGACCCGGGCGGGCGAGGTGCTGGAGCGCGAACGGCAAGAGTTGGGTCTGCTGCTCGGCGAGATCTTCGACACCCCTCCGGCGGAGCGCCCGGCCCGGCTCAACGAGGCTCGGTTCGAGAGCTATTCGCTCGCCGACGCATTGCTCGCCCAGTTTGAGACTCTGACCGAGAACGATTCGGAGCTGGGGCAAGGAGATGCGGCGTTCGAGGAAACGGGCGACCTGTGCGAGCTCCCCTCGCTCGCGCTGCAAATCGCGAATCGGCTCGATCTCGCCCGCCATCCGCCCGCGATGATCGAGGATCTGAAAGCGCGCGTCTGGACCGCTCTCGGCGACGCCCATCTGAGGTCGGGCGACCCCGAGAGCGCCGAGCACGCGTTGCGCGAAGGGGTGAAAAACCTCGTTCGCGGCAGCGGCGACCTGCTGATCGAAGCGCGCATGTTGGAGCTGGAAGCCGACCTGCGGTTCGATTCCGGCATGACTCTGGAGGCCGACGCTCTCCTGCGCCAGGCGACCGCGCACCTCCGGGAAGCCCGCCAGACCGGCCAACTCGCCCGTCTGGCCGCCAAGCGCCGCCGGGTCGCCGAGCAGGCCCAAGCCGCCCGGGCGATGACCGGCCTGCTGCCGCATTCGCGGCGCTAACTCTCAAAACTCTCCTCTGGGTGCGTGGGCGTCTCGCCCGCTCTTTATCGCCCGCCAGGGCGGGCCGGAGGCCCGCGCACCCAGGGCACCAAATTGAGAATGGAGTATCATAGCGGCGTGCGCGTCTCCCGCCTGCTCCGCCTCGCGTCGATTCTCATCATCGCCGCCCTCGCTGCATGCGCCGCGGGTCCGCCAGCCGCCAAGGCACCCACCTCCCTAGTCCAAGTCGCGGTGAGCGTGCCGCCGCAGGCGTATTTCGTCGACCGGATCGGCGGCGGGCGGGTGGCGGTGCAGGTGATGATCCCCCCCGGCGCCTCGGAGACCAGTTATAGCCCCAGCCCGCGGCAACTGGTCGCCCTGTCGCGGGCACGGCTCTACGTCAAAGTCGGGCACCCGGCGTTCCTGTTCGAGGCGAACCACATCGACCGGTTCCTCGCCGGCCACCGGGAGATCCGGGTGGTCGACATGTCGGAAGGGATCGAACCGATCCTCGCAGGCGAAGAGGAGGGGCGTCCCGAGACGCCCGGCTTCTTCGGCGAGGAGCACCCAGCTCATGCCGTTCACGCCGGAGGCGATCCTCACGTCTGGGTGGCTCCGGCGACGGTCCGGGTCGCCGCCGGTAATATCGCCCGGGCTCTTTCCGCGGCCGATCCGGAGCACGCCGGGCAGTACCGCCGAAACTTGGGCTCCTTCCTCGCCGAGATCGACGCGCTCGATCGCGAGATCCGCGCGGACCTCGCGGCGAGCCCTACCCGCCGGTTCATGGTCTACCACCCGGCCTGGGGCTATTTCGCCCGCCAATACGGGCTCGAACAGGTGGCGATCGAAACCGGAGGGCGCGAACCCTCGGCCGCGCGCCTGATCGAGATGATCGACCGCGGCCGGCGCGAAGGAATCCGCGCCATTTTCGTCCAGCGCGGTTTCGCGCGGAAGAGCGCCGAGGTGATCGCCGAGGCGCTGGGCGGCGAGGTCGTGGTGGTCGATCCGATGGCCTACGACTGGAGCGCGAGCCTGCGCGCGGCAACGCGCGCCTTCCGCCGGGAGCTCGACCGTGGCTGAAGCCATCGAACCGATCCCTTCGCCCCCCCCGGCCGCTCTCCCCAACTCTCCCGGCGAGCCCCAGGAGAGCGAAACGCCGTTGGTCGAGGTGCGCGAGGTCTCGTTCGGCTACGGCGCCGAGCTGGTGCTCGAAGGGGTGAACCTTTCGATCTACCCGCGCGACTACCTGGCGATTCTCGGTCCGAACGGCGGCGGCAAGACGACGTTGATCAAGCTGCTGCTCGGCCTGCTTCGGCCGCGCTCGGGAGAGATCGTCGATCGCCTGCCCGACCGGCCCGGCAAACTTGGCTACGTGCCGCAGTTTTCGACCTTCGATCGCAGCTTCCCGCTCCGCGTGCTGGAAGTCGTGCGCATGGGGCGGATTTCGCGCCGCGGCCTGCTCGGCCCCTACAACCGGGACGACCAGCGCGCGGCCGAGGCGATGCTCGACCGCCTGCATCTTTCCGCCCTCGGCCGCCGGCCGATCCGCGAGCTGTCGGGCGGCCAGATGCAGCGCGTGCTGATCGCCCGGGCGCTCGTCTCGGAGCCGGCGATCCTGTTCCTCGACGAGCCGACCGCCTCGATCGACGCCGAATCGAGGGAAACGCTGCGCGAGCTGCTGCTGGAGCTGAATCACAAGATTCCGATCGTCGTCGTCACCCACGATCCGACCTCGATCGCCTCTGCCGTTCGCCACGTGGCGTGCGTCAACCGCGGCCTCCACTACCACCACGAGCTGACGAGCGAGGCGCTCGAAGAGGCCTACGGCTGCCCGGTCGAGCTGCTCGGCCACGGCGTGCCGCATCGCGTGCTGCACTCGCACTAAAAGCCCCCAATGCCCTCGCTGCTCGATGCGCTCCACTACGATTTCGTCCGCCACGCGATCCTCGCGGGGATCCTCGCCGCGATCCTGTGCGGCGTGATCGGCCCGTTCGTGGTGGTCAAGCGGCTGGCGTTCATCGGCGGCGGGATCAGCCACGCCGCGTTCGGCGGCTTGGGTCTCTGCTTCTTTCTCGGAGTGAATCCGATCTGGGGCGCGATCGGCGTCTCGCTCCTGTTTGCGGTCCTGCTCGGCCTGGTCGACACCGAAAAGGTGCGCTCGCAAGACGCCCTGATCGGCGTGCTCTGGGCGGCGGGGGTGGCCGTAGGCATCGTGTTCATCGCGAAGACCCCGGGCTACGCGCCGAACTTGATGACCTACCTGTTCGGCAACATCCTGCTGGTCACCAAGACCGACGTCTGGATCACCTTCGGGCTCTCGGCCGCCGTGCTCGCGACCGTCGCGCTGTTCTACAAGGGGCTGGTGGCGGTCGCGTTCGACGAGGTGTTCGCCCGCGTCCAGGGCGCGCCGGTCCGCTTCCTGCGCACGCTCCTCTTGGTCCTGATGGCGCTGGTCGTGGTGATTCTGATCCAGGTCGTGGGCATCATCCTGGTGATCGCCCTACTCACCATTCCGCCGGTCATCGCGCTCATGCTCTGCCGCGATCTCAAGTGGGTGATCCTCACCTCGGTCGGGCTGGGGGTCGCCATGACCCTCGCGGGTCTCGGCATCTCCTACGAGGCGGACCTACCCTCCGGCCCGGCGATCATCCTGCTCGGCACCGCCGTGCTGCTCGCCGTCTACGCCGCCCGCCGCACGTGGAAAAAAGGCGGCCTGGAAATCCGCGGCCCGGGCGAGCGGGCTTGAAGGCTAGAATCCCCCCGCCGCCGTCCCGCCGTGCCGGGGCGCGAAAGGACTCATCCTCCATGAACCGCTCGACTCTCGCCACTTTTGGGATGCTGATCATGCTCGCAACGCTTTCTTCCGTCTTGCCGCTTCCGGCTCACGCCCAAACTTCAATCTCTCCCCTCGCGATCGATCGAGCGATCGATGCCACGGTTGCCGCGCACGGCGAAGGGCAACGGGCGCGGATCTCGCGCGGCGTGCGCCAGGTCGCGGCGCGCTGGTGGGCGGAGGACGGCGACGAGGCCGCGTTTTCCACCTTCTGCCGCGAGCAGCTGATCACAGACCCCGCCGAGCTGGCCGCCACGTCCGCCCACCTGGAGGCGGCGTTCGAGCAGATCTATGGCCACCTGTATGAGGTGCGCCGCGATCTGCGCCGGGTTTTCGATCTCGACCTCGGGCCGATCGGCAAGGCCGACGAGCTGCTCGGTCAGCTCGACCTCTCCGCGCACGCGACGGACGACCTGTTCAAGACCAAAGTCGCATTCCTCGTGCTCTTGAACTACCCCCTCGACTCGCTCGGCGACCGCCTCGCCAAGGGCGCCTCCTGGGATCGCGACGCCTGGGCGATCTCGCGCCTGGTCGAGACCTTCGAGCAGCGCGTGGCCCCCGCCGCGATCCAAGAGACCTCCCGCGCTTATTCGGACGCGGACAGCTACATCTCGGCCACCAACATCCGGCTCGACCGGCTGATCGACGGCACCGGCGCGAAGCTGTTTCCCGAAGGGCTCCGCCTGATCTCCCACTGGGGCCTGCGCGATGAGCTCGCCTCGCACTATCAGGAGGATGCGGACGGCCGCGCGCTCGACCGGCAGCAGACGATCTACCGCGTGATGCAGCGGATCATCCGCCAGGAGATTCCGGCGGCCGTGATCGACAACGCCGATCTGCTCTGGAACCCGGAGACCAACGAGGTCCGGCCGGTCGATCCGAGCAAGGCTCTCGATCCCGCCAAGCTCCAAACGCGCGAGGCGGACGTGCGTTACGGCAAGCTGCTCGAAGTCTTCCACGCCGAGCGCGGCATCGACCCCTACACACCGAGCGTGCCGACCCTGATCGACCGTCAATTCAACTCGAACCGCCAGGTGCCGGAGGCGGAGGTCGAAGCGCTGCTGATCTCAGTGCTCGAATCCGCCGAGGTGGGCGACCTCGCCAAGCGCATCCGCGAAAAGCTCGGCCGGCCGCTCGAACCGTTCGACATCTGGTACGCGGGATTCAAGCCGCGAAGCGGCCATACCGAGGCGGATCTCGACCGGATCGTGCATGCCAAGTACCCTAACCTGGAGGCGTTCCAGACCGGGCTCCCCGCCCTCCTCGGCCAGCTCGGCTTCGCGCCCGACAAGGCGAAGTTCCTCTCCGACCGGATCGTCGTCGACCCGGCCCGAGGCGCCGGCCACGCCATGCCCGCCGTGCGGCGGCAGGACATGGTCCACCTGCGCACGCGGGTGCCCGCCGGGGGGATGGATTACAAGGGATACAACATCGCGATCCACGAGCTCGGTCACAACGTCGAGCAGGTCTTTTCGCTCCACGGCATCGACCACTGGACGCTCGCGGGCGTGCCGAACAACGCGTTCACCGAGGCGCTCGCTTTCGTCTTCCAGCATCGGGACCTGGAGCTGCTCGGCCTCGGCAAGCAAGACGAAGAAGCCCGCCGCGCCGAAGCGCTCGCCACGCTCTGGACCACCTACGAGATCTCGGGCGTCTCCCTGGTCGACATGCGGGTCTGGCGTTGGATGTACGCCCACCCGAACGCCACCCCGGCGGAGGTGCGCGAAGCGACGGTCGGCATCGCGCGCGAAGTCTGGAACCGCTGGTACGCGCCCCACTTCGGCGTTCGCGATTCCGAGATCCTCGGGGTTTACTCCCACATGATCGCCTTCGGCCTTTATCTACCGGACTACGCGCTCGGCCACATGATCGCGTTCCAGGTCGCGGAGCAGTTCCAGAAAGGCGATTTCGGCACCGAGTTCGAAAGAGTGGCAAAGCAAGGCCGCCTGACGCCCGACGCCTGGATGCGCGGCGCGGTGGGAGCGCCCCTCTCCGCCCAACCGCTTCTGTCCGCCGCGCGGGCCGCGCTCGCGGCCGAACCCTTAGGGGCACCGGAAAACTAGCCGGCCGCCGTAAGTAGGAATCGATGCCGTCAGAAGAACAGGTTCGGCGTAGCGTTCCTCCCCCCGGGGCCCCCGGGGAGGGGAATGGAGGCATCGGGAGGAGGACAGGAGGGGGGCTTTCGGATCGCCACCTCAAACCCCCGAAGCGCTTCTATTCCCTAGACGCGTTTCGCGGCGTCGCGGCCCTCTCGATCGTCTTCTGGCACTGGCAGCACTTCTTCTTCCGCGGAGGGGTTCCCGGACCGGGCGCCCGACCGTGGCACGGCTTCTTCCTTCTCTTCTACGGCTACGGCCAGCTCGCGGTAGAGCTGTTCTTCGCCCTCTCCGGCTTCATCTTCTTCTGGCTCTACGCCCAGCAGATCGCCGACCGCGCGGTCTTGGCGCGCGACTTCTTCCTGCGCCGCTTCTCGCGCCTCGTGCCGCTCCACCTCGTCACTCTGTTCGCAGTCGTCTTGGGCCAGCTCGCCTACCGCCACATGTTCGGCACCGACTTCGTCTATCCGAACAACGACCTCCGACACTTCGTGCCGAACCTGTTCCTCGTCTCCGCCTGGGGACTCGGCTATTCGCACTCCTTCAACGGCCCCATCTGGTCCGTCTCGGTCGAGATCGCCCTCTATCTCCTGTTCTTCCTTCTCTGCCGCACGCTCCCAATCCGGGCCGCAGTCCTCGCCGCGGTGTCCGTCTTGGGTCTCTTCCTCCTCGCCCAATGGGAGATGCCCATCGGACGCGGCATGATCGCCTTCTTCTTAGGCGGCTGCGTCCACCGCGCCTACGCCTGGAGCCTCAAGACAAGAGCCGCAGAAAGTCTCGCCCGCATTTTGCCCTGGGTGACCGCCGCGCTCTGGGCGGGAACCCTCCTCGCGGTCTACACGCCGAGCTTCCATCTCGACTCCTGGCCCTGGGCCAAGGCTCACCCCCTCGTCGCCACAATCGGCCCGGCCGTGCTCCTGTTCCCGGTGACCATCCTCACCCTGGCCCTCGCAGAAACCTACCGAGGTGCGTTCTGGAAACGCACCTCCTACCTCGGCGATCTTTCCTACTCTTTGTACCTGATCCACTTTCCGTTGCAGCTCACGTTTGTCCTCGTCGTCGGCTGGCTCTCGATCGATCGGACGTTCTTCTCCAGCCCGGTGGCACTGGTACTCTTCTTCGTGGTTCTCCTTCCGCTGTCGTGGGTCAGTTATCGGTTCCTGGAAGTCCCGGCTCAGCGGTGGTTGCGGGGGCGTTGCTGAGCGGGAGGTGAGCGGAGCCGCCGCGCAACGCAATGGCTGTGACCGTTGCTTCTGGCGACGAGGTTCACCCGTTTTCACTTCAGATCGGCAAGGTGTAGCAGGAGGGGTCGAGAAAACGACACATTTCGAGAGACATTCTTTTTTGTGTCCGGTGAGGGCACTTTCCGGCGGAATCTCCTTGACGCGAACCTCGATCCCGACGCTCCTCCCCGGTACTCTGGGCAAACATCTTGAGAAAGTCGGCCAAAAGGTATCGTTTTCTCGGCACACCTGCCTTACCCTACCGGTCCACCTGCGATAATGCGGGCTTACAGCCCTGGGTTCCAGGCGTGGTCCCGTTCCTGGGGCTGCGCCCCTGGCTTTTATCGGACGCGCCTTTGGCGCTCGAAAACAACAACGATCCTGGGACGAGGCCGGTGGGCGAAACGGGTTTCGCCGCCCGGAATATTGGGCAGCTCGCTTTCAAGGCTCTGAAGCGCGATCTCGCGTCGGCTGATCTTGTCCGCGAAACGGGTGTCTTCGATGGCAAAACGAATTTTTTGATCGACGGGCCTCGTCATGCGGCCCGGAGAAGCCTGGGGGCGTCCGACAGGGTGGGCGCAACGTGCGCCGAATTCGGTTTCCTGAGTGCCGCGAGGGGTTTTCCGGGTAAGCGGAGCGATTTCCTGAGTCCCGAATTCGGTTTGCGGATGAAAACGTGACGTTGGGAGTCGGCCGAGGGATTTCGGCGATCAGAAAATCGAATTCGGGAGTCAGCGAACGGGTTTTCTGACTCCCGAAAGGCCTTTCGGCATCCGGAAATTCGCTTTGGCGGTCGCGGAGCGAGCTGCGGAGCCGGAAAATCGAATTCGGCGATCAGCAAAGGGGTCGCGGGAGAGAGCAAAGGGAATTCGGCGACCCGAAAATCGCTCCGCGCACCCGCCAAATCGAATTCGGCGATCAGCTTTCCGGGCTCGGCGGCCGCCTCTTCCGCACCGTCTTCTTTGAGGGCTACGGCCTAATGAAGTACGGCGCATGCCGCGCAATGCATTGGAAGTGGGCGTCGATCAGGTCGGTTCCGGTCGCGACCGAGCACTTGGCGCATTCGCCAACGTCTCCCGCACTGTTCTCCAATGAGGGCTCAAGGTAGGTAAATGGCGGGCGCATGCCGCGCCGGCCGGCCCTCGGCGAGAGGAGAACGCTATGAAGAAGCGCAACCGAAAGATGTCGCTCCATCGAGAGACCGTCCGCAGGCTTTCGGCGAACGATCTCGACGTCGGACTGGCCGGAGGTGTTGCCACGCGCCTGCGGACGGAGTGCGGATCTTGTCCTGCGAGCGCCTGCCACCCGACCTTCTGCTCTCCCTGCGAAGTGACGGACGCCTGTTAACTCCCCGGCCCGGGCCGGCTGTTCGGTTGGCCCGGGTTCCGTTGGGGTTCGTTGCCCTGCGATAGGGCGGGCTTTCAGCCCTGGGTACGGGGCGGGGATTCCGTTCCTGGGGCTCCGCCCCAGGCTTTTATCGGGCGCGCCTTCGGCGCTCAAACAATCACGTCCCGGTAGGGACGTCGTAACCTAGCGAGTGAATTCATTCACTCGCGGGCTCTACCGCCCCCGCAAAACCAACCCCTTCACCAGAAGCGTTGGGCTCCCGATCATCCCGTCAAACGGCAGAAACGCGAGATCCCGGCCGACGGCGGCGATGCCTCGCAGAAGATCCGAGATCTCTCCCGAGAGCCAGGCGCGACCGATCGGGGCAGTGGCTTTGCCGTTTTCGACCGCGAGACCGCAGACCGGGAGGGCAAAGGAGCCGGTGGCGAAATCGCAGCGGGCGGGGCCTAAGGCATCGATCAGGTAGGTACCGATCGCGACCGAGCCGAGGAGGGCGCCGACTCCTGTCTTCAGGTCGGGGCGGATGTAGAGATGGGTGGGTCCCGGGGTGGGCAGATCGCGAAAGCTTGCGCGGCGAGCGATGCCGGAGATCTGAGCGCGCGAGCCCGCGGCTCCGGTTGGGTTGGCTCCCCGGGCTTGGACGGGGGAGAGGACCGGTCCGAGGAAATTGCCGCGTTCGATGATCGTCACTTCCCGCGCGGGAGTTCCTTCGCCGTCGATCGGGCTTTCGAACGCCCCGCCGGGGAAACGGCCGTCGTCGACCAGTGTGAGCGCCTCACTGCCGATTCGGACCGCCTGCCCCAAGATTGCGGAGATTTCGCCGTCCGTTCGCGGGCCGAAGAAGAGGGGGGCGAGCCCGGCGAGCAGGCGCGCCGCGACCGAGGGGGCGAGCAGCAGATCGCCGCTCCGCTCCGCATCTTCGGCGAGGCCCGGGGCCGCCCCTACCGCTAGCCGATCAGCGAGCCTTCGGGCGAGCGCTTTCGGATTGAAGCGACGCGCTTCGCGCTCGGCGAGCTCGATCACCGCGGGACGGGGCAGCCCCGGGCCGATTGCCTCCAACCGGAGCGCGGCGAGCCGGCCGCGGAAGGTGGCGGAAAGTCCCTTCGAGCTGGTGATCTGCCCTTCGCTCGATCCGTCTTCGAGCGCGGCGGAAAGCACCCGTCCGCGCGGCAGCTCGGCGGTCAGCTCGCGGGCGATTCCTTCGAGCAGGGCGAGCCCCTCGCGCTCGCCGATCAGCGGCACCTCGAAGTCCGACGGCTCCTTCCAGGGCGGCGGGGGCTCTGGGTTCGGCAGACGGAGCGCGGGGGGATAGGCAGGCGGCCAGGGACCCTCAGGATTGGGGTCGCCCGTGCCGCAAGCGAACAATGAGCCGCGCCGGTCGCCGGCGCGGACCGCCCAGCCGCGCTCTTCGGCGTAGCTGCTCGCCGTCCGTTCGCCGTCGAGTGAAAAGCGCCGCGAGCGGCCGCGCTTGGCGAGCACTTCCACCTCCGGCAGGCCGCGGGCGAGCAGCGCCTTCAAGGTCGCTTCGACCGCGGCTGGGTTCACCCCCGAGCGGACCCGTTCGCTCATCGGGTCACCTCAATCCCTTCGAGCAGGAGCGATGGAGCGGTCGCCCAGACCGGCAGCTTCTGCCCTCCCTTGGCGCACCAGCCGGCGCCTTCGGAGCGGCGGATGTCGCCCACCGAGACGGCTTTGCCCAGCAGGTCGGCGAGCCGGCCATGGATCGCGCAGGGGCCGAGCGTCTCGGCCGGTTCGCCTTTGTAGATGCGGCGGGCGAACGGGAAGCGAAGCTCCAGCTCGCCGCTCCGCGGATCGAGTGTGCCCCGGCGGACTTGAGGCAGCCAGAGTCCCCCTTCCGCGCCGTCGAACAGGTCGTTTTCCGAAGTCGTGCCCGCGAGCAGCTCGAGATGATGGCTCCTCGGCATGGGGAGATCGTGGCGTCCGGCACGGCGCCCGGCGCCCGGCACGAGGGTCGATGCCGAGCGCGACCAGGCCGCGTCGGCGAGCGGCTGCTCGACCACTCCGTCGCGCAGCAGCCAGCGGCGGCAGACGGGGAGACCCTCGTCATCCGTCGTGCGCCGGACCGACTCGGGGGCGGCGCCCGGGTCGTCGAGCACGGAAAGCAGCGGCGCTCCGAGGGCGACGCCGATCGCCGCGTCCGGCTTGCCCGACAGGGCGAGCAGATCGGCTTCGAGCGCATGGGCGACCGCCTCGTGGAGAAGCACGGCGACGGCGGCCGGCCCGAGCAGGATCGGCACGGTGCGCGGCGAGAAAGGGAGAGCGGTTCGGGCGCGGAACAGCTCGACCAATTGCCCGGCGGCCGCCTCCGCCTCCGGCCGACCGAGCTGGGAGAGGAGCGTTCCCCAGCGCCCGCCGGGAATCTCCGCGCTCAAAGAGTAGTAGCTCTCGGATTCGGGCGCCGGGACCAGGCGCGGGGTCGCGACCTGAAGCCAGCGGCGATGCCTTCGCACGGTCAGCCGAAGGGGAAACGCCGTGTGGTGCGCGCGGATCGCGCGTTCGAGCAGGCCGGCGAAATCGACCACCTCGGGCGCTTCCGGCGGACCCGGCGCTCCGGGCCAGGGGCCGAGCGGTAGATCGGGCTCCGGCACGCTCGCGGCGGGGAGCGCGCGGGCCACCTGGCGGAGGGCTTCGGAGAACGACCGGCCGTCGATGCCGTCGCGCGAGGCGAGAAACGCGCGCCGGTCGCGCACCAGGCGGACGGCGAAACCCTCTTCGCGCCGGATCGAAAAGCCCGGCCCCTCGCCGTCGGGCGGCAGCTCGATCTCCTCGGTCCGTTCGAAGAAGCCGTCAACCCACTCCTCGCCCGTTCCGGCGAGTTGGGCGAGCGAGCGGGCGAGGGCGGCGGTATCGAACGAGGAGAACGGCATCGTGCCGTCCCCCCTACCCGATCCCGAACGCCATCGTGATCAGCGTCTTCTGTTCGAGGGTATGGGCGGTCGCCGAGCCGGTCGCCGGACTTCCGGAGGCCGAGCGTTTGACCGAGCGGATCGGCCGGCGCAGCAGGCGCTCGATCCGCGGCTGGACGAAGAACAGCGCGCCCATGTTCGCCGGCTCTTCCTGCACCCAGACGATGTCGCGGGCGTCGGGATGGGCCGCGAAGATCGCCTCCAACTCTTTGCCTGGGAACGGATAAAGCTGGTCCAGAAAAGCCACCGCGGTTTGGGAATCGCCCCGCCGTTCGCGCTCGCGCAGCAGCTCGTGGCCGATCTTGCCGCTGCAAAGAAGGATGCGGCGGGCGTTCTGAATCTGCCGGTCGGGCACGACGTTTTGGAATCCGCCGTCGGTCAGCTCGGCCAAGCTCGACGAGGAATCCTTGTGGCGCAGCATGCTCTTCGGCGTGAATACGATCAAAGGCTTCCGCCACTTGCGGAGAGCTTGGCGACGGAGGAGATGGAAATACTGGCCGGCGGTCGAGGGCTGGCAGACCTGAATGTTGTCCTCGGCGGCAAGCTGAAGAAAGCGCTCGATGCGCGCGCTCGAATGCTCCGGCCCCTGCCCCTCGTAGCCGTGAGGCAGGAGCAGCACGAGGCCGGAAAGCAGGCCCCACTTGTCCTCGCCCGCGGTGACGAACTGGTCGAGGATGATCTGGGCGCCATTGGCGAAATCGCCGAACTGAGCCTCCCATATCACCAGGGCCTCGGGAAAATCGCGGCTGTAGCCGTACTCGTAACCGAGCACCGCCGCCTCCGAGAGGAGCGAATCGTAGACCTCGAAGCGCGCTTGGCCCGGCTCCAAGTGCTGGAGCGGCAGGTGGTCGCGGCCGTTTTCGGTATCGATCAGGACGGAATGCCGTTGGTTGAACGTGCCCCGCCGGCAGTCCTGCCCGGAGAAGCGGACCGGCACGGCCGAAGTGA
The DNA here is from genome assembly GCA_035995205.1 of Thermoanaerobaculia bacterium. Lineage (GTDB taxonomy): Bacteria > Acidobacteriota > Thermoanaerobaculia > Multivoradales > UBA5704 > DASYKS01. Next base: position 35,731 of record DASYKS010000013.1, read on the forward strand.
CAAGCGAGGCGAATGCCAGCGCCTCGGCCATCCCGTAATCGATCGGCCGGGTGCCGCGGCCCATCTCCAGCCGCTGCTCCAAGAGCTTCTTGATCTTGTCGTGGACGTGGAAGCCTTCCGGCGCGCGGGTCAGCCCTTCGGCGAGCGCCCCCAACCGTTCGGCCGAAACGGCGGTCGGCACCTCGTATGCCGGCTTGTAGGCGCCGCCTGAAAACGCGCTCCAATAGGGCGGCAGGGTGCGCAACGTCGGCTTCTTCTCCAGTTCTTCGGCCTGGCGTTGCGCTTCGTAGAGCTCGGCGCGATAGGCGGCGACCATCCCTTCGGCTTCGGTTTCGGCCAGGGCCGACGAGGCGGCGAGCTGGCGAGCGTAGTTCTTCCAGGTGGGGGCGAAGGCAGCGATCTTCTTATACAGCGTCGGCTGGGTGATCGTCGGATCGTCGACCTCGGAATGGCCGTGACGGCGGTAGCCGATCAGGTCGATCACCACGTCGCTCGCGAACTCGTAGCGGTATTCGCAGGCCATCCGCGCCACCCGCGCCACGGCCTCCGGATCCTCGGCGTTGACGTGGAAGATCGGGACTGGCAGCCTTTTCGCGATGTCGGTCGCGAAGCGCGAGGAGTGCAGGTTCTTTGGCTCGGTCGTGAAGCCGATCAGGTTGTTGACCACGACCTGGATCGTGCCGCCGACCTGATAGGCCTCGAGCTCGGCCATGTTGAGCGTTTCGGCGACGACCCCCTGGCCGGCGAACGCCGCGTCGCCGTGCATCACGATGCCGAGCACCTTGCGCCCCGTCGGATCTCCGATCCTATCGAGCTTCGCCCGCGCGCGCCCCATCGCGACCGAATCGACCGCTTCGAGGTGGCTCGGGTTCGAGACCAGGTGCAGGCGCAGCTCGCGGCCGTTCTTCGCGGCATGCACCCCCGTGGCGCCCATGTGGTATTTGACGTCGCCGCTGCCCAGGATGCTCTTCGGATCGACGTCCTCGAAGCCGGCAAACAGCTCCGCCGCCGGGCGGCCGACGGTGATCGCCATCACGCTCAACCGGCCACGGTGAGGCATCGCGAGCACCGCCTGCTCCGCGGAAAGCTCCGCCGCGGTTTCAAGCAGGCCGTCGAGCAGCGGCAGAAGCGAGGTGACCCCCTCGATCGAGAAGCGCTTGCTGCCCAGATAGCGCTGCTGGATCACCTGCTCGAACGTTTCGCCGCGCACCAGCAGGTCGAGCAGCCGGCGCCGATCGGGGGCTTCCGCCTCGCGTTCCATCCGCTCGGCGAGAAAACGCCGCCGGGCCGGGTCGATGATGTGCATGTACTCGATGCCGATCGAGCCGCAATACCAGCGCCGCGCCTCGGCCGTCTCGGGGGAGGTCTCGGTACCCGCGGCCAGCTCGGCGAGCGGCTCGGTTTCGGGAAGCAGCCGTCCCATCGGGTCGAGATCGGCAGCGAGATATCCATAGCGGCGGAAGGCGTCCATCACGCCGGCCGCGGTCGTTTCCTGGTGCTGGTCGAGTATGGCCTGCGTCCTGTCCATAGGGACGAAAGGATACACCGGCCGGGGACGAATCGCCTGGGAATTGACGCGCCGCGGCGGGCCGGGTAGCGTCTGTTCATGGCCCGCCGAAAAAGCCGCAGCTCCCCCCGCTCTCCGTACCGCATCCTGCGTTATGAGCACTGGGCCGAGCCGCTGCTGCCGACGGAGCAGTTCGTCCGACGCCAGATGCGCCACGTGGGCGCGGCGTCTCTGCTGATCGGCGTCTGCCTCGGCCTGGGAGTTCTCGGCTATTGGTACTTCCAGGCGCTGCCGTGGCTCGACGCCCTGCTCAACGCGTCGATGATTTTGACCGGGATGGGTCCCGTCGACCGGCCGGAGAGCGCGGCGGCGAAGCTGTTCGCTTCCGGCTACGCCCTGTTTTCAGGCGTCGCCTTCATCACCGGAGCGGGAATCGGGTTCGCCCCTCTCGCCCACCGGCTGCTGCATAGCTTTCACCTGGATGAGGATGCGGACGGCAAGCCGGACGATAAGTGATATTGCCGTAGCAGCCCTCACGCCCCGCCGTCCCTGGGCCGCGAAAAACCTTACGTCAAGGGTCGACGGTGATCCGAGCCGCCGGCCGCTCTGAGAGCGACAGCTCGGCGTATTCCGGCTCGCTTTTGCGCCGTAGGCGGGCTCCCGCCTTGCGCCAGCCGCCTTTTCCCAGATCGTCGAACAGCGAGTAGAAGACCGGGGTGGCGAGCAGGGTGAGCAGGAGCGACAGGCTCTGGCCGCCGATCACGACCACGGCGACCGCACGCCGCTCCTCGGCTCCCGGGCCGCCGCCCATGGCGAGCGGCAGCATGCCCGCGACCAGGGCGAGCGTGGTCATCAGGATCGGCCGCAGCCGGTCGCGGTTGCCCTGAATGATCGCCGCCTCCCGCTCCATGCCTCCCGCGCGGAGCTGGTTCGTGTGGTCGATCTGCAGGATCGCGTTCTTCTTGACCACGCCGAATAGCACCAGCACGCCGAGCGCCGAGTAAAGGTTGAGCGTGTTGCCGGTCGCCCAGAGCGAGAAGAGGGCGAACGGCACCGCGATCGGCAGCGAGAGGAGGATGGTCAGCGGATGGACCAGACTCTCGAACTGCGAGGCGAGGATCATGTACATGAAGATGATCGAGAGCATGAAGGCGAAGATAAATTCGGTCCGGGTCCGCTCCAACTCGCGGGCGCGGCCGCCGACCGCGGTCGTGTAGGCGGGGGGCAGATTCATCTCGGCCACCGCCTGGCGCAACGCCTCGATTCGGTCGGAGAGCGCGAAGCCTGGGGCGACCCCGGCGCGGAGCGAAGCCTGGCGCTGTCGGTCCAGCCGGTCGACCCGCGAGGCGGACGTCTGCTCGGCGAGGTTGACCAGCGAGTCCATCCGGACCAGGCCGCCTCCCGCGCGCGGCACCAGCAGGCGGGAGATCGTGCCCGGATCGCTCCGGTCGGAGGCGGCGAGGCGCAGCTCGACGTCGTACTCGTCATTGGCCTCCGGATCGTAGAAGCGCGTGACTTCCTGGTCCCCTCCGACCATCACCTGGAGCGCGGTCGCGACGTCCGATACCTCTACCCCTAAATCCGCCGCGCGGGCGCGATCGATGTGGACCGCCAGCTCCGGCTTGTCGAGCTTGAGCGTCGTGTCGGCATCGACAATGCCCAGCTCCTGGCTCTTTGCGCGCAGCTTCTCGACGTATTCGGCGAGTGTCGCGAGATCGGGGCCGCGCAACGCGAAGTCGATCTCCGAATTGCCGCCGCCGATGTTGAACGAGGGGACGTTCCGGACGCCGGGACGGATGTTCGGCAGCTTCGCCAGCCGTTTGCGGATCTCGGTCATCACCTCGCGCTGGCTCCGGCCGCGGAACGCGAGGCCCGGATCGCCGTGGAACAGGCCGCGGAAGAAACGGCTGAAGCTGAACTGCCGCTCCTCCTGCGGCGAGATGCGCACGTAGCCGCTGCCTTGGTTCACTCCTCCCAAGAACCCGCCACCGGCGGTGACCAGGATGTCGCGCACCTCGGGCACCGCCTTCACTTCGTTTTCGATCGCGCGCATCACCTCGTCCATCGCGGCCAGACTGGTGCCTTCGGGGGCGTTTACGCTCAGCTCGAATTCCGCCTCGTCGACGTCGCTCGGCACGTACTCCGTGCGCATCAGCTTGGCGAGCGGAATCGCCGAGAGCATGACCAGCAAAGCGAGCCCGGCCGCCAGCGCCCGATGGTGGATCGCGAACTTCAAGAGCCGCACGTACAGGCGGTCGATCCGGCCGTAGAAACCCTCGCGCGAATGGGAATCGCCCGCGTCCTCGGCGCGCAGCAGCCGGGCGCTCATCGTCGGGGTGAGCGTGAAAGAAACCAAAAGCGAAACCAGCACGGCGACCGCGGCGGTGATGCCGAATTGGTAGAGGAAGCGGCCGGAGATGCTCGACATGAACGAGACCGGCACGAAGATGACCACCAGGCTGAGCGTGGTGGAAAGCACCGCGAAGCCGATCTCGGCGGTCGCCTTCTGCGCCGCCTCCATCGGCTTCATCTTCTTTTCCTCGACGAAACGGAAGATGTTTTCGAGCACGACGATCGCATCGTCGATCACTACGCCGACCATCAGCACCAGGGCCAGCATGGTCACGCTGTTGAGGGTGAAATCGAGCGCCTTCATCATGCCGAACGTGGCGATCACCGAGGTCGGAATCGCGACCGCCGCGATCACCGTCGAGCGCCAGCTGCGCATGAAGGTGAAGACCACGAGCGAGGCGAAGATGCTGCCCAGAATCAGGTGGAGGTTGATCTCGTGGAGCGCCGAGCGGATGTAGATCGACTGGTCCCGGATCGGCTCGACCTTGACGTCCGAGGGGAGCGTCGGTTTGATCCGGGCCAGGATCGCCTGAACGCCGTCGATCACGGCAACGGTGTTCGCGCCTGACTGACGGCGAACTTCGAGGGTCACGGTCGGCACGCCGTTCAAGCGCGCGACCGAGCGCTGCTCCTTCGTGCCGTCGGTTGCTTCGCCCACGTCGCGAATGCGGACCGGCTGTCCGCCGACCACGGCGACCACGAGATTGTTGAACCCCTGCGGATTTTCGATCCGACCCAGCGTGCGGAGCGCCATTTCGCGCGCGCCTGCGGTGACGTTGCCTCCCGGTACTGCCGTATTTTGATTGCGCAGCGCGTCGCGCACGATCGTGATCGGCAGGTTGTAGGCCGCCAGACGGTCGGCGTCCACGGAGACCGTGATCGCCCGTTCGAGGCCGCCGACGATCTGCACCTCGCCGACTCCCGCGGCGCGCTCGATCTGCACTTTGATCTGTTTGTCGGCGATTTCGGTCAGCTCGCGCAACGGCCGGTCGGCCGAAAGCGCGAGCGTGAAGATCGGCGAGCTGTCGTTGTTGAACTTGGCGACGATCGGCGGCTGGACGTCCTCCGGCAGCTGCCGGATCACGCCCGAAACCCGGTCGCGGATGTCCTGGGCGGCGGTCTCGATGTCGCGCGACAGGTCGAACGTCGCGATCACGACCGAGTTGGCACCCGAGGTCACCGAGCGCAGCTCTTGGATTCCCTCGACCGTGTTGACCGCCTCTTCGATCCGCTGCGAGACCTCGACCTCGGTCTCCTCGGTGGAAGAGCCGGGAAGCACGGTACGCACGCTGACCGTCGGCAGGTCGACCGAGGGGAAACGGTCGACGCCGAGCCGGAAATAGCTCGACGCCCCGACCACCACCAGGGCCAGGATGATCATGGCCGCGAAGACCGGCCGGCGAATGCAGATCTCGGCGAGCTTCTGCATACTTCAGATCCCCTTTTGGAAACGACGAACGGTACGACCTGTCAAGCGCCTCACTCCGCCGCCACCTCGACCGCTTGCCCCTCGGTCAGATTGCCCGGCGAAACGACCACGGATTCTCCGGCGGAAAGGCCGCTGACGATCTCGATCTGATCGCCGCTCTTCCGCCCCAGGCGGACCCGCTTCTCGACCGCCTTGCCTTGGGCGACGCTGATCACCTTGTCCACCCCGGCGAACGAGACGACCGCCGAGGCCGGAACGAGCACCGCGGGATCTGCCGCGTGGACGACGATCTCGGCCCGGGCGAAAGAGCCGGGGCGCAACGCGCCGTCGAGGTTGGGGATCTCGACTTCGATCTCCAAGGTCCGGCTCGCCGCGGTGATCGAAGGGCCGAGGCGGGCGATCCGCCCGATGATCGCAGGAGCGGTCGCGGGCGCCGCGCCCGCGGGGTTCACCGGGCTCTCGCCCGCCGCGTTTTCGGGCGCTTCGCCAACCGAGAGCCGTACCGGCAGGCCGACCGAAAGCCCCTCGGCCTCCCGCTCCGGCACCGAGAGGCGCAGGCGGAGCGGATGGGTGCGCACGATGACCAGCGCCACGGTCCCCGCCGAGACGTAATCGCCCGGGGCCACGCGGCGCTCTTCGATCGCGCCGGTAAACGGCGCGCGCAGAACCGAATCCGCGAGCTGCGCCTTGGCGAGATCCAGCTCGGCCCGGCGCTGGGAGAGGATGCCCTGACGGTTCTGGGCCTCTTCGATCGAAGCCTGATAGCTCCCCTCGGCGACGCCGTAATCGGCTTCCATCCGGTCCAGGTCGGAGCGCGGGATCAGCTGCTCTTCGAACAGCTTCCGGCCGCGGTCGCGGGTCACGCGCGCCTGTTCGAGCAAGGCCTGGGCCTGGCGCACGGGCGAGGTGGTCGAAGGATCGACCAGGACGTCCGGCCCCTCGGCCGGCAGCCCCAGCCGGGCGCGCGCCTGGACCAGCGTGCTCTGCGCCTGCGCTACCCGGAGCGAAAAATCTTCCGGTGCGAGCCGCGCGAGCACCTGACCCGACCCGACCCGGCTGCCCAGGTCGGCGGGAATGTCGGCGACCCGGCCGGCTACTTTGAACGCCAGCTCGCTGCGCTCGTCGGCGGCAAGCGTGCCGGTCGCGGGGACGACGCGCGGCAGGCGTCCTTCTTCGGATTTCGCGAGCTTGACCTTGCGCGCAGGTTCGGCGTCGGCTTTTGCTCCGGAGCTCTTTCCACCTCCCGCGGGCGCACCGCCCCCGCAGGCAAAGGAAAAGACGATGAGGGGGAGGGCGATGAGCGTACAGAGAGTTCGCGGCATGTCGGGTCCAAATACGTAAAAGGCCGGCGGAAGTTGTGCGGGCGAGGGCTAGGACATCAGGCGTTCCGGACGGAACTGTACTGCAATCCGCGCGCCCGGCCCGGCCCGTCACGGATTCGTCACCTCCGGCTAAGATGCAGGCCAAAATGTCCCTTGAACCCGTCCTTCGCGCCATCCTGGTCGATGACGAAGAGCCCGCCCGCCGGGTGTTGCGCGAATACCTGGACGAGCTGGGCCAGGTCGAGGTGGTGGCAGAGTGCGCCAACGGCTTCGAAGCGGTCAAAGCGGTCGCGGAACAGAAACCGGACTTGCTATTTCTCGACATCCAGATGCCCAAGCTCTCGGGCTTCGAGGTGCTGGAGCTGCTGGACCAAGAGCCCGCGGTGATTTTCTCCACCGCCCACGACGAGCACGCCGTCCGCGCCTTCGAAATCCACGCGGTCGACTATCTCCTCAAGCCCTACGGCCCGGAACGCCTGGCCGAAGCGCTCCGCCGCGCCCGCGCCCGGCTCGCCGAGGCGGAGCGCGAGCCGGTGCGTTCTCTCGCCAAGCTCGGACGAACGCCGGGGCGTCCACTCGATCGGGTTTTGATCCGCGACGACGCGAAAATCCACGTGCTTCCCGCCGAACGAATCGACTGGATCGAAGCGCGCGACGACTACGTCCTGGTCCGAGCCGACGGGGTCTCCCACCGCAAGACGGAAACCCTCGCCGAGCTCGAAGGCGAGCTAGACCCCCAACGCTTCGTGCGCGTCCACCGCTCCTACCTCCTGAACGTCGAGCGCCTCGCCCGCCTGGAGCTCTACGCCAAAGACAGCCGCGTCGCGATCCTCAGAGACGGCACCCGCCTCCCCGTCTCACGCACCGGCTACGCGCGTCTGAAGGAGCTGCTCTGAGCCGCCCGAGGCTGCTCCTCGTCGGAGCGGGCCACGCGCATCTGGAAGTCCTCCGCCAATGCGCAAAGGAAAAGCGAGCGAAAAACGGCGCGGCCTTCGACCTTACCCTCATCTCCCCCGTGCCCCGTCAGGTCTACTCCGGAATGGTTCCCGGCTTTCTCGCCGGAACCTACACCCTCGACGAAATCTCGATTGAAGTGGCGCCCCTCGTCGCGCGGGCCGAGGGGAGACTGATCGAAGGGAGTGCCGCCGCGCTCGATCCCGCAAGGCGGATCGTGCGCCTCAAATCCGGTCAAGAGATCGAATACGACCTCGTCTCCTTCGCCATCGGCTCGACCACCGCGGGAATCGACCGCGAAGAAATTGCCGGAGGCGCGGTGCCGGTCAAACCGCTAGATCGCGTGATCGATCTCAAAGGGCGGCTGGACAACTTAGCGCGCGACCGGCCCGAGCGGGAACGGCGCGCCGCGGTGGTGGGAGGAGGGGCGGCGGGCTACGAAGTGGTGCTGGCGATCCGTGCCGCGTTGGGACCCGGAGCGCAGATCCATCTGATCGAACGCGGTCCACGCCTGCTGGCCGAATACCCGGAACGCTTCCGCAAGAAGGCACTCGCGGTGCTCGCGGAGAAGCGGATCGAAGCTGTGACCGACGCCAGCGTGGAGCGCCTTCTGCCCGACCGGGCGGTTCTCTCGACGGGCCGCGAGATCCCCTCGGACCTCACAATCTGGCTCGCCGGTGCGGTCGGCTGGTCGCTCTTTCGCGACGCGGGGCTGCCGCTCGACGAGCGCGGCTTCCTGCTCCTGGACGATTCGCTCCGCTCGGTTGAAGATCCGAAGATCTTCGCGGCGGGCGATTGCGGGACGATGGTGAACTTCCCGCAGACGCCAAAGGCGGGGGTCTACGCGGTGCGCCAGGCGCCGATTCTCTGGGAGAGCCTGCGGGCGTCGCTTCGCGGCGAGGAGGGCCCGCGGTATCGGCCGCAGCCGGGGTTTCTCTCGATCTTGAATCTGGGCGATGGGCGCTCTTTGATGCATTGGAAAGGGTTGGTGGTGGAGGGCAAGGCGGTGTTTCGGCTCAAAGACTGGATCGATCGGGAGTTTGTGGGGAAGTATCGGTAGGCGGCCTCGATCGTGGGTGTTATCGTCAGCAGCATGCGTACCACGCTGGACATCGCGGATGATGTGCTTCTGGCGGTTGAGGACAGGGCTCGACGCCAAAAGCGAAGCGCAGGCGAGCTCCTTTCGGACCTGGCCCGAGAGGCGCTCATCCGTCGAAATCAGGGCTTCGAGGTCAGGGAACCGCAGAGCCCTTACGGCATCGAGGCCAGAGAGCCGGAAAGCTTTTACGGGTTCGAACCCTTCCCGTACCGAGGAGGGGTGGTTTCCAACGAGCTGATCAACAGGCTGCGAGACGAGGATATCGAGTGATGCGGACACTGCTCGATATCAACGTGCTCCTCGCCTTATTGGATATTGAACAAATCGACCACCGCCGAGCCCGAGAATGGTTCGATAGGGAAATTCCGTACGGCTGGGCCTCCTGGGTGGTTCGCCTCGCACCTACCGCCGGTCACCCAAAATTGACAGGTATACACACCATGGCCCGGTGGCCTCCGAATACACCTTCGCCATCGTTCTTGCGATCTGCGCCACGTGATCCAGGTCGTGTACCACCCAAGTCGCCAGCAGCTGCCCGAGTGTGACCTCTCCGAGCTCCGGATGCAGTCCCCTGCGATCGAGATCCGGGAGGGTCAAGTTCATCCCGATTAACGCAGCGATGTTCCCTCGCCGAAGTTCGGCGAAAGTCGCCAGCAGTTCGCTCAGGCTCTTGCCCTGACTCTCCGCGAACATGGCCGTTCGGTCGAATGCTTCGAACGGTCGCGGATCGCTCGCCAGGATCTGGCGCGCCCGCGGAATCCAATCGGTGCGCTCGCCGTGGATGAAGTGGCCTATCACGTCGTAGGGCGACCAGGTGCCCTCGCCTTCGGTTGCTTGAACCCACGTTTCGGGTAAGCCGTCGAGCCAGGCACTTAAGGTAGCGGGCGTCCGCTCGAGAATCGCCACGGCGTCGGCCAGGCGGAATCCCTTATCTTTCATTGGCTCCATCTCCAGATCTTAAAGTTCCTTCCGGCTGCTATCGAACGAGAAAACCCGCCACGCGTGGGGATTGCCTGGACGTGAGGCCTCCGTGAATGCGCCGCCCGTGTACTCCCGGATGATGCTCTCCCAGAAACGCTGACCTCGGTGGTTTCCTTCGGTCACGCGGACGATCCAACGGACGGGAAATCGATCCCAGAGAAGAAACGCCGCCCTCCGTCCCACTCCGGAGCGACGGTGTCGGCGCACGATGAAGAACTCGGCTACGTCGAAATCCTCGGGGTCGTCGGAACCGGGCGAGGCCCGCGTGACGAGGGCAAAGCCGGCGAGCTGTCGACCTAGGCGGATGAGAAAGGGAAATCTGCGCTCGGGCTCCGGCCAATAGAGCGGCAGTTTCTCGTAGCCGAAACGGCCATCGGGCCTCAGCTCCAAAGAGAAAGTTTCGCTCAAATCGTGGGCGTAAAGCTCCAAAAGATTCGAGAGGACCGCTTCGTCACCCGGCGTCGCGAGGTCGAGCACCACGTCTTCAGAGTCGGCCATTTTCTGCGGCGCCCGCCGGAGCTACTCGCCACGTTGAACGGAGACCGAAAGCGTATAGAGAGACTCGACCGGCTCGTCGTTTACTTTCGCCGGCTCGAATCGCCAAGCGCTGAAGTAGTGATAGGCATAGAGCACATGCACCGGGAGCGCGTGAGCGTCGAGGAGCAGGGGCTGCTGCGGCACTCCGTCTCGCGACACCACAAACTCGATCTCCACGGCGGAGGTCGCTACGCCGGTGATGGGGCGAAACATGTAGTCCGGTGCTTTCAGCCGGGTCAAAGGCTTCGGAGGAGTGCCTGGGACGATTTCACCCGACAGCAACCGGACCATCTTTTCCTCGCCCGGCTTGGGCTCATACGAGGAACCCTGGTTGCGCGCTGCCGGGAGGGTCTGGAGTAGCCCCATCTTCCGCATCTCCGGGAGCAGGTTTTCTGCGGTCTTGAGATCCAAGGAGGCAGCCGTATACCACCACCAGCCGGAGCTGAGCTCGTCACCCTTGCCACTGGCGAGCGCGGCGCAATAGACCGCCAACCGAGACAGGTACTCAGTGGAGACGTTGCGCAGGTCCGGCCGGCGAGATACTTCCGGCACCAGTTCTCGGTCGCAGTATTCGAAGCCCTGGGCCCAGGAGCCGGCGCGGAGCCATTTTTCAAGTTTCTTTTCGCTGCCGAAAGCAGGACTTGCGGCAACCGCGAGCAAGAGGATAAGTATCAGATAAGCTTTCAGTGAAGCACGAGTCATGGTCGCTCCTCGGGGAAGAGACAGCATATGCCTTCCGGGTAAGGAGATGCTGCCCCCACTTCGTGGTCTTCGGTCCGCCCGGGCGGCGGATTGTGAAACTCTCCACCTCGCCGAACGGCCAACTTCTGGCGTGCAAGCACGTGCCGCAAAATTACGACACGACCGATTATCACGATCTGCTTTTTCGTCAGGCCGGCGATACGTACGTCGAGGTCGGCGCATTTCTGGAATCACCGCCGGAGCGTCACGGCTCCCAGTCCTTGATGCGACGGTTGGACTGCGTTCCGCTCGATGAGGGCGGATGCTTGGTCCTCGAAACGGATGATTCCACGGTGTATCTGGCGCGCTACGAATCGTCGGCGGGGCGTGTTGCCGAAGCGGCTCGCTGGATTGTGGATGCTGCTCTCTCGTTGAGTCATGCGACCTTGCGCCTGCTCCCCTCGGGGCGGGAAGCGCTCGTGATCATCACCGATCGGGACGACAGCAGGAGGATTGGGGGGGCGGGCCGCCGCCGAACTACATCCAGACGTGGAGGCTGATCGACGTAGCGTCCGGCGTGACGCGCGAGAGAACCGCTGTCGCTCGACGGTTCGCGCGGGGTTTCGGTCCTCGTGGCTCTCGGTGCGCCGCCCTGGCTCGGAACGCGAGCGGCGCGCGAAAGCAGAGCGCTGCAGAGGATCATCCTGCCGCTGGCCTGGAAGGCTATGGAGTTTGCGATTCAGGCCGGCGACAGTGCCTGCTGACGAATAAACGCGTCATCGAGATCGAATCGGGCGAGACGTTGCTGAGAATCCCTGACGATCCCCAGGAGGATCGCTTCGGAACCCCGCCGCGCTTGCACGACTGGTCACCCGAGGAGAGCCACGTCTTGAGCACCGGCGAGGGCGGCCATTTCGAGCTGCGGGAGGTAGAGTCTCAACGCACGTGGCGACCTCTGCTTCCGAGCACGGCGGCGTGCATACCGCGAGGTTTCTGCCCGGCCAAAGAGCCGCGCTCGGCACGGCACAGAGCGGGGTGATCGTGGTCGATCTGCTGTAGTCTATTGACCCATTGCTGCGACCAGACACGGGACTTGGGGTGCCATGGACAAGGACTTGATCGCGTATCTCGACGAACGCTTCCGCGAAGGCGCACAGCAGCTCGCCAGTTTCCGCGAAGAGATTGACGGACGTTTCCGCGAAAACTCACAGCAGCTTGCCAGTTTTCGCGAAGAGGCTGACGGACGTTTCCGCGAAAACTCACAACAGCTCGCCAGTTTCCGCGAGGAGACTGACGGGCGTTTCCGCGAAAACTCACAGCAGCTCGCCAGTTTCCGCAAAGAGGCCGAACGTCGCTTCGAGGAAGCCAACCGGCGTATTGAGCAGGTGGAGGACGGCGTCCGGTACACCCAGATCATGGTCGAGGGTGTGCGCGGAGACGTTCAGTTGCTGGCAGAGGGCGTGGGTGCGTTCGATGGCAAGCTGGCCGTCCACCGCTTAGAATTCAAGGAGGAGATCGAGGAAGTGAAGGCCCTCCTGCACCTGTCGTATAGGGATCTGAACCGCCGCATTGGATAGCACGCTCGCTGAAGTCGTCGAGAGGGCGGATACGATGGGGCCTGCCGCGTACGGAAGAAGTGGAACGCTCGATGGCTGCACGGCAGTTGGGCGATGATCCACGGCGCGCCGTTTCGCGTAGAACTCGGCGGAGGAGCCGCCATGCGTCGCGTCGTACGAGCCGTCCGTAACGTTCTGCCCCTGATCTCTCTGTTCGCCGGGATGCCCCAAGCCCACGGCCACGAGCTGGGCGCGATCCGGGTGCAGGGCAGCTTCGAGCGCTCCGGAACCTACCGCTTCGAGATCTCGGCCGACACGACCCATCCGGTGCCCGCGACGCCTGACGGCGAGAAAGCTCGGGTGCGCGAAGTCCGCGGCATCGAGGCGGCGAAAGACCCGGGCGTCGCGGCCTGGCTGCGCGCTGTTGCCGGGGCGGCGGTCGTCTCGTTCGACGGCCGGCCGGCGCCTTCCGACATCTCCGTAACGCTTCCTCCGGCCGATCCGAACGATCCGTTCGCGACCGCGCCGCGGCCGGTTCTGCTCTTCGCAGGGAAGATTCCGCCGGGTGCCCGGCATGCGAGCTTCCGGGTCGATCTGCCGATCGGAGCGTTTCCCGTTTCGTTCCACAACCCGGGAGACGGCCAAGCTGTCTACCACTGGCAGGAGCCGGGGGTCGAGAGCGAGCCGTTCAAGCTCGCAAGCATGGAGGTTCCGACGACGCGCGGCGAGGTGATCCGCCGGTATCTGGGGCTCGGCTTCACCCACATCCTGCCCAAGGGGCTCGACCACATCCTGTTCGTGCTCGGGCTGTTCCTGCTGTCGTTACGATTCCGGCCGCTGCTCGCGCAGGTCACCGCTTTCACGGTCGCCCACACCCTGTCGCTCGCTCTGGCGATGCTCGGAATCGTCCATCTTTCGCCGCGGATCGTGGAGCCGCTGATCGCCGTGTCGATCGTCTACGTCGCGATCGAGAACGTCTTCGCCCGCGAGCTGAAAAAATCGCGCGTCGCCCTGGTCTTCGCCTTCGGCCTGCTTCACGGCCTCGGCTTCGCGGGAGTCCTCTCCGAGCTGGGGCTGCCGCGCTCCGAGTTCGTCCCCGCGCTTCTCTCCTTCAACGTCGGCGTCGAGCTCGGGCAGCTCACGGTGATCGCGGTCGCGTTCCTCGCCGTCGGCGCGTTCCGCAACCGCTCTTGGTACAAAATGAGAATCGCCGTCCCCGCCTCGCTGATGATCGCCGCGGTCGGGTTGTATTGGGCGGTGACGCGGGCGTTGGGTTTGGGGTAGCCCCCCTCAGTCCTGAGGCTCCGGCAACGCCCCGCCCCGCCGTAGATACGCGATGAAATGCCCGAGGTGCCGAGAGGTCTCTTCCTTCCCCATCGCGGCCACCAGATCGAACAGCGGCGGGCCACCGTTGGCTCCGGAGAGCGCGGTGCGGGTCGGGTGAATCAACACGCTCGGCTTGATGCCGCGCTCCTCGGCGACCGCGCGGAGGGCGGCTTCGAGGGCATCCTTGTCGAATTCGACCTCGGCGAACCGGTCGCGTAGGGCGGCGAGGTGGACCGGCAGATCGGGATCGGCGAGGAACTTCTTCGTCAGATCCGCCTCGTACGGGATCTCGTCGCGGAAGTAGGGGATGACCGACTGAACCAGCTCGCGGAGCGTGCGGGCGCGGCTCTTGTGCAGCTCCAGCACGGTGGCCAGGCGCGCGGGGTCGGCGCCGGTGAGGCCCGCCTCGACCAGAAACGGATCGAGGTGCGGCCGGATCTCGCCGAGGGGAAGCGACGTGAGGTACTGGCCGTTCATCCAGAGCAGCTTTTCGCGATCGAACACGGCGGCTGAGGCGTTCAGGCGGTCGACGTCGAAGATCCGCCCCATCTCCTCGCGGGAGAGGATCTCGCGCTCCTCGCCGGGGCTCCAGCCGAGGAGAGACATGTAGTTGTAGAGCGCCTGCGGCAGGACCCCTTCGGCGCGGAACTCCTCGACCGAGGTGGCGCCGAAGCGCTTGGACAGGCGCTTCTTGTCCGGTCCCAGAATCAGCGGCAGGTGGGCGAAAGTCGGCACCGCGGAGCCGAACGCCTGAAACAGCGGCACGTGCTTCGGCGTGTTCGACAGATGGTCCTCGCCGCGGATGACGTGCGTGATCGACATATCGATGTCGTCGCACACGACCGACATGTGGTACGTCGGCGAGCCGTCGGAGCGGAGCAGGATGAAATCGTCGATCGACTCGGGCGGAAACTCCATGTCGCCGCGAACCAGATCGAGGAACTGGATGTTCGCGTCCGGCGCGCGGAAGCGGACCACGAAGGTCTGCCCCGCCTCCATCCGGCGGGCGATCTCTTCGGCCGGCAGATGGGCGCAGGTGCGCGGATAGCGGAAACTCCCGCCCTGCTTCTGCGCCTCGGCGCGCTGCGCTTCCAGCTCTTCGGACGTGCAGAAGCAGCGGTAGGCTTTGTCGGCGGCCAGCAGCTCCGCCGCGCGCTCGGCGTGGCGCGGCAGACGCTCGCTCTGGAGGAACGGCCCTTCGTCCCAGCGGATCCCGGTCCAGGAGAGAGCGTCCTGGATCTGGCGGGTCATCGCCTCGTCGGAGCGCGCCTTGTCGGTGTCCTCGATGCGCAGCACGAACACGCCCCCGCAATGCAGACGCAGCAGTTCGTTGTAGATCGCGGTGCGGACGCCGCCGACGTGGAGAAAACCGGTCGGCGACGGGGCGAAGCGGACCCGAACGGGACCCGTGAGGTCGTTTGCCATGATGCGGTCCTCGGGAGGGAAACTGAAATGGCGGTGAGGGAGGGATTCGAACCCTCGATCCAGGTTTACCCCGGATAACTGCTTAGCAGGCAGCCCTGTTCAGCCACTCCAGCACCTCACCGCGGGGCCCTGCAAGGCCGGGAATTGTATGGTGGCGGGGGGCGGGAGTCAAAAAAGCGCGACCGGGCGATATCCTTGCGCTGAACCCGGCCTCCAACCGGGCCACCTCCCACCCGAGCTCCCGAGAGGACCGACCCCCATGTCCGACCCGAACGCGACCGACCAGCTGGCGATCAATACCATCCGCTTCCTTTCCGTCGACATGGTCGAGAAGGCCGACTCGGGGCATCCGGGCACGCCGATGGCGCTCGCTCCGCTGGCGTATTGGATCTGGACCCGCCATTTGCGCCACTCGCCGGACGAGCCGACCTGGCCGAACCGCGACCGGTTCGTGCTCTCGTGCGGCCACGCCTCGGCGCTGATCTATTCGCTGCTCCATCTCTCCGGCTACGATCTGCCGCTCTCGGAGCTGGAACAGTTCCGCCAGCTCGACTCGAAGACCCCGGGGCATCCGGAGTACGGCCACACCCAGGGGCTGGAGACGACCACCGGCCCGCTCGGCCAGGGGATCTCGAACGCGGTGGGCATGGCGCTCGCCGAACAGCTTTCGGGCAACGAGTTCAACCGCGACGGCTTTCCGGTGATCGATTTCCGCACCTGGGTGATCGCGTCCGACGGCGACATGAGCGAAGGGGTGGCGTCTGAGGCCAGCTCCCTCGGCGGCCACCTCGGGCTGGGCAAGCTGGTCGTGTTCTACGACGACAACCAGATCTCGATCGACGGCCCGACCTCACTTTCGTTTTCCGAAGATGCGGTGGCCCGCTATGCCGCCTACGGCTGGCACGTGCAGCGGGTGGCGGACGGCAACGACCTCGAAGCGATCGAAGCGACGATCCAAGCCGCGCTCGCCGAGACCGAGCGCCCTTCGTTCATCGCGGTGCGGACGGTGATCGGCTTCGGCGCGCCGCATAAGGCGGGGAGCCACGACGCCCACGGCGCGCCCCTCGGGGCGGAAGAGACGAAAGGCGCGAAGCGCGCACTCGGCTGGCCCGAGGACGCGAAGTTCCTGGTGCCGGACGAGGCGCGCGTGCCGTTTGCCGCGGCGCGCGAGAACGGCAAGGCCTGGGCCGCCGAATGGCGCGAGCTGTTCGGCAACTACGCCGCGGCCCACCCGGAAGCGGCGAAGGACTTCTCGTCCCGTCTCGCCGGGAATCTGCCCGACGGCTGGGAGGATGCCCTGCCGACCTTCGATCCGGCCGACAAGCCGATCGCCACCCGCTCGGCTTCGGGCAAGGTGCTCGCGGCGATCTCTCCGAAGCTGCCGCAGCTGATCGGAGGCTCGGCGGATCTGACCCCCTCGAACAATACGCAGGTCAAAGGCTGGGGCGATTTCGAAGCGGGGAACCGTTCCGGCCGCTATCTCCGTTTCGGCGTCCGCGAGCACGGCATGGGCGCGATCTTGAACGGCATTACGCTCTCGAAGCAGTGGATCCCGTACGGCGGCACGTTCCTGATCTTTTCGGAATACATGCGTCCGCCGATTCGGCTCGCTTCCCTGATGAAGATCGGTCCGATCTTCGTCTACACCCACGACTCGATCTTCCTGGGCGAGGACGGCCCGACCCATCAGCCGATCGAGCAGCTCGCCTCGCTCCGGAGCATCCCGGGGCTCACCGTCCTGCGGCCGGCCGATGCGAACGAAACCTCCGAGGCTTGGCGCTTCGCGATTCGCCATCGGAGCGGGCCGACCGTGATCGCGCTCACCCGGCAGGGTTTGCCCATCCTCGCCGGCGCCGCGGAGCGCGCCCGAGAGGGCTTTCCTCGCGGCGGCTACGTAATCTCCGACTCTCCCGGCGATTCGCCCCAGGCGCCCGAGGCGATCCTGATCGCCACCGGTTCGGAGGTCTCGCTCGCGATCGACGCGCAGACGAAGCTGGCCGCCGAGGGCATTCCTGTTCGAGTGGTCAGCCTCCCCTCCTGGGAGCTGTTCGCCGCGCAGCCCAAGGAGTACCGCGACCTGGTGCTGCCCCCCGCGATCAAGAAGCGCCTCGCCATCGAGGCCGCGAGCCCGTTCGGTTGGGAGCGTTGGGTCGGCGACGAAGGGGAAGTCCTCGGCATCAATCACTTCGGAGCCTCGGCCCCCTACAAGGCCTTGGCCGAGCGGTTCGGCTTTACGGTCGAGAACGTGATCGCGCGGGTGCGGAAACTGAGCGGGTAGCGAGGAGGCTAACGAAACCTCTACCCCCGCGACCAGGCGAGCCAGCGGCGGCTGAGGCTCGCGAGGAACGGGGTGAGGCGCGTCCGGATGTAGGCGTCACCGGCTTTGCGGATCGCTTCCGCCTGGGTCGGATAGGAATGGATCACTTGGGAGACGGTCTTCAAGCCGATCCCGGCGACCATGGCGAGGGAAATCTCGTTGATCATCTCCCCGGCGTGGCGCGCGACGATCGTGGCTCCCAGGATCGTGTCCGTCCCTTCCCGGACGTGAATCTTCACGAAACCCTCCTCGTCGCCGTCGAGCACCGCGCGATCCGATTCGCTCATCGGCACGGTGAAGGTTTTCATGCGGAATCCGCGCTCCCGCGCCTCGTCGACGTAAATTCCGACGTGGGCGATCTCCGGATCGGTGTAGGTACACCACGGGACGACGAGCGAGCTCAAGCGCTTGCGCCCCAAGAACAGCGCGTTTTGGATCACCAGGCGCGCCGTGGCGTCCGCCATGTGGGTGTATTTCTGCGCCAACGCCACGTCGCCCGCGGCATAGATGCCCGGCCGAGTCGTCTGGAGAAAATCGTTCACCCGCACGCCATGCTTCAAGTCGTACTCGACCCCGGCCGCTTCGAGGTTCAGCCCCTCGACGTTCGGCGCCCGCCCGACCCCGACCAGGATCTCGTCGACCGCGATCGTTTCGTCCTGATCGTAGTTGACCAGTCGCGCTCGCTTCTCGCCGTCTTGCCGGACGACGCTTTTTACTTCCGTATTGAGCCGGACGTCGATGCCATCTCGCCGCAACGAGTAAGCCAAGATCTCCGCGGCATCCCGCTCCTCGTCGGGCAGGAAGTAGGGCGTCTGGTGGGCAATGATCACCTGGGAGCCCAGGCGGCAGAACGCCTGCGCCAGCTCGCTACCGAGCGGGCCACCACCGATCACCAGCAGGCGCCGCGGGCGCACGGTCAGGTTGAAAACCGTTTCATTCGTCAGGTACCCGGCCTCTTCGATCCCTTCGATCGCCGGCTGCGCGGCGCGCGAGCCGGTCGCGATGACCGCCTTTTTGAACGCGAGCTTGGCGCCCGCCACTTCGACATGGCGCGGATCGACAAACGCGGCGGTCCCCAGGAACACGTCGACACCTAAGTCCCGGAGCCGTTGAGCCGAGTCCCGCCGCGCGAGCTGGGCGCGAAGCCGGCGCATGCGCTCCATCGCCGCGGCGAAATCCGCTTCCGAGGGGAGCGGGTCGCCGCCGGTGAACTTGCCCGAGAACGCTACGTCAGCGTAGAACCGCGCGGAGCGCAGGAGGGCTTTGGAAGGAACGCAGCCGAAATTCAGGCAATCGCCGCCCATCAGATTCTTTTCGACCAGCGCGACCTTGGCGCCCAAGCCCGCGGCACCCACCGCCGTGACCAGCCCTGCCGTTCCTCCCCCCAAGACCACCAGGTTGTAGCAGCGGGCAGGCACCGGGTTGACCCAGTCCGGCGGGCGCACGTGGGCCAGCAGATCGGCGTCGTGCGCGTCGCCTGGCAAGAGAGTGGGATTCATCTCATCGAGCTCCCACCGCCCTTGCGGAATCCCGCGCGGGCGAGCCCTCTCACCAGGGCGGGGCATTCCCGCATCAGGTTCCACAGCAGGCCCGATCGGTGGTTCTCGAACATGATCGCCACCGGCCCCTGGTCGAGCCCATAGTGCTCCGGAGAGAGCCAGCCGGCGGGACCGGTTTCTCCGGTATCGAACGTCGGGTTGAAGCTGGTCAGGAGACCGTCCTTGACGACTTGCGGGTAGGCGTCCTGGAAGTGCTGGAGAGCGGGCAGGACGATCTCCGGCGCGAATGGCAGGGAGGCGGCGACCGCCCAGGGCGCCAAGG
Source organism: Thermoanaerobaculia bacterium (assembly GCA_035995205.1). Lineage (GTDB taxonomy): Bacteria > Acidobacteriota > Thermoanaerobaculia > Multivoradales > UBA5704 > DASYKS01. The sequence goes on from DASYKS010000013.1 coordinate 55,038, forward strand.
TTCCGTCGTCCGGTCCGAACGGGACTCCTCGGGCGACGTAGCCGTAGAACTGCCGCGCAATGCCCCCCTTCTCCCGCTGCGACACGAAACCAGGGCCGGGACCGGCGGTGACGCCCCAGCAATTCTCGCCGTACCCCTTGAACCCCTTCGGATTGCGCAGGGCGTATTGCTGCTGAACCCTCGTGGCGCGGCGGCTGTTTTCGAAATAATCGGAGCGCATGTCCCGCATCAGCTCGTCCTGGATGCCGCGAAAGTCGATCCACAGGTGCGACAGCTGATGGATGAACAACGGGCCCGCGAACAGAAGCTCGATGTCGTAGAGGTTTTCCCACTGATAGGTCGTGGTCCACGCCCGATAGCTCTCCGCGGGCAGCGGATGGGTGGGCGAGCCGAGCCCGAGCAGGTAGAGCAGAAGCGCTTCGCTGTACCCCTCCCAGCTGTAGGAAATGAATCCCGCCTTCGGCTTCCAGCCCATCGACACGACGGCCAGGTCGCGGGCGGCCCAGGCCCAATCGATCCGCTCGTAGAGGAACTTGGAGATCTCGCGGATCTCGCGTTCATCGTCGTCGGGCGCGGAGAAATAGCAGCCGCCGGAAAGAATGCCCGCGATCAGGATCGCGGTGTCGATCATCGACAGCTCGCAATCCCAAATCCGCCGGCCGGTCGCCAGGTCGAGAAAGTGGTAGTAGAAGCCCCGGTAGCCGGTGGCGTCCGGCTCCTCGCCCTGCGGGCTGTCGCGGAAGAACCGCAATGCGGCAAGAGTTCTCTCCGCCGCCTCCCGGCGAGTCAGATAGCCCCGCTCCACCCCGACGATGAACGCCGAAAGCCCGAGCCCGGTGGCCGCGATGCTGCACGGCGCGCCTTCCCGCGAGCTGTCGGCGATCAGCCCATTGGCGGGATTTCCGGCGCGCAGAAAGTAGCCGACGGCATTTCGCTCAAGCTGTTCGAGATCCATCACGGCGGGGAGTGTATCGAGGTCGTGGCCGCGGGGTACCATCGGCGGAGCGGTCCCTGAGGCGGAGCGAAGGAGCCGGGAGAATGCATCTATCGGTCGTAGATTTCCACCACGCGGGATACGCTCCCGAGATCCTGGCCGCGGTCGATGGGTTGGGCTACCGGAGGTATTGGCTCGGCGAGCACCACTCCAAGTGGCAATGCCCGAATCCGCTCCTGCTCGGCGCCCTTCTGGCGACCACGAGCCAGGGTATCCGCCTCGGCAGCGGAGGCATCTGTCTCGACTACCACAGCCCTCTTCGCGTCGCCGAGGACGCGCGGCTGATCGAATTCATGTTGCCGGGGTACTTCGACCTTGGCGTGACCCGAGGGCTCCGTCTCGAGCCCCGGCGCCTGGCGGCCCTCCTCGGTCGGAAGGACGTCGATCCCGAGGAGCTGCCCGAGTACCTCGAACGACTCTCGGAGCTGCACGGCTTGGTGACCGGCCGAATGGCGAAGAACCATCCCCTGGCGGAAGATCCCCTGCCGTTCCAGGCCGGTCCGCCGATGTGGGTCCTCGGCGCGAGCCTCACGACCGCGAGCTGGGCCGCCCGGAACGGCACGGGGTTCTGTGTCTCCCTGCATCACCTGCACGACCGCGCCAAGATTCGCGCCTTGCTCGACGAGTACCGGCGCGCCTTTCTCCCGAACCCCGAATTCGAGCAGCCCGCATTGATCGTCCTGGCGAGCGTGCTCGCCGACGCGGTTGATTCGTCGCCGGAGCGGCTCGACGCGGACGCGGCCGTCAGATCCTCCGTCCATCCGACCTTCTCGGGATCGCCGGAAGCCTGCGCGCAAGGTCTTGAAGAGCTGACCAGAGAACTGGATGTCGAGGAGATCATGCTCCTGGATCTCCCCGGCCACCGAACAGACGAGCGGCTCCATCTCTACCGGAGTCTTGCCCGGCTGATCGGCCTCCCCGCGCGCAACGCGGAAGGGTAAAAATCGAACCCCACGGTTTCGATCGCTCGGCCGCCTACCGTTGCTTCGCCGATCGATTCTTGTCGACCACTCCCGCGATGATGATCGCGAAGGCGAGCAGCCGGAGCAGAAGGTAGTAGGGCTGCGTTCGGCTGTCCGCGATGGAAAAGCCCACCCAGTGGAGACCCAAGGCCCAGAACCCCACGGCGAACGCGAGAAATAGGCGGTCGCGGCTGGTGCTCCAGAAGCGCAGGAAGAAGAGTCCCGTGAATAGACAGGTGGCCGCCAGGGCGCCCCAAAGGAATTGGCTCACCGCTCCTCCCAGATCAAGCCGAAGAGCAGGGTGGAGACCGCGGTCAAGGCGATCAACGTCCGACATAGGCCGAGGTCGACGGCGGGAATCAGGAGATTCACGAGCTGAGCGCTGTTGTGAAGGGCGAGCCCGATGAAACAAAGGCTGGTCCAGAAGGCCAAACGAACGCGGGTCCGCCGGTAGTTTCTGGACAGGAGCCCGGCGCAAAACAGACTGGCGAGCGTACTGAGCACGTACACGACTCTAACCATCGTCCTTCGGTCCTCGAATCCGAAAACACTCGGCGAACGTTTTCAGAGCGGATGCGCGAACCCGCTCGATGGCGTTATGCGTCAGCATCTCGATCAGCTGCAGGCGGTTCTGTCGATACTCTAAAGCAAGTCGATCGAGAATTCCTGCCCGCGGTCGAAAATCCTCATGAAGGCGGAATTGGACGCCGGAGTCGGTGCCTTGCTGCGCCAGCACGCCCCGCGCGGCAAGACGCTCCAGAGCGGAGAGAGTGGCCGACGCCTCGACCCCGCACTCTCTCGTGACGTTTTCGGGTTCCCACCACAGCTCGCGCCCCACCCCCAGGCACGCCAATACCTGGAGCTCCTCGTAGGTCTCGACGTAAGAGAAGAGGAATTGCCTCAGCTCGAGCAACTTACGGTCTTCGGCCAACCCCTTGTCCCCCTACACTACGACTGCCCAAGCTGGAGCTCACGCTTTCGGCCATGCTCAGAGGAGGACCGGAGCAGCAAACGGCATGCCGCTTCGCCTACGTTATGGTCTTGATCGCTGGAACCCGGGGCTGCTCGCCTGGAGCCGAGATCGGGAGCGGAGGAGCGCCCTCTCCGCTCCCTTACAACGGCTCAAACGAAGTTGGATCGGAAGAGTCCTCTCCACCCTCTATGGACTCCACAAACCAGCGCGCCCGCTAGTTTGGATCGTGATCCTCCACGTTGAGGTTGTCCACGACCTGCTTGGCGCCTTCCGTTGCGCGCGCCACGTCCAAGGCGGCCTGGCGCTCTTCGTCAGTCGCCACGCGACCGGAGATCGTCACTGCGCCCTCGAACGTGTCGACATTGAAATTGATCGCCGCAAGCTCCGGATTCGCGGCGAGCCGGGACATCACCGCCGTGGTAATCCTGTCGTCCTTCGGGTCGTGCCGTGTATCGACGACGCTGGCCACACAGCCGGTTAACGCGAGGGTTGCGGCCGAGGCGAGGATGCCCGCTGCGATTAGTTGTCTTGGAGCCCTCATGGTGTCCTCCCAGGCGACGCGGGCGAACTTCCCCGCCCCAGGCTTTCTGCTGATCCGCAGCTCCGTAGGCGCGGAACCGAGGGATCGGCCATCTGAGACTTCGGGAACGGCGAAGACATCTCCCCGCCGCTCCCTGCCAACGCAAAATGAAGTTGGATCGGAAGAATCCTCTCCCCCCTCTATAACCTCACCAAACCAGCGCGACCGCTAGGTTGGATTGTGATCGCCCACCTTCAGGTTGTCGACGACTTTTCGAACGCCCTCCGTGCCGCGTGCCAAATCCAAGGCTTCCTGCCGCTCCTTGTCGGACGCCACGCGGCCGGAGAGGGTCACCGTCCCTTCAAGGGTATCGACGTCGATGTTGATCGCCGCAACGTCCGGATCCGCGGCGAGCCGGGTCTTCACCGAGGCGGTGATCTCACTATCCTTCATCTGCCGCTTGGCGCCAACGGTGGACATACAACCGGTCAGCACGACCGTCGCGACCAGGGCAAAGATGCCCATTGCAATCAGGTGTTTTGGGGTTCTCATGTTTGAATCTCCTGTGAGACGTCACGGCGAATTTCCCCGCGTCGTGTCCGGGACAAGAGCACGGGCCATGCCAGGCAGCCGAGAAGGAATTGCGAGACTGGCAGACACCAGCGGCCCGCGCGTTTCTGGCCGCCGAAGGGCTCGCCCGGGACGAAATCGACGAGACGTGCGGAAAGATCTGCCGCTTTTGAGGAAGAGTTTTCCGTCGGGTGGGGGTCAGTCTGCGTTTCCCGTGTAGGGGCGCACGGCCGTGCGCCCCTACCGCGTTCCTGTTCCTCTGCGTTCGGCCGCGGCGTATGATGTCCACCGTGAATCGCACGATCGCCAACCTCGACCGGAACGAGCTTCCTCGGTACTCCGTACCGGAGGCGGCGCACTATCTCCGCATGTCGAAGGCGACCCTGAAATCGTGGATCTCGGGCCGGAACGATCGTGCCTCGAAGGGCAACAAGCCCCGGGCAGGGCTCATCGATCGTCCCGACCCGAAGAACGCAGACCTCTCCTTCTCGAACCTGATCGAGGCGCACGTCCTCTTGGCGCTTCGGACGGAGTACGGAGTCAAGAGGAAGGAGGTGCGTACGGCGCTCAGCTACGCCCGGCGCACCCTTCGGATCGATCGCGTGCTGCTGAGCCCGGACCTTCGCGCGATCCGGGGCAACGTCTTTCTGGAGAAGCTGAACGAGCTGACCAACCTCGGCAAGGGCGGCCAAGCGGCCATGCCGGAGATTCTCGGGGCCTACCTGGAAAGAATCGAGTGGAACATCAAGGGCCTGCCGGTCAGGATCTTCCCGCTGACGCGGCCCGAGCAACTGGACTCGCCGAAGATTCTCGCGATCGACCCCGAAATCGCTTTCGGTCGCCCCGTCATCAATCGAAGAGCCATCACCACCTCGGTCATCGCCGAACGCTTTCGCGCCGGAGAGTCCTCGGCCGATCTCGCGGATGACTACGATCTAGAGGTCTTCGAGGTTGAAGAGGCTCTCCGGTACGAGCTCCCCGAAGCCGCCTGAGGTCACTTTTTTCACTGATCGGGATTTGGGGAAGGGCCTCCCCCGGATCTTGCGCGAGAGTGGGCTTCGGGTGATGCGCTACGCCGATCACTACGGCGAGCTGAATGTACCTGACGAGGAATGGATCGCTTTCGCCGCTCGCGAATCGTTTGTCGCGATCTCCCACGATCGGAATATTCGCTCTGACCCCGTGGCAACCCAGGCGCTGATGGAGAACGGCGGCGGCCTCTTCATCTTGCGCGGCAAGAACCTCTCAGGCGCCGAGAAGGCAGAGCTGTTCTTGAAGGCCCTGAACGGCGTCCTCCGGGTTCTGGAGGACCAGCCCGGCGCCTTCCTCGCCGTGGTTAGCCGTAGCACTCCAAGACACGAAGCTGAGAGGGCGGAGGTTCGGGTGCCGCAAACCGTCGAAGGCTGGTCGCGCGGGAAATCACCTTCGACCGAAAGCAATCGGCCCGGATAGAGAGTCCTTCAGAAGAGCGCTTCAGAATGCGCTAGAGTCACGCGGCCGAGGAGAAGGGTCCTCGGCTCTACAGGGGAGCGCAGCCATGAAAAAGAGAACGCAGAAGCTGGTTCTGGCGAAGGAAACGGTCCGAGGCCTGGAATCGGGTGATCTCCGCGAGATCGCCGGAGCCACGATCAACAACACGGTTTGCGAGGGTTGCTACAGCGGCGGAGTTCCCACCTGCTACCCGTCGTACAACACCTGCGCAACGCGCCTCTGCTAAGGCTTGCCTCGGCGGGGGCGGGAGGCGGCTGGCCCACTGCTCCCGCCCTACGGGCCTCTGCGGTTTCGGGTATCCGTCTCGCCCCTCACCATCCCACCCGCCACGGACAACTCGACTCGCTTTTCGAGCGCCCGGCCGTCAACAGGAGAACCATCGCAATCTCGGTCATCGTCGCTCAGATGAAGAAGGCGATGACAGGTTGCCGCCTGCGCTACGCGCGTTCCCGTACGGCGCTATCCACCCTCTTTCGACCATTGGGGTTGGATAGATCCCGTCCCGATGCTCTCCTTAGAAAGGATGCAACGTGCTGCGAGCTTCTTCAAGCTACTTTCTAAAGTGGCGGATACCGCACCGCTTATGGTCGCGGCTGGGCGAATCAACGAAAGCTCGCTGAGAAGTCGACCCGAGGATGCGATACTAGATTTAACCATAGCACTTGAAGCACTCCTGTCAGATGGTTCACAAGAATTGACATACAAGCTTGCGTTGCGGGTGGCCGCAATCGTGAGAATTAATCCAAGTTACCCGCGGACATCGAGTGAGGCATTCCGCGAAATTAAAGCGATCTATGGCTATAGGTCCAGCATAGTACATGGCAAGCCAAACAGAGCGAAGGAGATCGTCCAGAAGTCATTCGCCGGCGAGGCTGTGGGACCGTTAAGGGCCTTACGGTCATATGTTGGTCTAGTGATTTGGACCCAGCTTCGGAGTGAGAAGTATAGGGTGCCTTCTGAGATCGACCATCTCCTACTCTCGTGACGCTGTTCGAGCAGCGGGTGCGGCTTCCGGACTGCAATGACGTTCAGGTTCAACTTCGGGGCAACATCTCCGGGAAACCTAAGGGCACCTCCCGGTGCTCGAGGGGGCGGTGCAAGTTGCGGGAGCGGGGTCGAGGCGAAGGCGGGCTCTTTTCTTGACTGTGGCAGGTCGGCGGCCCCATCATGAAGGGCGTTTAAGGGCGGACGTCGAGCATTGCATCCGGGAAGCAGTGCGAAGTTCCCGGGTATCGATGCACCGACTCTCGGCCTAAGTCCCTTGTTTCCTGTTCTTTGTACGCCGGTTTCGGGATCCGGTTCGCCGCGTCCCGGCAGTGGGGCTCGGGCCCCGGGAAGCAGGTGCACAGCGCTGTGCACATGTGCATTGCGGCTGTGCACCACTGCAAAATCGCTGCGCACATGTGCACTGCGGGATTGCACAGGTGCACTGGCGGATTGCACAGGTGCAAAATGCCGGCGCACCACTACAAAATCGCAGCGCACAAGTGCACTGGCGGATTGCACAGGTGCACTGCGGCTGTGCACAGGTGCGCTGGCGGATTGCACATGTACAAAACTCTGGCGCACCACTGCAATTTCCCAGCGCACCTGTGCAAAACGGCGGCGCACCGCTGCAAAACTCCGTTGCACCGGTGCAATCTCCAGTGCAGGTGGCCTGCGATGGGACGGGCCTTCAGCCCTTTTCGACAGGGATAGGCTTCGTGTCCTGGGGCTTCGCCCCAGGCTGTCATAGAACGCGCCTTTGGCGCTTGACAACAACACGTGCTGACGGGGACGTCGTATTCGAGTGAGTGATTTCGATCAGTCGCGGCTGCGCAGCTCACTTGCGACCCCTCATGACCTCGCGGCTCGCGGACACCCGCGCCCTTCGCAATGGGAGCCTCCGGGTCGGGCGATCCTCCCCTCCGGCGGGAGCGCCCTCCCCCGCTCTTGCGGGCGGTCGTTTCGTCGCGGACCGCTCATATACTGCGCGGGCAATGGGTTCGGTCTCTCTTTCGTTCGATGGCGTTCGGCGCCGGTTTGGGCGGGTGCGTGCTCTGGAGCCGGCTTCGGGGTGGGTCTTGGCGGGGGAGACGCTCGTGGTGACCGGGGCGAACGGGTCGGGCAAGAGCACGCTTCTTCGGTGTTTGGCCGGGCTGTTGGCTCCGGATGCCGGGACGATCGAGCATGTGGAGGACGGGGCTGCCTTGTCGCCCGCGGAGCGGCGGGCTCGGATTGGCTTCGTGGCTCCGGATCTGGCGTTTTACGACGAGCTGTCCGCGGGGGAGAACCTCGAATTCTTTGCCCGGTTGCGGGGATTGCCGGTGGCTCGGGCGGAGGAGCTTCTGGATCGCGTGGGGTTGCCTGCGGACCGAGAGGCGGGCGCTCTTTCTTCCGGCATGCGGCAGCGGCTGCGGTGGGCTTGGGCGCTTTTGGCCCGGCCGCGGGCACTACTATTGGATGAGCCGTTTCAGAACCTCGACGTGGAGGGAGAGAACACCGTGCGTTCCCTGCTCGGCGAGCATCTGGCATCCGGTGGCCTCGCGGTCCTCGCATCGCCCGTTACCTTGGAGGTTGCGGGTGCCGTCTCCCGCCTCGATCTGGGTCGCTAGCGCGCGGGCGGTGTTCACGAAGGACTGGCGCTGCGAGTTGCGCAGCCGCTACGCCCTGAATGCGATCGCCTTGTTCGCGGTGACCACCCTGGTGGTGACCAGCGCGGCGCTCGGTCCCGCCGGGACCAACAAGACGCTTGCGATCAACGTGCTGCCCGCCATGCTCTGGCTGATCCTGCTGTTCGCCGCGGCGGCCGGGCTGCCGCGCGCGTTCGTTCATGAGGAAGAGAGCCATACGGCGATCGCGCTGCGCCTGGCCGCTCCCCCCTCCGCCCTGTTCGTGGGCAAGCTGGCGTTCGGCGTGAGCCTGCTGCTGGGAATCGAGGCGCTGGTCGCCCCGCTTTACCTCGCCGTGATGAGCCTGGAGGTCGCCTCGCCCGGGCAGCTGGTGATCGCCCTGGTCGCCGGGGGCTACGGCCTGGCCGTCGGAAGCGTGCTGATCGCGGCGCTCGCGAGCCAGGCGCGGGGCCGGAGCACGCTGTTTTCGGTGCTCGCCTTTCCGGTGCTCATGCCCCTCCTTCTGATCGCGATCGAGCTGACCCGCAACGCCGTCGCGGGCGACCCGGCCGGCGTGGCACTGCCCCAACTGCTTCTGTATGATGGCTCCGTAACCATCGCGGGACTCATGCTTTTTCCGGCGGTATGGAACCCATGACACGCACGATCTCTCTCGGCCTCCGATTCGGTCTCTGGTTGGTAATGGCGGGCTGCATTTGGGGCGCGTTCTTCTACGCCTGGTCGGACCCGGCCTTCATCGGCCAATCGAGCCGCATTCTGTTCTTCCACGTGCCGATGGCGTGGACCTCGTTCGTCGCCTACTTCGCCGCCGCCGTGTGGAGCGCGCGCTACTTGTGGGGCGGGCGCCGGATGCGCCACGACCGGGCGGCGGCGGCGGCGGTGGAGTGCGGCGTTCTGTTCGGGGTGCTCGCGACGATCACCGGCTCGCTCTGGGCGCGGATCGAGTGGGGCGCGTACTGGAATTGGGACCCGCGCCAGACCTCGATCGTCGTGGTGCTGCTGTTCTACGGCGCGTATCTCGCCTTGCGGAGCGCCATGGCCGACCGCGAGATCCGCGCGCGCATCTCGTCGGTCTACGCCTTGATCGCCCTGGTGGTGACGCCGTTCTTCTACTTCATCGTGCCGCGGATCACCGAGTCGCTCCACCCGGAGCCGGTGATCAACGCGGAGCGCAAGCTGGACGTGGATCCGCGAATGTTCCAGGTTCTGATCGCCTCGGCCTTGACCTACACCGTGCTGTTCTTCTGGATGCACAATCTGCGGGCGCGCTCTCAGGCGCTCGTCGACGCGACCTTGGACGATCCGTCGTAGGCGGCGGATGAGCCCGTAGACGGGAAGGGAGAAAGAGAACAACATGGAGCTCGGCGGACTCGGTTGGATTTTCGCGGTCAACTTGATCATCTGGACGGGGTTGTTCCTCTTCCTGCTGCGCATCGAACGGCGGATCGCCGGGCTCGAAGCGGGCGGCAAGGGCAGGTAAAGGAGATAGCGATGAAAAGGAATCTCTGGTACGTCGTGGGGGGCCTGATGCTGCTCGCCTTCGCGGGGTTCTCGCTGATGTCGTTTCAGAAGAACCTGACCCCGTACGTCAGCTTCGAGCAGGCGACCTCCACGCCGCGGATCGTGCAGGTGATGGGCGGGCTGAAGAAGGGGAGCGCGGACTACTCGAACAGCGACCATGCGCTGTCCTTCACGATCCTCGAGCCGAAGTCGTCGAAACAGCTGCGGGTGCGCTACCACGGCGTCCGGCCGGGCAACTTCGACGACGCGATCAGCATCGTCGCGATCGGCCGCTACGACGAAGGAGCCCAGCAGTTCGAGGCGAGCAAACTGCTGGTCAAGTGCCCGAGCAAGTATCAGGGGGCCGAGGTCAAGACGTACAGCTAGGTAGGAGAGCGAGGGTTCGGTAGAGTAGGCGCTTCTCAGCCCTCACCCCCGGCCCCTCTCCCACAGGGAGAGGGGAGAACAGCAAGAAACGCTTTCGTTTTGCCCCCCTCTCCCCTTGGGAGAGGGGCCGGGGGTGAGGGCTGGTGAGGCAAGTCGCTTCCCGCCTGGATTCTCGGAGGCGGAGTCAGGAGGATCGACGGTGGACGCGCTCACCCATCTCTACCTACC
>DASYKS010000014.1:0-191310 GCA_035995205.1 Thermoanaerobaculia bacterium
TAGACGAAAAGACCCCGTGCACCTTTACTACATCCTAGTAGTGAATGTTGACGTGTTATGCGCAGGATAGGTGGGAGACTTTGATCTCGGCTTCTCGGAGTCGGGGGAGTCAACGGTGAGATACCACCCTTAACACTTCGACGTTCTAACCTCGATCTGTCATCCAGATCAGGGACACTGCTAGGTGGGTAGTTTGACTGGGGCGGTCGCCTCCTAAAGTGTAACGGAGGCGCGCGAAGGTTCGCTCAGGCTGTTTGGAAATCAGCCATAGAGTGCAAAAGCAGAAGCGAGCTTGACTGCGAGTCCTACAAGACGAGCAGGTGGGAAACCAGGCTTTAGTGATCCGGTGGTTCCGCGTGGAAGGGCCATCGCTCAACGGATAAAAGGTACGCCGGGGATAACAGGCTGATCCTTGCCAAGAGTTCACATCGACGCAAGGGTTTGGCACCTCGATGTCGGCTCATCACATCCTGGAGCTGTAGCAGGTTCCAAGGGTTCGGCTGTTCGCCGATTAAAGTGGTACGTGAGCTGGGTTTAGAACGTCGCGAGACAGTTCGGTCCCTATCTTATGTGGGCGCAGGATACTTGAGGGGATTCGTCCTTAGTACGAGAGGACCGGGATGGACGAACCTCTAGTGAACCAGTTGTCGCGCCAGCGGCACCGCTGGGTAGCTACGTTCGGAAAGGATAACCGCTGAAAGCATCTAAGCGGGAAGCCCCCCCCAAGATGAGGTATCCCTGAAGACCCCTGGAAGACCACCAGGTTGATAGGCAGGAGGTGTAAGCGCTGCGAGGCGTTGAGCTGACCTGTACTAATCGGTCGTCCGGCTTGACCATTGACTCTTTAGCTTGCGGTCCCTATCGCCAATAACCCGATTCGGTTGGTTCTCGAAAGAGTTCTTTCCATGTTTTTCAAGTTTTCCGGTGACTGTAGCGAGGGGGAAACACCCGTTCCCATTCCGAACACGGCAGTTATGCCCCTCAGCGCCGATGGTACTGCACGCGCAGGTGTGTGGGAGAGTAGGTCGTTGCCGGGAAGTTATTCTTAGAACGGCCCTCGAGAAATCGAGGGCCGTTAGTTTTTTTGGGCCGATGCCTAAAAAAGGCGACATAAAAACCCCAACAATCGATCCCAAAGGAGGCCTCATGTCCACCCTGCCGCCTTCTCCCCCGCCTTTTCCACTCAATGACGACGCGTTGCTTGCGGCGTTCGAAACCGCGACGATCTCGGCGAAGGATTTTCACCATCGCGAGCATGTCCGGGTCTTTTGGAAACTGATCACGACGGTAGGCCCGGAGTCGGCTCGCGAACGATTCGTCGCGGCGCTGATTCGCTTGGCCAATGCCCAGGGCGCCAGCCAGCTGTACCACGAGACGCTCACCCGCGCCTGGGTTGAGCTGATCGCGGCAGGAACCAGTCGTTCGCCTTCGGCGCGCTCGTCGTTCGAGTTTCTCGAATCCTGCCCCGAGCTCCTCGACCGGTCGATCCTCAATCGTCACTACTCTCCCGAGCTGCTCGCGAGCGACGCGGCGCGCAAGGGCTGGATCCCGCCCGACCGGCTGCCGATTTCCGAAGCCGTCGCCGAACACTCTCACCTTCTGGTCGGAGTATGATCCCGGTCACGGCGGGACAGGACGGCGCCTTCGGCGCCGAGAGGAGCGGAGACTCCGCCGTGGCACCAAGGAGATCGAAATGTTCAAGAAAACCCCGCGAAAGCTTGCCCTCCATCGCGAAACCGTAGGCGAGCTCTCCACTCCCCGGCTCCAGCGCGCCGCGGGGGGCATTCCGACCCTGGACACGAATTGCTACACCTGCAACATCAGCTGCCCCGGGACCTGCATCGATTTCTCTTGCGTCTGCAATCCGAGTTGGGACTGCCCCACGGGCTAGGGCGCCTATATCGAGTCACCCCGGCCCGTCCCCGTCCCCCTGGGGCGGGCCGGATGTCTCGCCCTCCTGCATCGATGAAGTCTCCTTCCGTTCGGCTCGCCGCGAAATCCGCGGCGCCCATCCTCGCCCTCTTGTCTCTAGTCGTCGTCGGCTGTCACAGAGAAGGCGCTTTGGCCGCCAAACGCCCGTTGCTCGTGATCGGAATCGACGGCGGTGAGTGGAAGGTGATCGAGCGCCTCTGGGCGAAGAACGAGCTGCCGAACCTGCATGCCCTGGCGAACCGCGGAGTCCGAACGCGGTTGAAGACGGCCTACAACTCCTCGCCCGTGATCTGGACCACGATCGCGACGGGCGTCATCCCGAAGCGGCACGGCATCACCGATTTCGTGGTGCCGACGGCGCAAGGGGACCTGCCCGTCTCTTCCGGCCTGCGCAAGGTTCCGGCGATCTGGAACATGACGACCACCGGCAGGAGGAACGCTGCGGTCCTCGGTTGGTGGGCCTCCTGGCCGGCCGAGCCGATCCGCGGCGTCCTGGTCAGCGATCGTATTCTGCTCGATCTGCCGAACCGGGCTTCACCGCCCGAGGTGCTGGCTCGATTCAAGACCGCCCAGGTCGCGGCGGAGAAGGAGACCTCCCTCTTCGGCCTCGAAGAGGAGTCCGAACGGCGCGACCGTTCGATGTCCTATTTCGCCCGCGAGCTGCTGGCCAAAGGCGACCTCGACCTGATGTTGCTCTACTTTCGCAGCACGGACGTCGTCTCCCACCGGGCGTGGAAATACTTCGAGCCGGAGGCATTCGACCCAATCGAACCGGCCGAGCTGGCGGCGAATCGGGAGCGGGTCCCGAACGTCTACCGTGCGGTCGACCTGGAGATCGGCAAACTGCTCGCCATCGCGCCCGAGGCGAACGTTCTGGTGATCTCCGATCACGGTTTCCACGCCACGGCGCGAGAGGAAGAGACGAAGGTTCTGCTCGACCTCGACGCCGTGCTCGAACGCCTAGGCTATCTGAAGCACAAAGGGGCTGCGGTCGATTTCGCGCGAACCCAAGTCTTCAGCCACGCCTCCCCGAACTTCCGCCAAGCGCGCTTCGTCCGCTTTGCCCTCACCGGGAGAGAAACGCAGGGGACCGTCCGCCCCGATCAGCGCGCGGCCCTCCGTGATCGACTGGTCGAGGCTCTCCGGGGGGTCACCTATGCCGGAGGCGAACCGGTCTTCTTCGTCCGAGACGCGCGGCCCAAGGAGATCGCCGAAGGAGCGGATTTCGTGATCGGAGTCTCCAAGGCCGGCGCAAGCGAAACACTGCTCGTCCAAGGCACGCCCTGGAAGGGCGCGGTCTCCGGAATCGACCGGATTTCGGGGACCCATACGACCACCACCCACGGCATCCTGATCGCAGCGGGACCGGACATCGACCCGAAAGCGGACCTTGCCGAGATCGACGTCCACGACATCACGCCGACGCTGCTCTTCGGTCTCGGCCTGCCGGTTGCCGAAGATTTCGATGGCGAGGCGTATTCCCAGCTGTTCCGCGAAGAATTCCGGAGAAAGCATCCCCTGAGGAAGATCAAGAGCTGGGGCGTGCGGAAAGCGGGGAACGGAAAGGCGTCGAAGGCGGACGATCAGTTGTTGAATGATCTGCGGTCGTTGGGGTATATCCAATAGGTCGGGTTTTCAGCCCTCGACTTTTGCCGGGGTCGGTCGAACCTAGGGCGTTGCCCTAGGCTGGTATGAGGTCGGGCCGTTGGCCCTCGCGGTTGTGGAATATTAAGGTGCTGTGCAGGCGCCAACCGCTGTAACAAAAGCACGTTTCACTAAGGTTGCGAACCGTTCCTCTCGGTGGTCGAAGATGGAGACGCCTCGGGTTCGCCAACCATGAGCGCCAACGGCGCGATTTCATAATAGCCTGGGGCAACGCCCCAGGAATGAGTACCGAAACCTTACCAAAGGGCTGAAAGCCCGACCCATCTAATCCCTCCGCTTCACCTACTCGACCTTATACCCCACCCCATCCGACCGCCCGAGATCGTCGGTCACCACCAACCGGTGCTCGCCGGGGACCGCTTCGAGAAACAGTTTCTCTCCGGGCGTGCCCGAGGCCACCAGAACTCCATTCTGGTACCACCAAATCCGGCGGGCTCCGGGGCCGACTCTGGCGATCAGGGGGATGCGCTGATCGCTCGCGGGAGCGTCGCGCCTCATCCGGTAGGGGGTGAACGGGTCGGGCGAGACGATTTTCGGTGGTTCGCGGCCGGGGAGGCTTGCGCAATCCGGGCTGGGCTGGGGAATCGCCGGCACGCTCATTCCTTGGGCTTGCCACCAGGCGACCAGCTCGGGGGGGAAGAATTCGAGGACGACGGAGCGATAGGGACGGTTGAGACAATCGCCTCCGAGGAGATCGCCGGTTTTTGCGTCGACGAAGGCGCGGCGATGGATCGGGCAGGCGGTGAGGTTCGATTTGCCGGGCAGGTAGACGGTTTGAATCCGGGCCGGGCAGTCGGGGGTCGGCAGTTGGCGGGAAACCGCGCAGAGCTCGATCGGTTCGATGCGCAGACCGCGCGGGATCTTGGGCGCGCTCCCTTCGCGGTCGATCGCTCGGAAGAGATCGAACAGCAGCGGGGCCGCATGCTCGCTGCCCGAGATGCCCTGGCGGGGCGTGCCGTCGAAGTTGCCGACCCAGACTCCTATCGCGTAGCGGCCGGAAAAACCGACCGCCCAGGCGTCGCGGTGACCGTAGGAGGTGCCGGTTTTCCAGGCGACGGCGGGGACTCCGGTCGCGAGCTGCCACGATTCGGGGAGATCGGGGCGCTTCAAGTCGGTGAGAATCTCGGTCGTCAAGGCCGAAGCCTCGGCCGAAAACAACCGTTTGGGCGGAGGCTCGCTCCCTCGCGTTCGGCGTGCGGACTCCGTCGGCACGATCATCTCGACCGGTCGATGGAGCCCCCCTTCCCCGAGCGTGGCATAGAGGTTCACCAGGTCGAGGAGGGTGACCTCCCCGGCACCGAGGATCAGCGGCAGGCCGTAGGTCGCGGTCGGCCGGTCGAGGGTCGAAAGGCCCCCGGCGAGCAGGCGCTTGTGGAAACGCTCGAGGCCGACCTCCGAGAGGAGGCGGACGGCGCAGGCGTTCAGCGAGTGGATCAAGGCGTCGCGTACGGTCGATCGACCGCGATAGACGTCGTCGTAGTTTTCCGCGACATAGCCGCCGAAATCAGTCGGGATGTCGAGCAGGTACGTTTCGGGGAGCACCCGGCCGTCGTCGAACGCCATCGCGTAGAGGAACGGTTTGAGCGTCGAACCGGGGGAGCGGCGGGCGGCGCTTCCGTCCACCTGACCTTGAAACGCCGTCTCGGCGTAGCCGGCCGAGCCGACCAGGGCGCGGAGCGACCGCCGGCCTGAATCGTGCGGCTCCTCCATCTCGATCACCACCGCCGCGGCGTTGCCGATCCCGAGCGGCCGGAGCTCCGCGATTCGGCGGGTCACCAGCTCTTCCGCCGTCCGTTGAACGGCGGCGTCGATCGTGGTCGTCACCCGCGCGCGATGCGGCGAGAGCCGCGCGATCCGTTCGGCGAACTGAGGGGCGGAAAACGGCGCGCGCCGCTTCTTCGTCGGCACCGCCTGGCGTAGCCCCTCGGCGATCTGCGCTTTGGAGAACGCCCCCCGCTCCGCGAGCTGGTGAAGCACCCGGTCGCGCGCCCCTTGCGCCGCTTTGGGGTGAATCGTGGGGTCGTAGCGCGATGGGGAGCGGGGGAGCGCGGTGAGCAGCGCGATTTCGCCCAGGCTCAACTGGCTCGCCGGTTTGCCGAAGTAGAACCAAGCCGCGGCTCCCACCCCTTCGAGGTTGCCACCGTACGGCGTCAGGTTCAAGTACAGCTCCAATTGTCGGCGTTTCGAGACGTGGGCTGTGAGCTGGATCGCGCGCACCGCCTCGATCATCTTGGCCCAAAGGGTCCGCCGCCTCGGGCTAGCCATGCGCGCGATCTGCATCGGAATCGTCGAGGCGCCGGACACGACTTCCCCCGCCCGGAAGTTCGCGCCCGCGGCCCGCATGATCGCGATCGGATCGACGCCCGGATGGCTCCAGAAACGGCGATCTTCCGAAGCGACGAGCGCTTTCGGCAGCTCCGGCGGCAGCTCCGAAAGCCGGATCGGAAAGCGCCAGTGGTCGTCGGCGGGAAGGAAGAACCGGAGCGGCTCGCCCGCCCGGTCTTCGACGATCAGAGCGGGTGGCCGGTCGAGCGCGGCAAAGGGGAATGGAAAGAGGGAGTCGAGCAGGAAGGGCAGGAGCACCAGAGCGAGACCGCCGAGGGTAAGGCGCACTCCGCGGCGGGCAAAGAAGGTCTTCAGATTCAGCGGCGGATCCCTCGGATGCTTTTCCCTGAGAGCGCCAGGCTCCAGCCTGGCGTCTTTGGGTTCGATGCACCGAGACACTTCCTTACCGCGCAAAACGCCAGGCTGGAGCCTGGCGCCCCCAGGAGGTCTCGGCATCCCACGGCTACCCCCTTACTGCCGGACCTTGACCGTCACTTCGCCCCGCGCGCTGGTGCCGCGGATGGCGGGGTTGTACATCGCCTCGGCGTGGATCGGCGGGAGGCGGAAGGTGCCCGGAGCCACGGCGCGGACAAGGGTATAGAAGGTCTGCCAGCTGTTGGCCGGCAGGTCCGTGAACAGCAGGAACCGGTCGTCCCGCAGATCCTGGTGGACGGCGCGGAGGTTCGCGTCGTTCACCCACGGGAGCTGCTCGGTCGTCTCCAGCCGCGGGTTTTCGACTTCGACGCCGGAGGCGAGGAGGCTCACGATCGCCACGTTCAGCAGCGGGCCGGAGACGCTTCGCACGCGGGTCTTCACCGCCAGCAGGTCGCCCTGCTCGATGTTGGCGAGATCCGCCGGTTTGCCGTCGCGGGTGAGGATCTCCCGCTCAACCTCGATCCCGGCGGATTCCGGCTTGAAGCCCGAGTCGGTCGGAATCGCCCGGGTGATCACGCTGTAGAACGCCGAGCCAGGCTTGTAGCCGCCGTCCATCTCGATGCGGACCGCATCGGTTCCCTTGATGTTGCGGAACGTCGCGGTCTGCTTGGTAAACGTGCCGATCTTCTTGCTGCCGGCGTAGAGCGTGCCGGTGTAGGGCGGCGCCTCCGCCTGCTTTTTGTAGAACTGGCCGAGCGCGACGAATGCGAAGCCGGATTCCTGGGTGCTCCAGGTATCGACGTCGCGGGCGTCGCGCGCCAGACGATCGACCAGCTGGGCCACCCGGGGGTTGCCCGGTTGCGCGTCGAGCAGCGCCATCAGGATGATCGCCCGGTTGCGGATCTCGGAGTTGAAGTTGCCGCCGGTCTGGCGGTTCACCTTCTCGACCTCCGCTAGATTCGCGACCAGATCGCCCGCCGCCTGGCGGTTGCCGACGCTCGCGTAAGCCCCCGCGAGCAGCGAGCGCGACTCGGGGCGCAACGCCTTCATCTGCTTTTCGCGCAGAAAATCCATCGTGCCGAGATCCGCCTTGCCGGCTCGAGCGAGCACGTACAGCTCATAGGCCGTTCGCTGCAGCTCCTCTTGGCCGTAGGCCGATTTCGCCTTGGCGTCGCCCGCGATCCACTTGAGCGAGCCGTCGTAGAGGAAATCCTCGACCGGGTGGCCGGCCCGCCGCGCCTCGACCAGGAAGTGCGCGACGTAGACGCTGGCCCACGGGTGGATCTGCTGGCCGCCCGGCCAGAGCGAGAACCCGCCGTTGAACAGCTGCATGGTCGCGAGCCGCCGGACGGCGTCCTGCACCATCACCGCCGGGTCGCCGCGCCCCTTCTTCGGATCGAATAGCTCGGGCTCCAGCTCCTTGGCGAGATCGCCCATGTAGAGCAGCGGGAACGCCGAGGAGACGGTCTGCTCGGCGCAGCCGTACGGATAGCGGAGGAGGTCGGACAGCTTGCCGGTGAACTGGACGATCGGGCCGGAGCCGATCCGGACCGTGCGGTTGATCGTCTCCTCGCGCAGATCGTCGTCATCCACCTTGAGCTTGATCTCGTCGTCCTGCATCGCGCCGGCCTGCTCGGTCGCAATCGGGAAGAGATCGGCCCTCACCGGCACGTTCGCCGAGGATTTACCCGACTCGCCGTTGCCCGAAGCGGAAGCCACGAAACGGATGTCGCCCGATCCGGCGCCCGTCTCGACGTCGAAGTAGAGCGTTCCGTCCTTGGCGTTGCCGAGCTGGATCGACTGCGTCGCCGCCGCGACCTTGGCGGGTCCTTGCACGGTGAGCCCCACTTGGAACGTGCCGGCGCGGCCGGTGTCGTTCCGTACCGTGACCGGTACCTTCAGCTTCTCGCCGAACGACAGCACGCGCGGGAAGGTCGGCAGCACGGCGACGGGGGTTCGCACCCGCATCAATTTCTCCGACGAGCCGAACTTCCGGCCGTCGATCGCGACCGCCATGATCCGCAGCGCGCCCTGGAACTCCGGCACCTGGAAAGTTAACCGCACCTTGCCCGAGGCGTCCGCGGTGACCGGACCGGACCAGAACGCCACCGGCTCAACCCGCCGGATGCCTTCGGTCCGCACGTATTGCGACAGTCCTTCGCCGCCCTCACCGCCGCCCTTCGCCTTGGAGCCTTCGGGATTCACTTCGGGCAGCAGGACGCCGAAAGAGTCGTAGCTGTCGACCCCCAACGCGAGCTTCCGATAGAAGAAATCGAACGGCTGCGGCGTCTTTTGGGCGATCAGCTGAAGGATGCCTTCGTCGACCGCGGAGAGCGTGACGACCGCTCCGGGCCGGGTCTGGACCTCGATCGAAACCGGCGACTCGGGCCGCATCTCGTCCGGTGCGGCGATCCCCGGTTGCAGTTTGTTCGCCACCCGATCGACCGCGATCGGCACGGCGCCGAACGCGCGGCCGGCGGAGCCGGGCTCCAGATCCTTCGCCTTCCGGACCAGCGTCGCGGTCACGTAGGCGTTCGGTCGCCACAAGCCGTCGACCGGGATCGTGATCTTCCCCGTATTGCCCGCGAGGTCGAAGCTCT
Source organism: Thermoanaerobaculia bacterium (assembly GCA_035995205.1). GTDB lineage: Bacteria > Acidobacteriota > Thermoanaerobaculia > Multivoradales > UBA5704 > DASYKS01. The sequence goes on from DASYKS010000014.1 coordinate 8,898, forward strand.
GGACGAAGAAGATCTTCTCGCGCTCGACCGTGAGCAGAACCTTGCCCGGGAACGGCGCGCGGATCTGGATCGTCGCCGTGTCGCCCGGCGCGTACTCCTCCTTGTCCAGATCCAGCTCCAGGCGGGTGGGATTCTTGATCCCCCAGGGCGAGTAACCCCAGCCGCTGGCGTAGAACTCGACCTGCGTCGAGGCGAGGGTGCCCGGATCGGTGAGCACGACCCGGTAGCTGCCGTACTTCGTCGGGCGGAATTTGAACGCGCCGCGCGCCTTGCCCGCCGGCAGCGTGAGCGTCTGGACGAGAATCGGATCGCGGGTCGATTCCCAGCGATAGTTCCCCTCCTCGGTTCGCCGGAGCACGGTATTCCAACGGTCGAAATACAGCTCGGCGCGCAAGGAACCGGCGGCGGTCTCTTTCCCCTCGGGCGAGACCGCGATCCAGTCGAAGCTCTGGTCCTTGTTGATCTCGGGGAAGGCGTCCGGGTTCGGCCGCTTGAGCCCCAGGTAGTAGGGATAGGGATGGATCTTCAGCCGCTTGAGGGCGGAGACGCCGCGCCCGCCCTGCTCTTGCACGCGGGCGGTGACCACCGCTTCGAGCGTCGAGGGGACCGGCAGGCCGTCGGGCACCGCGGCGGAAAACTCTTTGTTCCCCTCGGCGTCGAGCTTGCCCTCTTCCGCGAGCAGCTCGCGGTCTTCGAGCTTGCGGTCGTCGTTCCGGAAGTTGAACGCCTCGAATCCCTTGGGCGCGAACGTCGCGTCCGCGAGCCGCACCTTGCTCTCGACCGCCAGGCCGGAGGCGGGCGGCCCGAACAGGTAGTTGCTCTGCACCTTGTAGGTGAGATTCTCGCCCGGCTTCGGCGCTTTTTCCGCGCCGGTGATCTCGACCTTGATCCGGTCGGGGACGAACTCCTCGACCGAGAACGGGTAGGAGCCGATCACCGTCTCGGCGACCTCCAGCTCCAGCGAATGCCGGCCGGTCGTGGCGTAGGCGGGAATCTGCAACGAGAACGGCGACAGGCCGCGGTCGGTGATCGAGATCCGCTGCGTGCTCCGCTCCTTGCCTTCCGGATCGCGCCAGCGTAGGATCGCGGGCATCGCCGGAGAGGGTTGCAGGCTGCCATCGCGGACGATCGCCAACCCTTCGAGCTTCTCGCCCGGCCGGTAGAGATCGCGCTCGCCGAACAGGAACGCGTTATACCCGTCGCCGGCCGGCTCGGCGCCGCCCACGTCGAGCCCCGTGGTGTCGGTTTGCATCTCGTCGAGCAGCAGGAAGCTCCAGTCGTCCCCCTTCTCGATCAGCACCATGTAGGGCGTGCGATTGGCGAGCGCCTCGGCGTCGCGCATCCGCCAGAGGCCGCCGCCGTCGGTCGTCCCCGAGCCCATCGGCTGGTTTTGATCCGAGATCAGCGTCACCTTCGCTCCGGCCACCGGCGCCAGATCTTTATAGGACGAGACCCAGACCAGGAACTCGCCCGGTCCTTTCTTCGCGACCGCGCCCAGGTCGGTGACCAGCAGCCAGCGCTGCTTGCCTTCGTAGTCGTCCGGCTTGGTGACCACCAGGCGGAACAGGCCGCGCTCCCCTGCCGGCACGTGCTTGTCGAGCGTGATCGGGGTCGTGACCGTCTTGTTCTTCGGCCCGGTGACGGAAATCGTCTCGGTCTTCAACCGGTCGCCGAGCGCGTGGTTGATCTCCGAGCCCTCATAGGCGAACTCCTCGCCCCAGAAGCCGCCGTAGTTGAACAGGAAGAACAGGTTGTTCTTGTAAACCCGGTCGACGTCGAGCTGGAAGTTTTTCAGGTTGACCGTGTCGATCGCGACCGTATGGTTGCCGGAGGCCGAGAGGAAGATTCCCTCGCTCTGGAAGCCGGCCGAGGCTTCGAGATCGGGTAGGTCGATGTCGCTCGAGTACTCCTCTTGGAGCGAGGAGTCGTCGGTCGCGGGCAAGCCCTTGCCGATCTTCATCGCGTATTTCGCACCCGGCGCGAACGGTCCGGTGAGGGTGACGTTCGTGCCGTCGGCCGCCGGCTGGAACGCGACGGCCGGAGTAAACGTGATGTATTTCGCGGCGACCGCGGCTTCGACCGGCGAGGAGAAGTGAATCGTGATCGTCGATTCCTTGTCGCCCGGCGCGGCTTCGACCCCGCGCACCACGAGCTTGATCGACGAGCCGATCGGCACCTCTTTCTCGTAGTCCTCGCCGAGCGGAATGCTGCCGGAGACCGGCGTCAGATCTTTCGAGATGACGATCTTCGCCGTCCGCTCCTCGACCTGTTTCTGGACCGGGTCGGAGCGGTACTCGATCTCCTGCGTGCTCCAGCTGGTGAGCAGGTGGATCGGCACGTCGCCCGCCACCGGATCGACCAGCTTGATCTGCTTGACCAACACCTCCGGATCGACCGGATAGTTGAATTTGAAGAAACCATGGAAGGCGATGCGCGCCTTGCCCGCGACCTCTTCTTCGGCCTCGACGCTCGAAACCAGGAACTTGTCGGTCACCACTTCGAGCTCGGTATCGCCGGAGAAGATCTGCCCCGGACGGAGGATGCGCTCCGGGATCAGCTCGAACTTGTATTTGGAGGCGATCGGAAAGCCGCCGCTGGGCGAAAAGCGCAAAGCGTTCGTGTCCTGCCAGCGCCACGAGCCGGAGATCGCCGGGTCGATCGTCGCCGGCGCTTCGGCCAGCACTTGGCCTTGCAGCCCCTCGCCGAGCGGCCGGTCGAACAGAATGTCGACGTATTGGCGGTTGTCGCGATCGACCAGGACGTCGAACACAGAAACCGTCTCCCCGCCGGTCGCCCCGGCTTGGAGCTTCGCGGTCATCCGCGAGAGCTGGTCGCGGAAGGCAAAGGCGGACATCCCGACCAGGGAGACCCCGAGCGCGATCAACAGGACGTTTTTCCAATGAGGACGCGCGGGAAGTTTTTCCCGGAGCTGCGAAAGCGGGAGCGACATGGGTTCGGGCCTCCGAAAGACCAAAAAAGCGGGGCAACAAGTCTACTCTAGAGGGGGACGAAAACTCCGGCGATTCAGCAGGTCGGAGGTTCGGCGCGAATGGCTTCTTAAGGAACCGTCATCTTCGCCCTTCTTTTCCGCTTCTCTCGTTAGGGGCTCTCCCTTTCCGGGACGCCCCGGCCCGACCTCTAAGGAGAGAATCGCATGAGGCTATCGTCCCGCTTCTCCCGCCCGCTCCTTCCATCCGCCTTTCGGCTCGCGCTCGGCGCGCTCCTGTTGCTTGGGTTCGCGTCGGCGGCATCGGCCCAGTTCCTCATCGAGCCGGGACCCCAGCTTTGCCTGAAGCAGATCCAGCCGGTTCCTTCCGGGGTGACCAGCCGCCCCTTCGATAATTTCAACAGCTACGAGGACTATCGCTGGGTCCACTCCTCGGTCAATCTCCAGGGGCAGCCGGCCTACGAGAAGTTCGCCGCCGGCCTGTTCTGGTTCCCCCCGTTCCCGACCGATCTCGCCTATTTCCAGAGCGCGGTGGTGGTCAACAACCCGGACCCGGTCAACTCGACGACGATCACGGTCGAGTTCTACGACATGCTCGGAACCCTGCTCGCCGCGCCGTCCTACTTCCTCGGGCCGGAAGCCACGAAGGTGGTTCCCGCCTCGCCGCTCCTTTCGGGATCGAGCGCGACGCCCGGGCTCGGCGTAGCGCGGGTGATCGGGCTCAACCTGCCGATCGTCGGCGAGACAGTCCACCACGCGGACTACGTCGACCTCTCGGCGTTCGGCGGCGGGTTTCTCGCCGACGGCGAGGCGGCGAGCCTGGGGCTGAATTCGACGCAGCAGCTCCAGATGTTCCAGGCGGGCAAGACCACCCTCTGGTTCGGGCCGATGCCAGCTTCGACTTCGGCGACGCTCGATTTCCTGACCGGCACCTCGCCCATGATCTGGATCGCCAACCCGAACTCTTCGGCGACCACGGTGACCTTCCGCTACAGCTCGCTCGGCGGAACCGTGTTTGCTCCGGTGACGGTGACGATCCCCGCGTTCGGCTCGTGGCTCGAACGGACGCTCTGGAATGCCGCGATCCCGTTCTTCCTGAGTGTGCCCGGGCCTTTCGACGACGACTACCGCGTGGTCGTTACGGCCAGCCAGCCGATCGTGGGCGACGCCCTGCTGGTCGATCTCTTCGACGCGAACCTGGTCCCGGGCGGCCGATTCCGCATGGGCTCGGCGATGCTCGCCAACACTCCCTCGGCGAAGCTGGTCAATCCGGAGCTGACTTACGAAGTGGTCGACCCGGGAGTCGAGACGATCGTCGGGATTTACAATCCGACCACCGCCAACGTCGGTCCGGTCTCGGTCCATTACTTCGATCGCAACGGCGCTTCGCTCGGCGTCGACAGCTTCACCACGTTCCCGCGCGGCTTCATGGCGCGCATCGGACCGGGGCTTCCCGCCTCGCCTAATTACCCCGCGGCGGGGGTGTTCGCCGGCTGGATGCGGATCAGCGCCTGCAAACCCGGCCTGGTCGGTTGGACCATGCGCCAAGGCGGCGAGTACGCAAGCTCCAACTCGCCGAAGAAGGTCTGGGGAGAGGAGCTGACCGGCGCCAACGGCCTGGAACCCGGTCCGGGATTCACGGTCACGGTCGGTTCCAACACCTTCGTGCGCAAAGTCTCTCCTCTAGTCCGCGCCGATCCTTCCTGGTATTGGCCGGGGTACACCACCTGGGTGAACGACGGCGTTGCGAACGCCGGGAATTACTGGTTCCGTTTCTACGACCATCCCGGGGTCGACCGGACCAACGCAGCGGGGCAGCCGTTTACCGGGCTGCGCTTCGGTGCCACCTCGTTCACTTACGATGACCCCCTGGTCAACGGGTTCGGCGCGATCAACCTCTCCGGCCGGGTGGATACGACGAACGGGGGTTTCGACGGCATCCACGTGATCGGCGACCCGCTCTGGGAGTGGGGGATCTTCGGCGAGCCCTAGAGCTGACCGCATCGCCGGCCGGCTGCGACCGCCGCTTCGGAGCGGAGGAAGCGTCGGTCGGAGGGCAACAGCTTGCCGCGGAGGGAGCCCTCCGCCTCCGCGGCGAGCGCACTCGCCTCGGCGCAACGCCCTTGCCGGATCCGCAGCTCGGCAAGCGGAACGAGCGCTTCGGCGAGCGAGGGGTGGCGAGCGGGTAGGGCGGCCCGAAACGCGGCGAGCGCTCGCGTGAGGCGCTCGTCCGCTTGGGCGAAGTCGCTGCTCGCGAGCGCGAGACGACCCTGCTGTGCCCAGGCCGCCGCGAGCTCCGGGTGGGGAGGGGGAAGAAACCGTTCGCGGATCGCGGCGGCGCGGGTAAGCAGCGGCCGGGCGCGGCGGAGATCGCCCCGGTCGAGATAGAGCGCGCCGAGCCGATAGAGATCGCGGGCGAGATCGAGATGGTCGCCTGGCTGGAGCGCCCGGTCGATCGCGAGGGCGCGGGAAAAAAGCGCTTCGGCCTCCTTCGATCGGCCCTGCCCTTCGAGTGCTTGGCCGAGCAGATCGAGGTCGAGCGAGGTCTGCGGATGGCGCTCGCCGAAGCGGGCGCGGTTCGCCGGGAGGCGCGGCCGGATCAGCGCTTCGGCGGCGTGGTGCTCGCCGCGGTCGATCAGCAACAGCGCGAGGTTCAAGACCGAGGCGCCGTCGGGATCACCGTTCCTCCGGTCGAGGTCGACGCCGCGACGATAGAGCACCTCGGCCGCGGCGTAGTCGCCCTGATCGTGGAGCAGGAGGGCGAGATTGTTGAGACTCGCGATGACCTTCGGATCGTCCTCGGCAAACAGCCTCTCGCGCATTGCGAGCGCCTCGCGAAAGAGCGGCTTGGCGGCCGCGTAATCGCCCGCCAGGGCATGGATCACTGCCAGGCGGTTCAGACTGCTCGCGACCTCGGGGTGATCGCCCGGGAACAGCCGGCGCCGGGTGGCGAGCGATTCGACGAGCAGCGGCTCGGCGCCGCGGTACAGGCCGAGGTTTTGATAGACCTTGCCGATCGTCTCCTGGAGCGAGGCGCGCACCTCCGGCTCGTCGGCCAGCTCGGAGCTCAGCCGCGCCGCGCCGCGATCGAGCATCTCGCGCGCGGTGATCGAAGCGCCGCGCGATTCGCTCGGATCGGAGATCTCGAACAGGTCGACCAAGAAGCCGGCGGTCCGCTCCGCCCGGTCGCGCTCCCGCGCCAGGCGCCGCGACTGGAGGGCGAGCGAGACGGCGAACGCGACGATCAACGCGAGAAAAGCGCCTGCCGCCGCGACCGACCAGCGGTGGCGGCGGACGAACTTGCCCGAGCGATAGGCCCAGGTGTCCTTCCTTGCGATCACCGGCCGCCCGGCGAGGAAGCGGCCGAGATCCTCGGCGAGCTGCTCGACCGAGCCGTAGCGGCGTCCGGGCTCTTTGCGCAGCGCCATGCGCAGGATGTTTTCCAGATCGTCGGGTAGCCGCACGGAGGTGAAATTCGGCGGCTGCTCGCAGATCGCGCGCTCGACTTCGGTCGGGTGGAGCCCCTCGGTGCGGATCGGCCGCTGCCCGGTCGCCAGCTCGAACAGCAGGACGCCGAGCGAGTAGACGTCTGTCGCGGTCGTGACCGGCTCGCCGCGCACCTGTTCGGGGCTCGCGTAGGCGGGGGTCAGCGCTCGAAGGGCCGTCGCGGTCGGGTCGAGCGGCGCGCCGCCGGAATCCCCGAGCAGCTTGGCGAGGCCGAAATCGAGCAGCTTCGGGGCGCCGCCCGCAGCCACCAGGACGTTGCCCGGCTTGAGATCGCGGTGGACGACCAGCCGCTGGTGCGCGGCGTGGACCGCGGCGCAGGCCCGGCGGAACAGCCGCACCCGGGCCGCAAGGTCGAGCCCGCGCGCGGCGCACCAGGCGTCGATCGGCAGTCCGTCCACCCATTCGAGGACCACGAAGGGGCGGCCATCCTCGGCGATTCCGACTTCCAGCAGGCGTGCGATGCCGGGGTGGTCGAGGGCGGAGAGGGCGCGCCGCTCGGCCTCGAAGCGGGCGACCACCTCCCGCCCGTCGGGTCCGCCGCGATCGAGCAGCTTGAGCGCGACCGGCGGCCCGTCCGGCGGCGTGCCGTCGCGCCGGGCGAGGAACACGGTGCTGGTTCCCCCGCGGCCGATCTCGCGTTCGAGCCGGTAGGGTCCGATCCGCCGGCCGTTCGCCGCGCCGCTCGCGAACAACCGCGCTCCCGCGGCGACCGCCTCGACGATTACCCGCTCGGAATCCGCGTCGGCGGCGATCAGCTCCTCGACCCGCGCCCGCAGCCCGGAGTCCACGCCGCATGCCGCATCGAGCGCCGCGGCGCGCTCTCCGGGCGGCGCTTCGATCGCCGCGCGCCAGGCCGCCTCGACGCGGGTCCAAAGAGCCGGGTCGAGGGGTGTCGTCTCAGGCATTCGCGGGTTCGCGCAGCTCCGCCACCAGCCACGCGCGGGCCAGGCGGGCGTCGAGCACGACGGTCGAAATCGAGCGGTCGAGCACCTCGGCGGTCTCGGCGACGGTCAACCCGGCGAAATAGTGCAGCTCGATGATCCGCGCTTTGCGCGGGTCGATCTTGGCGAGCGCGACCAGCGCATCGTCGAGCGCGACGAGATCGGCGGTTCGTTCGACCGCCTCGGCAATTCCTTCGTCGAGAGAAACCCGCCGCGCGCCGCCGCCGCGCTTGTCCGCCCGATGGGCGCGCGCGTGATCGACCAGAATGCGCCGCATCATCTGGGCGGCGACCGCGAAGAAATGCACCCGATCGCGCCACTCGGGCCGCTCGCCGCCGGAGAGGCGCAGGTAGGCCTCGTGGACCAGGGCGGTCGGTTGCAGCGTGTGATCCGCGCGCTCGCGCCGCAGGTAACGATCCGCCACCCGGCGAAGCTCGCCGTAGATCCGCGGCACCAGGCGATCGAGCGCGTCGCGGTCGCCGCCGCGCCAGGCGTGCAGGAGCTGGGTGATCTCGTCCCGGGGCGGCTCCGAGGGAGAGGCGGGCGAAAGCTCGGGCGGCAGATCCGAGAGCCGCCCGGACGACGGCGGGGTAGCCAGGGTGCGATCCACTAGTAGAAGAGTGCCGCCAAAGCCGGGGATCGCGCCGCGCCGCCGGAGGACGTTCTCCACGTTCGCGCGCCTTTCGGTGTCTATCTTCGATTATGGAACCTCTCGCCAGTCCCTCTCCCGATCTCGACTCCGCCGGCCGCCCCGAACCTACCCCGCCCGTTCCGCGCCGCGCTTCGGCGCGGCTGATCAACTTCGGCCTCTTCGGCGCCGCCGTCTCGACGCTTGAGAGGATTCTGCCCAATACCCGCTGCCGCCTGCTCTGCGCCGCCGGCGATGGGGAGATCGAAATAGAAGCCGAAGCGATCCGCTCGATGTTCCGCGTTGCCGCCGACGGCTCCCCTTATTACGAGGTCGGGCTCCGCTTCAACGGTGTGTTGGGCGAGGTCGGCCAGCGCGTACTGATGTTCATGGTCGAAGTCGGAGCGATCGGGGCCGACGATCGGGTGGCTGAGCGGTTTTCGGCGAGCGATTGCGGCCGGCTGACGATCGAATTCGTCGAGGCCTAATAGGGAGTCTCGGCCGCCCTCGCGAGGGGACGGCCTCGGCCTCATCTTGCGGATTTCACCCCGTCCAAAGACCCCGGAAGGGCCGTGCTAGACTGGCAGAACGCTTGCTAGGAGCACAGTTTAGGCCGCACTTCAGAGAGCCTTTCCTTCCGGAGGAAACGTATGGCGAAGACGTCCGAGTCACCGGGTTCCGGCGATGCCGTGGAATTCCGGCCCTTCATCCCGGCCGAGGCAAACCTGCCCGAGCTGACCGCTCTGCCGTTGATCGTCGGCACCTTGCTCGGCATCGTCTTCGGTGCCTCCTCCCTCTATCTGGTGCTGAAGGTCGGCCTCACGGTGAGCGCGTCGATCCCGGTGGCGGTGATCGCGATTACGGTCTTCAAGCTGCTGAGCAAGATGGGCCTGCGCGGTTCGTCGATCCTTGAAAACAACATCATGCAGACGGCGGGGTCGGCCGGCGAGTCGATTGCGTTCGGCGTCGGCGTGACCATGCCGGCGATCCTGATCCTCGGCTTCGGGCTCGAAATCTTCCGCGTGACCCTGGTCGCCGTGCTCGGCGGCCTGCTCGGCATCCTGATGATGATTCCGCTGCGCCGCGCGCTGATCGTCAAGCAGCACGGTCTGCTCAAGTACCCGGAAGGCACGGCGTGCGCCGAGGTGCTCAAGGCCGCGGCGTCGGACGAAGAGCGGGCGATCGCGGCGGCGGGCGGCAACGCCCAGGCGACGAGCGAAGAGGCGGCCTCGGGCGCCAAGGCGATCTTCGCCGGTTTCGGCCTCGGCCTGATCTACAAGACGGCGATGGCCGCGTTCAAGCTCTGGAAGGACACGCCGGAAAAGGTCTTCGGCGCGCCGTTCAAGGCCGGCTCGATCTCGGCCGAGATCTCCCCCGAGCTGCTCGGCGTCGGCTACATCATCGGTCCGCGCATCGCCTCGATCATGTGTGCGGGCGGCGTGCTCGCCTACCTGGTGCTGATTCCGGCGATCAAGTTTTTCGGCGAGGGGATGACCGGTCCGCTCGCGCCCGGCACGATTCCGATCGCCGAGATGGGACCGAACCAGATCCGCGGCGCCTACGTGCTCTACATCGGAGCCGGAGCGGTCGCGGCGGGCGGCATCATCTCGCTCTTCCGCTCGCTGCCGACGATCTGGAACGGTCTGCGCGAGGGGCTCAAGGACATGAGCGCCAACCGCCGCGATCCGGGGACCGCGAAGGTCAAGCGGACCGATTTGGATCTGCCGTTCAAATTCGTGCTGATCGGCATCATCGTCCTGATGGCCCTGATCATCCTTTCCAATGATCTCTACGTCGACGCCGGTTTCGGCACCCGGCTGCTCGGCGCCTTGATGATCATCATCTTCGGTTTCCTGTTCGTCACGGTGTCGTCCCGTCTGACCGGCGAGATCGGTTCGTCGTCGAACCCGATTTCCGGCATGACGGTCGCGACCCTGCTGCTCACCTGCTTGATCTTCCTGGCACTCGACAAGACCGGCCAGACCTACTACGTGACCGCGCTGTCGATCGGTGCGATCGTCTGTATCGCCTCCTCCAACGGAGGCACGACCTCCCAGGACTTGAAGACCGGGTTCCTGGTCGGCGGCACGCCGAAGTTGCAGCAGATCGCGATCCTGGTCGGCGCTCTCGCCTCGGCCGTCGTGCTCGGGCCGATCCTCCTCAAGCTGAACGAAGTGGGGACGGTCTACGTGCCGCAGGTGACCTACGAGGCGGTGGCGGACGCCCCGACCCTTCCTGCCGATCGCGCTGCTACCCTGCCGGCCTATGCCGACTCGATCGCGCCGCCCGTGGCGGGCGCCTACCGGACGCTCGCGGTCGCCCCGACCGATACGACGGCTAAGGTCGATCCGGGCACCTATCTGGTCGACGCTTCGGGCAAGCTCGCCTACAAACGATCGGAGAACTTCCCCCCCGGCTTGACGGCACCGGCCGCCGAGATCTCGAAGGAGCAAGAGACGCTCAAGGGCGTGCAGGCGAAGACCGATTCCGCTTCCTACCGCGTCTGGTTCCGCCAAGACGCCGAGGGGGGCGCGGCGACGCACTTCCTGGTCGATGCCGCGGGCGCGCCGGTCTATATGGTCGACGCGGGGATCAACGGCACCCATCGCTTCCGGCCGGACGGTTCCCGCGTGGTCAAGTTCGACGCGCCGAAGGCGACGCTGATGTCCTACATCATCAAGGGCATCCTGAATCGCCAGCTCCCCTGGGGCCTGGTACTGCTCGGCGTGATGATCTCGATCGTGCTCGAAATGTCGGGCATCCCGTCGCTCGCGTTCGCTGTCGGCGTCTATCTGCCGCTCTCCTCGTCGAGCCCGATCTTCATCGGCGGCGCGGTCCGCTGGATGGTCGACCTCTACACGAAGAAGAAGTTCGCGGGCAAGAACCTGACCGAAGACGAGCTGACCGCCGAAGGCGACAAGAGCCCCGGCGTGCTGATGGCCTCCGGCTACATCGCGGGCGGGGCGATCGCCGGCATCCTGATCGCCTTCATGGCCGGTGTGCTGGACGACTTCACGCAAGCGATCACCGACACCATGACCAAGAGCAATCCGTTCTTCGAAGGGGGCAACTCCGACCTGCTCTCGCTGATTCCCTTCGCGGTGATCGTCGTCCTGCTCTACCTTGCCGGCCGGGAAACGATCCTGTCGCGCAAGGCGAGCTGAGGCGAACGGACACAGCAGGAACTTGCCAGGGGCGGCCCTTCGGGGTCGCCCTTTTTGGTGGGGGGCTAGTTCTTTCTAGTTTCGCCTGTTTTGCCACACCTCTGGAGCCTGGCTTGCGTGAAGCACGGCCACTACGACTACGAGATCATCTTCGCAAGCGAAGAAAACCGCGTAAGGAAAACGCTTGAGCCAAGCACGGCGAATGTCAGAGCGCAGAACCTGGTACTTCCGCGGTCCCTCGAGGATTCGGTAATACGTCGAGTCAAGCTCTCGGGCAAACTCCAGCCCGAGCCCTGTCCGCTCCTCCTCGTACCACCCGATTGCAGAATCGATGTCGAGGCTGGCCTGCGGCTCCAAAAGGAGCTCAAATTCAGCCACCGTATTTCTTGACCAGTCGGTCGAGGTCTTCGAAAGCTGGCCGCGCGAGCGTCGGATCACGCCGGTAGTCGGCGAGCCGCCGTTCGGCCAACGCAATGTGACTCTCCGGCACCGGAAGTTCCTCGGGGCTCTCGGCGATCTGATCCCAGAGGGCCTGGAGGTACTCGATTTGCTCGGTCTTAGAGAAATCGGCAAAACCTGGTGGCGCGACAAATTCTTGACGATCCATGACTGAGCCCTTTCTAGCGTACTGGCTGGCCCGTTTCTCCGGGCTCGTAGTTAGATAAAATCTATCACCGGACTCCCGAGATGGGCCAAATACCGTGGTGGGCTAGACAGTCATGGTTCCAGCAGTTGTCGAGCTTGCGCTGTCTTGGCAGGAATTCGGTTGGACGGGGTCCTCACACCGGAAGCCCAAAGGCGAACACGAAAGTCATCCGAATCACGAGGTGAAATACGTAGGTCCCTGCGGATCTCGAATAGGAGCTGCGACAGGAGATTGTCATGGCGTTCTACTGATTTGGTCGGGTTGGAGGCCTCAATTTCATCTTGAAACTGAGCGAGAACGCGGATAACCGATATCACCCGCCCGTCTTCGCCGCCAGCTTCCGGACGGTCGTCAGATTCCGCAGGGTGGTTGGCATGCCGAGCGCCCTTTCGAGCTTCGCGCCGGAGAAGGGCGATTCGCTGAACCTCTTGTGGCAGAGCCAGTAGACCTCGCGTTCGTGGACGTGAAACTCGTCGACCGGCGTGCGGCAGCCCGCCACTTTCGCTTGGACTTCGGGGCTGGGAGCTGCGGCGAGGAAACCGACGTAGAGCGTTGAGTCCTCCGGCGCCTCCGGGAATGGCTGGAAGGCCGCGGCGTGAGCGACCTCGGCAGGGGTGCGTAAGAACGTCGTGACCGCGTAGCCGAGCGACCCTTTGAGGTGACTCTCAATCTGCAGCTCCAATGTTCGGACATCCTTGGCCGGCGAGTCGAAGATCACATTGCCGCTCGCGATGAACGTCTCGACGTTGCCCAGCTTGAGCGCCTCGAACAGCTGGCGCAGTCGATCCATCTTGACGATGTGCCCGCCGACGTTGATCGCACGGAGGAAGGCGATGAATTTTCGCGTGGCCATCGTCGTTGGGTCAGCTGGCGAGTTTCCAATTGGGCCGATCGGGCAGCCGTTCCAGCATCGCGGCTCGGCTGGGCGGCTCTGCAGGCTTTTCCATGTGGAAGACGAGGTGCCAGTACGCCCAGGAGCGCGGATCGAAAAGGCCGGTGGGTGGATCGGCGAGCACCGCGCGCCAAGCCGGTTCCGGAAAATGCTCCCGTGCCGCGAGGATGTCCTCCACGGTGCCGTAGACCATCACCTGGGCGAGAAACCTATGAGGGTCGGCGAGCGCCTCCCTGGGGCTCTTCCACCAGAACAGGCGCTTGGCGACTTCTTCGAGCGTTCTCATCCCGAAAGGCCTCCGTGCAGCGGGGGCAGCACTGGCAGATCGGACAATTCGACGGCATCAGCAGCCGCGAGCAACTGATCGCGAACCCCGGCCGGAAGCGAGGGAAGATCGCCGTCCCCGAAGAACGAGAGCGATTTAAGCGAAAGAACGGGGTTGAAGTTGGGGCCATACACGCCCTTCGCAGCGCCGAGAGCCTGATCGAGGGTGATTCCCTCATGGAGCAGACGCGCGATGTCCAGATAGTCCTTCGCCTCGGCACGCCCTTGCACGGCGCCCATCTTGGTCGCCGCCAAATCCAGAAGGGAGGCGATGCGCCAATCGAAAGAGTCGAGAGGATCGGGCTCGGCGATGCGGCGCAGCGCAAGGCCGCCGAAGAACGAAAGCTTGACCGGCCCCCCACGATCGACCAAAAGAACAAGCGTATTGGCCGAGGATTGGATCCGGTCTCCCGTACCGAGATCTCCGATTTCTCGTTCCAGGGCTTCGGGGACAAAAGGGAGGCTGGAAAAGAAGGCGAAATCTTCCGAGATCCGGTGCGCGAGCCGCAACGCGAGCGCCGTACCGCCGTAAAGGACGAACCGCGATGGAACCGCAACCAGTTCGGGCCAGAGCCGCTGTTGCGCTTCCGGGAGGGCTTCGAGGCGGGGCCGCATCGCCCTTAAGTCTATCGCCTCCGGCCCTTTTGGGTTGCCTGGCTCCGCCTGGATTCAATTTCACCTCCGCGGTGGCCGGCGCCGTACTTCATCTCACCCTTCCCGACCAGTTGCGAAGCGACCGGGACCGTGGTCCGGATCGTTCAGACCTGGATCGCAGCAGTCAAGACCTGGGTCCGGGTCATTCGGACTCGGTCGCGACGGTCGAGACCTCGGTCCGAGTCGCCCGGACTCAAGTCGCAAGGATCCGGACCTTGGTCCGAGCCGTCCGGAACGGGTCTGAGTCGTCCGGACCTCGGTCGCAGCCACCGGGACCTGGGTCCGAGTTATCAGACCTGGGTCGCAGCCGTCGGGAAGGCGGTCCGAGTCGTCCGGACCTCGGTCGCAGTCGTCGGGAACGGGGTCCGAGTCGTCCGGACCTCGGGCGCAGTCGGCGGGAACCTGGTCCAAGCCGTCCGGACCTTGGTCGCAGCTGTCGGGAACAGGATCCGAGTCGTCCGGACCACGGTCGCAGGGGTCAGAACCTTGGTCCGGGTCGTTCAGACCTCGGTCACAACGGTCGGGACCTGGGTCCGAGCGGAACCGCCCGCGCTTCCCTTGCCGGGAGCCCTCGGCGGCAGCGGCTGGAATCGAGGCATTGAGTCGATGCAACTTCCTCCAACGATCGGCGTACACAGAACAGACGACGGATTTGAGCCCCGTCGTGCTCTTCTCTCCCCTCCCTCAAGAGTGGTGCCGGCTCTGCGGCTTTCAAGGCGGAGCCGGCACCCCCTCCTGGGCAGTTCTCAGATCCTCCCGACCAGCCCCACCGACATCGTCCGTCCGCGCGCGAACGCCGAGACCGCGTCGGCCGATTCTAGGTAGAGCTCATCGGTCAAGTTGCGGCCGAGCAGGCGCAGCTCGAAGCTCTCGGTGAAACGCCAGCCGAACCCGACGTCGTAGCGCTCGTAGGCCCCCACCTCTTGCTCCGAAGGCCCCGGCCGATCGTCCTTCGCGTAGGCCGCGGCGCGGAAATAAGCCCAGGCGCGCGCTCCCGCCCAGCGCAGGGTCGCTCCGGCGTTCGGGGTGCCGACGTCGTCGACGGGCAGGTCGTTGTCGAGATTCTCCCCGCGACTCCACGAGGCCAACAATTCGATCCCGAACCCACTGCCGAGCGGCAATTGGGCTTCGACTTCGGCGCCTTCGATGCGCGCCTCGCCGCTGTTCCGGAAGAAGAAGTCCCGGCCGTTCTGGATCCGCTCGATCAGGTTGTCGATGTTGTAACGGTAGGCGTAGAGCGCGACCGAGCGGCCGCCGCGCGCCCAGCGGAATGCGGAGTCGTACTGAAGGCTCGTTTCGGGTTCGAGATCCGGATTGCCGGTCACCGTACCGCGACCCGACGGCCCTTTGAAATAGCGGTCGGAGAGCGTCGGGACGCGAAAGCCGCGGGCAGCCTGAAGCGAGATCGTCGAGTCGGGGAACGGCACGAGCGTGAGCGCCGCCTGGCCGGAGAACGTGCCGTCGGTCTCGGTCCGATCGCCGAAGAAACCGCCCGTGTTGGTGCTTCGGACCGAATCGCCGCGGACTCCCAGGGAGAGCGAGACCTTCGAGCCGAGCGCGCGGTCCCAGGTTCCGAAGGCGCCGAGATCGGTGCGATCGGCGTCTTCGATCGCGCGCGCCCGGACCACCGTGGTCGGTGCACCCGCCGTGTTGTAGAGCTGTTGCCGAGCGATTGCTTCGAGCCCCAAGCGAGAGGAAAGATCGAGCCCGAGCTGGATCCGGCCGCCCAGCGCGGCGCGCGAGCCGACGCCCCGAAGCGCCGCGTCGTAGGAGGAAACGTCGGAGGTCTCGAAGATCCGGGTGGTGGTCGAAGTCGCAAGCCGGTCGCGGTCGAGCACCAAGCGGTAGTCGCTTACCGACATCGATAGATCAAAGTTTTCCCAGCCGCCGCGGGCGCCCGTATCGAAGCCGAGGTTGAACCGACGGGAGGTCTCTTGCGGGTAGTTGGTGACGTTGCGGTCCGAATCCGAAGCGGGCTTGCCGACGTCGGTCGCCTCGTCATAGGCGAAGCCGATCCGCATCCGGCCGAGGGCCGTGGGGCCGGAGTAGCGTAAGGCGGCCCCCTGACCGTCGTACTGCCAGAGCGGAATGGTGCGCCCCTCGCCGTCCTCGCCGTCCTTGCCGCGGCGGGCGTGGATCGAGGCGAGAAACGAGCCCGCGCCCAGGCTTTTCGAGATCTCCAGGCCGCCCGCCGACTCCTCCGACGCGAGCAGTCCCTGCGACAGATCGAAGCGGAGTGCGAACGGCCCCGGCTCGGGGTCGCGCGGACGGGCGTGAATCACGCCGCCGAACGCGTCCGACCCGTAAGCGACCGCTCCGGCGCCGCGGGCGACCTCGATCGAGCCGAGCGTGAACGGATCGAGGAAGGTGGCCGAAGCGCCCGCCCGCCGCTCGGCGGTGACCCGTGCGCCGTCGAGCAGGATCAGCGTCCGGCCGCGGGCCTGGCCCCGTAGCGAGGGGACCCCCGCGAGGCTTTCGTCGGACTTGACGACGCCGGCCACTCCGTCGAGCGCATCGACCAGCCGTTCCGGCCGGCGCTGCTCCAGGTTCTCCTGGGCGATGGTGAGCAGGGCGGCGGCGGGCGGAGCGTCGATTTCGGCGGCGACTCCCGTCGCCACGGTGATCGTTTCCCGGAAGGTCGCGGCGAGGGTCACGTCGAGCGCGCCGGAGCCGGGCAGGTTCTCGATGCGAACCGGCGGCGAAACCTGGCCGCCGGGACCGATCGCGATCAGCTCGAACGGCACGGCCGGATCCGGTGCGAACGAGAAACCGCCGTCGGAATCGGTGAGCGTAGCGCCCGAGCGGCCGACGACCGAAACTTCGAATCCCGCGGCGGCGGCGCCGTCGGGGAGTAGCAGCCGACCTTCGAAGGCGAAGGCGGCGGGGGCGATGAGCAGAGAGTACAGCGCGAGCGCGCGGCTCGCGCCACGAAAAAGTCGGTTCACGACGAGATCCTCACCAGCGAAGGCGCACCGGCCTCCTTGGGAGGCGCGGAAACGCGGTCGTTCTCGGGGAGCGCCGGGCGGACGGATTCCGCGCGGGCGGCAGGGGGCTCCGAGAGGAGGAAATCAGCCGATCATTCGTTGAAGCGGTGGATGCGCAGGCGAAGCGGGACCGAGGAGCGGACGCCATCGATCGGGGATGGCGCGTCGGGCGGGAGCGCCCGGACGAATGTCGGGTTCGCCGCGCGAGCCGGAAGGGCCAAGCGTGGGCGCGCTCTTTTACCGATCCGATGGCGCGCCGAATGAGCGAGACGGGGCGAAAAATGAGCGGCGCTCGACGGTTCGCTCCGCGCCTGATCCGTGGAGTCCAGGCGCTCGTCTTCGGTCGCGGAGATCGACCGGAGCGACGGAGTCGAAAGGGTGGCCGGGGGAAGAGCCCAAAGGCCGAGCAGGGCGGCGAGAAGCCAAGGACGGCGAGACATGAGGGCGGGAGTCTACCGCGGACAGCGCAGGGGGCGACGCCGTGCCGCGCGCGTCGCCCCGGATCGAAAGGAGAGAGGTGACCTCCCTGCCCTTTTATTGCGCGGGGGAGAATCTCTGGCCGAACACGCCCGTCAAGCTGTTTTGCCAGACGATCACCGCGCTGCCGTTTCCGGCATAAGCGATCGCCGGCAGGCCGAGGTGACGGTCGGTGCCGGCCGCGACGAGGAAATCGCCGGAGAGCGGAACGCCGGCCGCCGAAAAGCGACGGGCCACGATTCCCGCGTCGGCGTCCGCATTGCCGTCGCCATCGCTCGTCCAGGCGACCGTATAGGCTCCCGAGGGCTCGTAGGCGACGGTCGGATGGCGCTGGATTCCGTCCTGCGCCCCGTTGACCACGGAGGTGCCGAGCGGCCGGCCGATTCGGCTGAAGCGGCGGGCCAGGAGATCGCCGCGATCGGTTGCCGGGTTTTGGTCGGTCTCCCAGACGATGACGTAGGTGGACCCTTTGCCGCAGGAGATCGCGGCGGTCGATTCCCGGGCGCGCGGCGGGGCGATCACCCGCTCGGCTTCGAGCGGCGCGAGGTTCGGACCGAGCCGCCGGGCAGAGACGCCCTTCTTGGTCGACAGGAACGGCTCGAAGGTGTCGACGTTGCTCCAGACCGCGATCGTGCGGTTCGCGGTGTCGATGCAGAGGTCCGGCCGAGAGTCATTGGCGAAGCCGGAGTTGATCTTCACCTGGCCGGTTTTGGGCAGCCCCTGCGCATCGAATCGGCGAACGAGGATCTCCGGGTTGCCCGAGCCGGTGCCGAGGACGAAACGCACCCAGGCGACGACGAACGAACCGTCGGCCGCCCGTGCGACGGCAGGCTTCAGGTGCCGGGAGATCGAAAGACCGCCCGCGTCGTCGATCGATACTTGAATCGGCGAGCCGATCCGATCTCCGGCAAACCCGAGGCGCTGAGCGTAGATCCGGTCGTTCTCGGCCCAGACCGCGACTACGTCGTTCCTCGAAGCGGCGAGGTCGACATCTTTGGCGGCGGATGAGTCACTGCCGACGAAAGCGAAATCCGACCCGACGGCCGTGCCGTCGGCTTTGAAGCTCCGGCCCGGCACTCCCGCCAGACCCTCGTTGCCTTCGCCGGTCCAGGCCGCGACGAAATCGCCCGCCGGAGCGACCGCCACTTTCGGTTCACGCTGCTGACAATCGGAGCACGAGCTGAGAGAAAACGGAGGACCGGCCTTCGCCGGCGCGGCGGCAAAGGCGACCGAGCCTGCCGGGCCGGATGTGAAACTGACCGAGAGCGCCAGAACGGCGATTGCGGTCTTATGGGTAAACATAGGGAAGCTCCTTGCCGAAGTAGTGATCAGCGCGGCCGCACCGAAGGGTTTTGTCTAGACCTGTCCTTCTTACGATTCCGCGGCGGCATGCGTTGGGAAAAAGAAAACGGCGCCCGAAAAGGGGCGCCGTTTGGCAAGGTTTTCCGCGGTGGAAGAGGCTATTCCTCGGGCTCGTCCGCAACGGTTTCGGCGACCGGCTCGTCCGCCGCCGTCTGCGTCAGGAACGGCGTGCCGGGGGTGAAGCGGCGCATCCAGACGCCCTGCAGGCCGTCCTGGAACGCCACCACGAAGTTGCCCGCGGTGCCGACGTGGGCGATCTCCGGCTCGATCGAGCGCGGATTGCCGGGAGGGTAAGTATCAACGGCGAAATCCGGTCCGGTGGCCACCCCGGCCACCGAGAATCGCCGGGCGTTGATCGCGCCGCCGGAGACCAGGTTGTGCTCCCAGACCACCACGAAGTTGCCTTTGGAATCGTGCGAGACCGCCGGGTTGCGCTGGTTCTCGGTGGTCACCGAGTTGACCCGGAACACGGCGCCCGTGCGTACTCCGTTTTTGTTGTAGCGCGCGCCGAGAATGTCGAAGCGGGCGGTGGCCGGCGGCTGATCGCTCTCCCAGACGATGACGAAGTTGCCCGCGAGGCCGCACGAAATGTTCATCTGGGCGTTGCTCGCAAGCGGCGGGGCCACGACGACCTCGGCGCCCACGGGGGCGCCGGCCGCGGAGACCCGGCGCAGCGAAACTCCCTTGTGGTTCGGCTGGAACAGCGGGAAGCCGTCGGCGCTGGTCCAGGCGACGTCGATCTGGCCGGTCGAGTCGACGCATAGGTCGGGGCGGTCGCCGTTGACCAGCCGGGTGTTCAGCTTGACCGGTGCCCCGAGCGCCACGCCGCTACTGTTGAAGCGGCGGAGCAGGATCTCCGGGTCGGTCCCCGGAGTCGTGGTGCCCGGGGGCAGGAAGCGAATCCAGGCGATCACGAACCCGCCGCCCGCCGTGCGGGCGACCGCCGGGTTGAAATCGGCATAATGCGGCAGGGTTGAACCGTCGACGTTGATCAGAATCGGCGTCCCCTGGGGCACGCCGGCCACCGAGTAGCGCTGCACGAAGATGTCGCTGTTGGCGTTGAGGACGGAGGACCAAGCCGCGACATAGCCGGTCGCGTCGCCGGCCACCGCGACGTCGAATTGCTCGGGCGGCACGACGCCTTTGTTGATCTGGAAATCGACGGCCTTCGGCAGGCCGGTGTTCTTGAACAAGCGACCGACGACGCCCTTGGCGTCTGTGCCGCTCTCCCCTTCCCAGCCGATCATGAACTCGCCGCTGGCGAGTCCGGCAACCGAGGGGGTGGTCTGTGAGCAAGTCGCGCAAGAGCTGGCGCGCGCTTTGGCGCCGAGCGGCGCGGGACCCGCGGCGCCCGCGGGCGGCAGGGCGGCGAATAGGAGAGTTGCGGCGGCGAGGATCGGGGGCTTGAGCATGGGGGAGAACCTCCTCGGTGAGTCGCTTGCTGTGAAACCTGGAGCGTCGGAGCGGAAAGGGGCGAGCTCCGCCCCCGACCGGGTGATTTTACCCATCTGGGCTTATACGTGCCAGGCTTTGGATTCGTTGGTGGTTTCGTCGCCGCCCGATTCGGTGTCCAAGGGAGAGAACGGTGCCGTTTCGACGCCCCGGAGGACTCGTCCGATGAAAACGCTCAAAGCCCGCCTGCTCGCCGACCCTCGCCACTACCAGATCGCCGTGCTCGCCTCCCTGCTGCTCTATGGCGTGGCGGCGCTCGATTTCGAGATTCCGCCGCTCCGGATCGCGGCGATCCTCGCCACCTGCCTCGCCGTTCAGTGGCTCGCGGGCCGTTGGGCCGTCCTGCCGGCGTTCGAGCCGCGGAGCGCGTTGATCTCAGGGCTTTCGCTTTGCTTGCTCTTGCGCACCAACTCGCTGCTCTTGGCGCTCGCCGCGGCGGCTCTCGCGGTCGGCAGCAAGTTCATCTTTCGCTACCGCGGCAAGCACCTGTTCAACCCGACCAATTGCGCGATCGTCGCGGCGCTCCTCTCCGGCGGCGGCTGGGTTTCTCCCGCCCAATGGGGCAACGCCGCCCTGTTCGGCTTCCTGATCGGCTGTTTGGGCGGCATGGTGGTCCATCGCGCCCTGCGCTCGGACGTCACCTACGCCTTTCTCGCCTTCTACGTGGCGATCCTGTTCGCCCGCGCCGCCTGGCTCGGCCAGCCGACGGCGGCCCCGCTCCATCAGCTGAGCAACGGGGCGTTCCTGATCTTCGCCTTCTTCATGATCTCCGACCCCAAGACCACCCCCGACTCGCGGCTCGGGCGGATTGTCTTCGCCGCGGCGGTGGCGCTCGGCGCGGGCTACGTCACGTTCGTGCTCTACCGGCCGAACGGACTGTTGCTCTCGCTGGTCGCGATGTGCCTCCTCGTGCCGATCCTCGACAAGCTCTTTCCCGGCGAACGGTTCGATTGGCGACAGGCCGGGACGGCGCAAAGAGCGCGGTCGGTACGGCGAGAAAAAACGACGACCTCACAGGCAACCCCGGCTCCGGGCCTCGCGGCTTCCGGGCTGGTTTAGAAAGGACGGACACCCATGAATCGGCAAGGAATTACGAGGCGACGAGGGCTCGCGTTGGCGCTTGGCGCCGCTCTCGCCGCGGGGCCGCTCGCGCCCGCCATCTTCGCCTTCTGCGGCTTTTACGTCGCGAAGGCGGACACCAAGCTGTTCAACCAGGCGTCGCAGATCGTCATGGTGCGCGACGGCGATCGCACCGTGCTCACGATGGCGAACGATTTCAAGGGCGATCCGAAAGAGTTCGCGGTGGTCATCCCGGTCCCGGTGGTCTTGAAGCGCGAGCAGATCCACGTCGCGGACAAGGGGCTGATCGACCATTTGGACTCCTACACGGCGCCGCGACTGGTCGAGTACTTCGACGAAAACCCTTGCGACCGACGGGTCTACGAGATGATGGCCGCCCCTTCGGGGGTGGAGGGCGGCGTGGTCGGCGGCATGGCGATGGATCGCGCCGAGAAACTCGGCGTGCGGATCGAGGCGAAGTACACGGTGGGCGAGTACGACATCTTGATCCTCTCGGCCACGCAGAGCAACGGGCTTGAAACCTGGCTGCGCGAAAGCGGCTACCGCATCCCGGACGGCGCGACCGGCGTGCTCGGGGCCTACATCAAGCAGGGGATGAAGTTCTTCGTCGCGAAGGTCAACCTGAAGGAGCAGTCGAAGCTAGGTTTCAGCTCGCTCCGGCCGCTCCAGGTCGCCTACGAGGCGGCGAAATTCATGTTGCCGATCCGCCTCGGGATGGTCAATTCGACCGGCGCGCAGGAGATGTTCGTCTACACGCTGTCCCGCAAGGGACGGGTCGAAACCACGAACTACCGGACGGTCAAGCTCCCCTCGGGCGACGAAATCCCGCCTTACGTCAAAGACGAGTTCGGGGACTTCTACAAGGCGATGTTCACCCGCCAGGTGAAGAAAGAGGAGTCTCAGGCGGTATTTCTCGAATACGCTTGGGACATGAGCTGGTGCGATCCGTGCGCCGCCGAACCGCTGTCGCAGGCCGAGCTGCGCGAGCTGGGCGTTTTCTGGCTCGAGGGTCCGGTCGAACGCGGCAACTTCTCGGGCGGCCAGAACGTGTTCGTCACCCGGCTCCACCTGCGCTACGACCGGGCGCATTTCCCGGAGGATCTGGTGTTCCAGCAGACGGCGGACCGGGAGAACTTCCAGGGGCGCTACGTCCTGCGCCATCCGTGGAAAGGCGACGACCGCTGCGAGGAGGCGCGGCAATATCGCCGCGAGCTGCCCCGGCGGCTCGACCGCGAGGCGCAGACGCTGGCGAACCTCACCGGCTGGGACGTCAACAAGATCCGGGGCAAGATGAACCTCGCGAGCGTCGCCTCCGAGCCTGGCGAGGAGGAGCCTTGGTGGAAGAGGATTTGGGACTGAGATCGGGAGGTGAAAAGTGGCCTTGAAGCCCTGCCGGATCGCGCCGCGCGCAACGATCGGCCTCGGTCGCCCGGGCGTTTGGGCGACCGGGGCGATCGTCCTTGCGATCGCCCTTCCCGCCTGCGCCCATCCGGCGGGGCATACCGGTGCGGAGGACCGAAAGATGGCTCAAAAGTCCGTCGCGCCGCTTGCCGTGAGCGATCCGGGGCCGTACGCGCTCGGGGCCGAACCGCTTTCGGTCCTGGTCAAGGTGAGCGCCGAAGCGAGGCGCCCGCTCGCTGAGGCCGCGTCCGGCTCCGACAAAATCCTCCTCGTGATCGAGAGGATCGAGATGCTCCGGCCGGGCGCGACTTACGAGGTCTATCTCGATCCCCCGGAAGAGCGCGTGGCCGATCCCGGGGATCGCTCCTACCTCGGGCAGATCTCGCTGTTCGGCAAGGTGGGCGTAACGCCTCCCTCCGATCGCTCGTTCGAGGTCGGGAAGTGGCTGCGCGCGCGTCGGGATCTCGGCGCGGCGCTCGATTCGTTCCGGGTGCTGATCGTGCCCGGCGACGAGCGCAAGCCCGGCGCGGGCGCGGCCGGCCCCTCCCTCAGGTTCCGCGAGATCTCGCTCCGGCGGCAGGCCCGATCGCGCGGTTCCATGCTATGATTCAAACGCATTCTCAATAAAGGAGGCAGCCATGTCGAGCCTTGCCCGTCGCCGGTTCGCCTACCTCCTGGTCGCGCTGGGATCCCTGGGGATCGCCGGCTGCCCCGGGGGAGGAAAGCCGCCCGAGGAGACGCCACCGCCGGAGAATCCTCCTCCCCCCACCGCCGTGGTCCACAACCGCGCCGAGATCGCGACCCTCACTCCGGATCAGGTCGAGGCGTTGCGGGCGGGCGTTGCGCTGATGCAGAAGCGCGCCGCGACCGATCCCACGAGCTGGACCTACCAGGCCAACATTCATGGCGTGCCGGTCGCGGGCGACAACTGCCCGGTCGAGACCACGCCGATGCAGGAGGCCTGGGCGACCTGCCAGCACGGCAGCTTCTTCTTCCTATCCTGGCACCGGATCTACCTCTACTACTTCGAGAACATCCTGCGCGCCGCGGTGCGCGAGGCGAAGGGCGACCCCAACTACGAATTTTCCCTCCCCTATTGGGATTATTCGAACGGCAGCCCGCAGCTGCCCCCTCCGTTTACCTCGCCGCCGGACGCCACCAACTCGCTTTTCGTTTCCGAGCGCCGGACGGCCTGCAACACCGCGACGCCGGGCGTCGACTGCGTCTCCGTCGCCCAGGGCTCGTCGAAGGACGCGATGGACACCATCCCGGTCTGCAACTGCCCGGACGGCGAGGCGAGCTGCGACGGCTGCATCGCGGGCCTTCTACCCGACCAGACGCTTTTCGGCCAGTTCACGCCACAGCCCGAGCATTTCCTGGGCGAGTTCGGCGAGCTTGAGCTCCAGCCCCACAACGTGATCCACAACCGGGTGGGCGCCGCCACCGGCTGGATGTCCGATCCGGACTGCGCGGCGCGCGATCCCATCTTCTGGCTGCACCACGCCAATATCGACCGGCTCTGGCAGACCTGGCTCAACCAGAACGCCGACCGGGTGAACCCGATCGGCTCGAACGCCTGGACGACCCAGACCTTCACCTTCTTCGATGAGAAGGGGCAGAAGGTCCAGAAGACCGGCTGCGACATCCTCAACATGGTCTCGCAGCTCAATTACCAATACGTCGAGGCGGGCGTGCCGCTGCCGGTCCAAAACGTCGTGCTCTGCTCCGGGACGCCGCCCACCGTAGCGCCGCCCACGCCGCCCGCCCCGGCGCCCAAGGTGACGATGCTCGCGGCGAGCCCGGAGCGCGGCACGGTGCTCGGGCGCGACGCGGTGACCGTCTCGGTGCCGCTGCCCGCCGCGAAGAGCTTGGAGATCAAGGGCCTGGTCGCCGACGCCAAACCTGAGAAGGTGCGGCTGGTGGTCGAAGGGCTTGAGCTGCTCGGCAAAGGGGGCGTCTACGAGGTCTACATCGACCTGCCGGCGGGGCAGAAGCCGGATCCCACCGGTCCCTACTTCGTCGGCCATATCTCGCTCTTCGGGCACGTCGGCCACGGCGCCAAGGTCTCACGCAGCTTCGACCTCTCCGACGAGGTGCGCGAGCTGGACCAGAAAGGCGAGTGGAAAGGCGACGCCAGGGTGACGATCGTGCCGAGCGACGGCAAGGAGGCGGGCGCTTCGGTGCTGCGTTTCCGCCGCGCAACGCTCGTGACGCCTGGCTCGTAGCGCGCGGCTTGTCATGCAGGTGAACGACGGCCTCGCCGGCCCAAAGCCGGCGGGGCCGTCGTGTCGATGTAGAATTCGCCCCGCCACGGGGAATCATCTTGGAAGACATCCGCAACTTCTGCATCATCGCGCACATCGACCACGGCAAATCCACGCTCGCCGATCGTTTGATCCAGCGTTGCGGAGGAGTCGAAAAACGAGACTTCCGCGACCAGTTGCTCGACTCGATGGACATCGAGCGCGAGCGCGGCATCACGATCAAGAGCAACACGGTGAGCCTGTCCTATACCGCCAAGGACGGCATCACCTATCGCCTGAACCTGATCGACACCCCCGGCCACGTCGATTTCTCGCACGAAGTGCGGCGTTCGCTGATGTCGTGCGAGGGGGCGCTGCTGCTGGTCGACGCCTCCCAGGGGGTCGAGGCGCAGACGCTCGCCAACCTCTATGTCGCGATGGAGTACGACCTGACCATCGTGCCGGTGATCAACAAGATCGACTTGCCCTCCGCCGACGTCGACCGGGTGCGCGAGGAGATCGATGCCGACCTTGGGCTCGATCCGTTCGAGGCGGTGCTCTGTTCGGCCAAGCAAGCCATCGGCATCGACGACGTGCTCGAAGCGGTGGTGACCCGCCTGCCGCCGCCGATGGGGAAGGTCGAAGATCCCCTGCGCGCCTTGATCTTCGACGCCCAGTACGACGCCTACCGCGGCGTCGTCTTGCTGATCCGGGTGAAGGAGGGGGCGATCCGCCCGGGCCAGAAAGTGGTGCTGATGCACTCGCGCCGCGAGTACGACGTCGAAGAGGTCGGCCTGCTCCAGCTGAAGCGGGTGAAGACCGCCGCGCTCGAAGCGGGGGCGGTGGGCTACGTGATTGCGGGGGTGAAGTCCGTTTCGGACATCGCCGTGGGTGACACGATCACCGACGTCGCCCGGCCGGCCGCCGCCCCCTTGCCCGGCTACAAAGAGGCGAAGCCGGTGGTGTTCTCTTCGATCTACCCGATCGCGACCGACGAATACGAGGATCTCGCCAAGGCACTCGACAAGCTCAAGTTGAACGACGCCGCGCTCACTTTCCAGAAGGACAGCTCGACCGCCCTCGGCTTCGGCTTCCGCTGCGGGTTCCTGGGGCTGCTCCACCTCGAAGTGGTGCAGGAGCGGCTGGAGCGCGAGTACGACTTGGCCCTCCTGCTTTCGGCGCCGTCGGTGCGCTACATCCTCCATCTGACGTCCGGCGAGACGACCGAGATCGACAACCCTTCGTTCTTCCCCGATCCGGGCGCCATCGCGCGCGCCGAAGAGCCGTTCATCAAGGCGTCGGTCCGCATGCCCGAGCGCTACGTGGGCGCGGTGATGGAGCTCTGCCGCGACCGGCGCGGCCAGAACACGACTTTCAATTACCTCGCGGTCGGCCGGGTCGAGATCGTCTCGGAGCTGCCGCTCGCCGAGGTTCTGTTCGATTTCAACGACCGGTTGAAGACGATCACCCAGGGCTACGGCTCGTTCGACTACGACCTGCTCGACTACCGCGACACCGACCTGGTGAAGGTCGACATCCTGGTGAACGGCGAAAAGGTGGACGCCCTTTCCCAGCTGGTCCATCGCGAGAAGGCCCGCTTCCGCGCGCTGCACTACTGCGAGCGGCTGGAGGCGACGATCCCGCGCCAGCAGTTCAAAATCGCGATCCAGGGCGCGATCGGCGGCAACGTCATCGCCCGCTCGACGATCAGCGCCTACCGCAAAGACGTGATCGCCAAGTGCTACGGCGGCGACATCTCGCGCAAGAGGAAGCTGCTCGAAAAGCAAAAGGAAGGCAAGAAGCGGATGAAGATCGTCGGCTCGGTCGAGATCCCGCAAGAGGCTTTCCTCGCCGTGCTCAAGACCGATCTCGACAGCTGAAGTTCCATGCGTCTGCTCCTGGTCGAAGACTCCCAACGCCTGCGCTCCACGCTGGAGCGCGGTCTGCGCAAGCTCGGCCATGCGGTCGATGCCGCGGCGGATGGGCGCGAGGGGCTTTGGCTCGCGACCGAAAACAGCTACGACGCGATCGTCCTCGACCTGCTGCTGCCGGAAATCGACGGCTACACCGTGTTGAAACAGCTGCGCGAGCGAGGCAAGACTTCCCCGGTGTTGATCCTGTCGGCGAAAGACCTGGTGGAAGACCGGGTGCATGGGCTCGATCTCGGCGCCGACGATTACCTGGTCAAGCCGTTCGCGTTCGAAGAGCTGGTCGCCCGCCTGCAGGCCCTCTCCCGGCGCGGCCATCAGGTGGCCTCTCCCGCGCTCGTGGTCGGGCCGCTGTCGGTTGATCTCGCCGCACGCCGGGTTTGGTGCGACGGGCGCGAGGTGCGCTTGACCGCGCGCGAATTCAGCGTTTTGGAGCTGCTCGCGCTGCGGCGCGGCGAAGTGGTGTCGCGTCGCGAGCTGTGGGAGCACCTTTACGAGTTCGAGGACGAGGCGGCGAGCAACGTGGTCGACGTCCTGGTCTACAGCATGCGGAAGAAGCTCGAAGCCGCCGACGGCGTGGGTTCCTCCCGGTTGATCCAGACCCGCCGTGGCCAGGGCTACCTGCTCGACGCGGCTCCCGCGGAACCGACAGGCGAAGCGGCGGGCGAGGGCGCGCCGTGAGATCGCTCCGTAGCCGGTTGACGCTTTATCTCCTGGTCGGCTCGGGCGCGTTGCTCGCGCTCGGCGGGTTCTTCCTCTATCGGGTGATCTCCTCTCGGCTGGAAAGCGACTTCGACCAACAGCTGGTGGCCAAGGCCCAATCTCTCGCCCTGCTCACGGAAGCGGCGGAAGGCGCCGTCTGGGTCGAGCTGCCCGAAGAGGGAATGCCCGAATTCGCGACCGGCTCTCGCGCCGAGTTCTTCCAGTTCTGGGTCGCCGGCGGCCGGGTGCTTCGGCGCTCGAATTCGCTCGCCGGGCGCAATCTGCCCCGCCTCGCCGCATCGAAGAGCTCATCGAGCGCGCCGCGCCTGTGGGACTCGCATCTGCCGGACGGCCGGCCCGGCCGGTTGGTCCAGCTCACGGTCCTGCCGCGCATCGACGACCATCCCGCGGGCGAAGGGGCGGAGGCCGGCGCCGAAGTGCGGTTCGACCCGGCGGGGCCGAAGGCCACGCTGGTGCTCGCGCGCAGTCGCGGCAACCTCGACCGGTTTCTCGCCGAGACGCGGTTTTGGCTCGGCGTTTCGTTCTTCTTCCTGCTCGCCGGTCTCGCCGGCTTGATCCGCTTGAGCCTCGGGTTGGGGCTCTCGCCGCTCTCCCGGCTGGTCTCTCGGATCGAACGGCTGGACGCCGGCTCGCTCGGCGAGCGGATCGACCCGACCGACGTGCCGGGCGAGATTTCGGTCGTGGTCCACCGGATCAACGATCTGCTCGGCCGGCTGGAGACCTCGTTCGCGCGCGAGAAGGCGTTCTCGGCGCACCTGGCCCACGAGCTTCGCACGCCGCTCGCCGAGCTGCGCGCAGCGACCGAGGTGGGATTGCGTTGGCCGGACGACCCCGCTTCGGTCGCCGCGAGCCTCGAAGACGCCCGGGCGATCGGCCTGCACATGGAGCGGATCGCCGAAAACCTGCTCGCTCTGGCGCGGAGCGAAAGCGCCCAGGAGGCGCCGGTGGAAGTCGAGGTGCCGTTGCGCTCCGCGATCGACGAGGCGTGGCGGCCGCTCGCGCGCGCCGCGGCGGAAAAGAAGATCGAGCTGAAGAACGAGATCCCCGAAGAGCTCGCCCTACCCACCGACCGGGCGAAGTTTGGGCTGATCCTGGCGAACCTGCTCGACAACGCGGTGGTCCACGGCACGCCCGGCGGCTGGGTCGCCTGCCGGGCGCTCGACGGAGCGAATCATGGCGCGAACGGGGCGAGCCCCGCGGCGATCGGCTTCGCGGTGAGCAACCCGGCGGCGGATCTTTCGCCCGCCGACCTGCCCCATCTGTTCGATCGCTTCTGGCAGAAGGACCCGGCGCGCTCCGGCCCGCACGCGGGCCTTGGCCTGCCGCTGGTCGCCTCGCTGGGCCGAGCGCTCGGCCTCGCCGTCGCCGCGGAGCTCGAAGGGGGGCGGCTGGAGATCCGCTTGGCCAAGTTGTGAGCCCCCGGCAGCGTCCGTGCCGTCCCCCTCTTACGTCGAGGCGGCACTGTTTCTCCTCCGGGGGACCCCGCCTTCACGTCGGAGGAGGGATCAGGGAAGGACGAGGAATGAGCGCACGACATGTAATTTCACTCGCGGATCTCGATGCCGCGACGATCCGCCGGATCGTCGACATGGCCGTCGCGATCGGCGCCGGCAAGCCGTACGGCAAACCGCTCGCCGACAAGGTGGTCGGCGTCTACTTCAAGAAGACTTCAACCCGGACGCGCACCGCCTTTACGATCGGCGCGATGAAGCTCGGCGCCTCGGTGATCTCCTACGGGCCGAACGATCTGCAGATCAATACGGGCGAAACGCTCGAAGACACGGCGCGCGTGTTGGAAAACTACCTCGACGCCCTGGTCATTCGGACGAACGAGCCGATCGAGGAGATGCGCGTCTTAGCCTCCGCGGGCAAACTGCCGATCGTCAACGCGATGAGCGATTCCGAGCACCCGACCCAGGCGCTGTGCGATCTCGCGGCGCTCGAAGAGCACTTCGGCCGTCTCGAAGGGCTCCACGTGCTCTACCTCGGCGAGGGGAACAACACGACGACCGCTCTCGCTCGCGCGTTCGGCAAACTGCCGAACATGCGGCTCACGATCGTCACGCCCGAAGGCTACGGCATTCCGGACGCGGTCGTGGCCGAGGCGCAAGGCTACGCCGCGTCGACCGGCTCGAAGATCGAGCAGCACCACAGCATGGACGACCTGCCGGTCGGCGCGGACGCGGTCTATTCCACACGCTGGATGACCATGGGAGTGCAGAAGAAGGACGCCGATTGGCTGGAGCGCTTCCGCCCCTACACGATCGACCCCGCCGTGATGGCCCGGGTTTCGAAGAGCGACACAGTCTTCATGCACGACCTGCCCGCCATGCGCGGCTACGAGGTGGTGGACGAGGTGCTCGACGGGCCGCAGAGCATCGCGTTCCGCCAGGCGTTCCACAAGATGTCGAGCGCGATGGGCGTGCTTTCGTACTGCATTCTCGGGCACTAGGAGAAACTCCGTCCCATCGCGCCCCCGCGGGCGGGGAGCGTGCCGTATCATGGGGTCTACGCCTATGACCGCCGCGCGCACGCTCCCCGATCCGTTGCCGATCTTCCCGCTCACCGGGACGCTCCTGCTGCCGGCCAACTGGCTGCCGCTCAACATCTTCGAGCCCCGTTACCTCGCGATGGTCGAGGACGCGATGGCCGAAGAGAAGACGATCGGCATGATTCAGCCGTTCACGGCGCGCCACGACAACGCGCCTCCCTACGAGGTGCTGCTCGAAGAGATCGAGGATCACCCCTCGCTCTACCGGGTCGGCTGCGCCGGCCGGATCGAGCGCTGCGAACGGCAGCCGGACGGCCGGTTCCTGATCCTGCTCCGTGGCGTCTCCCGATTCCGGGTCGCGAGCGAGCTGCCCCTCCATCGCGGGTATCGCCGGGTCGTGCCCGACTATCGCGGTTTCACCCGCGACGAGGCCGAGGGATCGGTGCAGCTCGATCCGCGACGTCTGCTCGCCGCGGTGCGCGCCTTCGCTGGCCGCCAAGGGCTCGAATTCGACGACGAGGTGCTCGATGCTCTCCCCGGCATCTCGCTGCTCAACGGCCTCTCGGTCGCCCTGCCGTTCCGCTCGGACGAAAAGCAGGCGCTGCTCGAAGCCGAAACCCCCGCCGAGCGCGAAGAGATGCTCCTCACCCTCCTCGGCATGGGCGTCGACCTCGTCGACCCAGAAGATCGCTACGTCCCGCCGATCCTCAACTGAGGGGCTCGTGGCTCACGACAGCCCTCACCCCCGGCCCCTCTCCCAAAGGGAGAGGGGAGAACAGCCGAGAGACGTTTCTGCTTTGCTCCCCTCTCCCTGTGGGAGAGGGGTCGGGGGTGAGGGCTGATGCGGCAGGCCGCTGCCGACTCTGACAGGGCGTCGGACGCCGCTCTGCCCGGCCTTTACCTCCACGTTCCGTTCTGCTCCGCGATCTGCCCCTACTGCGATTTCGCGGTGCTCACGGGGGGCGCCGAAAAACGCCGCCGCTTCGTCGCATCGATCCTCACCGAGATTGCGCTTTGGGCCGATTCCGGATGGCGGGGTTTCGACACGATCTACTTCGGCGGCGGCACTCCTTCCGCGCTTGCGCCCGAGCAGATCGGCGAGATCCTCGATCGCGTCTACGCCACCTTCCCGGAAAGCCGCGACGCGCGGATCTTCCTCGAAGCGAACCCCGAAGACGCGAGCGCCGAAAGTTTCGCCGCGCTCCGCGCGCTCGAGGTGGCCACCCTCTCGCTCGGCGTCCAGACGTTCGAGCCGGAGGAGCTCGCCTTCCTCGGCCGCCGCCACACACCGGAGCAGGGGGAGAGGGCGTTCCATCTCGCCCGAGAAGCGGGATTCCCGACCGTCTCGCTCGATCTGATCTTCGGTCTCCCCGACCAGACCCCCGCCACTTGGCGCCGCTCGCTCGAAGCCGCCGTCCGGCTAGGCGCCGACCACATCTCTTGCTACCAGCTCACGATTCACGAGGGGACGCCGTTCGGCTTCCGCCGCGACCGCGGCCACCTCGCCGAAATGCCCGAGCCCGCGCAGGCAGAGATCTTCCACCTCACCCACCAGTTGCTAGGAGACGCCGGCTACGAGGGCTACGAAGTCTCGAACTTCGCCCTCACGCCGCAGCACCGCTCCCGCCACAACCAGAAATACTGGCGTCACGTTCCCTACCTCGGACTCGGCCCCTCCGCCCACTCCTTCGACGGTGAGCGCCGCTGGTGGAACGAGCGGAAGCTCGGGCCCTGGGAAGCGAATATTGACCAGCACACCCGTCCGATCGCGGACTCCGAAGTCCTCACGCCCGCCAATCTCGCGCTCGAAGCGCTGATGCTTGGTCTCCGCACGAAAGAGGGCCTCGACCTCGGGCTGTTCCGGGAACGCTATGGCGTGGATCTCGAAGCGAGGAACGCCGAACTGCTGGACCGGGCGATTCTGGACGGGATGCTGGTCCGCGAAGGGGAGAGCCTGAAGCCTACGCTCGGGGGCTTCGCGGTGGCCGATGGTTTGGCGCGGGATTTTGAGGTGGGGGAGTAGGGGGTAGCCCGGGGTGGCGGTGATCCTTCCCGTCAAACAACCATCAAACAACAGTCATGGCTGTAGCACATTGATTTTCAGTAGCTTGCGGGCCTCCTCGGGTCGTGGAGGCGCAGTAAGAGGGCAAGCCATCAAACAATCAGGCGGTCGCCTATAATCGCCACGATGCCGAATCCGGGCGACGACGTTCTCGACCTCTCCATTCTGGATGCGGGAGACCGTGCGGTCGTTCTGGGACGCTGGGGCAGCGATGTCGCGATCGGCCGGTTGGCGATCGATGCCACGTCTCTCGGCGATCTGGAGAGCTTCCGTGACCGCCTCGATCGCGCGTTGCGCGGCGCCGCCGACCCGCCCCCGTTCGAGGATCTGAAGGGTCTCGGCAACCGGCTGTTCGAGTACGCGATTCGTGACGATCTGCGTTCGTTGTACGACAACCTTCCGGAGTCGCTGACGCGAATCCATCTCCTGAGCAACCAGGCGAGAATTCAGCGTCTCCCCTGGGAGTACCTGGGGTTTCCTCAACACGCACCGGGTCACCCTTCGCGGGAGCGTTCGGTTGTCCGGATCGTTCCGACGCGCGGGCGCAAGGCGCCGGAGCCCAAGAAGCTCGGCGAGACGGTGCGCGTCCTCTTCGTATCCGCGGCGCCGCGCGACCAGAACGAGGTCGATTTCGAATCGGTGCGCGAGGCGATTCAACGGGCTTTCCAGGCTCTGATGCCACCGCGGTTCACGATCGAAGCGGTCGATGGCGCGAACCGTGCCTCCTTTCGCAAAGCCGTGGCCGAAGGGTCGTTCGACATCCTGCATTTCTCCGGACACGGCCGGGTGGACGAAAAAGGCCAGGGTCGTATCCTGCTCGTCAATCGCAAGACATCGAAAACCGACGAGTTGCCGGCCGACCAGCTCTGTACCCTCTTGGCCGGGAAAGGAATCCGTCTGGTGGTCTTGAGCGCCTGCGAGACCGCCACCGGCAACTTCGCGGACGATTTCGCGACCATCGCGGAGGCGCTCGTCCAGAGCGGGATTCCCGCGGTCGTCGCGAACCAGCTGCCGGTGACCAACCGCGCGATGGCCAGCTTCGTCGGTCCGCTCTACGAAGAGCTTCTGCAGAGCGGCGATATCGACCGCGCGGTCGCCGAGGGGCGAATCGCCTTGGATGTCGAGCTCGAGAGTTTCGAGTGGGGCATCCCAACCCTTTACCGGCACTACGCCGCAAGTCAGCTTTACCAGCCATGAAGCTCCCGCCCTTCACTCTCGTCTATCGCCCGGGGCATGCGGGCGGCGAGCGGAAAACCCGCGAGAAGAAGCTGATCGCAGAGCTCGGCGAGAGCTTTGAGGATCTTCCGCTTTCGCTCGGTCAGCTCAAGCCGATGATGCGCAGCTCGCTGCTCGAAAACGTTGAGCGATCGGCCGATCGATCCAGCTCCGTGCTTTCCTTGGCCGTGGCCGTGAATGACCTGCGGCGTCAGGCCAAAGTCGAGACGATTGGATTTTGGGATTTGAGCTCGCAGGTGGGCGGACTCCCGAGGGTGATCGAGGCGCTGAACAAAGCGCAGACCGTCTTTACGTTCTTCGATGTTCAGGCGGCCGTGCCGTCCGGGCTGATCAGCCGGCCGGAAAGGGTCATTGCCTGGGCGAAAGAAAAAACGCAGGCGCCGCTTGACCCCCAGGTGATCGAAGAGATCGGCAATAACGTGATCTACGAGGATTTCGCCGAGCGAGCTAAAGGGGTGCGCAGCGGACTGGGACTCGACCACTTGATCGGCATTGTGCCGGCCATGGTGGCCTTCGAGGAACAAGACGGGATCTATTGGAACTTCTTTGCCACGAGCGAGCCTCAGGTTCTGTTGGTCTCCACCTTCGACATTTCCACTTACGCACGCCGGGCCAAGCGGCCGTTCGAGGTGGCGGTGGCGGGAATTGCGCTCTCAGTGCTGCTCGTCAACCTTAATCCGGCCCTCGAATTCCACGAAGAGAGCCGGGGTTGCCTCTTCGACTTCAACGGAAACCGTGAGTCCATTGTCGAGACTTTCCGTGCGGGGACCATCGAGCCTTCGTGCCGAGAGAAGATTCAACCCAAGTACCGAGAGGCTGCCATGGCAATGATGGCGGCGCTTCGCGAGATCCGGCTCCCGGACAGCCCCAAGACCTCATCTTCGGGCAAAGCCTCGCGAGCCAAAGAGTCAACGAAAAAGACTACAGGTCCGGGTAACCGGACCGCGAGGAAAGCATGACCGAAGTTGTCGTCTTCATCCCTGGAGTGATGGGCTCCGTGCTTCGGCTCGGAAACGAAGTCATCTGGCCCGGCTCGGCCTGGAGCCTGGTCGGTGCGTATCAGAAAATGACCGAGTTGCTCCGCACCGATCTCGTCGCGACCGACGTGATCCGCGACTTTGCGATCGCCGAGCAGTACACCAGTTTGCTCGACGACCTCCGGACCTTCGGGTTCAAGGAGGGAGAGCGTCTCGTCCTCTTTCCGTACGACTGGCGGAAATCCAACGCGGTGGCTGCCGAGGGGCTCGCGCAGCGGCTGGATGACCTGGTGGCCGCGGATTCCGATGTGGAGATCACCTTGCTGGCCCACAGCATGGGCGGGTTGGTGAGCCGATATTTTCTCGAGTCCGGCCAATTCAACACGCGCCCCGGCTACGCGGCGATTCGGCGCCTGATCGCTCTCGCCACCCCTCATCGCGGGGCGCCGCTCGCTCTGGCGGCCGCGGTGGGCAAGCAGAAGCGCTTGTTTTTGAGCGCCGAGCAGGTCCACCTCCTGGCGAGCCATCCGGAGTTTCCGTCGGTGTACCAGCTTCTGCCGCCGCTCGGCGAGCCGTTCGCGTGGGACGGTGGATTCAGCCAGAAGCTCGCCACTCTCGATGTGTACGATTCGATCACCGCTTCGGCGCTCGGCCTGGTCGAAGAAAACCTTCAATCGGCGCGACAGTTTCACGCCGGCCTCGATCCTGCCAAGCGCCCGGAGTTTGTTCGCTATTTCCTCTTTTACGGCACCCGGCAGACGACGATCTCGGCCTCTTCGGTCCGCCTTAAGGCCGCGGATCCGAAGTCGCGGGTCGAGAACCTGGAGATCGAAGACGGCGGCGATGGCACCGTGCCCGTCTGGAGCGGAATGCTTCCCGGTGTTCAGGGTCGAGCGGTAGGAGGAGAGCACGGCTCGATCTACAAGAACGCCGATCTACGCCGCACCCTCGGGGTCCTGTTGGGCTACACCGGCATCCTCGCCGCGGCCGCGGCGACCACCTCGGTCGAGGTCGCGGTGCGTGATCGGGTGGTCGAGCCCGAAGATCTGATGCATGTCTCCCTTGCCTTGAGCTCCGGCGTACCGAAGCTCGAAGGCAGCCTACGTCTGGAGCGCGCCATTCTGAGCACCACGGGCACGCTCGACAAGTTTGTTTCGGCCGGGAATCCCTATTCGATTCGCTATGAAGGAGCGGACGCGGAGCGCCTGGCCGTGACCCTTGATGCGCCTGAGCTTCCCGGGCTCTATCGGCTATCTTTCACCAACCCAAGCGGAACGATGGTCCTCGGGTTCGATGATTTCTTCGTCCAGGAACCTGCGTAGTTCCCAACGCGAGAACTCTAGGGTTCACCCGGCTTGTCTGGTCGTTCGTTCCAAGGTGGCTCGCGCTCGAAGACACCATGCGAATAGAGGTGCGCATCGAGATCGTTCGTCGCTTGGGCCTGCTCCAGCCAGAGAACCGAGTAGGCCATCACCTCTTCCCACGTCATATTGCGCAGGTCGAGATCCTCTTCGCTCAAGAACTCGTCTCGAATCTCGCTCACTCGGCGCTCTTCCATGGGCAGAAAGGCTAACACTATGGGCGGGGTGATCGTGACCACCCCGCCTTGCCGGGGCGACGCATGCGGCCCCGGCCCCGGCTCCTGCCCGCCTTACTTCTTCCGAGTCGCGACAATCACCATCGACGGAACGAGCTTGCCCGTCGGGTCGGTCCAGAAGGACTCGTTCTTGAACGAGTCGTCGCTCAGCCAGGTGATGACCGTCTTGGTTACAGTCTTCTGGCCGGACATCGGATCCATCATGTCGCCGCCGTAGGTGATGCTCTTGCCGTCCGCCGAGGGCGTGCCCGTCATGTACAGGATGCCGGTGCCCTGATTGTCGATCCAGGTGTTCAAATATTGCCCCGCGGTGTTGTCATAGGCGTCGGTACCGTGCCCTTCGAACGGCGCGCCCATGAACTCGCCTTTCCAGGTCGACGCGACATAGCGTCCGCCAAACATCGGCTCGGCGTGCATGGTGCCGCTCAATTCGCTCGGCGGGCCGTTCGGGTCCATCCACATCTTGATGCTGTAGGTCCAATCGCCGACGTACTTGCCGATCACCTTGTGCTGTTCACCGGGCTTTCCGGCTTTGGCCATCGCCTCCATCATCGCGGCCATATCTGGCGCGGCGGGCGGATCGGCGGCGAACGCTGTGGCGGCCGGAATCGCGAGCAGGGTGGCAAGGGCGAGGAGCGAAAGTCGTTTCATGACGGGTTCTCCTTCTGGGCGTCTTGTGTGGATCGGTGTCGGTCGCCGGGGACGATGGCGCCGGCTGGGCTTGTGCTTACGCTCGGTTTACGCTTACGCTAGCAGCGCTTTCCGCGTCTCGTCAAGAGTCTGCGAGAAAAAGCGGAGCGAGCCGTCGGGTATCATCCGCGCGCCCGCGGGCAGCTACCCGCCGCGAGAATCTATCGGAACCTATGTCCACCATCTACGACGCCTCCGCCATCGAAGTCCTGACCGGGCTGGAGCCGGTGCGCAAGCGGCCGGGGATGTACACTCATACCGATCGGCCGGACCACCTGGCGCAGGAGGTGATCGACAACGCGGCCGACGAGGCGATCGCCGGTCACTGCTCTCTGATCGAGGTCGATCTCTTTGCGGACGGCTCGCTTGCTGTCGCGGATGACGGGCGTGGCATGCCGGTCGATCTTCACCCCGGGGAGAAGGTCTCGGGGGTCGAGGTGATCCTCACCCGCCTACATGCCGGGGCGAAGTTCTCGGACAAGAACTACCGCTTCTCGGGCGGTCTGCACGGCGTCGGCGTTTCGGTCGTGAACGCCCTGTCGAAGCGGCTCGACGTCTGGGTGCGCCGTGGGGGCAAAGAGCACCACATGGCGTTTGCCGACGGGGCGAAGATCGAGAAGCTCTCGGTGGTCGGAACGGTCGGCCAGCGCAATACGGGCACCACCGTCCGCTTTTGGCCCGATCCGAAGTTCTTCGACTCGCCGAAGATGACGGTCGGGAAGATCAAACATTCGCTGCGCGCCAAGGCCGTCCTCTGCCCCGGCCTGCGCATCCGTTTCCGTCACGAAGGGGTGCCGGACGACGCGGCGGAGTGGTTCTACCAGGACGGCCTGACCGACTACCTGACGGATGCGCTGGGTGGGGCCGAGCGGATTCCGGATCCGCCGTTCGTCGGCCATTTCAAGGGCAACGACGAGGAGGTCGACTGGGCCGTGGTTTGGCTGCCGCCGGACGCGGAAACGCCGGGCGACTCGCTCGGCGAGAGCTACGTGAACCTGATCCCCACGGCGCAGGGCGGCACCCACGTCAACGGCTTCCGCGCGGGGCTCACCGAGGCGATCCGCGAGTTCTGCGAGTTCCGCGACCTCTTGCCGCGCGGCGTGAAGCTCGCGCCCGAGGATGTCTGGTCGCGCTGCGCCTATCTCCTCTCGGTGCGCTTGAAGGAGCCGCAGTTCACCGGCCAGACCAAGGAGCGGCTGTCGTCCCGCGAAACGGCGGCGTTCGTCTCGGGCGTGACGCAGGATGCCTTCGGCCTCTGGCTCAACCAGCACACGGCGGACGCGGAACGAATCGCGCGCCTCGCGATCGACAGCGCGCAGGCAAGGCTACGGGCGGGCAAGAAAGTCTTGCGCAAAACGGTGACCAGCGGGCCGGCGCTGCCGGGCAAGCTCGCCGACTGTTCGAGCCAGGATCTCTCCCAGACCGAGCTGTTCCTGGTCGAGGGCGATTCGGCCGGCGGTTCGGCCAAGCAGGCGCGCAGCCGCGAGTTCCAGGCGATCCTGCCGCTCCGGGGAAAGATCCTGAACACCTGGGAGGTGGATTCGGGCGAGGTGCTAGGAAGCCAGGAGGTCCATGACATCGCGGTTGCGTTGGGCGTCGATCCGGGCAGCGGCAAGATCGAGGGCCTGCGCTACGGGAAGATCTGCATCCTCGCCGACGCGGATTCCGACGGCGCGCACATCGCAACGCTTCTCTGCGCTCTCTTCGTCAAACACTTCCGCGCCCTGGTCGACGACGGCCGGGTCTACGTCGCGATGCCTCCGCTGTTCCGCATCGACGTCGGAAAAGAAGTCCACTACGCGCTCGACGAGCAAGAGAAGAAAGGCATCCTCGACCGCCTCGCCGCCGAAGGCAAGCGAGGCAAGCCGAACGTCCAGCGCTTCAAGGGGCTGGGCGAGATGAACCCGCTCCAGCTGCGCGAGACCACCATGGCCCCCGACACTCGGCGCCTGGTCCAGCTCAACATCCCGGTCGATGACGACGTTGAAAAACTGATGGATCTACTGCTCGCCAAAGGGCGTTCCGCGGACAGGCGCGAGTGGCTGACGCGCAAAGGGAACCTGGCGGAGGTGTGAGGTGCTAGGACGATGAGCGAATCAGTTGGCAACCCAGAGAAAGTGTTCGACGCCGAAGAGATGCGGAAGTTCGTCGAGGAACTTCTCGCAGAGCGAAAGAAGAGCGCGCTCCTTCCGCCCGGTGAGAATCCTTTTTTCAAGGACCATGAGGTTTACCATGGTTCCACGCCTGCGGATCTCTCCGAGCGGCATGATGATTACCTTTATGGCGATGACAAAAAGAGCTGATCTCCTAATTGGTGCCGTCAAGCGGCTTGCCTGCTTGGGCGATCTCGGCCGCTCCGATGCCGAGCTGGTGCTCGGCGTTCCCGGGGAACTTCTCGCAGGCATTCCTCTTTCGTAACTATGGCCAAATCAACCCGCACCTCCACTCCGCGCCCGCCGCTGTTGCCGTTCGGCGAGGTCGACATCGAGAAGATGCGGCTCGGGGAGTTCACCGAGAAGGCGTACCTCGATTATTCGATGTACGTGATCTTGGATCGCGCTCTGCCGCACCTGACGGATGGGCTCAAACCGGTGCAGCGGCGGATCATCTATGCGATGTCCGAGCTGGGGCTTTCCGCCGTTTCGAAGCACAAGAAATCGGCGCGTACGGTGGGCGACGTGCTCGGCAAATACCATCCGCACGGCGACTCGGCTTGCTACGAGGCGATGGTGTTGATGGCGCAGCCGTTTTCGCTACGTTATCCGCTGGTCGACGGACAGGGCAACTGGGGCTCGCAGGACGATCCGAAATCGTTCGCCGCGATGCGATACACCGAGGCGCGCCTCACCCGCTTCGCGCAGGTGTTGCTCTCCGAGCTGGGCGAGGGGACGGTCGCGTGGGGGGCGAATTTCGACGGCACGCTCGAAGAGCCGAAGCTGCTACCCGCCCGCCTGCCGCATGTTCTCCTGAACGGCGCCTCGGGCATCGCGGTCGGCATGGCGACCGACATCCCGCCGCACAACGCGCGCGAAGTGGTGGCCGCGGCGATCCATCTGCTCGATCATCCGAAGGCGACCGTCGAAGATCTCTGCCAGCACATCGCCGGTCCCGACTTTCCAACCGAGGCGGAGATCATCTCGCCGCGCGCGGAGCTGCAGAAGATCTACGAGACGGGAGCGGGCTCGGTCCGCCTGCGCGCGGCGTGGGAGATGGAGGGGAGCGACGTGATCGTCACCGCTCTCCCGTACCAGGTCTCGGGAAGCAAGGTGCTCACTCAGATCGCGGCGCAGATGCAGGCCAAGAAGCTGCCGATGGTCGAAGACCTGCGCGACGAATCCGATCACGAGAACCCGACCCGGCTGGTGATCACGCCGCGCTCGAACCGGGTGGACGTCGAAGGGCTAATGGCGCACCTGTTCGCGACGACAGAGCTCGAACGGACCTATCGGGTCAACCTGACCATGATCGGGCTCGACGGCCGGCCGCGTCAGTACGACCTGCGCTCGATTCTCTCCGAGTGGTTGGAGTTCCGCATCGAGACCGTGCGGCGCCGCCTGCGCTACCGCTACGACCAGGTGCTCACGCGGCTCCATCTGCTCGAAGGGTTCCTGATCGCTTTCCTGAATCTCGACGAGGTGATCCGGATCATCCGCACCGAGGACGAGCCGAAGCCGCGGCTTATTGAACGCTTCGGCCTCTCCGACGCTCAAGCCGAGGCGATCCTCGACACCAAGCTGCGCCATCTCGCGAAGCTCGAGGAGATGAAGATCCGCGGCGAGCGGGCGGACCTCGAAAAAGAGCGCGCCGATCTCGAAAAAACCCTGTCGTCCGAAGCGCGGCTGAGGAAGAAAGTGCGCGACGAGCTGGAGCGCGACGTCGCGCAATTCGGAGATGCGCGCCGCTCGCCGATGGTCGAGCGCGACGCGGCGCGGGCGATGGCCGAGACCGAGTTGGTCCCTTCCGAAGCGGTAACGGTGATCCTCTCCGAGAAAGGCTGGGTCCGCGCCGGCAAAGGGCACGAGGTGGACGCCGCGGCGCTGCCCTACAAATCGGGCGACGCGTTCCTTCAGGCGGCGACCGGCCGGAGCAACCAGCAGGCGCTGTTCCTCGATTCGACCGGCCGCTCCTATGCGCTTCCCGCCCACCTGCTCCCCTCGGCGCGCGGCCACGGCGAACCGCTCTCCTCGCAGCTCCAACCGCCCGACGGCGCCCACTTCGTCGCCCTGCTGATGGGCGCGGACGATGATCTCTACCTCGTCGCTACCTCGACCGGTTATGGCTTCCTGGTCCGCCTCGGCGAGCTGTCAAGCCGCAACCGCGCGGGCAAAGCGGTCTTGAATGTCACGCCCGGAGCGAAGGTGCTGCCGCCGGTCAAGGTGACTAACCTCGAAGCAAGCCGCCTCGCCGCCGCGACCGACGGCGGACGGCTGCTGCTCTTCCCGCTCGCCGAAATGCCCGAGCTGGCCCGCGGCAAGGGCGTGAAGATTCTGAACCTCTCGGCCAAAGAGAAAGAATCGATCGTGGCGCTCGCCGTGGTGCCGCCGAGCGGGCACCTGAAGGTCCACGCCGGCAAGCGGTATCTCGCGCTCAAGCCGTCCGAGCAGGAGCCGTTCGCCGGCAAGCGAGCCCAGCGCGGAGCGAAGCTGCCGCGCGGGTTTCAGAACGTGGGGAGCTTGGAAGTCGAGTAGATCCCCAAAGCCCTCTCCCGCCGTCATCCCGAGCGAGAGCGAGGGATCTGGGTGGGCGGGCGGCCTGCATTCCCTCCGGCGAAGGGTTGTTATAGCTTCCGCGTCCCCGCTCGGAACGTGAGATCACGTTCCGCACGGCGCCAACCGGGTGCTCCAAGAGCAAGGATCGGTGCAGCGGCTCCCGGTTTCGGTACGGCGCTCCCGGACTCCGCTCCCCCGAGCTCGTGATGGCCACCGGAGCGTCCGAGTTTTTGAGCGCTCCAACTTTGCAGTGGTGCACAGCGGCTGTGCAGTTGTGCGCTGGTGGATTGCACAACTGCAAAACTCGGGAAAACAACTGCAAAATCCCAGCGCACCTGTGCACTGTCGAATTGCACAACTGCAAAGTTCCAGCGCTCCTGTGCAATCCGCCGGTGCACAAGTGCAAAATTCGGGCGCACAAGTGCAAAATCGCGGCGCCCCTGTGCGCTGGCGCTGTGCACAACTGCAAAACTCCAGCGCACCTATGCAATCCGGCTGTGCACAAGTGCAAAATCCCGGCGCACACGTGCAAAATCTGGATGCACCTCTGCAAACCTGAATTCCACCAGGCCCCGACCGCGCGGCAGGGCTTCACGGGCGAAGGGTTTCACACCATTCGATCATCGAGTCTCGGCCGGAAAGGCGAGCCTGAACCCGGCGGTCTGAGGCGAAGCTTTTTCGGAAGGTTACACCGATCCCGGCAATCGTGTGGGACCGCGCGTGGAGCCAGGCGGTTAGAGCGGACCCCAGGCGGCCATTGTACCCAGAACGTGTGGGCCTCGGGACCGGGCCATGTGCCATATGTGGACCCAGGCCAACGGCCTGGGAAGGCTATTGTGCTCCTACGCCTTTTCCTCAGCGTCCCAATCCACCTCCAACTCCGGCTCCATCTGTTCGAGAAACGGAAGCCGCGGCACGCCCGCCTCGTCGGACAGCTCGTCGAGCGTGACGACCGATCCGTCGTCGAGCATCACGTCGCCGCGAACGATGAACAGAAGGCCCCAGGAGAGGGGCTCAGGGCGTTTCTCATCGCCTCGGGCGAGGGCTTCCAGGAGCGCCTTGTCTTCGGGTGCGCTCATTCGTGCGAGGTGCCGGGCGAGCGCGGGCCAGAGGGGGTCTAGGCCCTTTGGGTTCTGCGTGAGTTCGAACTTCGCCTCGTACCTTAGGTCGATCGAGATGCGGCAGGCTCTGGAAAGGAGGCACTGCAAGGGGGCCTCCCACGCATCGAGTGGCGCGAAGAACCCGCGAGCAAGGGCGCGGCCGTGGGAGTGGAACTCGGTTAGCGCAAAGATCTCGAACCACACGGAGTGTGAATCGAGATCAAGTCGTTTGGCCCATTCGTGCGCCCAGTCGAAAGCCAGGTTGCGCTCCCATTCGCCCACCCAGCCAAGAGCCAGATTACGCGCCCATTCGCGAGCCCCCTTGCGTGCTCGATAGAGAGCCCAGTCGCGAGTCAACTCGCGAGTCAAGTTGCGAGTCAAGGCGTCACCCCAATCGGGAATGTCGCCAGCCAAATAGCGCGCCCAGTTGCGAGCTAAATAGCGAGACCAGTCCCCAGCTAAGCCGCGGGCCAGGTCGCGCCCCCAGTCGGAAGTCCAATCGCGAGCCAAGTCTCGAGTCCAATCGCCGGCCCAATTGCCAGTCCAACTGCCAACCTGAGCCCAATCGCGAGCCAAGGCGCGAACCTCCTCGTCCTCGACTGGCGGAATGAGAACGTTTCGCGCGAGTGCGATCAGTGTTTCGCGCGGGGCACCGGTCGCGGCGGCCGACTG
This sequence comes from Thermoanaerobaculia bacterium, assembly GCA_035995205.1. Taxonomy (GTDB): domain Bacteria; phylum Acidobacteriota; class Thermoanaerobaculia; order Multivoradales; family UBA5704; genus DASYKS01. Next base: position 51,785 of record DASYKS010000014.1, read on the forward strand.
AAGCCTGAGTCCAGCGTGCCGGCGATGGCCTGGCCAGAGATGGAGAGCGCCGAGGTCATGATCGGCCGGCCAGACAGGGTGGGAGCCAACGAGGATCCGCCCGGCTGCGACGGCCTCTCGGGAGTCTACTCCCGAGGTCAGGAGCGAACTCACGATCCCGCGAGTCGTCGCGCGGCTGACCGTCGCCGAAACGGGCGCCCATCCGTCGCCGAACATCCCGCACCGCTGCCAGCCGAGCCAGTTTGCGCTCGCCGCTAGGCGGTCGAGATCTTGGGCGAGAGCACCCTTCCTCTCCTCTTGTCGGGTTGCCAGCCAAGCGCGAGCGCAGAGGTCGGCTTCGTACGGCCAACTTGAGGTGAGAAGTTGGAGATATCGGTGAGACCAGTCTCTGAACAGCGATTCGCTGCCCAACCCATCGGCTAGCACCGTGCCGAGGAACGAAAGCGTCCCCTCGGAGGCATCTTCCTCGTCGAGGAGAGCGCGAAGCGCAAACTCTAAGAATTCCGGGTTTGCGCTGTCGATCTGCGCCGCTAGCAGGCGCAGGGTCTCCCACCAGTGGGCCTCGTCGATCCGGCTTCGGAATGCGGCAAGCCGCTGGTCGTGATCCGCCGCAGTGGTCGCGAGATGGAGCGCGGTCAGATACTCCTGAAAGCTCAGGTGGGTGAAGGCCAGCGTGCCGTCCGTCCTCTCAACGAGCAGTCCGGCAACCTCGACGAGCCAGGCGAGGAAGCCATCTCTCGAATCCGCTGGGCATTCGTCGGGTAAGAAGCTAGCGAGTTCCTTCCAGGTTCGCACGATGGAAGCGCGCTCCCTCCACGTTTGGCTTTTGATCTGCTCGTACTCCTCAGTCTGGGCGCGATAGGCGATAGCAGCGACCCACCGGCGGCGCTGGTCCAGACCCGTTGGACACCAAGTATTGCGCCCGGCGATTGCTCCTTCGTCTTCCTTCTGCTTCGGGCGTCCGTGGAGTAGCGTATCGATGCACGTCGCATACAGCTGGTGCCGCTTGTCTGGCAGTGGCTGCGAATAGCCCACAAGCAGCATCATGGTCAGCAGAAGCGGAGTCCGCGCGAGGGCGCGGGCTTCTGTCGCGCGTTCGAGGGCAGACAGAAATAGGTCGGCCTTCTGCGTCGCTCCCTCATCTGCCGAGAACTGTGCGAAAAACTTCCGCGTCATCGCGTCGATGTCCGCGTTCGAGAGCGGCTGCACCTCAAGCTTTTCGAATCCGTCGGCGTGACTCGGCTTCTGCTCTCCGTAGGGCCGGCTGGTCACAACGGCGAGAACGCGCGGATTCGCGCGGAGGAATCCCATCAGCTTGTCGCGGAACTTCTCGCCGAGTGGGCCAAGCTCGTCCCATCCGTCCACCAGGAGAATTGGACGAGGTCCCGCCATAGCTTCGAGTGCTTTCGCGAGACGCCCTTTCCAACCGCCTCCCATTTGCGCTCCGATCCAGTCATCGAGCGCGGCATCGATCGAACGGCGTTCACCCTCGTCTTCCGATCGCTGCCAGTTCCGTGCGACATCTCGGAGCACGAGCATCAAGGGGAGCGTACGCTCGTCCTTGAGGAGTTGGCGGAAGGTGTAGCGCGCCCAGGTCGTCTTGCCGGCGCCGGCGGCTCCTGTGAGAGCGAGAGGCTTGTGCCGGTTGAGCAGATCCTCCACGCGGAGAGGCTTTCCCAGGTCTGTATTCTCGGGGTCGAGTCGCGGATCAAATCGCAGCTCTAGATACATCTCATCGAGGCGCGCCTCTTTCGCCTCGTGGATCCCGCCTGGGCGAACCGCGCCGAGAGATCCCAGGTCCCAGGGGGCGTACTGCTCGGCGAAACGCTGGCGGAAGGCGCGGAGGAACTCGGTGTCGACCGGTGTCGCCGCCCTTTTCCTCTGCTCAGGAACCTCCAACACAGGCTTGTATCCCTCGGGCAGATCGAGCCGCTGAGGAAACCCCGTAGAGCCGGCGGGATCGAGAGTAAACGCCCCCGGCTCGACCTCACCCTCGGTGCGAGCCCAGACTGTGAAGACGAGTGACCAAACGTTGATCCTTTCAGCCGCGGGATCGAGCAAGATCAAGCGCGCCGAGGCAGGCTCGTTGGGAGGTAGCTTGTCCTGCTGAAGCCAGAGGCTTCCGGCGGAGAGTAGGCAGGCGTGGCCGTTGGATCGCCAGGGCCAGATCTTCAAGTCCTTCGCATGGTGGTGCCCGTGAAGGACAAGGTGTGCCCGCCCATCGGCGACGAGGTTTTCGAGGCGCTTGTGGCCCACGAGGCCGATCGCGTCGCTCTCGAAACGGGCGAGAAGGTCGGCGTCAATCGTTCCCTTCCTGAGCAGCTCCTCACGCCATAGTTCGAGGTTGTTCGGCGTCGTCACCACCGGGTTGTGGTGGACGGCTACGACCTTGAACCAACTTGTGAGGTCGGGACGCCGGAGCACGTTCAGCGCGAGCTGCGCTTGCTCTTCGCCCACCTCGCCGACGTGATCGGCTTTCCGGTGCGATTCCCGCTCGCATGAGTTGAGCGCGGCGACCGCGAGAGGCAGATCAGGAAACGAATACAAGCGAGCCCCGAAGCCGATTGGTTCGGCGACCTCCGAAAGCTCCTCCGTTCCATAGAAAGCTCGGAGAAATCCTTCGTAGAAACCGAGCTTCACTTCGTCCAGCCGACGGCGGAGGTTCTCTTCGTTGAGCTGCTCCCTCTGCTCCAGCTCCGCTTCGGCCCCCTTGCAGGCCGCCCAGTTCACATCGTGGTTGCCGGGCACGAAGGCGAAGCGGCGATGCTCGATACCGATCGCTCCCGCGAGACCGGTGAGGAACTCTCGCCCCCGCTCGAACTCGGATTTCTTGCCCGCCTCCGCAATGTCCCCCGTGACAAACACGAGGTCCACCTTCCGCTCGATGCCCAACTGTTTCTGCGCCGCGGCGAGCGTTCGGTGGAAGCTCTTGCCCAGCCGTTCGGGCTTCTCGCCCTGGAACCGGCTGTGGGGACCGAAATGTAGGTCGGACAGGTGCAGCAATAGGATCGGCGGCATCCCTCGGCCTTTCGGGATTGCGACGGACAATGGTTTGCGGGGATTCTATCCGCTCCGGTCAAGGTTCGCCCTCGCCAGGCAAGCGCTATCCCGTGTTCAAGCTGTCCGAACAGGAGCCGTTCCGCCGGCAAAGCGCCCAGCGCGGGGTGAAGCTGCCTCTGGTTCCAGAACGTGGGGAGCCTGGAAGTCGAGTAGTCTCCTCCGGGGCGGGTGGTGTTCTTTGCTCGACGTGGTCCCTCGGCCCCCTCGGAATCGCGTTTCTGAGTCGAATGCACGCTATCGGAGGAGAGATGACCGGAGCCGACGAAATGCCTGAACCGCCCAAGACCCTCCTCGAACGACTCGCTCGGGAGATCGGTGAGCATTCACCGCTGCGAAAACCCACGGTCGAGCTCTTCCTCGGTACGGATGAAGAAATCGGGCTCCCTCACGCGCAGGAATTTCGGGTCGGGATTACTCCGGATGATGTCGCGCAGCTCCGCTCATTCTTCAGCGGATTTGGTGGAACGCTCCGCGTTTTCGTGGCGAAAGATGCCGGGAGCCGAGCCGGATATGCGGATGCGGAGTACGTCCAAGCAGGCGCCGAGATCCTGACTTCGGAGGAGATTCCTTCTCACGGGCCGCCCGACGTCGTGCATGCCTTGAAAGAGCCGTCGCGTTACGAGGCCGGTTTTCCGCGCGGCTCCTTCCTGCGCATCGGAGCCGCGCACTGGGGCGATTCCCGTGTCGATTCCGGTCTGGGCGGTCTGCTCTTACGGCGAGACGTTGCGATCTTTGACGGCTCGACGATCGGCGCTCCCGACCGGTTTCGAACGCCCATTCGCGCCAGCATGTCCAAGTTCGCCGGGAAGATCGCCGCCGAGTGGACCGCCGAACACCTGGGCGGCTCGAATCTCTCCGGCAAGGTGGTGGTCGTCGGCGGGGGCAACGCGGGCAGGTCGTGCCTCGAAAATCTCCACGCGCAAGGAATCGGCCCTCTCGTGGTGCTGGAATTGGCGGACGATCCCGCTCGTTTGGAAGCGGTTCGCCAGGGAATCGCCAAGGACGGTGTGACGGCCGAGGTTCGGGGTATCTCGGGGCTCGACTGCGAGACCTATCTGGAGGCCATCGATTCCGCCGTGGGTGTCGTCTTCGCGGTCGCCGGCCCAGGCGGCCGAACGCCGCGCGTGACGACGACGGAGGCGTTGAAGCGAACCGCGCCGGGGGCGATCATCGTAGACATCTCGATCGACGAGGGGGGAGCGATCGAGGACGGCGAGGCGGGGGAGGATTGGAAGAGTCATCGTCTCATCCCTCACCTCGAGGCCAAGCTCAGGCCTCGGACCTACCGCGCGATCACCAACATGCCCCGTGCCTATCCGAAGAAAGCTTCTGCCGAGCATGGGAAGGCGGTCCTTCCGTACCTTGCCGCGTTGCTCTACCTCTCCGCCCGCGAAGGCGGCGTCTCCGGTGCCTTGGATGTCTTGACGACGAAGGTGAAGCTGAATCCCACATGCGGGGATCCCTCGGCCGCCCCTGACGATAAGGTGCTTGAGGCCCTGCTCCTGGATCTCAGAAACGGGCTGTCGGTTTATCATTCGGACGCGGGGCCGATGTTCAGCCCTTACATTGATGAGAAGGATCGGTCGGCGATGGAAGCGCTTCTCGCCGAACCCGAAAGGAGCTGACTCGGTGGACTTCTTGACGGATCTGCAGGAACGCGGCCTTGTCCATCAGTTTTCGGCCCCCTCGGTGGAGGCTTGGCCGCGCCTGCCTCAGCGCTTGGCGCAGGGGCCGATCACCGCGTACATCGGCTTCGACCCGACGGCTGCGAGCCTCCACGTCGGCAGCCTTCTTCAGATCCTGAACCTCGTTCGCTTGCAGCGCGCCGGCCATCGACCGATCGCGATCGTCGGCGGCGGAACCGGGCTGATCGGCGATCCGAGCGGGAAGGCGACCGAGCGCAGCATGCTGACCCTTTCCCAACTCGACGAGAACCTCCAGGGAATCCGGGCGCAGCTGGAACGCTTCCTGGATTTCTCCGGCCCGAACGGCGCTCTGTTGATCAACAACGCCGACTGGCTGTGCGGCCTCAATCTCGTGGACTTCCTGCGGGACGTCGGCAAGTTCTTTTCGGTGAATCAGATGATCTCGCGCGACTCCGTCCGCCAGCGGCTCGAAGGCCGGGAACAGGGGATCAGCTACACGGAGTTCAGCTACGGCCTGCTTCAGGCCTACGATTTTCTCGTGCTCCTCGATCGCCATGGGTGCGAGCTCCAATTGGGCGGAAGCGACCAATGGGGCAACATCCTCGACGGCACGGATCTCATCCGGCGCGTGCGCAACCGGCCCGCTTGGGGTCTGACCGCTCCCCTGGTCGTCAAGAGCGACGGCACGAAGTTCGGCAAGACCGAGTCGGGCAACGTCTGGCTCGATCCGGTCCTGACGAGGCCGTACTCGTTCTATCAATTCTGGTTGAATGCCGAAGACTCCGACGTCGGCCGCCATCTGAGGTTCTTCACGTTTCTCTCGCTGGAAGAGATCGCGGAGGTCGAGAGATCCTCGGCGGAACATCCGGAACGGCGCGAGGCGCAGCGGGCTCTCGCCTTTGAAGTGACGAAGATGGTCCACGGCGAGGCGGCCGCCGCCGCCGCGCGGCGCGCGTCCCAGGTTCTTTTCGAGGGCGGCGATCTACAGTCGCTTTCCGCCCAGGAGTTGGACGATGCGTTCCTGGAGCTGCCGCACACGAAGCTCGAACGCGCCAAGCTCGGGACACGGGAGGCGACCCTCACCGCGTTGGTCGCGGAGACGGGCTTGGAGTCCTCCCGGGCGAAGGCGCGCACCGCCCTCCAAAGCCGGGCGGTCAGCCTGAACGGGCGGACTGAGGAAAGCGACCGCCCTCTGGAGGCCGCAGACCTCCTGGGCGGGCGCTACGCCTTCTTGCGTCGCGGCAAGAAGACCTACCACGTCGTCGAGGTGGTGTAGGCAGCGCGGCGCCTCCAAACCCAGGCCGATGGCCTCCGGTCGCAAGGCCCTCGGCGACTTGCCGCACCAGCCCTCACCCCCGATCCCTCTCCCGAAACGGGAGAGGGGAGAACAACAAAATCAATCTCACTTTGCTCCTCTCTCCCTTTGGGAGAGGGGCTGGGGGTGAGGGCTGACGCGGCTGAGAACCTTGACGAGAGCCCTGCCCCCGGCCGGTTGACCTCTTGACTATTCATGCAGCCTCATGCAGTATCCGCCGCATTCTTTTTGCGCGCAAGCCTGTGCGCGCATCCCGCGGAGTTCCGACCATGAGCCCTGAAGACGACCTGCACCGCGACCGACGCCGCGTGATCCTGGACGTGCTCCGCGCGCGCCGGATCGCGAACCAGCTGGAGCTGGTCGACCTGCTCGCCGAGCATGGGATCGAGGCGACGCAGTCGAGCGTCAGCCGCGATCTGCGGTTTTTGGGGGTCGCCAAGGTCGCCGGGCACTACATCGCCCCGACCGCGGAGACTCCCACGGGAGCGGATTTCGGGCCGATCGGCGGGTTCGTCCATGGTGCTCGGACGGCGGGTCCGAACCTGATCGTGCTTGAAACCGCGGTCGGCACGGCGCAGACGGTGGCGATCGCGATCGACCGGGCCGGCTGGCCGGAAGTGGTGGGGACGTTGGCGGGCGACGACACGATTTTCGTCGCCACCGCCAACGCGCGGGATCAACAGCGGTTCCTTCGTCATCTGGACCTCTTGCGGGGAGGGGAAGATCATGCCTGATCTCGATTCGACACAAGGCGAGCCGATCGTCCTCGCGTTTTCCGGCGGGCTCGACACGTCCTACTGCATCCCCTGGCTCGCCGAGACCTATCGCCGGCCGGTGGTCACGGTCACCGTCGACACCGGCGGGCTGGATTCCGCGGCGGCCGACGAGCTGGCGGAACGGTCGCGCGCGCTTGGGGCCGTGGCGCACCATCGGATCGAGGCGCGGGCCGAATTCTTCGATCGGGTGCTCCGGTTCCTGATTCTCGGCAACGTCCGCCGCGGCCAGGTCTATCCGCTCTGCGTGGGGGCCGAGCGGTCGATCCAAGCGCAAGCGGTGGCACACGCCGCGGCCGAGCTGGGATCGCGCACGGTGGCGCACGGTTGCACCGCGGCCGGCAACGACCAGGTCCGGTTCGAGGTGGCGCTGCGGACGCTCGCGCCGGATCTCGAAATCCTCGCTCCGGTGCGCGACCATCCCCGGCCGCGCGCTTCGCAGGTCGCTTACCTTCAGGCGAAGGATCTGCCGATCCCGCCGTTCGGCGCCGCCTACTCGATCAACCGGGGGCTTTGGGGCACGACGATCGGCGGCCGGGAGACACTGGGAAGCGAAGGGACGATTCCGGAGGAAGCTTGGGTGCTATCGCACGGCGCATTCGACAATCCGCGCCCGGACTCCCTTCACCGCCTCGGCTTCGTCCGTGGCATTCCGACCTCCTGGGACGGCGAGACGCTCGGCCCTGTCGAGCTGATCGAGCGGATCGAGCGCGAGGCCGCGCCGTATGCAATCGGCCGGGGTATCCACCTCGGCGACACGATCCTCGGCACCAAGGGGCGCGTGGCGTTCGAAGCGCCTGCCGCAGAGGTGTTGCTTGTGGCGCACCGGGAGCTGGAGAAACTCACGCTCACCGGACGGCAGCAACGGGTGAAAGAGAGCGTTGCGTCGACCTACGGCGACCTGGTTCACGAAGGGCAGCATCTCGATCCGGTCTGCCGCGACATCGAGGCGCTGTTGCTCTCCTCCCAGGAGCGGGTGACGGGCGAGGTCCGGCTCCGTTTCCGGCCGGGCAACCTGTTCGTCGAAGGGGTCGTGTCGCCCTATTCGCTGCTCGCCGCCACCCGCGGCGTCTACGGCGAGGCGGCGGGGGAGTGGACCGCGGAGGATGCGCGGGGTCTGTCGCGCCTGGCGGCGTTGCCCGGGATGCTCCATCGGCGGGCCGGTTCGGAGGAGATCCAGTGAAAGCCGTGATTCTCGACAAGATCGCTTCGGTGACCAAGACCTGCCGCTTGAAGCGCGAGGTGCTCACCAGCGCGGAGATTCCCTGCCGGGAGGGGATCGTGGTCGCCGTGCGCGTGCTCACCGACAAGACGACCTACAACCAGATGGAGCTGCCGAGCGGGCGGATGGCTCTGGTGAAAAAGGGCGACGTGGTGGCCGGCGCGCTCGGCCACCGGCAGGCGCTGTTCGGATATTCCGGCCACCTGCCCGACCACCTGGTTCCGGGCGACCGGATTCAGCTGCTCAACATCGGCGGCGTGCTCGGAATCTGCGATTCGATCAATCCGGACCTCGGGCCGCCGTTCGATACGGAAGTGATCGGCGCCGTGCTCTCGTTCCCGTTCCTGGGCGAGCGGGTGGGCGTTCCGGCGCGGATCGGCGAACGGCCGCTCGACCTTTCGCCGCCGCTCGAAGTGAGCGACGTGCCGGTCATCGCTCTCGTCGGTTCGTGCATGAACAGCGGCAAGACCGCCGCGGCCTGTACGCTGATCCGCCACCTGACCCACGCGGGATACACGGTCGACGGGTTCAAGGCGACCGGCGTCTCGCTCCGCCGCGACATCCTGGCGATGGAGGACGCGGGCGCCCGGACGACCGGCATCTTCACCGACTTAGGCGTCGTCTCCACTTCGTCCGCGAACGCCGCCGCGGTCACCCGGACGCTGCTCACCCAACTCGCGGCGGGCAAGCCCGAGGCGATCATGGTCGAGCTGGGCGACGGCCTGCTCGGCGCCTACGGGGTCGACGCGATCCTCGACGACGAGGAGGTGAAGAAAGCGTTCACCGCGGTGATCCTGGCGGCGAACGACCCCGTCGCCGCCTGGGGGGGCGTGCGCCTGCTGCGCGAGCGGTTCGGCGTCGAGCCGTTGGCGGTGACCGGACCGGCGACCGACAACCTGGTCGGCACCCGGATCATCGAAGAAACGGTCGGCGTGCCGGCGATCAACGCCCGCACCGAAGGAGAGCGCCTGGCGAAGCTGGTGCGCTCGCGCCTGATGCCGTACGACCCCGCGCGCCTCGCGGGAGGGGAGCTTGCGAGTTGATCACGTCGACCTTGGGGAACCACACGGCCCGTACCGTAGTGATCGGCGGCTCGGGTTACATCGCGGGGGAGCTGCTCCGCCTACTCGCGGTCCATCCGTTCCTGCGCGACCTGGCGGTGATCTCCGAGAGCAAACCGGGCACCCGCGTCGAAGAGGCGTTTCCGCATCTCGAAGGGGCGTACCCCGATCTCAAGTTCCTCGGGGTCGATTCGCTGCCGCGGCTGTTCGCCGAGAACCAAACGGTCGCGGTGTTTTCGGCCGCGCCGCACGGCGCCTCGGCGAAGCGGGTCGATTCGCTGCTCGAAAACGCCGAGCACGCGGGCGCGCGGGTCCGCCTGGTCGACCTCTCGGCGGACTTTCGTTTTCCCGACGCCGGGCGGTACGAGCAGGTCTACGGCCATCCGCACGGCGCGCCGGGGCGGCTCGCGGAGTTCGTCTCCGCCGTGCCGGAGCACCTGGCCGCGGCGCCGCTCGGACGGGTCGCCCATCCCGGGTGTTTCACCACGTCGGTTTTGCTCGCCGCGGTGCCGCTCTTGAAGCTCGGGCTGATCGAGCCGCGCTTCACCGTAGTCGCGGTCACCGGAAGTACGGGCGCCGGGCGAACTCCCACCGCCACCACCCACCACCCGGAACGGCGGAGCAATCTGTTCGCCTACAACCCCCTCGGCCACCGACACGAGCCCGAGATGCGGCTGCATGCGGGCACCGCCGCGGGCCAGCCGGTCGAAATCGCTTTCGTGCCGCAATCCGGACCGTACGCCCGCGGCATCTACGCCACGATCCACGCCCGCCTGGCGCGGCCGGCCGATCTGGAGGAGGTGGTGGCGGGGGTCGCGAGTTTCTACACCGGCTCGCCGTTCATCAAAGTCGCCGCCGCGGGGGGCAAACCGCCGCGGTTGCAGGACGTCGTCGGCACCAACCGGGCGCTTCTCTCGTTCGCGCTGCGCGGTGAGGATTTGGTCGCGTTCTCGACGATCGACAACCTGGTGAAGGGGGCGGCCGGCGGCGCGGTCCAGTGGATGAACCGTCTGCTCGATCTGCCCGAGGTCGCGGGTTTGGCGCAGCCGGGGTTGGGCTGGATTTAGAGGGTGTTGCGGGACCCAGGGCAGGCACATGGGCCTGCCCCTACAGGATCGATCTTTCAGCGCCGGGCGTAGGGGCGGCCTTGCGTGGCCGCCCTCGGAGCGGGAGAAACGGTGAGAGCAAAGGGGAGAGAAATGGCGGAGGTTTTGGCGGCACCGACGGAGATCGTTTCCTCGGTCAATGCCGCGGCGGAAGAAGCCCGCTGGTTGCTGCCGGTCTACGCCCAGCTGCCGATCGAGCCGGTGCGCGGGGCGGGGGTTGTGCTGTGGACGCGCGACGGCCACGAGCTGCTCGATTTCTACGGTGGCCATGCGGTGGCTCTCCTCGGCTACGGCCATCCCCGGCTGCTCGAAGCGCTTGCCGCCCAAGCCGAGACGATGTTCTTCCAGAGCAATCTGGTGCCGCTCGAAATCCGCGCCCGCGCGGCGCACGCCCTGGTCTCGTTTGCCCCCGCGGGATTGACCCGGGCGTTCCTGGTCAACAGCGGCGCCGAGGCGAACGAGAACGCGTTGCGCCTCGCGATCCGCCAGACCGGCCGCGGCCGGGTGGTCGCCCTGGAAGGGAGCTTCCACGGCCGCACCGCGGCGGCGGCGGCGGTCACTTGGGGCTCGGAGAAATGGGCCGGTTTCCCGTCGAACCCGTTCGAGGTCGAATTCGTTCCTGTAGGTGATCTCGACGCGCTCGAACGCGCGCTCACGCCACGCGGCGAGGTGGACTCCGGCGTCGCGGCGTTGATCCTCGAACCGGTGCAGGGGATGGCCGGCGCGGTCGATCTCGGCGCGGCCTATCTCGCCGCGGCGCGCGAGTTAACCCAAAAGGAAGGCGCGATCTTGATCTTCGACGAGGTCCAATGCGGCATGGGACGCACCGGGCAGCCGTTCGCGGCGCAGCTTCATGGCGTGACGCCCGATCTACTGACCACCGCGAAGGGCCTGGCGGGAGGCTTTCCGGCTGCCGCCGTGCTCGCTTCGGATGCGGCGGCTGCGGGCTTGAAGAAAGGCGATCTCGGCACCACGTTCGGCGGCGGGCCGCTCGCCTGCGCTTTGATCGAGGCGACGATCGCCGCAATCGTTGAGGAGGATCTGCTCGCCCGGGTGCGCCGACTCTCCGCGCGGCTCCAGGCCGAATGCGTGGGGGGAGTGGTCACCGGAGTGCAGGGAGCGGGCTTCCTTCTTGGCCTGCGCTGCGCCCGGCCGGCGAAAGAGGTTCAGGCCGACTTGCTCGATCGCGGCCTTCTCACAGGCACCAGCGCCGACCCGCGGGTGCTGCGCCTGCTGCCGCCGCTGGTGCTCGAAGACGCCCACGTGGATGCGCTGGTCGCGGCGCTCCGAGAGTTGCCGGAGGGGTCCGCATGAAGCGCTTCGTCTCGCTCAGCGAGCACTCGCGCGAGGAGATCGGCGATCTGGTGGCGCTCGCCGGTTGGTTGGAGAAGCATCCCGACCCGGCGGCGCTCGCGCGCACTTTGCCGGGCAAGGTTCTCGGGCTGCTGTTCTTCAACCCGTCGCTCCGGACGCTGTCGAGCTTCCAGGCTGGCATGGCGCGGCTCGGCGGCTCGTGCTTCGTGATCTCGCCCGGCCAGGGGAGCTGGCAGTTGGAGACCCGCTCCGGGGTCATGATGGACGGCTCGGCGGCCGAGCACGTGCGCGAGGCGATCCCGGTGCTCGCCGGTTATGCCCACGCGCTCGGCATTCGGTCGTTCGCGGGCGGCACGGATCTCGAAGCCGACCTTTCCGACGCGACGTTTGCCGCGATGGCGGCGACGCTCGACGCGTCGTATCCCGTGCCTCTGATCAACCTGGAGTCCGCGATCGACCACCCGTGCCAGGCGCTCGGCGATTGGAAGACGCTCGACGACCTGGGGATTCCGGCGGGGGGCAAGCTCGTGCTCTCCTGGGCGCGGCATCCGAAGGCGTTGCCGCTCGCGGTGCCCGCCACCGTGGTGCAGATGGCCGCGGCGCGCGGCATGGACGTGACCGTCCTTCGCCCCGAAGAGTACGCGCTGCCCGAGCCGCTGATGGCGCGCGCCCGCGCCGCCGCCGCGCTTTCGGGAGGACGTATCAACGAGACCGCGGATCGCGAGGCAGGCTTGGAAGGGGCGCACGTGATCTACGCCAAGTCATGGGCCTCCGCCAAGCACTACGGGGACGCCGAGATGGAGACCGAGCTGCGCGCGCGTTACGCCGATTGGACAGTGGACGAAACGTGGTTCCGCCACGCGGCGCCGGGCGCCCGGTTTTTCCACTGCCTGCCGGTGCGCCGCAACGTCGTGGTCGCCGACGAGGTGCTGGACGGACCGCGGAGCGCCGTCCTGCCCCAGGCCCACAACCGGATGTGGGCGCAGATGGCGGTGCTGCATCGAATGTTGGCTGGCAGCGATTTTTCGTCAGGAAGGGGAGCGCCATGAATCACCACCACGATTCGAACGTCGAGGTCGCGGGCTTGAAGCTCGCGATTCCTTATATCCGCCTCTACCAGGGCAAGACTTTCGTGATCAAAGCGGGCGGCGGCGCGTTCGCCGACGAGCGGACCGCGATCGCGCTGCTCGAACAGGTGGAGATCCTCCACCGGCTCGGCGTGCGGGTGGTCCTGGTCCACGGCGGCGGGCCGCAGGCTTCGGCGCTCGCCGCGACGCTGGGGGCGACGGTCGAGTTCAAGGCCGGTCGCCGGGTGACCGATCCGATCTCTCTCGATGCCGCGACTCTCGTGCTCAACGGCGCGGTCAACACGCAGATTCTCGCCCTTTGCCGCCGGGTGGGCGTTCCCGCCGTCGGCCTTTCGGGAGTGGACGCGGGGCTGATCGTCGCGCGCCGCCGTCCGCCGGTCGAGGTGGACGGCGAGACCGTCGATTACGGCCTGGTGGGCGACATCGTGCGCGTCGATCCGAAAGTGGTCGTGGCGCAGCTCGATGCGGGATTGGTGCCGGTCGTGAGCCCGATCTCGGCCGACGAGGCGGGCGGCCTGTTGAACGTGAACGCCGACACCGTAGCCGCCCGGCTTGCGGTCGCCCTTTCGGCCGAGAAGCTGATCGTGCTCACGGGGGCGGCCGGCATCCTCGAACGCGAGGAGGACGCGGGCTCGCGGATCTCCTACACCGACCTCGCGGGGCTCGCGGAGCTGAACCGCAAAGGTGCGCTCGGCGCCGGCATGCGGCCGAAGGCGGCGGCGATCGAGCAGGCGCTGGTCCAAGGGGTGCGCCGGGTCCACGTCATCTCGCAGACCGCGCCGGACGCGCTGCTGCGCGAGGTGTTCACCAACGAGGGGAGCGGCACGCTGGTGGTCGCCGACATCCACGCCCTCTCCCCGGCCGAGCTCGCGGCGGCGGGTTGAGCGGAAACGTGAACGCGCTCCCCACACCGCACGAGATCCTCGCGCTCCACCGGCTCGCGGTCTCGACCCCTTCGGTCTCCGGCAATGAGGGGCTGCTTGCCGAGCGCATGGACGACTGGCTCGCGGCGCGTGGCGCCAAGGTCGAGCGCTTCGGCAACACGCTGCTTGCGATCCATGAGGCCGAGAGCCCGGACGCGCCGATGGCGCCGATTATTCTGCTCGACACCCATCTCGACACCGTGCCGCCCGCTCCCGGTTGGTCGCGCGATCCGTATGCCGCGACGGTCGAGGAGGGACGCGTCTACGGTCTCGGTTCGAACGACGCGAAGGCTTCGGTCGCCGCGATGTCGGCGGCCTTCATCGCCTGCCTCGACCGGCCGCTTCCCTTCGCGCTCGCGCTCGCGCTGGTCGAGCAGGAGGAGACGAAGGGGCTGGGAACCGAGCGCGTGCTCGGCGTGCTCGAAGAGCGCGGCCGGCACCTCGCGGGGGCGATCGTCGGCGAGCCGACGGGGCTCGACGTGGCGACGGCCCAAAAAGGGCTGATGGTGTTGGAGCTGGTCGCCCGCGGCGACGCCTGCCACGCGGCCCACGCCTGCTCGCTCGGCGCTCGAAACGCCGCGCGCGAGCTGGCGCGCGACCTGCTGGCGCTCGAGGCGCTCGAATTTCCGCACGATTCGGCGCTCGGGTCGGTGACGGTCGAGCCAACGCAGCTGCGCGCCGGAACCGCCAGGAACGTCCTCCCCGCCGAGGCGACCGCGCTGCTCGATGTGCGGACCACGCCCGCGATCTCGCCGGAGGAGATCGCCCTCGCGATCGGCGGCGCGGTCGGCGCGGAAGTGCGGGTGCTCTCCAATCGCCTCCGGCCGCGCGCGACGCCGGAAGACTCGCCGCTGCTGTCCGCCGCCCTCGCGGTCCGCCCGGTCGTCCGGTTATACGGGTCGCCCACGCTCTCGGACTGGGCGCTGATCGACGCCCCGGCGATCAAATGCGGCCCCGGCCGCTCGGAGCGCTCTCACCGCGCGGACGAATACGTCGAAGAGAGCGAAGTGCTCGCGGGGGCGAGGTTCTATCTCTCACTGATCGAGGCGCTCGCGTGAGCTGTTCCTGGGCGCGCCAGGCTCCAGCCTGGCGTTTTTCGCCGCAAGGAAGAGTTTCGGTGAGCCGAACCCAAAAACGCCAGGCTGGAGCCTGGCGCGCCCAGGAAGAAGCTCTATGACCCGGCTTTGGGACAAGGGAGTGACGCTAGACCAGCGCGTGCTCCACTACACGGCAGGGGAGGACCACGCGCTCGACGAGCGGCTGGTCGCCTACGACATCCGCGCCTCGATCGCGCACGCCGAGATGCTTGCCGAGCAGAAGCTGCTCGCGGAGGACGATCTCGTCGCGATCCGCGGCGGGCTCAGAGCGCTGGGTGCCGAGCACGCCGCGGGGGCGTGGAAGATCGAGCTGGCGGACGAGGATTGCCATACCGCGCTCGAACGGCGGCTCACCGAGCGGATCGGACCGGCGGGAGCGCGCATCCACCTCGGCCGGTCGCGCAACGACCAGGTGCTCGCCGCCCTCCGCCTCTACCTGCGCGAAGCGGTGGCGGAACTCGCGGAAGGCGCCCGGGCGGTCGGCTCCATGCTCGACGATCTCGCCGCGCGCCACTCGCAAGTGCCGCTCCCCGGCTACACCCACATGCAGCCCGCGATGCCGAGCACGGTGGTCCTCTGGGCCGGCGGCTTCGCGAGCGAGCTGCGGGACGACGCGGATGGATTCGAAGCGACGCTAAGGCGGATCGAGAAAAACCCGCTCGGATCGGCCGCCGGCTACGGCGTGCCCGCGATTCTGCCGATCGACCGCGAAGCGACCCGCGTGAAACTCGGCTTCCGCGAGATCCACCAGCCCGCCACCGCGGTCCAGCTGTCGCGCGGCAAGGCCGAGGCGCAGGTGCTGTTCGAAATCGCCCTGCTGCTCCAGGATTGCGGCCGGCTCGCCGCCGATCTCGTCCTCTTCTCGATGAAGGAGCTGGGCTTCGTGAGCTTGCCGTCCGAGATGACGACCGGCTCCTCGATCATGCCGCAGAAGCGCAACCCGGACGTCTTCGAGCTGATCCGCGCCCGCACCGCCGCCGGGCATGCGGGCCTGCTCGAAGCGCTCGCGATCCCGGCCAAACTCCCTTCCGGCTACCACCGCGATCTCCAGCTGCTCAAAGGCCCGCTTTTCCGCGGTATCGATCTCGCGCTGGAAACCACCGCGATTCTCGTCCACGCTCTGCCCGGTGTCCGCTTCCACCCGGAGAAGATCCGTCTCGACCCCGAGCTGTCCGCGGCGGAAAACGCCTACCGGCTGGTGATGGAGGAAGGGATTCCGTTCCGCGAGGCGTACCGGCGGGTGGCGGAGCGGCTGGCGAGCCCGCGATAACGGGTGGAGGGGCATGGAGGGCTCGTTGACAGCAGGTTCGGCTTGCCGGATACTATTGATGGCTTGCTCAAAATCTATCGGTTGTAGCGTCAACCCGACACTGAGTTCGAGGTGAAGCTTGCCTTTGTACGGCACTCTGATGGTGGAAAATCGCGAGGATCTCGAGCGCCGATTGGTCACGGAGATTCTGAGGAGCGTACATTCCGATTCGATGAGGATCGCGGACAGCGCTCAACGCGACCTACATTTCCTCATACGCGAGCGCATCGATTCGCTGCTGGCCTCCGGGAAAAAAGTCGACGCCGCTTCGATTCGCGCCAGCATCCAGGAGTTCAGTGAGCGAATTCGGCAATCGGCTTCAGAGATTGGCGAGGCCGACAGGCGACTCGTTCTGCGTAAGAGTTTCATCGGCCGAGTCATCAAGTTTTTCGAGAGAACCTGGCCGTTCGGAGAATAGTGCGATGGAGCCGAATCGACGCATCGAGCTGGCGTTCGAAAATGCTCGCGATACGAGCAAGCAACTCATGACTCTCGCGAGCGGGGTTCTCGGCTTTACGATCACCTTTTCCAAAGATTACCTGGGCAGCGCCGGAAGAGGCGCCAGAGGCTTGGCGATCGTCGCCTGGATTCTCTTCCTGATTTCTATCGGCTTCGGTCAACTCTGCTTGATGGGTTTGACCGGGGTGCTCGGTTCGAAAAAAGACGCCGCAAAACCGCCGAGCGTCTACCACAGGAGCATCAAGGTGCCCGCCGTGGTCCAAGTCCTCGCGTTTCTCGTGGGGATGATCCTGGTTGTGGTCTTCGCGGTGGTTTCGATCTGACAGCCGCTTTCCTCTGATACGACGCAACGACCGGAACGGAGCCCCTGGGCTCTGCGGTCGTAGCATGGTGGGGCGAGAGCGGTATGATTCCGGAAAGTTGACTCGCGTGGGCCGTAACGCGCTCACACCCTTCCGGCGGAGGTGTGTCCGTGAAGACCATGAAGAAACTCCGCGTCGCCTTGCCGCTCGCCGCCGCGCTGTCGCTCGCCCCGTCGTTCGCGGTCACTCCGTACATGGTGGCCGACATCGACCCCCGGTTCATGAGCGACGACTCGCAACCCGCGCGTTTCGCCTCGGTGGCGGGGCGGGTCGTGTTCATTGCCGGCGGGGGGGTGTCGCTCTGGGGGACCCAGGGGTCGGCCGGCGATCCGGCCCTCCTGCTGCCTGAGACGTTGCACGTCCGAACGGGTCCGGTCGCGGCCGGTGGCCGCGCTTTCGTCACCGCCTGTGACAATTCCAGCTGCGGGCTGTTTGCCACCATCGGCACGCCCGCAGGGACGATCCGGCTGGCCGGGTTCCCGAATCTTTTCTTCTCGACGATGGAGGCCGTGGCGCCGGCCGGCCTGCCGCGCACGCTGGTGACGCTCAACGCCGGCACCGGCAACGGCACCGTGATCTGGCGCACCGACGGCACCCCCGCAGGCACCCGCAAGGTCGGCATGACCGCGAGGAACCCCCGCGAGCTGGTGGCGTTTCGCGGCAAAGGCTGGTTCTTCGCCGACCTGGGCAACGTGGAGGGGGCGCTGTTTTCCACCGACGGCTTGAACGGCACCCGGCGGATCGGCACCTCGATCGGAGGCTCGCGCCTGACGGCGGTCGGCAATCGTCTGGTCTATTACGCCGGTCAGGAGATCTGGGGGAGCGACGGTACGCCCGAGGGGACGAGACGGTTCGCCGCCCTGTCCGGTTTCGGGAGCAGTTTTCGACCCCCGATCGTCGTCGCGGGCAGCCGCGCCTTCTTCTTCAACGTCGACGGCAGCCGGCGAGAGCTTTGGGCGACCGACGGCACCCTCGCCGGCACGAGCACGATCGTCTCGGTCGACGGCGAATCCCCGACCGACCTGCGGGCGCTCGGCGCGAAAGTCGCGTTCGTCGGCCGCGACGACGCCCGCGGTCTCGAGCTGTGGGCGAGCGACGGCACGACCGCCGGCACGCGGCGGATCAAGGACATCTGCCCGGGCACCTGCGGTGGAGTCTTTCAGCTCGGCGTTTCGGCGCTCGGGCGGATCTGGTTCGCCGGTTTCAGCCCGGATCGTGGCATAGAGGTCTGGACCAGCAATCTGACCACGGCCGGCACCCACCAGGTGCGCGATCTTTGCCCCGGCTCTTGCTCCAGCGTTCCGGCCCACTGGTTCGCGTCCGGCGGCAGGGTCTACTTCGTCGGCCAAGGCGGCTCGGACGCCCGTCTTTTCGCGAGCGACGGCACCGCGGCGGGTACGCTCGCGGTCGGTGTCACGACTTCCTCGTCCTTCTCCGACACCCTCGACGCGGCGCCGCTTGCGGGCGCGTCGATCGTCTATGCGGGCTTCGACGCCGAGCATGGCGTCGAGCCTTGGATCTCGAACGGCTCGCCCGCCGGGACCCGGCGGCTCGCCGATCTTCAGTTCGACAATCGGACCGGTTCGAACCCGCGATCCTTCGCCGCCGCGGGGGGACGCGCCTTCTTCTTTGCCGAGGACGGCGTTCACGGCAGCGAGCTCTGGGTCTCCGACGGCACCGAGGAAGGGACCCAATTGGCCGACGATCTGGTCCCTGGCCCCGGGTCCACCAACCAAGACTTGGCCGCGAGCGAGGCCGGGGGACGCCTGGTTCTCTTTCTGCGTATGGGATTCAACCAATACGACCTGGTCGGCAGCGACGGCACGCCGGCTGGGAGCGCGCATCTCTTACCCGATGGGGTGCGCGCCGATGGCCGGCAGGCTCGCGTGGGCGATCACGTCTTTTTCGTCGGCATCGACGACTCCCACGGCGCCGAGCTGTGGGCGACCGATGGCACGCCCGGCGGCACGACGCGCCTTTCCGATCTCGTGCCGCCCGATCCGTTCCGGCCCGACGTCGGTCTGCCGATTTTCCTCGCCCTGGGCAACCAGGCGGTCGCTCCGGTGCTCTCGCCCGCGGGCGGCGAAGAGCTGCTGATCTCGGACGGCACCGTGGCGGGCACCCGCTCGATCGACGAGAGCTATCCGTTCCTCGAAGGGCCGCTCCAAATCGCGCAGAGCCCTCTCGTGGTGTTCGGCGGTCGGTTCTGGTTCGTGGCCGCCGAAACGGGAGGCGACACGGCGACACTCTGGCGTACCGACCTCACCGTCTCAGGCACCGTGCCGATCGGCCCGCTCGATCTCTCCCGCGCCGGCTCGGGCCGCTGGTCGCTGGTTCCGCTGGGCGGAAAACTGCTCGTCTTCGGCTTGGCGACCGGGCTCGGCGACGCTCTTTGGACCAGCGACGGCACGGCAGCGGGCACCCGCGTGGTCGGCCCGGTGTCGTTCGGTCAAGGGGTGTCTCCGGTCGCTTTCGCCGGCCGGCTCTGGTTCGCAAACTCGTTCGGCGAGCTTTGGTCGACCGACGGCACGGCGGCGGGGACCCTGCGCGCCCTGGATGCGGCGGATCGGACGATCGAAACGCGCACGCTCGCCGTCCTCGATAACCGGCTCGTAATCGCGACGAGCGGCGGCTTCTACGAAAGCGACGGTACCCCCGCCGGGACCGTGCGGATCGAGGTGCCGGGCCGCCCCTTCCCGTTCTCGTCGTTCTCGGCGTTGTCCGTCGGAGATCGGATTTTCTTCACCTGGGACGACCTCGTGCATGGTCCGGAGCTTTGGGCGCTGCGGCCCGATTGAGCCCGCCTCTAGGAATCGACAGGAGACTCCATGACTTGCCGCCGCCGCTCGCTCCTCGCCGCCGTCCTCGGCTCCTTCGCGCTCGCCGCGCTCATCGGGGGCGCGCCCGCGCGGGCGCTCACCCCCTACCGCGTGGCCGACCTCAACCCCACGTTCCACAGCGCGGGCTCGCGGCCCGAACGCTTCGTGCAGGTCGGTTCGCGGTCTCTGTTCACCGCGCGCACCCCCGGGTTCGGCCTCTGGTCGAGCAACGGCACGGCCGCCGGCACCGTCCGCCTGCTG
This sequence comes from Thermoanaerobaculia bacterium, assembly GCA_035995205.1. Lineage (GTDB taxonomy): Bacteria > Acidobacteriota > Thermoanaerobaculia > Multivoradales > UBA5704 > DASYKS01. The sequence continues at coordinate 71,600 of DASYKS010000014.1, forward strand.
CGCAACCAGAGGTCGATCGAGATCTTGACCGCCACCGGCGAGCTCGTCTTCTTCTTCGCCTGCGACGCCCAGCGCTGCCGCCTGTATGCGACCGACGGAACGGTTGCCGGAACGCACGCGATCGCGGGCCCGTACTCGACGGCGACCCCGACCGCCGTCGCCGGGCCGCGCCGGATCTTCTTCACCCACAGCACCCCGGCGACCGGCCGCGAGCTGTGGACCAGCGACGGCACGCCCGCCGGCACTCGGATGGTCAAGGATCTCGCGCCCGGTCCGGCAAGCTCGTTTTCCCACCGGCTGGTCTGGTTCCGCGACCGCCTCTGGTTCTTCGCCCTCGACGGCCTTTGGACGAGCGACGGCAGAGCCTCCGGCACGCGCCGCATCGCCACCGTCGGGACCGGGATTCAAGCCGGACCGGCGGGGACGCGGCTGCTCTTCTTCGCCGCCGCGCCGGGCGCCTCCGAGGCGCGGCTCTGGTCGAGCGACGGCACGGCGGCGGGCACGCGCGTCCTGCCGGGCGTGGCGCCGTTGGAGAGCTCGCAGATCCAACCGTTCGCCGCGACGGGCACCGACGCGTTCTTCTTCGTCTCGCGATTCGAATCCCCCGCCCGCGACGAGGTCTGGGCGAGCGACGGCACGCCGTCCCGCACCCGCAGGCTCGCACAGTTCCGATTCGACGCGGTCAGGCCGGAATTTGTCGTCGTCGGCTCGCGGGTCGGTTTCATCGCCTCTGACGACGAGCACGGCCCCGAGCTCTGGACGAGCGACGGCAAGCCCGCCGGAACCCGCGCCCTCGACATCTGCCCGGGCGAGTGCTCCGGCGCCTTCGACGTCGGGGCCTCCGACGGCTCTCGGGTCTGGTTCTCGGGCGACGGCGATACGAACGGCTCCGAGCTCTGGACGAGCGACCTCACCCCCGCGGGGACCCATCTGGTCAAGGACATCGCCCCCGGTTTCTCGTCGTCCAGTCCGGAAGCTTTTCTCGTCGGGGGCGGCAAGGCGTTCTTCACCACCCGAATCTTCGGGCAGGAATCGCTCTGGGTGAGCGACGGCACGGCGGCCGGCACGCGCGAGCTCGCCCGACCGCCCGACGAGGATACGTCTCTCCAACTCGGGCTAGGGACGATCGCGAACGGACGATTCTTCTTCAGCCGGACCGACGAGGAGCACGGCTCCGAGCCCTGGGTATCCGATGGCACTGTCGCGGGGACGGCGCTGATCTCCGATCTCGAACCGAGTCAGGACGGCGGATCGTTTCCCTACGCGCTGCGCGCCGGGGCGGGGCGCTGCTTCTTCTTCGCCAACGCCGATTTCAACAGCGATGAAACCGAGCTCTGGTCGTCGAACGGCACCGTGGCCGGGACCGTGCTCGCGAACCGGTTCGACAACGAACGGTTCGCCCCCTCGAACGGGACGATCCGCGCGGCCGACCTAGGGTCGCGGATCGCCCTGCTCGACGTCCAGTTCTCCGACCAAGCCGAGATCTGGATCAGCGACGGCACCGCGGGCGGCACCTTCCGCGCCGACTCGAACGATCAACAGCCGACCGGGCGCTTCCGTGCGATCGGCGGCCGTCTCTATTTCGAAGCTTCCGACGCCGAGCACGGCCTCGAGCTGTGGACCACGGACGGCACTCCCGCGGGTACGGTGCGGCTCTCGGACTTCGAGAACCCCGATCCGTTCCCCGAGCTTTTCGATTCCGAGCGCGGCCCCTTCCGCGAGCTCGGCGGTCGCCTCGCGTTCCTCGCCGCCGACGCCTTCGGCCGCTTCGAGCCCTGGGTCTCGGACGGCTCGATCGGCGGCACCCGTCACCTGGCCGACGTCTATCCGGCGCTGGTCGCGCCATTCTTCGAGCTGTCGAGCGAGATCGTACAGATCGGCGGCAAGTACTTCTTCGTCTCGGGCGAGGAGTCCGAGGTCGGCACCGAGCCCGCCCTCTGGGTCACCGACTTGACGGCCGCCGGCACGCACAAAGTCGCGCCGCTCGGAGGCTCGACCGGCAATCCGGTGAGCGAAATCGGCCTCTTTGCGCTCGGCGGCCGGTTGCTCCTGTTCTACGTAAGTGACAGCGAACGAGGCTTCCGGAGCAGCGACGGCACCGACTTCGAGCTCGTGCGGACCGACATCGGAATCGCCTTCGGCTCGACCGGTTCGCGCAATCCCGTACTCTGGAACGGCCGCCTGGTTTTCCTCGGCGACGACGGCCGGATCTACACGACCGACGGCACCGCTGAAGGCACGACGTTCCTGGTCAAACCGGACGGCCAACCCGTTTTGGCCGCGACCGGTTTCGCCGGGCTCGCCGGCCGGCTCGCCTACACCAATTTCGAGGGCGTTTGGGATACCAACGGCACGGCAGCCGGCACCGTCCGCCGCGTCGCCCCGCGCGAGGGCCTGGCGATCACCGAGTTCGTTCGCGTCGGCGATCGCATTTTCTTTCCTTGGTACGACGTGGCAGCGGGAACGGAGCTCTGGGCGCTGCGGCCGTAAGCGAGGCGAGGCACAAATCCGCTTTTCGCGGTGGAGATTCGCTTTCCGCAGCCCCAAGCCTCTTTTCGAGGCTGAATTCCCCAAGACACCGCGGCAAGCCGCTTTACGAGCTTGTAGCGCGCTATCCGTGGCCGTTATTCCGATCCTGGGACCGCAGCTCCTGTTCTGGGACGGATATTCCGATCCTGGGACGGATACTCCTGTTCTGGGACTGTAGATCCCATTCTGGGACGGTTATTCCGATTTCGGGACCGTAGATCCGATTCTGGGACGGATATTCCGATCCTGGGACCGCTGATCCGATTCTGGGACGGATAGCCGCTATCCATGGCGTATAGCGGCTATCCGAGAGCGGAATTCACTTTACGAGCTGGGAAATCGCTATCGGAGCCGTATAGCCGCTATCCGGCGCGTATAGCGGCTTGCGGAGGCGGGGATGCTATTGCGGCGAGGGGAGGTCGCTTTCCGGCAGCGAAAGCGACTTGCCGCCGGCTTCGCGGATTTCTTCAAGCGCAAACACCGATAGACTTGTAGCCGATCTTGGATCTTGTTACAAGCCGATTCGAGGAGCAATTCGGTGGCGGAACGTGTACCAGTGGAGAGGCTGGACGCAGCCGCGGCAGCCGGCCAGATTGGATTCGATCCGGCCGCTTCAGGGGGGCTGTTCGTCGGAGTGTCGAAGTTCGAGGACGAGCGGATTGTCGAAGTCCCCTATGCGGTCGACGACGCCGTGGACCTCGCCCACCTGTTCGCCCTTGAGTTGGGGCTGGTGGCCCCCGAGCGCGCCGTTCTGCTTCTCGCAGGTGAACCACGGAAGGCCGAGAGCGTCGCGCGGCTCGAGGCGCTACGGCAAAACGGCGCGCGTTGTGCGACCGCGCGGCAGCGCGACATCTACCGCCATCTTGCGGAGATGGTCGGGAGCGTCCGTCCGAGCGGTATGGCGCTCCTTTCGGTCGCGACCCACGGGGTTTCGGACGCGGGCGGCGATTTCCTGGTCGCGACGGATTCGCTTGCGGATCGAAAGCTACGGACGGGAGTTGCAGTCGCGGAGGTGTTTGAAGAGGCTTCGCGCGCCGGGCGCGGGCTCGTGCTGCTCGATGCCTGCCGTGAACAGGTTCTCCGCGTCCGTGGCGAAGGGGCGGGTGCCGCGATGGGACAGGGTTTCGCCGAGGCGATCTCAACGGCGCGGGGTCTGGTTGTGCTCTCGGGCGCCACGCTCGGTGGTTTTGCCTACGACGATCCGGAGCGGCGCAACGGCGTTTTCACCGCCGCCGTGCTCGATGGCCTGCATGGTGGAGCGGAGCCCGGCCCGGGAGGTTGGATCACGGTAGGAACTCTCGCCCATTTCGTTCAAGACCAGGTGGTCGCTTGGGTGAGGAAGGAATGGCGGGGCCACGCCGAGAGATCGCTCGGAATCGGCAAGCGGATCGAGGCGTCCGCGGAGGGCCTGCCGCTTGCCCGCCATCCGAGCGCCACGCGCGAACGCGAGCTTTACCGCGAGCGGCGGACAAAGGCGCTCGCGCGGGTTCGGGAACTTCAGGGTGAGGTGCTCTCCGGCGCGCACTGGGATCAGGTGCGCGCATTGCTGCCGCTGGAAGAACCGAACGCGGAGGCTGACAAGTTGCTCGAAGAAATCGAGGCACTCGATGGCAGCGTTCGATCACAGCGGGTTTTGCGGGATTACCTGCGGGAACTGGCGGATGAGGCAGTGGCGGAGGTTCATTCTCGGCAACCTGAGCTACAACTTTCGAGTGAGCGGCGCCAACAACCGGGGCGCCCAAGCCGGCAGATGTCCGAGAGAATGCGGAACTTCCTGCGCCGCATTCTTTTCGCTTCGGTGGGGTTGTTTCTGATTTCTTTTGTTGTCTATGTTGTCTGGGTGATTGCTCTGGTTTCGAGCCCGGAGACTCCGATGGATTCATCCGTGAAATCGAAGGAGCCCTTGACCGGCGAAGAAGTGCCGATGAAGCTGGCGGCTGGCACCCGGTGGAAAAACTCGCTAGGCATGAATTTTCGCTACGTTCCGTTCGGTACCTACTCGATCGGTAGCACAAGAGGTGAAGGAGAGGAGAATGAGATGCGCCATGAGGTGACTCTCAATCGCGGCCTTTGGCTCGGTGAGACCGAGGTCACCCAAGCGCAGTGGCTCCAACTCGTGCCGGAAGAGGAAAAGCACCCTTGGTATTTCAAATCCTGCGGTGACGATTGCCCAGTTGAGAACCTTACATGGTTTGCGTCGGTCGAGTTCGCCAACCGAATGTCGAAGATGGAAATACTCACACCTTGCTACAACCTGAAGGGGTGCAAGGGGACTCTCGGCGGCACCTACATCTGCGAGAACCCTCTCCCGCCGAATCTCGATTGTCCCGGCTACCGTTTGGCGACCGAAGCGGAGTGGGAGATAGCTGCGCGGGCGGGAGATAGTGCGCCGAAAGCGACTTACGTGGGGAAACTTACAGTTCGGGGTGTGAATTACGCCCCCGAACTTGATCCGATCGCCTGGTATGGCGGAAACAGTGGGGCAACCTATACCGGCGCCGTCGATTGCTCGAAATGGCCTGGAAAACAATACTCTTCAGGAAGCTGTGGACCCCACCCCGTAGGAGGAAAGGAACCGAATCTTTGGGGATTCTACGACACGTTGGGCAACGTCTTGGAATGGACGGGTGATCGTTTTGGCCCCTATCCGACCGGTCGAGGAGTCGATCCTCAAGGTCCGGCTGAAGGATCGTACCGAGTCATCCGTGGGGGCTCGTGGTACTCAGACGCGCGTTTCGTCCGCGCTGCATATCGCTACTGGTACCGTCCGTCGTCCCAGAGCATTCGACTCGGTTTCCGCCTTGCCCGAGGTCAGGGTCTGCGGTCCAGAATCAGGCAGTGAGCGCGGAGCTCTGGGCCAGGGGCCGCGGGTCGGTTTTTTCCGAGGTCCCGCTTCGAGAAGGCGGGAGATCCTGCACCAACTTCAGTCTTCGGTCGAAGACGACAGGAGATCCTCTTCCGAGGCATAGCGCACACTCCCGAGCTGCGTAAACGGCTCGATATCCAGCATCGGCACTGCGAACACTTCTTGTGCCGTGTGAGGCCAGAATTCCCGGTACTCGAATTCTACATTGACCAGTAAGTACGAGTACTGGATCGGTATTAGAGTGGGTAAAGTGATCCTCTGTTCAACTCCGGGCTCGATGAAGATAAAGCTCCAATCTTTTGGCACCATATTGGTTTCAAGTATTTTGTGGGGGAAGTGGGGATACGGTGGCTTTGCATTCCAGAACTCAAAGGGCTCGTCCTTAATTCCGCGTACTCGGAGGTTTATTTTGTTAAACTTATGTATAATCTGACCAAGGTTGGATGATACAACTGAGATGCAGGTTAGCCACAGTCCATTTCTCTGCCCAAAGAAGTCGACCGCAATCCGAAGTTCGATGTGGGGGCTACGCTTCCGTTCAATCTGTGCTTCTCGCTCGCTGCGGTTAAATTCACGCTCTTCTTGTTGTAGGTCTCGGGCAGTTTGCGATCGCTCCTCCTGCCTTTTCAGACGCAGCGCAATTAGGTAGCCAACCACGGCAACGACTAGCGGCGTGATCAGACTCGCCATTAGCTTTGCCGTCTCTAACCAGGTCCAGTCGTCCATTGCGCCTTCCTTTTGACATGCTCTGTAGTCCACATATACCGCAGTGTCGAGAGGCGACACCAATATCAGCACCCTGTCGGTCGCCGATCACCTTCCCAGAGGTCGTCATTCGAGCAGAAGCGAGGCGTTGGTTTGAGCGGCAACTCCAGCCCGAGGCCGATCCAGGAGCGGAAATCGGTGAGGCTCGCTCCGTTCGCGAGCGGGGATTCTCGGTTCTCGTCTTCCAAGTGAGGGTCGCTCATGCTCTTATTTTAGCGCAGGATTTGCCCGTTTCAGACGTCGCGACGTAGCTTTACCCGGACCCCGCGCTATCCTCCTTCCACCCCATGCGCGTCGACACCTTCGCTTCTCACCTTTCCGAGACTGAAGCCGCCGAAATCGCTCTTTCGGCCTGGGGCCTTGCGGGCGCGCTCCACCGCCTGCCGGGCGAATACGACGACAATTTTCGGCTGATTCTCAAAGACGGTTCGGAGCGAGTGCTCAAGGTGATGCATCCGGAGCGGGAAGCCTTGTTCGTCGATCTCCAGGTTGCGGCGCTGGTGCATGTCGCTCGGACGGCACCCGACCTTGAAACGCCGCGCGTAGTACCCACAGCCGCGGGTACGAGTTGGACCCAGATGGAGACGGCGGGCGGGCCGCGGCTCGTTTGGATACTCGGCTGGGTGTCGGGCCGGCCGCTGGCGGAGGTTGAGGCGCGGACTCCTGAATTGTTGGGGAGCGTCGGCCGCCTGCTCGGCCGGGTGGGGCTTGCGCTTTCGGGATTCGAGCATCTAGCGCTCGATCGCGAGCTGCGTTGGGACTTGGCGCGGGCGGGGTGGATTCGCGACCGGCTGGATGCGATTGCGGACTCGGAGCGCCGAGGACTGGTCGAGCGGACCATTGCTCGGTTCGATGAAAAGGCGGTTCCGGCGCTTGCCGCTCTTCCGAAAGTCGCGATCCATGGCGACGCGAACGATTGGAACGTCCTCGTTCGTGGCGGGAGGGGGCGGGCGCCCGAGGCGGTGTCTTTGATCGACTTCGGCGACATGGTGCGCTCGGCGCGGATCTGCGATCTGGCGATCGGGGCGGCGTATGCGCTGTTCGGCGTGGAAGATCCGCTCGCCGCTTTGGCGCAGGTGGCAGCGGGGTATCGGGAAGTCGCGCCTCTCACTGAAACGGAAGTCGAAATCCTCGCTCCGCTCGTTGCGATGCGGCTCGCGGTGTCGGTCACGAACGCCGCGATTCGCCGCTCGCTCGCTCCCGATGATCCTTATGTCTCGGTGAGCGAGGCGCCCGCCTGGGCGACCCTCGAAGCGCTCGATCGGATTCCGCCGCGGTTAGTGCGCGCGACGCTTCGCCACGTTTGCGGGTTGGCTCCGCTGGCTGTTTCCGCGATCGAAAGCCTCAAGAACGAATCTCCCGCGCCGATCCTCGCGCCGCCTCTTCTCGATCGCCTGGCGCGGGTTCGCCCGCTCGACCTTTCGGTGGGGAGCCTGCTGCTCGGGGCCGATCCGAAACACCTGGAACCCGCGGGGCTCCGTGCCTTGATCGAACGTGAGCTTGGAGTCGGAGACGGGGCGGAGATAGGTCTCGGGCTCTACGGCGAGGCGCGGTTGCTTGGGCCGATTCCTCCCGAGCCGGGTACGGAGCCCGCGACGATTCAGCTAGGTGCGGAGCTGTTCTTGCCGGAGGGGAGCGAGATCCGTTCGCCGTTCGCGGGAACGTTGGTCGAGGTTCTGGAGACGGATGCGGGACCGCGGCTGTTGATCGAGCACGCAGCCCTCACCCCCGGCCCCTCTCCCAAAGGGAGAGGGGAGCAAAGCAAAAACGGTTCTGTGCAGTTCTCCCCTCTCCCTTTGGGAGAGGGGCCGGGGGTGAGGGCTCTCTGGCTCGGCCTCGACGCCGATTCCCTTCCCGCCATCGGAACCGTCATCGCATGCGGCGCTCCGATCGGCCGGGTGGCTGGACCCGAAGGCAACGGCGGATGGCCGCCGCACATCCATCTCCAACTCCTCGTAGACGATCTCGGCCTCGGCGCGCGTTTTCCGACGGCGGTCCGGCCCAGCGAGCGGGCGGTCTGGCAGACGCTTTCGCCCGATCCGACGGAACTTCTCGGCGTGCCGGCTGAGCGCCTCCCCGCGCCGCTTCCGACGTTCGACGAGATCCTCGCCGCGCGCCGCTCCCGCCTCGGGGGCAACCTCTCGCTTTCCTACCGCCGGCCGCTCGGAATCGTGCGCGGATTTCGCCAGCATCTTTTCGACGCGGAGGGGCGCGCCTACCTGGACGTGTACAACAACGTCGCCCACGTCGGGCACCAGCATTCGCGAGTAGTCGAGGCGATCCGCGCGCAGGCGGGGCTGCTCAATACGAACACCCGCTATCTGCATCCGAACCTCGTGCGCTATGCCGAGCGGCTGGCCGCGAAAATGCCCGCGCCGCTCTCCGTGGTCTATGTCATCAACTCCGCGAGCGAGGCGAACGAGCTGGCGCTCCGGCTTGCCCGAGCCGTAACGGGCGGGCGCGATCTGATCGTGCTCGAAGCGGCCTACCACGGCCACACCACGAGCCTGATTGACGCGAGCCCCTACAAGCACGACGGGCCGGGAGGCGCGGGCGCGCCCGATTGGGTGCATACCGCGCCGATTCCGGACGACTACCGCGGTGCGTGGAAGCGGGACGATCCGCAGGCCGGGCCGAAATTTGCGCGGCCGGTGGAAGAGATCGCGGCACGCCTCGCGCAGGAAGGGAGGCGCGCGACCTTCCTCGCGGAATCCTTGCCTAGCGTCGGCGGGCAGATCGTGCCGCCCCCGGGCTATCTCGAAGCGGTGTACCGCGCGATCCGGACCCACGGTGGCGTCACCATTACGGACGAGGTGCAGACCGGCTTCGGCCGCTTGGGCCATGCTTTCTGGGGCTTCGAGCTGCAAGGCGTGGTGCCCGACATCGTGGTGCTTGGCAAGCCGATCGGCAACGGCCATCCGCTCGGCGCGGTCGTGACCACTCCGGAGATCGCCGCCGCGTTCGACAACGGGATGGAGTTCTTCTCCACCTTTGGAGGCAACCCCGTCTCCTGCGCCGCCGGTCTCGCGGTGCTCGATGTGGTGGAAGAGGAAGGCCTCCAGGAAAACGCCCGTCGTGTTGGAGATCGCCTGCTCGCGGACCTCCGAGCGCTCACAACCCGCCACGAGATCGCGGGAGACGCGCGCGGCGTCGGCCTCTTCTTAGGGCTGGAGCTGGTCCGCAACCGTGAGACACTCGAACCCGCGACGGAAGAAGCCGCCTATACCGTGGACCGTCTCCGCGACCTCGGCATCCTCGCCGGCACCGACGGCCCGCATCACAACGTGATCAAGCTCCGCCCCGCGATGATCTTCGGAGACGAGGATGCCGATCGGCTGATCGCGGGGTTGGATCGAGTTCTGAGGGAGGTAGGATCTCTCGTGTGAAGACGATGAAAAATGAGTACGACTTCAGCTCCGGACAGCGGGGTGCCGTGGTCCCGATGCCTCCGGGCAAGAGCCGGATCACAATCCGCCTGGACGACGACCTGCTGGAGTGGTTCAAAGAGCAGGTCCGTGTGGCAGGTGGTGGGAACTATCAGGCCTTGATCAACGGAGCGCTGCGGGAACACATCCGGAAAGCACCCCGCCGCTGACCCCTACCCCTTAGGCACCGCCCGAAACTCCGCGCGGCCCCAGATCGTCGAGCTGTCGCTCAAGCCGCCGACGGTGAAGGCCATCTTCTGGTCGACGTTCCTCACTTTGACCACGGTCTGGAAGCGCGCGAGAGTTCCACTGGGAGGAAGGGTTGCCGGCAGGTTGACCTGGAGGCGCGTGCCGGCGAGGTCGGAGCGGCGTCCTTCGTCGTCGAGGATCGCGACCGCGAGGGGCAGCTCGACGCGCTGCGGGCCGGGGGCTCTTCCTTCGATCAGGAGCTCGACGGGCACTCCGAGGGTCACCGGGATCTCGACCTCTTTGCGGTTCAGCCGCTTCGGTGTACCGAGTTGCACGTACAGACGCTGGCGGCTCGGGTCTCCGCCGAGCAGGAGGACCCCTTCGGCGCGGGCCGCCGCGTCGCGGCTGGGCGAGCGATCGAGGAACGAGCCGCGGGTGCGCACGGTGAGCCCCGGACGCGTGACTTTGACCTCGACGCGATGGCGAACCTCGTCGGCTTTCCAGGTCGGGCTGAAACCGAGCAAATAGTAGGAGCTGGTGTCCTGCTCGACCGCGGAGAGGACGTGCAGGTCCGCGGCGACCACGGCGCGCCCTCCCGTGGCGCGGCCGAGCAGGTCGAACGAGGAGATCTCCCGGGGGCTCGAATTCGCCAGATCCACGGGATAGATCGTGTAGCCGTTCTGGTCGGCCGCCGCGAGCAGCGGCCCGAACAGATGGCCGGCCACCTGCATGGACCAGGCGCCCGAGAGCAGCAGCATCACCTTGCGCCCGGGGGGAGCGTCGAGCCCGCGCAAGGCGCCCGCGAGCGCGGCCGTCACCTTGCCCAGCTCGGTGCGCGCTTCCGGGCTGATTCGATTCGACATCGTGTCGATCATGTTGCGGGCGGCGTTGGCGCCGGGGGTCGTATCGCCGTCGCTCACGTCGTTTTCGTCGAGCCATTGGGCGTCCCCGGCCAGGCGACGCTGGTCGGCGAGCAGTTTGTTGCCCGCCGCGGGGCGTTGCCGCGCCCGGTCGAGCGCCGCGGCGACTTTTGCGCCGTCGCCGGTCCACGGGCAGAGGACGTCGATCTTCTTGCCGTCGAACGCGAGGACCGAGACCCGGTCGGCCGGGCCGAGGATCGAAAGATCGGTCGCGAGGCGCGCGAGCACCGTGTCGCGCACGTTGGCGAGGGCGAACACCTCGTCGATGTAGATCAGATAGTTGCGCGCCACCCGCTCGGCCGGCTCCGGCGCTGCTGCCGGCCCGTTCGCCGTCATCGCCAGGGAGGCGCTCGGCGGCGGCACCTCCGTTCCCTCGGCGATCTCGGAGAAGTAGTCGACCGTGACTTTCTTCCCATCCACGTCCAGCTCGAAATCGCCGCGGCCGAGGCTGCGCACGCGCTGGCCGCCCGTGTCGGTCACGACCGCCTCGACGTTGACCACCCGGACCTCGACCTCCTCGCCCTCGATCCGGGTTGGCTCAGCCGCCGCGCGGGCGGCAACCGCCGGTGCGGCGAAGATCGCGGCGAGGCCGGTCACGAGACCGAGAACGAGACCGAAAGGCCGCAGTCGCAACATGGGTACGGTTCTCCTGGGCGCATGAGGGGCGAGCTTGGTGTCGCGCCGGAGCCCCGAGCGTACGCCGATCCCGGGCGAAGTGCGCCGCGGGCGGGACGAACGGCGACGATTTCGTTCTCGCGTACCTCTTGCATCTGACGTAACGTGAGGTCGTACCGTGCTCTTCGGATGGCACGCCGGACACGTCCGGCGGGGAGGTAAGAGGCGCTATGGGCGAGCGGTTTCGAGTGGGCGAGCTGGCGAAGCGGGTGGGTCTGTCGGTCCGGACGCTCCACCACTGGGACGAAGTGGGGTTGCTCGGCCCGTCGGGGCGGACCGCGGCAGGGCATCGCCTGTACGACGAGGCGGATCTCTCGCGGTTGCAGCGGATTTTGTCGTTGCGCCAGCTGGGGCTGTCGCTCGCCGAGATCGGCGCCTGGCTCGCGCGCTCCGATCGTTCGCTCGCCGACGATCTGGAAGTTCATCTCGCGCGGCTGGAGCGCGAGATCGCGAAGCTCGACGCGCTCCGCCGCCGCCTCGACCGGGTAGTCGGCCATCTCCGCGCGACGGGGACGATCTCCGTCGACGACTTATTCGCATGCATGGAGAGCACGATGAACCTAGAACGGCATTTCACCCCGGAGCAGATGGAGACGATCGAACGGCGCGGCAAAGAGCTGGGGGCCGATGCGATCGCCCGAACCCAAACCGAGTGGACCGAGCTGATCGCCGAGGTCCAAGCGGCGATGGCCCGCGGCGCCGACCCCGCCAGCCCCGAGGTCCAGGGGCTCGCCGCGCGGTGGCGCGACCTGGTCGAGCGCTTTACCGGCGGCGACGCCGGAATCACCGCGGGCGTCCGCCAGGTCTGGCAGCAGGAGGGGGACGAGATTCGCGCGCGGCACGGCGGTCCCGACCCCGCGATGTTCGAGTACATGGGCCGGGCGTTCTCGGCGAAGAGCTGAGCCGGTCGTACAAGGGGCGGAGCTTGCCTGCGCCCGAGGCCCTGCGACAATCGTGGGCGGAGGCAAGCAAGCTCCGCCCCTACCCCCGCCCGGCACAGTTTCATCCTACGGGGAACGAGGAAGAGCGACCTGAGACGGCTTGCTACTTGCCGCGTCCGGCGAGGAGGAGCGCCCCGCCGACCACGATGCCGGCGACTCCCGCCCAGGCAGGGATGTGAACCGTCTCCTTGTCCTTGACCGAAAGCTCGATCGGGCCGAGCTTGGCGTCGTGGGTTTCCTTGGTGTAGGTGAAACTGCCGTAGGCGAGACTGGCGATCCCTGCAACGATCAGAAGGATGCCGACGATCTTGGCTGCGCTCATGGGTGATTCCTCGTGGGGGTTGGTTGCGGTGCGGTACTCGGCTATGCACAGATCCCGCCGGAGGCGGGGATGATTTATCGGGCGGCACCGAAATTGCTCTTTCAGGTCGCATCTCGGCAAGGTGCTCGGGATTGATGGGTGGAAAAATTCGACGGACAGCACCGGCTGGCCGATCGGTTTCCCGAACTGCACGCTCTCGAAGGAGGAGTCAAAATGCTTTGGACGATCGTTGTGATTCTGCTGGTGCTCTGGGTATTGGGCCTCGTTACCTCTTACACCATGGGCGGCTTGATTCACGTCCTGCTGGTGATCGCCATCATCGTCATCCTTGTGCGGGTCATACAAGGAAGACGACCGATCTAACTGGATGCCCGACGACGGGCCAGCCCTCTCCGCTTCGATGCGGTCCGGGCTGGCCCATCGGCAAGCCCTTCCGGTCCGCCGGTCGGCGCAAGAAAATTCCGATTCCCCCTCCGCCTGGATCTCGACCTGCCCTCCGGCGCAGGATGCGGCTGCCTTTTGTGGCAAAGTAGCCGGCGGCATGTATGACGAGTTCTACGGCTTCACCGAGCCCCCGTTCAACCTGACGCCCGATCCGCGGTTCCTGTTCTTCTCGGACCGCCATCGCGAGGCGTACAACCACGTCCTGTTCGGCCTGCAGGAGCGCAAAGGGTTCATCCAGCTGACCGGAGAGGTGGGGGCGGGCAAGACCACGATCTGCCGCGCGCTGCTCGAACAGCTCGGATCGCGCTACAAGACGGCGCTGATCTTGAACCCGGTGCTCACCTCGGCGCAGCTGATCCGCACGATCCTGGTCGAGCTCGGCCTGCCGCACCATTCGCGCATCGACCGGGTGACCGCGCTCGAAACGCTCAACCGCTTCCTGCTCGAACAGCTCGACCTGGGCAACGACGTCGTGCTGGTGATCGACGAGGCGCAGGATCTCGATTCCGATCTGCTCGAACAGGTGCGCCTGCTGTCGAACCTCGAAACCGACCAGCGGAAGCTCCTGCAGATCGTCCTGATCGGCCAGCCCGAGCTGCGCGACAAGCTGAACGACCGGCGCCTGCGCCAGCTGCGGCAACGGATCACAGTCCGCTATCACCTGGCGCCGTTGAGCCTTGCCGAAACCGAGCAGTACGTCCAGCACCGTTTGCAGGTGGCCGGGGCGAACGGCCGGCCGACTTTCACGCGCTGGGCGATCCGCAGCATCCACCGTTATGCCGGAGGCGTGCCCCGCTTGATCAACGCGGTGTGCGACAAGGCGCTGCTCTGCGGCTTCGTGCTCGGCGCCGACGAGCTGCGCTTCCGCCACGTCCGGCGGGCGATCCGCGAGCTCGAAGGAGAAGCCCATTGAGTCTGATCGACGAAGCCCTCAAGCGCGCCCGCCACGAAGCCTCCCGGCAAGAGGCGGTGAAGCGCGACGCCGCCCGCCACGATGGGCCTCGCCCGATCCCCAAGCTCTACGCCGAGCGGCAGTCTTCCCGAGCCCCGCTCTGGGCCGGTATCGCGACCGGAGCCGCGGTGGCGCTCTTAGGGGTGGTTGCCTGGCTGCTCTGGGGCCGGGCGCCGAGTACGCCGCCCGCGGCGGTCTCCGCGCCGCCGCCGGTGGTCGTCGCGGAGGCTCCGAAAGTCTTCGCCCCCCCACCGGCTCCCGCACCGGCCGCGGTGCATCCGCCAAGCTCAGCACCTGCGGTCGAGGCCCCGAAGTCTGCGCCGCCACCCGCTTCGACGGCCCCCCTCGTGAGGCCCACGGCTGAAACCAGTGCTTCGCCCCCTACCCGATCACCCGTTACGCCGAGCGCGCCGGCTGCCGCTCCGCCCAAGGTACCGGCGCCCCGTCCTGCGGCGCCGCCCACGGCTGCTTCGGCTCCCCCTTCCTACGGACTCCAGGTCTTCGTCCGGGAAGTGTACCTCCCGGGCGGCGGCCCGCACTTGCGTCTCGGCGGAATCGCCTACTCCGAAGAAGCGCCGATCGCCCTGATCAACGGCGCGGCGCTCGGCCGCGGTGAGGTCGTCGAGGGCTACGTCATCCGCCGCATCGACGCCGCGGAGGTGGAGCTCGAAGGCCCGGGAGGGCGGGTAGTGTTGCGGTTGAAGTAGAAGGTGGCGCCGCAGCACATCTTCGGAGGGCTCGTTCTAAGATAGGGGTCGAGAGTTGTACCGCGAGGCTGAAAATCCGCCGATGAACGCGCTCGTCCTCGATCCTTTCCCCCGCCTGGCGCCGCGTGTCGCCCTGCGCCGCCTCTCCCCCGCCGATCTCGAAGACTTCCAGGCGTACCGCGCCGATCCGGAGGTCGCGCTCTACCAGAGCTGGAGGTCAATGTCGGCCGAAGAAGCCTCGGCGTTTCTGGCCGAACGGGGAGCCGCGCCGTTCGGCCGGTCCGGGTGGTTCCAAATCGGTATCGCCGATCGCTCGACCGGCCGCCTCGTGGGCGATATCGGCATCTGTCTGCATCGCGATGAGTCCGAACCGGCCGAAATCGGATTCACCTTGGCTTCCCAATGGCAGCGCCGTGGCTTCGCGTCCGAAGCGGTGCGCGAAACGCTGGGCCTGTTGTTCGAGCGCACAGGGGTCGGCCAGGTGATTGCGATCACCGACACGCGCAACCTACCTTCGATCCGCCTGCTCGAACGCGTGGGTTTTCATTTGAGCCGGACGATCCCCGCCTTCTTCCGCAGCGAGCCGTGTACCGAGCATGTGTTCGTCATCGGGCGGCCCGAGGCTAAGTAAGTATTCTCAGTAGGAGACCATGGTGATCGTCGAATCCATCTGGACGGGCACAGTAGCCGTCGATGCCGGACCGTTCAAAGCGGGTACGACGATGCGGGCGCGCTTCGCGCAGTTCTTCGTTTTCGCCGAGGGGCGCATCGTCGAGATCCGCAATTACGATTGCTTCGATCCCTGGTAGAGAACTTTGCATGATGTATAATCCATTGCGTAGTCGCTAACAACAAGGAGGGACGGCAATGCCTGACACCGTCGTGAAGCAACCCGCGGCGACCCTTCGCGAGCAGTTGGAGAAGGCGGCCAAGGGCATCCTCTTCGGCAGCGAATCGGATTACCCGTTGCAGTTCTTCACCCTGCCCGCGGGCGACCTCAAGGATTTGAACCTCTTGGGCTTTCTGGGTCGCATCGGCCTTTCGGAGGAGCTTATCGGCGAGTTTGGCGTGCCGCTCAAGGACTGGGCCGAGGAAAGGCCGCTCGACGGCTTCTTCCCGTCGATCGAGGAGATCGCGGAGAGCCACGGCACCAGTACCCGCGACCCCGAAGTGATCAAGGAGTCGAAACAGTTGCGGAAGCTGGAAGCGCTGCTCAAGAGGCGGTTGCGCGACGTCAAAGTGTTTCGCGTCGGCCAAGTCGAGATCCGCTGCTACATCGCCGGCCTCATCAAAGGGGACATCGCGGGCCTGGTGACAACCGCGATCGAAACTTGAGGTGAAACGCAAAACGGCCCCCGATGCGTCGGGGGCCGTTCGCTCCCAAAGCCGCTTTCGGAAAGGTCTACGGCTGGTCCGGATCGGGGATGTCCGGCACCGGCGGGGTGTTGATGCCGCCGTGGCCCTGAAGCAGGCCTTGGTGAGCCAGGGCCAGGAACGGGAACCGGTCGAGGAAATTCTTGTCGTTCACCTCGACGCCTTTGGCGAGACCGGCGGCGGGATTGCCCGCGGCGATCAGGCTGATCAGAACGGAGTTGACGTTCACCTGGTGGCTGTTCGGGGTGGGTCCGCCGCCGAGGCGCCGGCCGTTCGGGAAGCTCGAATCGACTGCCGCGTCGAGCGTGATGACGTCTCCCGTGAAGCCGTCGGCGACCGGGATCGGCCGGCCGAGGTTGATGGCGGTGATGATGTCCTGCCGCGGGCCTTTGAGCGTCGCGACCGCGGAGTCGGGGACCCCCAGCGCCTTGTAGATGCCGAGAGCCTCGGCGTCGCGCACCAGGACCGGATACAGGATGTCGGCGCCGAACGAGCTGACGTCCGTGGCCGGACTCTGGTGCAGGTATTTGCCCTGGCGCTGGGTGCCGACCAGGCCGGCGTTGAAGAGGGGCAGCGCGTTGCGGCCGACCTGGACCCACTCGCCCGCGCCTTTGAGCCCGGTGATCAGATTGGAGCTGTCGACGATCTGATCCTTTTGCCGGCTGATGCTCACCCAGATGCGCAGCAGACTGTCCGTCGAGGTCGCCTGCAGCGTACCGTTGTGCGGAATACCTTCGGGGAAGATGTCGGCAATCGGCACTTCGAGAGCGATCGAAAAGACGTTGAAGCCGGTGAAGACGTCCTCGCCCGGCGGGCGGCGGGCGCCCGGGATGCCGCCGAGGTCGTCGGTGTTCAGGTTGACCAGATCGAAAATACCCTTCTCGTCGAGCTGGTACGGATCGTCGAACTGGCCCGCGATGATCCGCCCGCCGTTGGAAAGGGAGTGAATGTAGGTGTCGACGAAATCCTGGTCGTACAGCCCCACCTCACGGCTGGAGGCATCGCCCGAGTCGTAGCCGTGGAACGTGCCGAGGCCGTAGACCAGCCGATCGGTCTGAGGACCGTGATTGTTGGGCAGCACGTTCAGATTGCCGCCCAGGAGCACCCGCTGCTTGCCGGACGTCAAGCGCGTCACGCGCATCTTTTCGGTGCCGCCCGTAAGCTGCCAGAGCAGCTCGTTGCCGCCGCCCAAACCGTCCGTCGGGCTCGGCGATCCTTCGGGGGTCAGCTTGTTGAAGAACTCGACGCGGTAGGAAACCTGGTCCTTGAGCTTCTTGCCTTTGCCGATGTGGAACTCGTAGCGATAGCCGTTGCACGCACGCAGCCCCTGATTGCCCTGTCCCGGCTCGTGGAGCGGGTTGAAGTCCATGATCAGGTAGAGCTTGTCGTGGGCTCCGTTCGAGACCCAGGCATACGTGTCGGTGTTGTCGGCGCAGGGCTCGTTGAGAACCGTCAATGCCTCTCGGTGACTGGATGCCTGCGCGGCGGAAGGTATGACGGCGAGGCAGGCTAGCGCCATCAGTGCTCGATGCACTCGATTCATTGGAAACTCTCCTCTTGGGTGGCCGGTGCGGCCTTGATCAGCGATCCGAGTTTCGTTCGGGTCGGGGTTCGATGTTGGTTCTACGCCGACCTTTGAAGCTTGGATGATCCCCGGAAAAAGAAAGGCCCGGCGCTTGCGGCCGGGCCCTTGTGGGGTGGAGAACGAGAACCTGCTCGACCTACCCGCGCGACCTCCGCCGACGAAGGACGACGAACGCCCCGGCATAGAGCAGGAGAGCGAGGAGAACCAAACCGTACTGATCTAGCGTCGGGATCTCGATTACTGAAGAGACCAGGAGGAAGACGGTCGGGACGTTGTTGTTCGACGGATTGCCATCCCCGTCCGGATCGGGGTCGGCGCCGTCTTGGGAGGTGTCGGTGACGATCACGCCCGCCGGGCTCGTTCCGGAGGCCGTGCTGGAGCAGGTGTAGGGTCCTCTCTCTCCGCCCGAGTCGACCCGCACGACCAGAGAGATCACGCCGCTTCCTCCCACCGCGAGCGGGTTGCCCGGAGCCAACAGATTCGCGTCCGCGTCGCCGTCGAAGCCTGGATTGACGGTGAGATTGGGGCTGGTGACTGAGAGGACCGTAAAGCTCTCTGCCTGGGCGAGCGCGATCGCGAGGTGCGCCGTCGCCTGAACGTTGGAAAGCGGCACGTTGCCGAGGTTTTCAAGCCGGATTTCGAACCGGAGCTCGAACAGCGTCGCATCGATCCGCTCCTGCGATACCAGGCGCTTTGCGATGCCGATCGCCGGCTGTTCGACCCCGACGGCGACCACGTGGTCCTCCACTTCGCCGTCGATCGCGAGCCCGGTGGGGGAAAGGCCCGTGCCGCTGCTGATCCGGACGCGGACGCCCGCCGTACCTTGGAGCGCGCCGACCGGCACGGGGAAGTAGTGCTCGGTGAAACCGGGCGAAACGACGAAGAGGTCGGTGGCCACCTGTTCGCCCGCGTCGTTCCAATCTCCGTCCTGGTTGAAGTCGATCCAGGCCGAGACGTTGCCGCCCGTTCCGGCGCCCCCGGTGAAGATCTGCATCGCTCCCGTCGTACCGGGAATGAGCACCGACTCGAACACGATGCCGTCCTCGTCATCCGTCGTGCCGTTCGTGTCGTCGCCGTTGAACGAAGCCGATGGGTGGCCGTCGGACTCGGTATCCACGTTGGAACCGAGCGTCGGATTGCCCGTCGGCAGCACAGGATGCCGCGCGCCGTTGCTCGCCAGAAGCGTCGGATAGGTCGGGTCGGGCGCGTCGCCGAAGTCGAGCCCCCTAACGATCACGGCATAGTCTTCGACCTCGCCGTCCATCGCCGGACCGTTCGAATTCGCGACCCCCGTCGTGCTCATCCGGAAGCGCGCGTAGCTCGCGACCGAACGGGCGTCGCACGGTGCGGTGAAGCTCACCGTGTTCGGACCCGGAACCAGGATCACCCCGGTCGCCACCCGGTCGCGCGGCTCGGAGAACGAGCCGTCGCCGTCGTAATCGACCCAGCCGTCTAGGCGGGCCTGGATGATGCCGACCGGCGCCGTGAGCGTCACGGTGAGGTTTGAGGTGCCGCACGCGGTCACCATCGCCGTGGCGCCCGTGTTGAAGCTCACGCCGTCCTCGTCGTCCGGCACACCCGTAAGGTCGTCGCCGTCGGCTCCGGGTGACGGCTGCCCGTCCGGTTCGCCGTCGATCGCGGTACCCAGAGAAAAGCCCGGCAGCACGCCGTGGTTCGCTCCGTTGCTGCCGATCACCGTGCCGTAGCTGTTCGGCAGATCGCCGAAGTCGACCGCTTTTTGCGTCACGGCGTAGTCCTCGACCTCGCCGTCGGGCGACGGACCGCCGGAGCCCGAAACACCCGTCGAGCTGAAACGGAAGCGGGCGAAGCTCGGCCCCGCGACCGTCGAACAGGGGACGGCGACCGAAAGGACGTTGCCGCCCGCCGCGAGGAGTTGGCTCGTGGCGATCCGCTCGCCCGCGTCGCCGAAGTCGCCGTCGCGATTCCAATCGATCCAGGCGTCGAGGCGGCCGGCGGCGTTCGCCGTGGCGTTGAGGGTCGCCGTCTGGCAGGCGATCAACATCGGGATCGTTACCCCGTCCTCGTCGTCGCCGGCCACGCCGCAGGTGCCGACCGTCTGGTCGCCGGCCGAGACGTCGTCGCCGGTCGCATCGAGCGGCACCCGCGCGTCGTCTTCCGTATCGACGCAGGCTCCGAGGAACAGCGGCGTGTTCGGATTGACGCCGTGAATCGGGCCGCTCGAAGCGACGGTGGTGCCGTAGCTGTTCGGCGCGTCGCCGAGATCCGAACCTTGCGCGACCAGCGCGTAGTCCTCGACCTCGCCGTCCGCGGCCGGGCCGATGGGGCTGAGCCCTCCGGCCGAGCTGAAGCGGAAGCGGGCGAACGTGGTGCCTTCGTTCGCGTCGCACGGCACGTCGAGCGTGAGGGCGTTGGCACCGGCCGCAAGCGGTCGGTTGGTCGCGATCTGCTCGCCCGCGTCGAGGAAGTCGCCGTCGCGGTTCCAGTCGATCCAGGCGTCGAGCCGCCCGGCGGCGTTCGCGGCGACCGAGAGCGAGAACGGCTTGCACGCGCTCGGACGGCCGGTGAAGGTGACGCCGTTTTCGTCGTCCGCCCCGCCCGCGCAGGTACCGGTCGCGGGTCCAGCCGTCACGTCGTCGCCGGTCGCATCGAACGGGGAGCCGGCGTCGGTCTCGGTATCGACGCAGGAACCGAGGAACAAGGGGATGAACGAATCGACGCCATGGTTCGGGCCGTTCGCCGCGAACGTGGTGCCGTAGCTGTTCGGCGCGTCGCCGAAATCGACGCCCTTGACGTTGACGACGTAGTCCTCGACCTCGCCGTCCGGCGACGGACCTCCGGGACCGACCACGCCGGCCGAGGAGAGCCGGAAGCGCGTTCCGCGCAATCCGGGAACGGCCGAGCAGGGGACGTTGAACGTCAGATTGTTCGCTCCGGCCACCAGCGCGCGGTTGTCGAAAATCTGCTCGCCGGCCCCGAAAGAGCCGTTGCCGTCGAAGTCGAACCAGGCGTCGAGCAGGCCCGCGGCTCCGGCCGTCACGAGGAGCCGCGCGGTCTGACAGGCGGCGGGCCGAACGTCGAGGAAGATCACGCCGTCCTCGTCGCCCTCCACCGTGCAGGCTCCCGCGGAGCTGGTGCCGGGACCGCCGTCGTCGCCGTTCGCCGCGGGGCTCGGCTGGCCGTTGATCTCGGTGTCGACGCAGGTGCCGAGCCGTAAGGTCGATGCCACATCCACGCCGTGATTGGGGCCGCCGGCGGCAAACGTGGTGCCGAAGGTGTCCGGCAGGTCCCCGAAGTCGGCGCCCCGGAGGGTGACCCGGTAATCTTCGACCTCGCCGTCCATCGCGGCGCCGGTGAAGGAGAGTCCGCCGGTCGAGCTGGAGCGGAAACGGGCGTAGGTGGCGCCGGGGTTGACGGCGCAGGGGACGCTCAAGGCCAGCGGGTTGGCCCCCGCCGCGAGCGCCAGATTGGTTGCGATCTGTTCGCCCGCGTCGAGCCAATCGCCGTCGCGGTTCCAGTCGATCCAGGCATCCAAGCGGCCGGCGACGTTCGCGGTGACCGTGACCGTCGCCGCCTGGCAACCGATCAACGGGGTCGAGAACACCACGCCGTCTTCGTCGTCGTTGCCCGCGCAGGCGCCGACCGCGGGTCCGGCGGCCAGATCGTCGCCGTCGGCCGCAACGGTGGGCTGGCCGTTCGCCTCGGTGTCGACGCAGGAGCCGAGGAAACGCGGCGCGGTCGGATCGGCGCCGTGGTTCGGGCCGTTGTTCGCGAGCAGCGTCGGGTAGGGCGCCGGGGCGTCGCCCCAATCGCTCCCCTTGATCAGCAGCGGATGGTCCTCGACCTCGCCGTTGACGGCCGAGCCGGTGGTGGGCAAGTTGCCCGCGGTGCTCAGCCGGAAGCGCGAGAAGCTTGCGCCCGGCGTCGCGTTGCAGGGGACGGCCACATTGAGCAGGTTGGTGCCCGCCACGACTGCCAAATTCGTCGCGATCTGCTCGCCCGCGTCGCCGAAGTCGCCGTCGCGGTTCCAGTCGAGCCAGGCGTCGAGCCGTCCGGTTCCGCTGGCGGAAACGGAAATCGATGCGCTCTGGCAGGCGATGATCATCGGGATCGCGACACCGTCCTCGTCGTCGAAGCAGAGACCGACGCCGGCGTTGCCCTGCGCGTTGTCGTCGCCGAGAGCCGACGCTCCGGGCAGGCCGTCCGCCTCGGTGTCCTCGCAGCCGCCCAGGGTGAGGGGAGCGTTCGGGTCGACGTCGTGACGCGGACCGTTCGCGCCGATCGTGGTGGCGTAGCTGTTCGGCGCGTCGCCGAAGTCCATGCCGACGACCGCGACCAGGTAGTCCTCGACCTCGCCGTCCGGCGCCATGCCGGTCGGTCCCGCGACCGCCGCCGAAGCGCAGCGGAAGCGCGAGTAGGTATAGCCCGGCAGCGCGCCGGCCGGCACCGTGGGATTGAGGTTGGTCGTGGTGCCCGCGGGAATCGAGAGCGCCGAGGCGATCTGTTCGGAAGCGTCGAGGAAGTCGCCGTCGCGGTTCCAATCGATCCAGGCGGACAGAACGCAGGCGTTGGTGCCGGAGCTCGCGGTCACGGCGATGTTTACGGCTGAGCCGGGGCGCAACGGATTGGTGAAGGAGACGCCGTCCTCGTCGTCCCCCGCCACGGCGCAGGCGCCGACCGTCGTGCCGTAGGAATTCGCGTCGTCGGCGTTGGCCGCCGTGCTCTGCTGGGTTCCCGGATCGGCGTCGACACAGCTTCCCAGATAGGGGGCGTTGATCACCCCGACACGATGCGCGGCGCCGAAGTCGAGCGCGGTGGTCTGGTAGTCGGTGGGCGAGAACGTCCCGGCGACCACGTCCGGATCGTCGCCGTAGTCGAACTGGGGGGGCGCCGCCCCGGGGGTAAAGCCGAAATCGACCGTCAGGTTGCTGTTGGCGTCGGAATCGCCGTCGGTCGTCGGCTCGCCGTTCGAAGAGAGCGTGATCGGCCGGCTCGCGACCAGGGAGCCCGCGGGAGCGCCGTTGTCGTCGCCGTTCACATCGTCGTCCGGATCGGGCGCCGGGTCGTTGCCCGTGCTGCTCACCTTGCCCGCGAGCGGCCCGGAGCCGAGGAAGTTCGACGCCGGAACGACCACCAGGTAGTTGCCCGGGGCGAGCTGGGTGAACGCGTAGCGGCCGCCGAAGCCGCTCGCGGTGAGGGTCGAAGTCGTCGTGACGTACTCGTCCAGCGTGGGCATCCCGTCGCCGTTGGCGTCGAGGTAGAGATCGAGCCGCACGTTGTCGATCCCCATCTCGCCGTTCTCGGGCTCGTAGACACCGTCGTTGTCGGAGTCCATCCAGACCTGGTTGCCGAGCCGGAGCACGCCGGCCGGACGGACCAGTCCGGCGTCGATCGTGAGGTTGGTTTCGCCGGCCATCAGCATCACGAGCTGGCTGGTGCCGTTGCCGGTGTTCGCGTCGGAATCCTGCGTGTCGTCGCCTCCTTGATCGCGCGTGGTGAAGCCCGCGGCGGTCGGCGGCAGCATGAACTGAACGAAGTACTTGACCCCCGGCAGGAGGTTTTCGAACAGGTAGTAGCCGGGTTGGCCGTAGACGTCGTTGGCGGTCACCGTGATCGCGACCGGCGCGCCGTCCGCGCCGCCCGGTTCGGGCGTGCCGTTGCCGTTGTCGGCGAACAACTTCACCGCGACGCCGTTGACTCCGAAGTCGGCCGGGCCATCCTGGATCCCGTCGTTGTCGATGTCGAAGAAGACGTAGTTGCCGAGCGCCGCGGTGGCCTGCGGCACGAGCCCCATGTCGATCGTCTGATTGGATTCGACAGGTCCGAGCGTGACCACCGGGCTGCACGCGGTCACCGTGTCGACGTCGGAATCGATCGTGTCGCCTCCCGCGTCGCGCAGGGTGACTTCGAGGTTCGGCGGCGGCGTGAAGCGGACGAAATAGCTCCCCGCCGCAAGGCCGGGGAACTGGTACCAGCCGGGGTTGTTCGACACGTCGTTCGCGGTGACCGTCGTGCTCACCAGCACGTCGTCCGCGGTGCGGGCGATCCCGTCCGCGCCGGGGGCGAGCAGCTCGACGAACACGCCGTTCACGCCGGTCGGGCCGTCGTCCTGAAGGCCGTTGCGGTTGGTGTCGATCCAGACGAAGTCGCCGAGCGAAGCGGCCGGGCAGTTGCCGATCGCGATCCCGACTTTGTTCGGCTCGGCCGAAAGGTTGCCGATGCCGTCCGCGCGCTCGCCGAGGTAGGCGAACGAGTTGAACGCCTGCTGGCCGCCGGTGGGGGTGCCCGCCGGGACCGTCATGCGGAAATCGAAGGTGAGGAAGTCGAACGCGCTGATGGTTCGCGCGCCGAACTCGACCTTGAACGAGCGGGCCAAGGAGATCGGCACGGGCGCCGCGGTGGTCCAGCTCGGCGGATCGCAGCCGGTGTTCGGGCCGCCGACCTCCGGCCGGCAGGGGTTGCCCGACAGGCTGTAGAAAACGCTCGTTCCCGGCGGCGGGTCGATCGGCGCGGCGAGGATCGGCGCCCAGAGCGAATTGCGCGGGTTGGTGTCGAGCACGCCGGTGTCGCCCACGAACGGCAGGATGTCCACGATGACGAAGTTGTTCATCGGAATCGTGCCGACGTTCTGGACCAGCAGCCGATAGTCGATCGAGCCGCCGAGCAGACTGCCGAGCGACGAAGCGGTGAAGCCCGCGTCGCAATCGCCCTGGACCCGCTTGTTCGAGACCAGCTGGGCGACCGGCGCGATGCTGATCGTGCCGGTGCCGCGGCAGAGCGTCTCGGCGGTGTTCGCGTCGGCGTCGTAGTCGAGCGGATCGCTCACCGAAGAGCCCGAGCAACGTTGCCCGAGCCCCGGGGCGTCATGCTCCAGCGTGAAGTCGTTCGAAAGGTTGCCGTTGACCGCGCCGTTCCTTACGGTGGTTGAAATGTTGATCCAAACTTGTTGGCCCACTCCGAGGTTGCCGCTCCCCGCGTTCCAGCGCCAACGCAGCAGGGTACGTCCGGTGCCCGCGAAGTTCGGGATCTGGTCGAAGACCTGCGGCGCGGGCAGCCCAGTTCCCTGGTCGTCGAACGTCCAAGTCACAAATAGCAGATCGACCGGCAGCAGATCGGTCGCGACCAGGAACTGGAGCGGCACCGGGTCGCTCGACTGGGGCGCCGAATGGACCCGCAGGCGGAACGCGACCGATTGCCCGGGCAGGAACGGACCGCCCGAAAGGTTGTCTTTCGCCGGATCGAGCTGCACGAACGGACCGGAGAGAACGAAATCCCGGCAGACGCTCTGGCTCACGTTGGTCGGGCCGGCCGTATAGACCGCGGTCAAATCGACGCAGTTGTGGATCGTGTCGCCGAACGCAACCGGGCCGCCGGCATGATCGGGATTGATGATCTGCCCGGTGATCAGCGGCCGGCTGTTCGGCGCCATGCCGACCGCCGCCTGGCCGTACTCCCAGCGGATGCGGGTCAGATACTCGCCCGCGCCCAGGCCCGGCGGCGGTGCGGACAGCGTCGTGGAGGTCGTCGTATTCGGTGAGCTGCCCCAGAGAGTGAAGACGCCGAGCGCGGTGTTCTTTTCATAGCTCACCCGCACGCCCACGCCGGCCGCGAAGTCCGAGAGGCCCGAGTAGGAGCCGGTCGTCACGCTCGAAACCTGCATCTCGACCGGCAGGG
Source organism: Thermoanaerobaculia bacterium (assembly GCA_035995205.1). GTDB lineage: Bacteria > Acidobacteriota > Thermoanaerobaculia > Multivoradales > UBA5704 > DASYKS01. The sequence continues at coordinate 96,947 of DASYKS010000014.1, forward strand.
TGTCGATCACGACCATGTTGTCGAGGGCGACGTTGCCATTGTTGCTGGGTACGAAGTCGTAGCTGAAAGTCTGGTTGAGCGTCGGCGGGTTCGGGCTGCTCCCCTCGACGTTTTTTGCCAGGCCCGCGCTCGCGTTCGGCACGAAGGTCGTCACCGGATGGGTCACGCTGCCCACGCCCAGGTTGGGGTTCGCTGGCTGTCCGAGCGGCGTACCCGCTGCGGTAAACGAGTTCGTAACGTTCGTGCCGGATGTAAAAGTTGCACTCGGGAAAGTAACGTTGACCGTAATGTCGCAGTTGCCCCCGGCCGGAACCGGCAAGCTGCACGGAGAAGTCCAGGTGACGGTAGCGGGGATCGTGCCGACGCAGCCGGGCTGGCAGTCGGCGGCGGGGGTGGCGCCGTTGAACACGGTGCCTACGGGCAGCGTGTCGGTCACCGGACCCACGGCAGTCAAGTTCAACGAGCCCGCGTTTCCGGAGACCGCGATCCGCAGCCGGTAACTCTCGGGCATGTCCAGGTTCGCGGGCGAAGTGAGCAGAGTTTTTTGCAACGTCACCTGCGAGCTGGCGACCGCGGTCACCGAAACCGGCGGCGTCGTGAACGATCCGGGCGGGGTCGCGAGGTTGGTGCCGGTCGCTGTGTTGGTCGCCACCGTACCGTTCGGCGTCGAGCCGTTCGGGAAGCGCACGTTGATGATCAGGTCGCCGGAGTTGCCTGCGGGCAGCGGGTTGATCATGGTGAAGGTCACCGTGCCCGTGCTGTTCACCGAGGGCGTCGTGGTCGAGGCGACGTCGCTCGTGCCGACGGCAGAGACGAATACCACCTCGGGAGGGAGCACGTCGGTCACCACCGCGTTCAGGCAGTTGCCGACCGTGGCGTTGCAGCGGTAGGTCAGCCGATAGCCGAAGGTCTGGCCGGTGAGCTTAGTGTTGCCCGGATCGACCTGGATGGCCGCTTTTTGCAGCGGTTGGGCAGAGAGCGCTCCCGTTCCTACAAGCGCGGCGACGACGAGGGCACACCAAGTAGCGCGAGCGACTGCGACCATGACCCCTCCCGAGAGCTGTTTGTTCCTGCGAGCAGAATTCGCGCGAGCAAACAGCAAGCGGCGTGCCAGATCGTCCGCCCCGATCTACTTGCTCTTGCCGAACGGGTGCTCGAAGCTCAGGTAGAGAAAGACCGCTTTGTCGCCGTCGCTCGGACCGACGCCGAACGGAAAGGCGATCCCAGGGACGATCTGCAAGCCGCTCGGGAAGTTGTACGACCAGCGGATGCCGGGGCTGATCGTCATGCTCTCGGTGCGCTCGGTTCGATGCGGGAGGATCGTCGACTCCTCGTCTGCGTACACGGCTTCGAGCATCAGGTTGACGCGCGGATGGACCGACCAGATCAGACTCTGGCCGACCTGGGGCGAAAAGTTGTCGGCCTTGTCGCCGAACTGGTTCTCGGCGTCGGGCGTCCAGGTGAAGCCCACGTTGGTATGGGCCGAAAGTTGGGGCGAAACGACCACCGAAAGCGGCAGGTTCACCTGCAGGCCGGCCGCCCCCGCGCCGCGCCCTTTCTTGGCGTCGCCGGTGGGCAACAGCAGGGTGAGCCGCGGCGAAAACGCGACCGGCGCGTTGCCGTCACCAAGAACCTGATAACGATAGTTGATCGCGAGGTCGCCCTGGCCGCCGCTCCCCTTCTCGCCGAAAGCCCCCGACGCGTGGTCCCACGCCAGCGTGTAGCTCAGCTGGTGCTTCGGGCTCAAAAAAGGCCATTCCTGGGTGAACGTCGCGTTCCAGTCATGGCTGTCGCGATCCTGCTGCCAGGTCGAGATGTGCTGCACCACGCCCATCTCCTGGTTGTAGGCCTCCTCGATCAGAAACGAGTTGTCCTGAATCGGGGGAACGTCGTCGGAACCTTGAGCGAAGATCGGGGCGGCAAGCAGAAGGGCGATGGGGGCGAGAGCGCGCATGGGGTGATTATCCCCCGGATCGGGGACGCCAAGCCGCGCACCCGGTGGATTGCGTCGCCGAACACGCTACGGCGGGGCCCTGGAGTTAGTCCACGAATTGCTCGATACTTCCCTCTATGGCCGAGGTCAACGTCGGTGGACGAAGCTCTGGTCGAGAAGTACGTCAGTCTCCTCGGATGAACCGCTGTGTCGTACTCGACGCAGGTGCCCTGACGGCTTTGGCCTCCAACCGATCCGAGCAGCGCAGCCTGGAAGTCCGTGCAGCGCTTCGTGCCGCCACCCGTCTCCGCAGGGAAGTCATCGTTCCGGCCGTCATTCTCGCGGAGCTGTATCGAGGGCCTCGCCATAACTCCGTCGTGGATGCGTGCCTGTCACGTGAAACAGGGATTCGGGTGCGTGACACGGATCGCGCCCTGGCCAGGATCGTCGGGGGCGTCTTAGCGGCTGCCAATCTAGGGTCGATGCATCTGGCCGACGCTCATGTAATAGCCGTGGCGGTCGATTCTGGTGGAGGCCTTGTTCTTACAACGGATCCTGATGATCTCGGTCAGCTTGCGGCAACATTTGGGAACGTGACGGCAGTCCAGCTTTCCTAAGTTGTCCCTCTCAGATCACCACCTCCCGCGCCGGTTCGCGCAGGTTGTAGTGGGAGCTCATCGCGTGGCCGTAGGCTCCGGCGGTGGCGATCAGGAGGACGTCTCCTTCGCGCGTTTCGGGTAGCAGACGATCGACTCCTAGGACGTCGCCGGTTTCGCAGATCGGGCCGACGATCGCCACCCGCGCGGCGGGGGGCTCGCCCCAGCGGGTCAGGTTTACGATCTCCTGGTGGGCGCCGTAGAGCATCGGCCGGATCAGGGAGTTCATGCCGGTGTCGACGCCGACATAGCGGTTTTCGCCTTTTCCCTTCACCTGGGTGACCGTCGCGAGCAGGAGGCCGGCTTCGGCCACCAGGTAGCGCCCGGGCTCGAGCCAGAGCTGGAAGCGGCGACCCGCGTTCTCCAATCGTTCGCGCAGCGCGCGGAGCGCTTCGGCGAGGGGGGCGAGATCGAGCCGAGGTCGGTTCGGCTGGTCGGGAACGCCCAAGCCGCCGCCCAGGTCGAGCACGGATGCCTCGGGAAATAGAGACGTGGCGTCCGCGAGATCGAGCGCGGTCTGCTGCCAGACTTCCGGGTCGAGAATGCCGCTTCCGGCGTGGCTGTGAAGGCCCGCGATTCTCACCTCCGCGCGACGGGCAAGCTCCGACAGCTCGCCCCACTCTTCGCGCGGGATGCCGAACTTCGAATGCGCTCCGGCGGTGCGGACGTGGGAGTGGTGGCCCGCTCCGCGGCCGAGGTCGAGGCGGACGAAGACTTCGCGGCCGGCGAGGCTCTCCCGCCAATGGAGGAGCGGATGCAGGCTGTCGAGCGTCAGGTGGACGCCCACCTCCAGCGCCTGCTCGTACTCCTTACGTGGCGCGAAATTCGGGGTGAACAGAATGCGGTCGGGCGACATCTCGGGGCAGCTTTGGAGCACGCGCTCGATCTCGCCCGGCGAGACGCATTCGAAGCCAAGCCCAAGCGTGGCGAAACGGCGGAGGATCTCCGGGTGGGGATTCGCCTTCACCGCATAGAGAAGCCGGTCGAAGACGCCGAGCGCGGCAAGCTCTCCGGCGGCCCGGTCGAGGCTCGCCGCATCGTAGACGTAGGCGGGGGAGGCCTCCGCGGCGATCGCCAGCAGCTCGGCGCGCCGGGCGAGCCACCAGGGCTCGGAATCCATCACGAACGGCTCAGCTTTCCGGCGATCCCGCGGAAGAGTCGGACTGTACGGTCGCGCGCAGGGTTTTGACCCGGTGCCCCTCGATCGCGACGACTTCGAGCAACAGCGGGCCGAGCACGATCGAGTCGCCGACCTGCGGCACGCGGCCCAGCTCGGAGAGCACGACGCCGCCGATCGTGTCCTCGTCGCGCTCCGATAGCTCCAGATCCAGCTCGTCTTCGAGATCCTCGACCAGCATCGCGCCGGAGACGCGGTAGACCCCGTCCCTTCCGGCGAGGCCTTCGAGCTCCGCGGTCTCGCGGTCGAATTCGTCCTGGATCTCGCCGACGATCTCCTCGATCACGTTTTCGAGCGTGACGATGCCGGAGACCCCGCCATATTCGTCCATCACCGCCGCGAGGTGGAACTTCTCGCCGCGCATCCGCTTGAGCAGGCGATCGAGCTCCAGCGTCTCGGGGACGAAGACGATCGGGCGCGCGATGTCCTGAATGCGGGTGATCGGCCGGTCGGCCCGGAAGATGTCCTTGATGTGGACGATCGCGATCGGGTGATCGAGATCGCCTTCGCAGAGCGGAAAACGGGTATGGCCGGAGCGTCGGGCGATGCGCAGATTTTCGTCCAGCGGCCGTTCGGTCGACAGATAGATCACATCGCCGCGCGGCACCATGATCTGCCGCGCCACCCGGTGCGACAGCTCGAAGATGTTGTCGAGCAGCTCGCGCTTCTGGTGCGACAGGTCGCCCGCCTGGGGTCCCGAAAGCAGCAGGCGCAATTCCTCCTCGTCGTGCGCGAGCTCGCTTTCCGAGACCGGCCGCAGGCCGACCATGCGCAGCAGCCCCTGCGCCGCCTTGTTGAGCAGCCAGATCGCGGGGTAGGTCACCTTGTAGAACGCGAACAGCGGGAGCGCGATGAACAGGCTGGTCGCCTCCGGCTTGCGGATCGCCACCGTCTTCGGTGCCTGCTCGCCGAGGACGATGTGCAGGATCATGATCGCCAGAAACGACAGCGAGGCCGCGATCGAATGGACGAGCACCGGGTTCGTCCCGCCGGTCATCCAACTGACCACCGGCGCGATCAGCCATGCGAATGCCGGCTCGCCCACCCAGCCGAGCGCCAGGCTCGCGAGTGTGATGCCGAGCTGCGTCGCGGAGAGATAGGCGTCGATATGCCGCAGCATGTGCCGCGCGATCTCGGCGCTTTTGCCCCCTTCGGCCGCCAGCGGATCGAGCTGCGTCGGCCGCACCTTGACCAGCGCGAACTCGGCGGCGACGAAGAAGCCGTTCAAGAGGATCAGGGCAAAGGCGAACAGCAGCCCCGTCCAAGGCGAGCTCGGAGCCGCTTCGACCGGTACCGCCGCCGCGATCAGTAGGGGGATCATCGATAAAACGGAAGGGAAACGCGCGGTACCCAGCCCATCCGATCAGCGCCAAAGCGCGGCCGGACGGCAGTACACGAACTCGGAGGGTCGTCGTTCAAAGCGCGGGCGAGTCTAGCATAGGGGTTTGGAGAGACCAGAACCCGCTTCTCCTCGCCGGGGAACAGCGCCGAAGCCGCGCCTCGGGTGTGCTCGTCCTGGGACCGCCGCCGTCTCGGCGGCCTTTTAATCCGGAAACGGCGCGTTTCTCACCCGCCCGGCGAAACCCAAACGGCAGAGCCCCGCCAGCCGAGTGTGCGGGTGCACGCCGGCATCGCGGGTCAGCGTCGCGGCCAACTCCTTCGACATCCCGATCCGCGGATGACGCCCGAGCACTTCCGCCCGCGTCGCCGCCGCGACTTCGCCGAAGCGCAAACCCACGACGTCGAGCCCCGAGCCCTGGCGAAGGAGGTGCGCTTCGGCTCCCTCCTCGATTCCGACCTTCGGGTTCAGATGCAGGCAGATCGCCTCGGCGAGCGTCTCGGCGCGGAGCGTCGTCCAACCCTCTCTCCTTGCGAAACGCTCCGCCGCCTCGGCGCCCGAGAGGGCGAAGCAGGCAACCGGCCCCTGGGGCGCGAAGCGTTCGGTGAGCCCGAGGTCGTGGAGCAGGCTCGCGACGTAAAACAACTCGGCGTCGCACGACACCCCGTCGCGCGCGGCAAGGAGGGCGCCCCAGAGATAGGTGCGGTGGCAGTGGTTCGCGAGCGCCGGGGTCGAAAGCTCGGTGCAGAGCGCGGCGGCGGCGCCTGCGATCGGCGTACCCGGCAGTGGGATCTCCGCGAGCGCCAGGGCGACCTGCTTCGGACCGGCAAAGCCGAGACGGCGCAGAGCGCGGCCGGTCTCGGAGCGCAGAGTCCGGGCGATCGTCGCTCGGGCGTAGGCGAAACGCTCGCCCGCACTCAATCGTCCACCGCTCCGTCGAGCCCAGGCGAGCGTGCCGATGCGGTTTCGGTGATCAGATTCATAGGTCACAGGATTCTCCTCTCAGGATACGGACGTTCGTGTTTTATAGGGATCAAGGGACTCCCGCGTGTGGACTGCGAAACGCCCTACGCGGCGCTCCGTGCGAGCAGATCGTTCGAAGCGGCGCGCGCCAGGGCGAACCCTTCTTCCGTCTTCCCCAGGCCGCGCCAGACCAACACGCCCAGCTGCGAGCCGAGGAGCTCGAAGGCGAAGCGGCGCGGATCGAGATCCGCCCGCAGCTCGCCGCGCGCGATCGCTTCCACCGCGAGGCGCTCGATCAGGTCGAGATAGCGACCGTACTGCCCGGCGACCGCGCCGCGCGCTTCGACTCCGTGAAGGTTGTCCAGCTCCAGCAGGGCGTTGGTGAAGAAACAGCCCCCCTCGAACGTCTCGGCTGACAGATAGACGAACCAGGCATCGGTGAGAGCCCGCAACCGTTCGAGCCCGGGAGGACGGGTAAAGATCGGGTCGACCACCGCGCCCCGGAAGATCTCCGCCGCCCGTTCGACCACCGCGGCCTGGAGCGATGCCTTCGAAGGGAAGTGCGCGCAGATCCCTCCCTTCGACATCGCGACCGCCGCCGCCACCCCGCCGATCGAAAGGCCGTCCAAACCTTGCACCGACGCCATCTGCACCGCCCGGTCGAGGATCGATTCCCGAGAACTATCGCGCGCCATCTTGGGATAGTACAAAACGGACGTTCGTATTTCAAGAGAGGGGCCGGCGGGTGATCACGGTCACCCGCCGGGATGCGAATGATCAGTAGGGATTCACCGTACAACCCGCGCCACAGGTGATGGCGATCGTCTGGGGCGGGCAGAACTGAGTGATGCAAACGCGGGTCGGACAGTAATGGCTCAGCGTGAACCCGATCTCGCCCCCCTGGGCGGCGGCGAGCGGCGAAGGGGCGAGGACGGCGAGGGTTTCGCGGTGGAGGGTGAGGCGGGAGGCTTTCTTCTTCATGGCTCGATCTCCTGATTCACTGGATGGAATCTGGTCGAGAGCCGACCTCCTCATGAGGCCGACTCGGAATGTCCGGTACGCCCTGCACTGTAGGGCGCCGAGGGGAGACGGTGCCTCTGCCGAAAGGCTGGATTTTGGACTGACGAAAGATAGGAGGCGCAGGTGCCTTCAGGCGCAGAATCTGCGGGATTTCCCTGTCTGTGGCCGTCAAAACTCTCGGATCTCCTTTGTTTTAAACAGAACAGCGAGGCGGTTAATTTGGGGTGGACTTGAATGCAGGCACTTGTCGCGTTTCAGTACAGAGGAGAAGTTGGGTGGGCGGGATTGACGAGGAGGATCTGGGAATGGCGATCTCACTGCATTGGGTTGGCAGACGCTTCGAAGGATTGGGGAAAGCCTTTGCGGAGGTTTGGTTCTATGTTCTGTTTGGCTGCGGAACGGGTCTTGGTCTAGCGGCGTGGTCTAGTGCGTTGGACGAGGGATTCTGGAAGCCTCTACTCGAGCATCTGGGAATGGGGCTGATCGTTTCGGCGATCGCGATCGTCCTCTACGAATGGCGCTCCGAGATCCCCAAGATCCTTGGCCTGGCGAAAAATCTTGCTGCCGTTTCCCGTGCAGAGGGCCGAGAGGGACTGGATCGAATCCTTGAGACCCTAATCGGCAACGAGAAGAGCCTCCCGGAAGGCGCCCGTGACGTCAGGGAAAACTGTCAGACCGTAATTCTCACCCTCTCTGAGCTCTTGAGTCACCAATCCCGGATCTCAGATCAGTATGCCGGATTCATCTCTAGCCTCCTTCGGGTCGTTGTCAACAAGAACCTCAAGGCATTTAGCGACTTGACCACTGGAAGCACCGCGCTCTTCCACGTTCCGGCGTCAGCAGCGGTCCTGGCCGATGACGCTCTCTCAGCCCAGATGACGGCACTCGACACTGGGGATTCCTACGATGTGGTTTCCGACCTTCGCACCTGGCAAGAAGGCCAGCTTGCTGGTTTCCAAGCAGCGACAGAGGCCGCAGCGAATCGAGGAGTTCGGATTCGCCGACTCTTTAACCTGGCTCATAACAACAACCGCGGCCTCTCGGCCGATACTGTACAGAAGATTCTCGAGAACCATGTTGAATCGATGGCGAAAACTGCGCGTCTGGATGGGAGCGATCCGCCTTACCAGGTGCGAGTGCTCACGAAGAAGAATGTCAAAGACCTCCATGTGGCGGATACCCACTTCGGGATCTTCTGCTTGAAAGACGGTCCAGCCCTCAATTTTCAATTTGTGTTAGGCAATCTTTCAGAGATCGTGATCTCACCTGCCACAAGAGGGGCCAACTCCAAGCACGACGAATTCGAGCGCTTGTGGTCTGAAGCTCCAAAGCTTACTCCTGCCTATTTGGAGGAGATGGTGAGTCGTCAGATGAGAAGAAGGGTGAGGCGCGGGACGCCGACTCGCCGGGCCGCATTGGCGTCCAGTACGTCAGCCAACTGACATCCTGATCTGAGCCCGGCGAATAAAGCGCGCGTCGCGGTGCGGTTCTGTCGTGGTGCCTGGGGGAGGAGACTTTTCGGTAGGCGTCGGCCGCTTCGCTTGTTTCGACCAGCCGGAGCCCTTCGGCGATCTTTCGGCGATCCCCAGCGGGTGCGGTCTTGGGCTTCGAGCAGGATCGGCAGGCCGTCTGGCGCTTCTCTCGCTTCGCTTCGCGCGTCGTGGAGGAGCATGAGAGCGAGCAGCCCTTCGACCGCGCGGCGCTCGTGGCGGTCGGCAAGTTGGCCGGGAGTTTCGCGGGCGACCGCTTTGAGCTTCGCCGAGAGGACTTTTCGCGGCGCAGGCGGTCGAGCGCCTTGTGGCGCGCGGCTGAGATCAGCCAGGCGCACTCGCGCCCGCCGGGATCACGGCAAACGCGATCCGGGCCGGCGTAACGGACACGCTGCGCCAGATTCCCCATTCCGAGAGTTCATCGAGGTCGCCAAGAAGCGGAATCCCCACCACCGTCTCACCACGCCCGAGGACGTGGCGCGCTGCCTGGTAGCGCTCTGTCATCAGGCCATGTATTGGATGACCGGCAACACTTTGCGGGTGGACGGCGGCGAGAGCATCGTAGGATAGTTCTTATGAACGATTTGCTGCCGTGCCTCGACCTGCTCGAAGCTACTCCCGCCATCCTCCGCGGCCTGATGTCCGAGATCTCCGAAGAGGATGCGCGATGGAAGCCGGCCGCCGACCGTTTCTCGATTGCCGAGGTGCTCTCTCATCTCTCGCATTCCGAGGCGCACTGCTATCGCGCCAGGCTCGACCGGTTCCTCGCCGAGCAGCGTCCCGAGTTCGAGCCGGATGACGCGCAGATGCATCTCGACGTGTACCGGAATGCCGACCCCGAGGAGGACTTCGGGCACTTCGAGGACCAGCGTGAAACCAACGTCGAGTTCCTGCGGGGCTTGCCCGCAGAGGCCGGCGACCGCCAGGCGTTCCATCGATCGGCCGGCGAGATCACGCTCTCCCAGATGCTGCACGAGTGGGCGCTTCACGACATCGGGCACATCCGGCAGATCGCGGAGCTGGTGCGCGCACGGAAGTATCTCGAGGGAGCCGGCCCATTGGGCGAAGAGTACCGGTTGACGCCCTGACGATCCGGCGAATTTTCTTAACGCTCTGCTGAACGGGCACGCTCGCGCCGAACCTCGGAAACGGTTGCGGGATCGGTCCTGTCGTGGTTGTCGCGTGCGATGGCTGGCCCGACGCTACTTCACTCCTGTTAGAGTCCGCGCGAATCATTCGCACTCTGAATTGGAAGGAGCCACCTCGATGCCTTCTGAGGTCCACCAGATTTTTTTAGGCCGAGACCGACAGCTTGCCGACTTCGACCGTTTTCTTGGAGCTTTCCTTTCGACTACGACGCCGGTTCCCCGGCCGCAAATCGTATTGCTTTGGGGGCAAGGAGGAATCGGCAAAACGAGTCTCCTGAGCGCTTTCCGCCAGCGTCTCGGTCCCGCAGGTCCGTTCCGACCCGCGCTGCTGGAGATCGACTGGCACGAGGAGCAAGAGAAGGCGCCGCATCGTTTTCCGTCGGTCGCGGATCAGGTCTCTGCGCAAGCCGTTTTCAATGTCATCGACAACCAGGCTACGGTCCTCCCTGCGTGGGAGAAGGCAAGGAAGGTCTACAAGGAAGCTCAGGAGCGGATTGGCAAAGCGAAAAAGAGGGCTGAGAAGGAGTACGCGGGTCTCCGAGACGTACGAGCGACCTCCTCGGCGGCCACTGACGTGGTTGCTAAGACAGCCGGAGAAGCCGCTTCAGTCTCCGGGGTTCCTCTCGCGAAGCCGCTGGTTGAATGGTTGGTGAAGCTTGGCCTCACTGTAGCGCCTGAGTGGGCCGCATCACTTCACGCAAAGCTTTCTCCGATCGATATCGAATTGATCGAAGGGTTTGAGCAGCACTTAGCTCGAGGTCTTGGCGAGTCCCTCGCAGACTTGGCAGAGTTAACCAGCAACCGGAGGTTGGTGGTGATGTTTGACACCTACGAGATCGTCGACGAACGGGACCCCCTTTTTCGTGAGGTGCTCCGCGCCGCGGGGCCACGTGTGGCCTGGGTGATCGCTGGAAGGAACAACTTGTACGATTCGCGGACTAATCTGAAGGGCCGATTCGATGGCTACTTGGTGGGCAGAGGGCATGACTGGGACGTCCTCGAAATCGACGTCAAGGCGTTGGCGCGGGAAGAAATTCGAAAATTCTTCCTTCAGGCGGCGCCCGATCGTCAGCCGCTTTCTGACGATGAGTTGGAACGAGTCCACCTTGCGACGGGGGCAATCCCACTAGCAATTAGTCTCGCAGCCGAGATCTGGCAGCAGGGTGGGACGGTCGAAGAGATCGTCACTGAAGAAAGCGTGCCCAAAGAACGAATCGTGGAGGAGATGGTCGGTCGCTATGAGCAGCACTGCGTGGGGCAGGATCTCCACCGGATAGCCCTCGCCGCGATCGCTATGGCTGGAGGGGACGCCGAGCTTCTCTACGCACTTCTGCTGCAGGAGCCAGAGATCGGAAACGAGGAGAGGGTGCTTCGCGACCTAATCGCTCTCGTTCGTGATCGGTATTCCTCGGTCCTTAAAGACACCGGCGGCGCGCCTAGCCTTCACGATGAGCCGGCCCGTTTCTATCTCGAGAGGATGCGGGGGCGTCGGCACGAAGCATGGGTCCGAACGCTTAACGAGAGGGCGATCGCCTACTTCTCGGCGCGTCTTCGCGAGCTTTGGGACTACTATGGGAGCCTTGAGGATCTTTGTGACAACGACGACTACGTCCGAGAATCCGTTCGACTGACAAACCATCTGTTTTGGCTGAATGAGATCGAGGCTTGGCCGTGGCTGACAGCTCGGTTCGTCGAGGGCATCGGTTACAGCAGCGTTCTTCGAAAGGGGCTCCTGGATGTTGCCAAATCATGGCGCGCGGAACTCAAAGCCATCGGACAGAAGAGGCTCAAGATTTTGCTCGCCGCCGAAGTCAGCCCTTGGCTCGCCGAGCCACTGCAAGCGCGTCGGCGCCTTTTCGAGGAGGACGAGCGGAGGGGTTGGCTCGATGAAACGAGACTTGGTCCAGATCGTTTCGCTGCCGAACGCCGGGCGATTCGGCTTGGGTCTGCAGCCGCAGCTCTTCTTCAAGCGAATCAGATCGATGAGGCGTTCGGTTTTCTGAAGCAAGCGGAGCCGGCAGTTCCCCTCGGCGGTGAACTGGCGCGCCGGTTGGCGGATCTAGGGATTCGCCTAGGGTATGAGTTCTTCGAGCGTGTAGGAAGGAAGGGCGACCGAACTGCCGTGGAAGCCTGCCAACTGGCCGTTCGCCTCGATCCCTCAAATCCTCTGGTGCATCGGGAGCTGGGCTCCAGCTACTTCTGGCTGAAGGACTACGAGAAGGCGATCGAGCACCATCGCAAGGCGATCGAGTTGAACCCTCAGGATGGGACTGCTTGGTGCGCGCTGGGCTCGGACTACTCCCTTCGGAAGGACTACGAGAAGGCGATCGAGCACCATCGCAAGGCGATCGAGTTGAACCCTCAGGATGGGGCTGCTTGGTGTGAGCTGGGCAACGACTACATCTGGCTTAAGGACTACGACAAGGGGATCGAGCACCATCGTAAGGCGATCGAGTTGAACCCTCAAAATGAGGATGCTTTGTGGGCGCTAGGCGCGGATTTCATCTTGCTTGGACGATACGAGGATGCGCCTCAGCCTCTTGAGAGATCCAACGCGATCGCCCCGGACGATGTGTCTACTTGGGCGTGGCTTGGCTATCTCTCGATGCTTGTTGGCGATGTTCAAACGGCAATTTCGCGCTTCGAGAAGGTTAGGGCGCTTGATCCGCAACTGGGCTGGCCCGTTCGCTTGTGGGCCTGTCTCTTGTACCGGCTCGGTGAGTGGCCGCTCGCATTCGAGAAAGCCCGGGAAGCGTCGGTCCTAGAAAGCAAGCGGGCTCCTTTGACCTCGTTAGCGCTTGAGCGACTCGTGGGCGGGACCGTGGATCTCGACCGCGCAGACATTCCCGAAAGAGTCGTTTGGGAGCGTGACCAATCGGTTGAAGCCCAGTGGCTTGCCTTACAGGGAAAGAAGACGGAGGCACTCGCTAGACTCGGTCAGGCCATCCAAAAAACTCCAGATGAGGCGGCTTTCGCCCGCTTCCTCCCAGCCTTCCATGACCTCCGCTCGGACTCCCGCTTCATCGCTATGACCCGCGACGTGCCGGGAGCGACCTGGACCGATTTTTCGCCTGCTGGAACTGTTCAGGAGACACCTGTCGGGTAATGTGAAGAACCCCAATTCCAGCCGGAACGCTCGCTGACTCGCCCTGCGAAACCGCCGCAGGGGAGACCCCGACGGCCAGCACCCGGTTCGGTCGTGGTGGCGTCCTGGGGTGTCTCTACGCCAGTTCGGCCAATCGCCCTGCGAGGAACCGTCGCTCCGGCTCCAACCGCGCGAGATCCAACGCCTTCCGGTAGGCGTCCGCCGCTTCGCTCGTCCTCCCCAGCCGACGCAGAAGATCGGCGCGTGCTGCGGGCAGCAAGTGGTAGTCGGCAAGCGCGCCGCTCGCTTCGATCTCGTCGAGTAGTGCCAGTCCCGCTTCCGGACCTTCGGCCATGGCGATGGCGACGGCTCGGTTGAGCTCGACGACGGGGGAGGGGCGGGTGCGAAGGAGGACGCGGTAGAGCTCGGCGATCTGGGGCCAGTCGGTGGCTTCGGCGCGTTCGGCTCGGGCGTGGACGGCGGCGATGGCGGCTTCCAGGGCGTAGGCGTCGGGCGGACCGGCGCGGAGCGCTTTTTCTACCAGCCAGAGCCCTTCGGCGATTTTTCTACGGTCCCAGCGGGTGCGGTCTTGGGCTTCGAGCAGGACGGGCAAGCCGTCGGGCGCTTCTCTCGCCTCGCCTCGCGCGTCGTGGAGGAGCATCAGGGCGAGGAGCCCTTCGACCGCGCGGCGATCGCCGGGGGCGTGGCGGTCGGCGAGTTGGGCGGCGACCAGGCGGCCGAGGCGGATCGCTTCGCCGCACAGCTCGCGGCGGACCAGGGCGTCGCCCGCGGTCGCGGCGTACCCCTCGTTGAACACCAGGTAGATCACGGCGAGCACGGCGTCGAGCCGGTCGGGCAGCTCGGTGGGTTCGGGGATGCGGTAGGGGATGCCCGCGGCGCGGATCTTCGCCTTGGCCCGAACGATTCTTTGTTGGAGCGTGGGGAGAGGCGCCATAAACGCGCGGGCGATCTCTTCAGCGGAGAGGCCGCAGACAGTGCGCAGGGTGAGCGCCACCTGGGCTTCGGGGGCGAGAGCAGGGTGGCAGCAGGTGAAGATCAGGCGCAGGCGGTCGTCCGGCCATGTCTCGTCTTCGGCGAAGCTTTCTTCCGGCTCGGCGTGGCCGGGGGTTTCCCGGGCGACCGCTTCGAGCTTCGCCGAGAGAACCTTTTCGCGGCGCAGGCGGTCGAGCGCTTTGTGTCGCGCGGTCGAGATCAGCCAGGCGCGCGGGTTGGCCGGCACTCCCGTTGCGGGCCAGGTGGTGAGCGCCGCGGTGCAGGCATCTTGGAAAGCCTCCTCGGCGCGGTCGAAATCGCCGAGGAGGCCGATCAGGGTGGCGAGCGCGCGGCCGGATTCCTGGCGGACGATCCGCTCCAGGGCGAGGTCCGGGCGAAGCGGTCCGGCTGCGGGCTCTTGAATCAACGCGGGCTCGAAGGGTCTACTCGTCCGGCCCGCCCATCTGCGGGATCGGCCGGATCTCGATCGAGCCGACGAGGGCGCCCGGGATGCGTGCCGCGATCGCGATCGCCTCGTCGAGGTCGGCCGCCTGGACGTGGTAGTAGCCGCCGAGTTGCTCGCGGGTTTCGGCGAACGGGCCGTCGGTGGTCATCGTCTTGCCGTCCCGCACGCGCACGGTGGTTGCCGTGTTCGTCGCGGCGAGCGGATTGCCGGAAACGTAATGGCCGGAGGCGCGGATCGATTCGGTGAAGGTCATGTAGTCGCCGTAGATCTTGCCCTGCTCCTCCGGCGTCATGGTCAGCCAATTGGCCTCGTTCTCGTAGATCAGCAGCATGTAGTTCACGGGTATCTCCTTTTGGAATGTGGGAGGCAGCTGCCTCGGGTTCGACCTCTTGTCGAACGGGAGGCGGCGAGATCGACAGGTCACCGATTCCGTAGGGGTGCACCTGTGTGTGCGCCCTGGCGGGCGCGCGAATCACCAGGGCAGACACGTAGGTCTGCCCCTACGTCGGCCCGGCGGCCTATTCGAGGTCCGCCTCGCGGTACTCGCCGAACACCGCGCGGAGCGCGTCGGAGATCTCGCCGAGCGTCACCTCGGCGCGCACGCAGTCGAGGATCGGCGGCATCAGGTTCTGGTCTCCTGCGGCGGCAGCGGCAAGCGCGGCGAGCGTGCTCTCGGCTCGCGCGCGGTCCCTTCGGGCGCGGAGCGCCTGGAGGCGGGCGACCTGGTCGCGCTCGATCTCCGGCTCGATTTGGAGCACCTCGATCGGCAGCTCCTCCTCGCTCGCGAACGCGTTCACCCCCACCACCAGGTCGCGCTTCTCCTCGATCGCGACCTGCGCCCGGTAGGCGGCGTCGGCGATCTCGCGCTGTTGGAAACCGCGCTCGATCGCCGCGACCGCGCCGCCCATCTGGTCGATCTTTTCGATGTAGGCGCGCGCCCTCTTCACGATCTCGTCGGTCCAGGCTTCGATAACGTAGGAGCCGCCGAGCGGATCGGCGACATCGGCGACCCCGCTTTCGAACGCGATCACCTGCTGGGTGCGCAGGGCCACCCGCGCGGCCTCCTCGGTCGGCAGGCCGAGCGCCTCGTCGAGCGAGTTGGTATGGAGAGACTGGGTGCCGCCGCAGACGGCGGCTAAGGCCTGAAGGGCGACGCGCGCGACGTTGTTGGTCGGCTGCTGCGCCGTGAGCGTCGAGCCTGCGGTCTGGGTGTGGAAGCGGAGCCAGAGCGAGCGCTCGTCCTTCGGGGCGAATCGCTCGCGCACCAGCTCGGCCCACAGGCGGCGCGCGGCGCGGAACTTCGCCACCTCTTCGAGGAAGTTGTTGTGGGCGTTCCAGAAGAACGACAGGCGGGGGGCGAACGCGTCGATTTCGAGCCCGCGGTCGAGAGCGGCTCCCACGTAGGAGAGGGCGTTCGCCAGGGTGAACGCGACCTCCTGGACCGCGGTCGAGCCGGCCTCGCGCATGTGATAGCCCGAGATCGAGATGGTGTTCCATTTCGGCACCCGCTCGGCGCAGAAGGCGATCACGTCGGTGACCAGGCGGAGGGAGGGGCCAGGCGGATAGATGTAGGTGCCGCGCGCGGCGTACTCCTTCAAAATGTCGTTCTGCACCGTGCCGCCGATCTGCTCCCAGCCGACCCCCTGCTCCTCGGCCACCGCGAGGTAGAGCGCGAGCAGGATCGCGGCCGTCGAGTTGATCGTCATCGAGGTGGTCACCCGGTCGAGCGGGATCTGATCGAACAGACGCCGCATGTCTTCGATCGAGTCGATCGCCACCCCCACCCGGCCGACCTCGCCGAGCGCGAACGCATGGTCCGAGTCGTAGCCGATCTGGGTCGGCAGGTCGAACGCGACCGACAGCCCCGTCGTCCCCTGGGCGAGCAGGTAGCGATAGCGCCGGTTCGACTCCTCGGCCGAGGCGAAGCCGGCATACTGGCGCATCGTCCAGCGCCGTTGTCGGTACATGTCGGCGTAGAGTCCGCGGGTGAACGGGTAGCCGCCCGGCCGGCCGATCGCCTGCGGGTCCAGCTCCTCGATATCCTCGGGTCCGTAGGAGGTCCGGATCGGAATCCCGGACGAGGTTTCGAGCACCGACAACGGCGCGGAGCTCTTGGGAATGCGGGTTTCGGCAGGCATGCGGCGGATTATAGGGTGGTCTTCGGGCAGGGAATTTTGGAAGGGGTCTCCCCAAGGCATACCGGATTGCCCGGCCCTTCCAATCCATTGCAGCAACGCTGCGTTTCAGAGGAAAAACCTGTGGAAATCCTGTGGACAGAGATACACCAGATGTGGTGTTCGGCGTTCCGGACGCCCCCAGCGATGGTGGTCTGTAGGGGTTGACAGGCTCCAGGCCCGGCGGTACTTTGGAAGTGCGAACTGAGGTTCTCAGCAGCGCGGGTACGGGCGGAGCTTTGCCCGTTTCCGCCGTGATTTTATTTGACCCTTATTAACCGGCAGCAGAGCTAGGAGAGCACACGCATGGCGACCGAACCGACCCTGATGCCCGAGAGCTCGACCGGGGTGACCATGCCTTCATCCGAAGCGCCGCGGGGGTCGAAGTTTCAGCGCTACTACACGACGCCGGGTGTACATCCCTACGATTTGGTGGAGTGGGAGTTGCGCGATGCTCTGATCACCAACGAGCGCGGCGAGAAGGTCTTCGAACAAAAAGGCGTGGAAATGCCGAAGGCTTGGTCGCAGACCGCGACCAACGTCGTCGTGTCGAAATACTTCCGCGGCCACCTCGGCGCGCTCGACCGGGAACGTAGCGTCCGCCAGCTGATCGGCCGGGTCGCGGACACGATTGCCCGCTGGGGGAGGCAAGGGGGCTACTTTGCGACCGAAGCCGACGGCGACACGTTCCACGCCGAGCTGACCCACATCCTTCTCCACCAATACGCCTGCTTCAATTCGCCGGTCTGGTTCAACGTCGGGATCGAAGAGAAGCCGCAGTGCTCGGCCTGCTTCATCAACTCGGTCGACGACACGATGCAGTCGATCCTCGAGCTGGCCAAGACCGAAGGGATGCTGTTCAAGTACGGCTCGGGCACCGGCTCGAACCTCTCCTCCCTGCGCTCGGCGCGCGAGCCGCTCGCGGGCGGCGGCACGGCCTCCGGCCCGGTCTCGTTCATGAAGGGGTTCGACGCCTTCGCCGGGGTGATCAAGAGCGGCGGCAAGACCCGCCGCGCGGCGAAGATGGTGATCCTGGACGTCGATCATCCGGACGTCCTGGATTTCATCCGCTGCAAGGAGATCGAGGAGAAGAAGGCCTGGGCGCTGATCGACGCGGGCTATGAGGGCGGCTTCAACGTCCCCGGTGGCGCCTACGATTCGATCGCCTATCAGAACGCCAACCACTCGGTGCGGGCGAGCGACGATTTCATGCAAGCGGTGGTCGAAGACGGCAACTGGTCGACCCGGGCGCGGATCGACGGCCGGCCGATGGACACCTATCGGGCGCGCGACGTCATGCGCATGATCGCCGAAGCGACTTGGGTGTGCGGCGATCCGGGCATGCAGTTCGATACCACGATCAATGACTGGCATACTTCGTCCAACACCGCGCGGATCAACGCCAGCAACCCCTGCTCGGAGTACATGTTTCTCGACGACACCGCGTGCAACCTGGCGTCGCTCAACCTGCTCCGGTTCTACGAGGACACGACGGGATTCGACGTCGCGAGCTTCAAGCACGCGTGCGAGGTCGTCATCTCGGCGCAGGAGATCCTGGTCGATTTCGCGAGCTATCCGACGCCGAGGATCGGCGCCAACTCCCACTCCTTCCGGCCGCTCGGCATCGGCTACGCCAACCTCGGCGCCCTGTTGATGGCCCGCGGCCTGCCGTACGACTCGGAATCCGGCCGCGACTACGCCGGGGCGATCACCGCGCTGATGACCGGCGCCTCCTATGCCCAGTCGGCGCGGCTCGCCGCGGCGATGGGGCCGTTTGAAGGATACGAGGAGAACCGCGAGCCGATGAGCCGGGTGATGCGCAAGCACCGCGAAGCGATCCGCAAGATCGAGGCGGCGCACGTACCGCTCGACTTGCTTCAGGCGGCGAAGAAGTCGTGGGACGAGGTGGTCGACCTCGGCGAAAAGCACGGACTGCGCAACAGCCAGATCTCGGTGCTCGCGCCGACCGGCACGATCGCCTTCATGATGGACTGCGACACGACCGGGGTCGAGCCCGACATCGCCCTGGTCAAGTACAAGAAGCTGGTCGGCGGCGGCATGATCAAGATCGTCAACGGCACGGTGCCCAAGGCGTTGAAGCGACTCGGCTACGATCGCGAGCAGGTCCGCGCGGTCGTCGAGTTCATCGATGAGAACGACACGATCGAAGGGGCGCCGCACTTGAAGCCCGAGCACCTCGCGGTGTTCGACTGCGCGTTCAAGCCGAACAAGGGCTCGCGCTCGATCCACTACATGGGGCACTTGAAGATGCTCGCCGCGGCGCAGCCGTTCATCTCGGGCGCGATCAGCAAGACGATCAACATGCCCGAGGATTCGACCGTCGACGAGATCCTCCAGGCCTTTGTCGAAGGGTGGCGGATGGGCTTGAAGGCGATCGCGGTCTACCGCGACAACTGCAAGCGCAGCCAGCCGCTGTCGACCAAGAAGGATGAGTCCTCGCCGGTCGCCGCGGTGCTCAACCTCGCGGCCGAACGGCGTACGGTTCGCCGCCGCCTGGCCGATGAACGCCGCGCGATCACCCACAAGTTCTCGATCAACGACCACGAGGGCTTCATCACGGTCGGCCTGTACGACGACGGCCAGCCGGGCGAGCTATTCCTGATGATGGCCAAGGAAGGTTCGACCATCTCCGGCCTGATGGACGCGTTCGGCATCGCGGTGTCGATCGCGCTCCAGTACGGCGTGCCGCTCAAGACGCTGGTCGACAAGTTCAGCCACACCCGGTTCGAGCCTTCGGGTTTCTCCTCCAACCCCGAGATTCCGATCGCCAAGTCGATCATCGACTACATCTTCCGCTGGATGGCCAGCAAGTTCCTGTCGGCGGAAGAGAAGTTCGACGTCGGCGTGATCCTGCGCGAAGAGGTTCCGTCGGCCGACGCGCCGCCCGCGGTGGCTCTCCTCGGTGGCGGCCGCCTGGAGCCGGTCGGCGTCGCGAACGGCAACTCTGGCGTAGAATCGCAACGCAGGGTCACCTTCCTCTACCAGCAGGACGCCCCGAGCTGCCACGACTGCGGCTCGATCATGGTGAGGAACGGCAGCTGCTACAAGTGCCTCAATTGCGGTTCGACCAGCGGTTGCAGTTAGAATCCGCGGCTAGAATCTCAGGTGTGTCGGGCGGGGGAGGCGCGTCTGGAGGGGCGTGCTGCAGCACGAGCAGGGGGAGGAGAGACGGGGAAGAGGGCGTAAGCTCGCTTCCCCGTCGGTTTAACATGGCATACTTCCGATCGCCATGAAGACGCTCAGCCTGCTCCGCATCCGGCCGGTCCTCACCCTCACCCTGCTCTCGGTCCTGCTCGGCTTCGGCTGCCAGGAGGGCTATTCCTCCTCCGCGACATCCTCGACCCCCTCCGCCGCCGCCGCGGCGACCAAGTTCCGGCTGAAGAGCCTGGACGGGGGCAAGCCTCTCGGGCCGGCCGATTTTCCCGGCCGCGTGGTGATCGTCGACTTCTGGGCGACCTGGTGCGGCCCGTGCCAGATCCAGGCCCGGATCCTCGATTCGCTGTCGAAGAGCTACCAGGGCAAGAAGGTGCAGTTCCTGGCCGCGAACGTCGGCGAGACCCTCGAGACGGTACAGAGCTTCGTCAAGACCAAGCCGTTCCCCTATCCGGTGCTGCTCGATCCGGACGGCGTCTCGGACGATCTCGGCGTTTTCGCCCTGCCGACGCTCCTGATCATCGACGCCAAGGGCAAGGTCGCCTACTTCGAGCCGGGCATCGCCGACGCCGACATGATCAAGAAGATCCTGCGCCAGTCCGGGGTCTGAGGATCAGGACGAGGTTGCGAGCGTAGACCACCAGCCCCGCGATCTGGCCGATCGTGCCCACCGGGTCGCCCCGGCGCAAAAAGTAGATGGCTAAGATCACGCCGCCGAAAAGGCTGAGCCACCAGAACACGACGGGAACCACGCTCTGGCGTTTTCGCTCGGTCGAGATCCATTGCGCGAGCATGCGCCCGGTAAACAGCGCCTGGCCGAGGAATCCGAACGCGATCCAGCGGGCTGACAGTCCCGCTTTTTGAGCATCCGTCTGCTGTATACCCGTGGCAGGGGCGGTATGAGCGATGATTGGGATCAGCGCCAGCCCGGCGGCCAGGCCGGCGACGAAAATGACGACGTAGAGGGGTTTCACGAGGGGTATGGTACCGCACGAACGTCGGGCTTCTCAGCGCTTCCTCGGCGCGTGCGCGGGCAGCGGAAACAGCTCCCGGAACAGACCCAAGTGCGCCTTGTCGAGGGGAGAGAGAGCGTCGTCGGTCGGCTCGTCGGCGACGATCCAGCCCAAGGCGCCATACGCCGCGTCGTGGGGCAGCTCAAGAAGCTTGGGTTTCTTCTTGTCGCCCTGTTGAGCAAGTGCGAGCAGCCGCTTCAACCCATCCGCGAAGGGGTTCTCGGTGGGAGGCTCGGAGGTCGTTCGGGTGAGGACCGGAACGACTCGAATCGGCCGTTGCCCTTTAAGCCGCGGGGCCGCCTTCAACGCTTCCGCGACCATCAGGGTTCCTTCCAGCGACTCTTGGTTCGCCACGAACATGCAGACGACCGTGTCGGCGAGGATCGTGGTGGCGAGCCCGCCAAGTTCCGTGACCCCCGTGCGGGTGTCGATCAGGAGGTAGTCCGGCTTTAGCTCCTCGCGGATGCGGCCGTGCAGATCGAGCAGAGGCATTAACCCTCGACCGCTCGGATCGTCGAACCGAACCTGCTCGCCGAGCTGCTTGAGCAACGCCCAGTAGGCCCGATCCGGGGCCTGGCCGGCGGGCATCAGCCGCAACCAGCCACCCGAATCCGGCGGCACGGGCACCTCGGCCATGTGCTCTTCGAGCGGAGGCGGGGACGTGGCATCTCGGGCAGTTGCCACAAGGTAGGGGACCGCGCCACCCTCTAGTCGGCTTTCCCGACGAGCTGTGTGTCCTAACTTGTAGTGGAGACCCGGAGCTTCGAAGTCGAAATCGAGAGCGACGACACCTTTGCCAAGGGCCGCCAGGAAGCGCGCCGTGTTCGCAAGCAGTAGCGAGCGCCCCACGCCGCCTTTGTAGGAATAGAAGGCGATCGTTTCCACGGCCGTCAGGCGGCCAGGCCGAAGGCGCCGCCCTCCTGAAGCCAGCGCGCCAGGCTGCGCGCTTCGTTGACGGTCTTGGTCGCGTGATGAAACCGGCCGGCGAGGGCGCTGGCGTCTTCCTCCAGCAACTGGCGAAGGGCCGCGCGGAGCGTCTGCGTTGCTTCCTTTTCGGCGAGAAATCGCTCGGTCAAGGCTTGAGCGCGGGAGAAGTTTCCGGCCCTCAATGCCGCCCGAACCGCGCCGCGACGAGCGATCCGTCCTTCCGGTTGGGAAGCAGGAAGAGCTGTCGCCAACTTTTCCTCCAAAGAGGAGACTTCCGCCCAAGCGAGCGGAACCGAGCCGACTCCTTGTTCTTCGAGCTGCTCGGCGCGCCAGATGGCGCCGGTAACCAGGGTGTTGAGAAGATCCGTGCTCATCACGGTCTCACGACCTTCGATGACCGCAGAGCCGTCACGGGTTCCTCGAAACCCACGATGCCGGCCCACTGCTCATCTACGTCTTCACTCTTCGTTACCTGGGCCAGCTTTTCGGTGAGGCGGGAGGTGATGCTGCCGCGGGCGACACCGCTTACTTCTAGCGCGATCCGTTGGCGTGTTCCTTTACTCGGCCCTTCCAAAAGCCAGTCCGCGCTCTCGCCTTGCTGCATCCGCCGGACCACCCGCCAACCGCGAGCCTGATAGCTGAGGGCGAGCGCAATTGCCTCGGCGCCATCTTCGGTCAGGCGTTTGGAGTCATGCTGCTCCAGGAAATCAGAATCGGAACTCGGCCAGGTGAGTCCTCCATGGGTTACGGTGCCATCAACGTCCAATCGAATGTCGACAGGCGACGCGTGGCCGTTGCTCTGGAGGCTTAGCGCGGCGCGGCCGATCATGACGAGAGCGAGATCCTCGGGAAGCCGCGGATGCATCTCGCGGAGATCGGAGAGATCGATTTCCATGATGAGGAATCTTCTCCCGTTTCGACTTTGCAGGCAACCTGGCCGATCCACTTCTATCGCTCCAGGTGCCTGCTACCTTAAGGTTCGGCACCGCGGACTTCTTGCTCACCCCTCTCCCGTTGCCCCCGTTGCGGGAGAGGGTGTGAGGGCTGTTGCTGCGCGGAGTTCCCTACCGCAGAACCACCAAAGCCACCCGGCGGTTCTGAGCCCGTCCTTCGGCCGTTTTGTTGTCGGCGATCGGCGCGAGCTCGCCGTAGGAGATGACGTTCATCCGGTGGAGCGGCAGCTGGTGCTGGCGGGCGAGGTAGTTGCGCACGGCTTGGGCGCGGGTCTGGCCGAGATCTTCGTTGTAGTCGTCGGAGCCGACCGCGTCGGTATGCCCCTGGACCTCGATGTAAACGCCTTTGCCGTCCGCTTTGAGCTTCTCGGCGAACTCGTCGAGCGCCGCTTTCGCTTCGGCTGACAGCTCATGCTTGTTGAAGCCGAAATGGACCCGGTCGTCGGTCAGGACGGTCTCGTAGAGCAGTTTGCCTTCGGCGAGCTTGCCCGCTTCCTGCGCGCGCGCCAGCGCTTCCTGCGCGGTGCGTGAGGCCTCGCCGATCTGCTGATCGTGGGTCGCCAGATGGGTGTCGTGCTGCTTGACCTGACCTTGGACCTCTTCCACCTCGCCCTGGACGCCGTTGACGCGGTCGGTGACCTTGGCGTCTTCCTTCTGGACGTATTTCTTGGTGGCGCAGCCGGAAGCGAGCAGCCCTCCCGCGAGCACGAGGGTGAGGGCAACGGCATGGACGGACTTCATCATGAGAAAAACCTCCTAAGGATTTCGGGTCCGGCGCCGCCCGAAAGACGGCGCGTCGGCCCGGTTCATCTGGCAAGGCCGACGACGCTAAAGCACAAGGTCGATCGGTTTCATGGGGGTATCGTACAGCACCCCTCGCCCGCGTTCGTCGCGTCGGGAGAGGGGCTTTACCGCGGTGGTCTGAATCGATCTGACTTCAGAAACGGGTGTTACTTCAAGACCACGAGAGCCACCCGGCGGTTCTGCGACCGCCCTTCGGGCGACTTGTTGTCGGCAATCGGCGCCAGCTCGCCGTAGGAGATGACGTTCATCCGGTGCAGCGGCAGCTGATCCTGCCGGGCGAGGTAGTCGCGCACGGCCTGCGCGCGCTCTTCGCCGAGCTTCTCGTTGTAGGAGTCATCGCCGGTCGCATCGGTATGCCCTTGGACCTCGATATAGACCCCTTTGCCTTCCTCCTTGAGCTTGGACGCGAACTCGTCGAGCGCCGCCTTCGCTTCGGCCGACAGTTCGTCCTTGTTGACGCCGAAGTGGACCCGGTCGTCGGTCAGGACCGTTTCGTAAAGCAGTTTGCCCTCGGCGAGCTTGCCCGCCTCTTGCGCGCGGTCCAAAGCCTCTTGCGCCGTGCGTGAGGCTTCGCCGATCTGCTGATCGTGGGTCGCCAGGCGGGTGTCGTGCTGCTGGACCTGACTTTGGACCTCTTCCACTTCGCCCTGGACTCCGGTGACGCGGTCGGTGACCTTGGCGTCTTCCGTCTGGACGTATTTCTTGGTGGCGCAGCCGGAGGCGAGCAGCCCTCCCGCGAGCACGAGGGCAAAAGCGAGACCGTTGATGGACTTGTTCATGAGGTAATCCTCCTAAGGATGCGGAATCCGGCGGCGCCTCGTGAAGGCTCCCCGATCCCGGTTCATCTCCCCACGCCAACGGCGGGAGGAGGTCCGGTGTAACCGCGCCGGAATAGCACCGCATGCTTGCCCGGCACCTGGATCTCCAGGCGGCGGAAGCGGTCGGAACCATCGCCGGTCGCAAAGCCAAGGACGTACTGGTGGCGCAGATCCTCGCGGATCGCGGCCAAAGCGGCGTTGAGCTCGGGAGTGGACGAGATGGAGTAATAACGCCCGCCCGAGGTCGCAGCGAGAAGGTTCAAAACGTCGGCGTAGCGGTAGACCTTCTTGCCTTCGTCATTCAACTGGTACGGGCTGCCCGAGTCGAGCCCGAGCACGTAGACCGGCACCTGTGCGGCGCGCACCAGCTCGCGCGCCTGGTCAGGTGTGATCGAGCTCGCGTTGTCCACGCCGTCGGTGACCAGCAGGGCGAAGCGTTTGGGATTGTGGCCGGAGCCGGAGATCTCGGGCATGTGGGCGACCGCGTCGTGCAGGGCGGTCTTGCCCCACGGTTTCCACGTCGCGACCGCTTCGCGCAACGCCCCGAGGTCCGCGGTGAACGGCACGTCGATCCGCTGCTCGCCGTCGGAGAACGTGGCGATCGCAAACTCGTCGCCGGTCGCCGCCTGGTCCAAGAAGAACTTCGCCGCACTCTGGCTCCAGACCAGCCGTTCTCCCGCATCCATGCTGCCCGAGAGATCCTGCAGTAAAACCAGGCTCGCGGGCGCGTCGGCCCGGCTCTCGAAGCTTTCGAACGTGGCGGGTCGCCCGTCTACCAAGAGCTGGAAGTCTTTCCGATCGAGCCCTTGGACGTAGCGCGCGCCGTCGCGTACGACGACCGGGACCAGCACGTAACCCACCGAGACGCTACCGGCAAACTCTGCCGCCGGGTCGTCTTGGCCCGTTCCGCCCGGAGTCTGGCCCGCGCTCCTTCCCTGGAGAGTGACCAGCAGGCTTGCCGCTGCGAGCAGCAGGGGAAAGGCGCGGAAGGGTCGGAAGATCGTCATGAGCAGAGAGAGGTAGCAAACCATGCGCCATCGGCTATGTATGATCCAGGCGGAAGCCGGGAGCGGTAGAGTCTCCGGCGACCCAGGAGAAACACCATGAGCGATTCGATCGACCTGCGCTTCCTCTCGATAAAATGCGGCAACTGCAACACCTACCAGACTTTAGCCGCCTTCACGCGACGCGAGGAGTGGAACGTTTACAGCTACGAGTGCGAAAACGAGATCTGCGATCCGAACATTACCCGGACCTATCTCGAAATCCCCCGCGAGCTCGACGCCTTCGCCCGCCGCGACCCAAATTGGCGCGGCGGCGGCAAACATGGCGCAGAAGGAGATGGGGCGCCGACCGACTGAGGGCAGACTGAGGGCGGTGTTATCTATGTCCGGTAAGCTGGACATGCTACCCTTCGCCGTCAAAAGCGGGCTCGCCCCGCCCCCCTGACCGCCAGAACGTTTGTCGCAATTTCCTACCCAGGAGAAGGTAGCCATGGCCAAGATCGTCCACCTCGTGGGCACGGGCACGATCGGGGAGCCTCTGATCGGCTTGTTCACCGACTTCCGCGAGAAGCTCGGGATCGACGAAGTGACCTTTCACAAGCGGACCGCGCTGCCCGGCGACCGCGCGAAGATCAACCACCTGATGGCGCGCGGCGCCAAGCTCGCGGCCGATCCGGACGTGCGCGAGAGCTTCGAGAATCTCGGCCACAAGGTGAGCTTCGACACCAGCGACGCGCTGGAGCGGGCCTCCGTGGTGATCGACTGCACGCCCGCCGGCAATGAGAACAAAGAGCAGATCTACAAACACCTCTCGGGACCCAAGGGCTACATCGCGCAAGGCAGCGAGTTCGGCTTCGGCAAGCCCTACGCCCGTGGCATCAACGATGAGACGCTGGTGGCGGGGGAGGACCGGTACATCCAGGTCGTCTCCTGCAACACCCACAACATCACCACCCTGATCAAGACGCTGTGCGACGAAGGCGAGGCGGGCTATTCGCTGGAGCGCGGCACGTTCGTCTGCATGCGCCGGGCGAACGACATCTCGCAGGATGGCGGCTTCGTGCCCGCCCCCTCGGTCGGTAAGCACGACGACGACCTGTTCGGCACCCACCACGCGCACGACGCCCACCATGTCTTCGAGACGCTTGGCCTCGACCTCAACCTGTTTTCGAGCGCGGTCAAGCTCAACAC
Source organism: Thermoanaerobaculia bacterium (assembly GCA_035995205.1). Taxonomy (GTDB): domain Bacteria; phylum Acidobacteriota; class Thermoanaerobaculia; order Multivoradales; family UBA5704; genus DASYKS01. The sequence goes on from DASYKS010000014.1 coordinate 123,275, forward strand.
CCAATACATGCACTCGATTTGGTTCAGCCTCCAGGTCAACCGCGACATCGCGCTCGATGAGGTGAAGAAGCGGCTGCGCGAAAATCCGCGGGTGTCGATGACCGACAAGCGCTCTTCGAACCTGATCTTCAGCTTCGGCCGCGACCATGGCTATTACGGCCGCATCTTGTCCCAGACGGTGGTGGTCGCCCCGACTTTGACAGTGCGCAAGAACCGCGAGATCTACGGCTTCTGCTTCACCCCGCAGGACGGCAACTCGCTGGTCTCCTCGATCGCGGCCGCGCTCTGGCTGATCGATCCGGACCCCACGAGCGTGGCCGAACGGCTTGCGCCGATCCGCCGCTTCGTGTTTCGCGAGATCTGATTTGGTTTGGACATGAGTAGTGGCAGGGTCGAAGTCCGCATCGAGTCGGGGCCGGGGCCGCTCCGCATCGAAGGGTCCTCCCGCGCGGGCGATTCGAACTGGTTGAAGATCCATCCCCCGGGCCTGGCGTTCGACGTCGGCCGGGGGTCGCTCCAGCTCGGCGGCTCGCGCGACCTGTTCGTCTCCCACGGCCACCTCGACCACGCGCTGGGGTTGCCGTTCGCGATCTCGCAACGGACGCTGCACGAATCGGTATCCACTCGGGTGTTCTGCCCGGCCGAGATCGCCGAGGACTTGCGCGCCTTCGTTGTCGCGGCGGAAAGGCTGGAGCGGGTCTCCTACCGCTGGGAGTTGTTTCCCTTGGAGGTCGGCGATCGGGTGGAAGTCGCCCGCGACCTCTCGGTCGAAGCGTTCGCGGTCGATCACGTGGTGCCGAGTTTGGGCTTTCATCTACTGCGGACGAAGCGCCGTCTCGCCGCGGGTTTCCAGGGAAAAGAGCCGGCGGAGCTCGCGGCGCTGCGAAGCTCGGGGGTGGCGATCGAGGAGACGATCGAGGAGCTGTGGGTTTCCTACTGCGCCGACACCGGCCCCGGCGTGTTCGAGCTGGAGCCGCGAGTCTTTGCGAGCCCGGTCCTGATCCTCGAATGCACATTTCTTTCTCCGGAGCTCCGCGATCGCGCGGCCCGTTACAAACACATGCACATCGACGAGATCGTCGCGCGCGCCGACCGGTTCCAGAACCAGGCGATCGTGCTCCAGCACCTCTCTCATCGCCACACCTTCGCCGACCTCGAACAGGCGGTCGAAGAGAGGCTGCCAACCCTTGCCGCACGCATCCAGATCCTGAGGGCGCTATGAGCCGCCGGCCTGGTGAAGCGCCCCCCGCGAGCGTTCGGCTCGCCGAGATCGACGAGCTGGAAGTCACGATCGACAAGCTGGTCGCGGGCGGCGAAGGGCTCGCCCGGCTCGACGGCATTCCGATTTTCATCCCGCGCGCGGCCCCCGGCGACCGTTTGCGGGTGCGCCTCGTCGAACGCAAGCCGGACTATGCGCGCGCCGAGATCGTCGAGATTCTGGAGCCCGGCCCGGGGCGCCGGCCCGATCCCTACCCCGCGCTTTCGGCGACCGGCCTCTGCGACCTCCAACATCTGGATGACGATCTCCAAACCCGCGCCCGCGCGCAGGCGGTCTGCGAGACGCTGGTCCGGATGGGGGGCATCACGCTCCCCGCGGATCTTCAGGTGATCACGGGCGAGCCCTGGCACTACCGCCTGCGCACCGAGCTGACCACCGAACGGAATGAGAACGGCGAAGTCCTCGTCGGCTACCAGGCGCGCGCGAGCAACCGGCTGGTCCCGGTGAAGGAATGCGCCCTGCTCGTGCCGGAGCTGGAGGCGATGCTCGGCGCGCTTCCCGGCCTGCTCGGAGCCGATCCGCCGCGCCGGATCGACCTCGCCGCGGGTGACGGGGCCCAAGTCACCGTGGCGCCCATGATCGAAGGTCTGCCCCACGGCGAGGTGACGACCGCCGTGACGACGAGCGCGGGCGAGATCACCTACGCCTACGACGCGCGCTGTTTCTTCCAAGGGCACCGCGGGCTGCTGCCGCGCCTGGTCGAAGCGGCGGTCGGGCCGTGGACCGGCAAATCCGCCTACGACCTCTATGCCGGTGTGGGGCTGTTCGCCCTGCCGCTCGCCAAGCGCTACGGCCACGTCGTGGCGGTCGAAGCCGACCGGATCGCCGTGCGCTACGCTCGCAACAACGCGCGGCGCAACAAACTGACCAACGTCGAATCCTTCCCGAGCGCGCTCGAAACCTGGATCGGCCGCCTGCCCTACGAGACCGACCGGGTGATCGTCGATCCTCCCCGCGCCGGCCTGTCGCAACGGGTTCGCGCCGTGCTCTGCGAGCGTACCCCCGCGCGCCTCACGTACGTATCCTGCCATCCGGCAACCCTCGCCCGCGACCTGCGCCAGCTCACCAAGTCGTTCACGATCGAGAGCCTCGCGTTGCTCGACCTCTTTCCCCAGACCGGGCACATGGAAGCGGTGGTGCAGATGGTGAGGAAGCCGGCCGAAGAGTAGCCAGTGCCCGCCACGTCGAAGCCCCCATTCCCCCTGAAGCTCGCCGAGGCGCTGCGGCGCACGTTCGCCGCGGGGTATGGCAAGGCCGATCTGCGCGCCGACCTGCTGGCGGGAGCCGTGGTCGGCGTGGTCGCTCTGCCGCTTTCGATGGCCCTTGCGGTGGCATCCGGTGTGCCGCCCCAGCACGGGCTGTACACCGCGATCGTCGGAGGCTTCCTGATCGCGGCGCTCGGCGGCTCGAAAGTCCAGGTCTCCGGGCCGACCGCGGCGTTCGTGGTCGTCCTGGCGCCGATCGCCGCGCGCCATGGGCTCGGCGGCCTGCTGCTCGCGACCACGATGGCCGGGGTGATCCTGATCGGAATGGGGATCGGCCGGCTCGGCGGGTTGATCCAATTTGTCCCGTATCCGGTCACCACGGGATTTACCACGGGCATCGCGGTCGTGATCGCGACGCTTCAGCTGAAGGATTTCCTCGGCCTCACGGTTGAAAAGATGCCCGAGCAATTCGCCGAGCGCGCCGTGGCGCTCGGCCGTGCTCTCCCGAGTGCCCGCTGGCAGGAGATCGCGATCGGAGCGTTCACGTTCGCCGTGCTGCTCCTCTGGCCGCGCCTCTCGCGAAAGTTTCCCGCGCCGCTCGTGGCGCTCACCCTCGGCGGTTTGCTCGCCACGGCGCTCTCGCACTGGGTGCCCGGTTTTGAAGTCGCGACGATCGCCAGCCGCTTCCATTACGAGATCGGCGGAATCCTCCATGGCGGCATTCCCCAGCTGCCACCGGTTCCGGTTCTCCCCTGGAACCTGGCCGGACCCGATGGCGCGCCGCTCGTCCTTTCGCTCGATCTGTTCCGCCAACTGCTGCCGGTCGCGTTCGCCATCGCCATGCTCGGCGCGATCGAATCGCTGCTCTCCGCGGTGGTGGCGGACGGACTGACCGGCAAGACCCACGATCCCGACAGCGAGTTGCTTGCCCAAGGGATCGGCAACCTGGTCGCCCCGTTCTTCGGAGGGATCGCCGCGACCGGGGCGATCGCGCGTACGGCGACCAACGTCCGCTCCGGAGCCCGGTCGCCGATCGCCGCGATGACCCACGCCCTCGTGGTGCTCGCCGCCGTGCTGGTTGCGGCCCCTCTGCTCGGCTACCTGCCGATGGCCTCGCTCGCCGCGCTCCTCCTGCTGGTCGCCTGGAACATGAGCGAGGTCCACAACTTCGCCCGTACGTTCCGCCAGGCGCCGAAGAGCGACACGTTCATCCTGCTCTCCTGTTTCCTGCTCACGGTCCTGTTCGACATGGTGGTCGCCGTCACCTTCGGCGTCCTGCTCGCGGCCCTTCTGTTTATGCGCCGCATGGCCGAAGTCTCCAGCACCGATCTCGCCGAATCGACCCATCCGCTGGTCGCGGAGGGGCTGCCGAAAGACGTCATCGTCTACGAGATCGCCGGCCCCCTCTTCTTCGGAGCGGCGCAGAAAGCGATGAGCGCCCTCCAACGCGTGGCACGCGGGGTCGCCGTCGTCATCCTCGACCTGCAATCCGTGCCCGCCATTGATGCCACCGGCCTCGTCGCCTTAGAAGCCGCGATCGACCGCCTCTACCGGATGAACGTCTACGTCGTCCTCGCCGGAGTCCACCACCAACCCCTCGAAGTCCTAGGCAAAGCCGGCTTCCCCCGCCGCACCGAAAGACTCGCCGTCTGCCGCTCCTACGAAAGCGCGCTCGCGACGGCGAGGAAGCGCTCGAAGCTCGGAGAGGGCAAGGCACCGGAAGCGATTACCTAACGAAGACCGCCCCCTGGGACCGCCGAGCACCAGCTCGGCCCCGAAGCGGCGAAAACGGCTGAGCTGGGGTTCTGCGCTCCCTGGGGGAGAGGCGCTCAGCGGCGCGTCAGGCCACTTTGAACGATTGGCCCAGAACCTCGAACTCGTCCAAGTTCGGGCGAGCCAACTTCTCGCGAATCTGCGCGAACCGACGAACGGTCTCTTCCAGATAGAGGTGCTCGCCGCAGCGCTGGCAAACCTCGGCCCGAACCGTCAGCACGGCCGTGTTCGCTCCACCCCGGAGCAGTTTCTCGACATCCTTCTCCACCAGCTCTCCGCCGCAAATGGGGCATGCACTAAAAGTTGGCATCTTTCGGTTTCCTCTGCCGCCAGTCGATCCAGCGAGCCGGATCCGGACGGTACACCGTGATCAAGGCCGCCCATCCGTTGACCTGATTGTAGGCCCAGACGCTGTGGACCGGTTCGTTCGAAGGATTCATTCCGAAGACGAGACAGCTGGGGTACGGGGTATCCGAGGGATAGCTCTCGATGACCTCTCCTCGTCGGACGCTTGAGTAGACCTCGTCGAGCGTTAGGCTATCGGCGTTGGCCTCTTCGTCGGCGTGGTCTGTGACTCTGACTCGGTGGTTGCGGATCGCGTCGACGATGAGAAGAAGGTTCACTCGATCCACCCCGGGGCTGCTGCCCATCCGTGCCTCGCCTATCTTCTCTGTGATCGGCCTATTTGTGCAACAGAGGGAGTTCGGTCCTCACTGAGGGATTCTCGCGTCGCCGGGTCTCGCAGAGGAAGAGGTCCGACGGCTTAAAGAACCCCGGGACCGCCGAGCACCAGCTCGGCACCCGAGGCGGCGAAAACGGCCGAGCTGGAAAAGGAGTTTCTCGGTGGCGACGAAGCCGCCCCTGTCATCCCGAGCGAGAGCGAGTCTACGGCTTGGATTACCTGCTCACCTGGAACTGTTCTCACCTGGCGAACGCTAAGATGCGGACTCGGATCAATCAGGTCTGTGTTTCGTCAGGGTACCGAGCGGTAGTAATCTGTACGCCGGAAGAGTTAATGGAGGAATAGGTCATGGACAAATGGCAAGATGAGATCGTCGCCGAGATCAGGGCCGTTCGCGAGGCCTATGCGCAGCGCTTCAACTACGACGCCCAAGCCATTTGCCGCGATCTCCGACGACTTCAAGAGGAAAGCGGGCGAAAAGTGGTGCGACCTACGCAGGACCAGGCGGCCTGAGAACCCACCCCGGGAACGCCGAGCTCCAGCTCGGCACCGAGGCGGTCGAGCCGCTGAAAAAGCCGAGCTGGTGCTCGGCGCGCCCGGGGTCCCCGCCGCCCGCGGTACTCTCCTCCGAACACCACACTCCCGGGGGAGCGATGAGACACTCACTGCTAGGCTTTCTGCTCGCGTTCGTTCTGGTCGCCCTGCCGGCCGCGGCGCAAGCCCCCCCTCCCCCCGCCCCCGACAACGCCTACGACTTGACCTGGGACGTGCGCATCCCGATGCGCGACGGAATTCGGTTGCACGCGAGCCTCTACCGTCCGCATGGGCTCATCGGTCCCGCTCCGGTGGTGTTCAACATGACGCCGTATACGTCCGATGGATTTCATCCGGAGGGGGTGTATTTCGCGAAGCGGGGGTATGTGTTCGCCGCGGTTGACGTGCGCGGGCGGGGTACTTCAGAAGGACCTTTCGAACCCTGGCTGCACGATGGGCGGGACGGGTTCGATGTGGTCGAGTGGCTCGCGAAGCAGCCTTGGTCGAATGGCAAGGTCGGGATGATCGGCCATTCGTACGGCGGGCGGGCGGTGTGGAGCACGATCAAGGAGCGCCCGCCGCATCTGGCTGCGGCGGTTCCGATCTCGGCTTCTTACCCGATGTACGGCTGGCACAACATTCTGACGCCGGACATCATGCAGTGGATTCTGCTCACGGCGGGGGCGACCTCGAACACGCAGATCCTCGGCGATTCGGATTTCTGGATTGCGAAGCAGCGCGAGCTGTATCTCTCCAAGCGATCGTTGCGCGATTTCGACCGGATCATCGGCTCGCCTTCTCCGTTGTTCCAGCGCTTTCTCGACCATCCGACACTCGATGCGTTTTGGGACGATCCGACGCCCACTCCGGCCGACTTCGCCCGCTTCGATCTGCCGATCTTGACCATCACGGCCGCGTACGAATCGAACAACGTCGGCCCGCTTTGGTACTACCTGGAGCACGAGAAATACGCCCCGCCCGCGGCGTTCGCCAAGCACCGGGTGCTGATCGGCCCTTGGGACCACCACGGTGCGCGCCAGCCGGCGCGGGAGGCGGGGGGCGTCGCGTTCGGGCCGGCGGCCGATCTCGACATGAAGAAGCTGCTCGCCGATTGGTTTGACTTCGCGATGGGCGGCGGGCCGCTTCCCGCGATGCTTGCCGATCCGGTCCGTTACTACGCGCTGGGCGCGGAGGAGTGGCGCGGCGCCTCGAAGCTCGAACCGCTCACGCCCACCAGGATGGCCGAAAACAAATCGCGGCCCGCCGCGACGCGGACGTTCTATCTCGACTCGACTGAGAATCCGGGCTCGCTCTCCCGGCCGGGCCGGCTCGCGGATTCTCCCGCCGCTGGACGCTCGGCCGATCATTGGACCTACGATCCGCTCGACTTCCGTCCGGGGCTGGCCGAGACCGCTGCGGTGGAGGAGTGGGCGAAGGGGATCACCGGTCCCGACGACCTCTGGGGCTCGGGGCTCGCCTACACGACCGAGCCGTTCGCGCAGGCGGTCGAGATCGCGGGCTTCCCGCGCATCACGGTCTGGGTCGCGCTCGACGTTCCGGATGCCGACCTGATGGCGCGGCTGGAGATGATCGGGCCGGACGGCGCGGCGATCCTTATCGCCGAAGACTGGATTCGTGCTCGCTATCGGGCCTCGCTCGCGCGGCAGGAGCTGGCGCCAGCCGAGGTGCCTCTCGACTATCGGTTCGAGCTGCCGTTCGTCGACCGGATTCTCGCTCCTGGGAGCCGGTTGCGTTTGATCCTTCGGTCGCCGAATTCGATCTTCCTCGAACGGAACTGGAACGGCGGCGGATCGGTGGTCGACGAATCGGGCGCGGACGCGCGGACCGCCCACGTCACCGTGCTTCACGATCGGGCGCATCCGAGCCGGTTGGAGATCCCGGTCCTCTGAAGGTCCGTCTCGAAATCCTTGACTCCGCTCAACGCCCCGGGTACTTTCGGGTCCTTGTTCCGAGAGAGCGATTGGAGGAGTCGATGAGCCGGAAATTCGCGCGGAGTCTGTCCGCCCTGTGGTTTGCCATGCCGCTCGTGCTGGGGAGCGCGTTCGCCGCGTTCGCTCAAGAACCGGCGCCTGCCCCGACCGATCCGGCGAAACTGGAATCGGAGCTGCGCTACCAGACGGGGACCGTGCAGGTCGCGGACGGGAAGGCGACGTTCAACCTCGGCCCCGAGTTTCGCTACCTCGACCCGAAACAGTCGGCGCGATTGCTGACCGAAGGGTGGGGCAATCCGCCCGGGGCTGAGACGCTCGGCATGATCTTCCCTTCCGGGCCGAGCCCGCTGTCGGCCGAGGGATGGGGCGTCATCATCACCTACGAAGAGGACGGCTACGTCGACGACAAGGGCGCCGAGAAGATCGATTACAACGAGCTGCTGGGCGAGATGAAAAAGAGCGCCATCGAGGAAAACAAGGAACGGACCAAGGCGGGCTACGACCCGATCCAACTGGTCGGTTGGGCCGAGCCGCCGCGTTACGACAAGGCGAGCAACAAGCTGTACTGGGCTAAAGACATCAAATTCGGCAACGCCCCGGTCGACACCTTGAACTACAACATCCGCGTGCTCGGCCGGCGCGGCGTGCTGGTCTTGAACGCCGTCTCGACCGTCGACCAGCTGTCGTCGGTCAAGACCTCGATGCAACAGCTCCTGCCGGCGGTCGAGTTCAACCCGGGGCATCGCTATGCCGACTTCATTCCGGGCAAGGACAAGATGGCCGAATATGGCATCGGCGCCCTGGTCGTCGGCACGCTCGCGGCGAAGACCGGCCTGTTCAAGGTACTGCTCGCCGGGCTCTTGGCGGCGAAGAAGTTCGTGATTCTCGGCATCGCCGGCCTCGGCGCCTGGCTCCGGAAAATGTTCAAGAAGAAGGAGCCGGAGGCGACGGCCGAGGCGATCGAACCCTAAGCGCTACGGTGGCGGGGGCGCGTCGACCGGGAGCGACGAGTCGTCGGGCGGCAAGGCGTCACTGGTCTCGCTGGTCTCCGGCATCGCTTCCGGGTGCGCGGGCACGGCAGGCTCATTGAGCGGAATCAGGCAGGTCGTGTCGGTGGCCGGAATCGGCGCGGTGTCCGCGAGCAGGTGGATGGTCGCGACCTCGGGGCCGATCTTGGCCTCGACCCGCGTTTCGTAGTCATTGCCCGAGAGGCCGCCCTGCCAATAGATCGTGCCGCGGAAGGAGTCGCCGCCTGAGGTTTTGATCGGGCCGGCGGATTTGATCTCGCCGAGCGGATGGAAGCAGGCGAGCGCGCGCTTCGCGAGCTTTTCGCGAAACAGCGTGTCGAACTCATCTTTCCGGCTGCAGGCGGAGCCCAAGATCAGGAGCAGAAGCAGCGGGACGAATCGGATCGTCGAACCGCGAAGGGTCTTTCTAGAGGCCATCGGACGAGACTCCTCGAAGTAGAGGGTAAGAACGGGAATGCTACCCGATTCGGCTTGAGGCGCGTCGCTTTCGGCTCAACGCAACCTTGACGGCATAGGCCGCGCCGATTCCGAGCAGAATGCCGCCCCACCCGAACGCCCCTCCCGGAATCGATCGCGGCGGCCGTTGGAGCGCGAGCGGCAGGGTGAACGCCGGGTCGCCCATCAAGACCAGACCGGCCCAGGCGGCGGGGGGAAGTCCCGAATCGGCCGCTTCCCGGCGCGCTTGGGCGAGCGCTCGGCCGGCCGGCTCTCCCTGGACCAGGGCGCGATAGAAGCTCTCGGAAAGCTTCTCCGCCTCGTCGTCCGCGAGCGGCCACTGGCTGCCGATCACGGTGGTCGCCCCGGCTTGGAAGAAGGCCCGCGCGAGGCTCATCGTCCCCTCTCCCGAGATCACGGCGCCGTCGGCCGTCCGGCAGGCCGAAAGGACGGCGAGCTTGCCCGAGAGAGGCAGCAGCACGATCTCGCGCGGCTGGAGCAGGCCGTCCGCGGCACCGGACGGCGCGCCGGGTCCCCCCGGTCCCCCCGGGGCGAGCAGCACGGCCGAGCGCTCCGGATGCGCGGCGTCGGCGATCGCGTGGGCGGCGAAATGGAGCGCCGCAAACGGCGCCAGATCGCTTCGAGCGAGCGCCCGTTCGGTCGCCTCGGCTCCCGTCAAAAGCTCGCTTCTCGGCAGCCGGCCCGCCACCTCCTGACCCTCCCGGCGCGCGTAGGGGAGCGGGCCGAAGCGGGCCGCCTCGGCGATCGACGAGAACCCCTCGCCCCCGCGGGTCGCGGCGGCGCGTCCGGCATACGGCCGGTCCGGATCGGCGAGAACGAGAGCGCCGCGCGACGGGGTGGCTGCGGGGCGGGCGCGCCAACGAGCGAACAGAGTGGCCGACGGCGCAAGAGCCAGCTCGTACGAGAGGCCGAGCGGCTCGCCCTCGCGGCGGGTCCGGAGCGCATCCCACGGCAGGCTGTAGAGCGCGCCGTCCGGAACGATCACCAGCCGGTTGACGCTCTTCGGCAGGGCGGCCAGGGCCGGGCCGAGCAGCAGGTCGCCGAGGCGCGCGGCGGCGGGCGCCTCTCTCCCGTCCCGCCGTTCCAGCAGGCCGAGGAACACCGGCAGGAGCGCCTCGATCTCCGCCCGGTCGGGCAGGCGATGCGCCCGGACGCCGCTCCGAGTGAGGACGATCAGCCACGACCCGCCGGCGAAATCGCCGTAGAGGTTCTCCCGGGAGCCGAGCTGGAACAGTAGCAGCGCCTCGTTCGGGGCGAGCGCTTTTTGGACGCCGGCAAGAGGGGTAACGGTGGAATCCGTCCGCGGCGAGGACTTCCCGTCGTGGACGCTTGCCTCGGCGAGGTCGAGCTCGCGCCGCTCCAGCTCGGCCAGCAGCGGAGCGCGCCCGGCGCCGGGGAGGCCCGGATCGAGCAGCCGGAGCTGCACCGCGGCGAGCGCGGTGAGCGCGTCCGCCTCGCGTTTTCGCGCCGCGGGATCGACCGGCGGGCGAGGGTTTCCGTCGGCGAGGCTCTCCAGCAGGAACCGGCCGCGCATCCGCTCCATCACCTCGAAGGCGCGCGGCAGGTCGGGGTCGCCGTCGAGCAGGCGCCCGGCGAGCCAGCGGTAGTTTTGGGTCCAGGCGGAGAACAGCCCGATCCGGCTCTCCTCCTCCGGTTGAAACGCGCGCAGGGATTCGATCACCGACAGGGCCTGGAAGCAGTTGGCGACCGCAGAGGCGCGCGGCAGGGTCCGCCAATCGGTGCGCATCCGGCCCTTGATCGCGATCGCGAGAGATCGCGGGTTCCCGATAGCAAGGGCCGTCTCGATCGCATCGTGGGCGAAGCCCGCCGCCTCGGCTCCTTCGGTGAGGTCGGCGAGCGACCAGAGCGCGCTGGCCACCCGCTCGGGCTGCTCCAGCTCGCGCGCCAACCTCACGCTCTCGTCGAGCATCTTGTGCGCGTTGGCCCGATGGCCGCGGGCGCGCTCGTTCTCGCCCAGCAGTTGGAGGCTCCGCTGCTCAAAGTCGCGATACTCGGTGGCGCGCGCCAAGGACAGCGCCTCGCGGGCGAGCGCATCGACCTCCTCGATCCCTCCCGGTTCGGGCAACTCTTCGAGCTGGCGCTGGCGGATGAGCGCGAGGTTATAGGTCGCGTTGGCCTGGCCGCTCTGGCTCTTCTCGGCGCGATAGATGTCGACCAGGCGGCGGTAGTAGCCGCTCGCCTCGTCGTAGCGGCCGAGCCGGAAGCTCAAGCCGGCGAGCGCCGTGAGACAGCTCTGCTGCCGCGGCGCCGGTCCTTTGGGAAAGAGCAGCGCTTCGGCCCGCCGCAGGTTGCGCCCCGCGTGCCCCAGATCGCCGCCGCTCTCCATCAGCTGATTGGCTTCGACGATCAGCGCGAGGGTGAGCAGGTCGGGATCGTTCGCCCCTTCGGCGAGGGCCACCGCGCGGGCCGCTTGCTCCGCCGCGGCCGCCGTCTCGCCGCGCCGCTGAAGGATGTTCCTCAGGTTGGCGCGCGCCCTCACCTCGCCTTGCGGCAGGCGGAGCCTCGCGAAGTCTTTCGCCGCGTCGCGGTAGAGCGCGAGCGCCCGTTCCTCGTTCGAGAGCACCGCGATGTGCCCGCGCACCAGCTTCGCCCAGGCCATCCCGATCGGTTCCCGGCCGGCGCGGGCGAGGCGGGCGTCCGCTTCGGCGAAACGTTCCGCCGCGGCGCCCGCTTCGTAGAAGCAGAGATACGAGCCGTCGGCGTCCGGCTCGGCCCGCACCCGTTCTTCACAGGCAGCGAAAGGATCGGGCGCCGGAGCGGTTTTTCCCGCGCCGGCGTCGAGGTTGGAAGAGTTGAGGATCGCGACGAAACCGATCAGCAGGCCGACGGCGAGCCACCCCCTACGGCCAAGCCGAGAGCCGGACGAAATCGCTTGCGAAGGTCTGCTGGAGACGAGCATCAGCCGGTCCCCTCTCCGGACGTTAGCGCGCCGGATCCGCCAGGAACAGCTCCCGGGTCACGTCGCAGTCCCCGCCGCCGCAGCTGTGCTCGAAGGGGGGGTGCGTCGTATCGCCCCCCTCGTGCATCGGGCACTTGGCTACGGTCGTGAGGGACAAGCCGCCGGAAGAGCTGCTTGGCACCTCGGGGTGGACTTCCACCGAAAAGATCGGCGAGCTCTCCGGATTTTCGGGATCGGTCTCGACGATCGCGATCGCCCGAACGTAGAGAAACGGCCGACTGCCCAGCAGGCTGGCGCTGCGCAGAACCAGATGGACCGGCGTGCCCGGCCGTAGCGTGGTGGAGCGGAGAGAACCGAGCAGGGTTCCGCGGTCGTCGCGCAGCTCGAGTCGCGCCTTCGAGGGGAGCGCGGTCGTCGGGCCGACGTCGACCACATGGAGGCGTACGATCTGCCGCGGCAGGAGAGTGAAAATACCGGTCGTGGCCGTCGTGCGCAGGCGTTCCACCGGAGCCGCTTGGGACGCGACGGACGCCCCGAAGGCGAGCAGGAAACCGAGCAAGAGCGAGCGCCGAAAGCGGGAAGGGACTGACGAAAGAGATTTCATGGTTCAGGTCTCCGATAATTCCAGGGTCTGCTCTTCGAACGCTTCCCGTGCAGCGATTCCCTCACCTTCCTCCTCGTGCTTCAGGCTCACCGAGCGATCTCGACCTCATACGCGGGCGAAGCGATCGTTCGGCCATCGGTGGTTCGCGCCTCGACCAGCCAGAGCAGGCGGGTGCCGGCCGGAAGGGCGGCGAGCGCGGCTTCGGGCACCTGGTACGACGCGGTTTCGAGACGGCGGGCCTCCGCGACCGGGCGGAGATCTTCGGTGGTCACCCGCACGGTATAGCGCGTTCCGGGCTCCGCCGACGGCGTCCAGGCGAGGCGGAACGCGCCGCGTGGCAAACGGGCGCCATCTTCGATCGTCGTCGAAAGAGCGGACCCGGCGCCGCGCAACGTGGGGGCCGGGGCATGCATCCGCGTCCAGAGTCCGAAACCGATCGTCGCCGCGAGCAGCGCGGCGATTGCGGTGAGAAAGCGACGCCGAAAGACTGGGATCGGCGCGGGCACGGGGCGGCGGAAGGGGACGACCTCGCCGACCGGCTGCGTCAGGATTACTTCGGGCGCGAAGGATTCTTCCTCGGTCTCCTGGGCGGCCTTCGCCTCGGCGCGCTGCAGCTCGATCGCCAAGCGCCAGACCTCACCGGCGGCGGCGCTGGTCGCGACCTGGTCGATCACCGCGCGCCGCTCGTCTTCGGGCAGCTCGCCCGCCGCGGCGCGGTAGATCCGCTCGGCGTCGATCTCTTCGGCTTCGACCTCGGGGTCTTCGTAGGTGGAAAAGGCGCGGCGCAGGCGCTCGATTCCCGGGGCGTTTTCGATCATGGCGCGAGCCCCTTGTCGGTCAGGCAGCGTCGCAGGTCGGAAAGGCCACGGTAGACCAGGTTCTCGGTCCGCTTCGCCGGCCAGGCGAGCAGGCGAGACGCGTCGGGCACGCCATGTCCTTGCAGATAGAGCGCGACGGCCAGGCGGCGGTCGCGAACCAGGTTCCCCAGGCAGTCGCGTATGCCGCGCCCGACCTCGGCCGCCGCGGAGGTGGCCGCGGGGTCCGGGGTCTCGGACGGGGTCGCCGCGTGCTCGCTTTCGTTTTCTTCCAGGCTCACTTCGTGTCTCCTTCTCCGGGCGCGGATCTCGTCCACGAGAGCGCTGTGCGCCACCCGGTACAGGTAAGACGAAGAAAGCTCGACATTCCCCTCACGTCGACGGGAAAGTTCCATCACTTTGATCAAAGCCGCCTGGACCAGATCGTCGCGCCGATCCGCCAGCCATCCCGGGCATACCTTGGCGACGGCTTTGACCAGATCGTTACGCAGCCGGGCGTAGTCCGGCTCGCGGAAGGGAAGTTCCTCAGGGCTGGGGGCCGGGTCTGCGGAAGATCGATCTGGCACGAAAAGCCCTCTCGGCGGGACGACGGAAGAGACCGAAGAGGAGCGTAGCACAGGGGGTTTCGGGGGGCGGGTGGGCGGTCCGAGACGCGCGGAGCTACAATGAAAACCGTGAGATCTCTCGCAGAGGGGCCGACAGGGCGCGGCACAGGCTGGAAGCGCGCCGCGGCGGTCGCCGGGCTTCTACTCGCGGCGGTCGCCTTCGGCTGGTTCACCTTCCGCAACGGACCTTTATCCCATCCGAAGCCGGCGGCGGTGGTCGAAGAGTCGACCGGCGGGCTGGAGGTTCTGATCGGCAAGGGGTACTGGCGACAGATTTTCGTGGGAGAGGGGCTGCCCAAGGGAATTGTGTTGCGTACTCTCCAAGGAGCGGAAGCGTCGTTCCGGATGGCCGGGGGCGCCGTGGCTCGATTGGGGGCCGACGGCCGGGTTCAGTTCGTGGCGACCGACATCCGCCTGGAGCAAGGCGCCCTCGACGTGGATGCCTCCGGTGTTCAACCGGGAAGTCCCCCGCTCGAAGTGCGGACGCCGTTCGGTGTGATCCGCGATGCCGGCCCGCGGTTCGAGGTGCGATGTGACCAGTCGGCCAATCCTCCTCTTCGCGTGCGGGTGCGCGAGGGCTCGGTCGTGTACGAAGAGCCCGGCCGTTCCACCCGGGTCGCGGCGGGCGAAGAGCTAGCCGTGCGCCATGATGGCGCCGTGATGCGATCCCGGGTCGCGGGCTTCGGCGCCGATTGGGAGTAGTGATGGATGCCGCTCTCCGGGTGTGCTTGTCCTGGGACCGCCGCCGTCTCGGCGGCCGGACTCTACGCCGGCTCTGCCAGCTTCTCGCGCAAAAGAGAGTTGATCAGAGCCTCGGACGACACATGTCTGGACCGTGCGATCTTCTCAACCTTCCCGGCGAGGTCATCATCTAGAGCGACAAGGTGCTTGCGTCTCCGTAGATCGACGTCGAAGTCCACCTCGGGCATCTGAGCCCAGAGGTCGCCCATGTCGTGAGTGTCAAAAAACTCCACGAGCTTGCCGATCGAGTCCGTGGCGGGCAAAGCTTCCGCTCTATTTTTGGGCATAGATTCTTCGTTCTTTCTCGGCCATGTCTCGAGCGCTTAGGGGCAAGATCTCTCGATTACCCTTGTCGATGAACAGAATTGTGAGGAATCGCCCGGCATCTGTCCGTCCCAGTGCCATGTAGACGTCTTCTCCCTTCCGCTTACCCTTCTCAGCCCGTCGAATCTTGGGTTTGTTGCTCAGCGCCTCCTCGACCTCGAAGGTCTCAACGCCGTGCTTGTAGGCCAGCTTATCAACGATAGCCCCGAGCCAGAGTACTCCCTCGATCTTCAAGCTAAGATCCTCGGTCGCTATTTCTACCACGAGCCAGTTTCGAGCGGGAGGTACGCCGCGGGGTGGAAAACGGCGCGATCACCGACGACGCCATCGGTACACCTCCGCCAAGGGAGACGGAGTCCTTCGACCCTCCGCGCGACAAATCTTACGCCGAGGTGAGGGAATCGCCCCGCGACGGTCGTTCCTCCTCTCGAACCCGAACGAGACCCCAAGACGGGGCCTCGAAGAACTAGGAGGACGCCATGCTCCCCAACATCCTTTCCCGGACGCGCACTCGAATTCCCGCGGCGCTGATCCTTGCCGCCACGCTCGCCTCTCCCGCTCTCGCCGTCGGACCGTGGGCTTCGAACCCGGTGGTCTTCGGCCAGGAGGTGGGCGGAGTGGTCGATGCCGACTACAACGCGGCCTGGACCCATTGGAAGGATCTCGGCTACGCCCCGGTCAATCTGTCCGGCGTCGAGAAGTCGGGCTCCGCCACCCGCTACAGCGGCCTCTGGCACAAGAATCCGAGCATCGTCTCGTGGACCTCGAAGCGGGGGTTGACCGCGGCCGCCTATCAGACGCTCTGGGACCAGCTGATCGGCCAGGGTTACCGGGTGCTCGACCTCGACGCCCACGTCGTCTCGGGCCAGGCGCTCTACGACGCGATCTGGATCAAGGAGCAAGGGGGCAGCAAGGCGTTCAAATCTCATCGCATCCTGACCCTCGCCCAGCTCGACGCCAAGATCGCCGAGTACGGCGGGCAGCGCTTCCGCCCGATTCGGATCAACGGCTATCGCGTGGGCAATCAGAGCTTCTACGCGGCGGTCTGGGTGCAGGATGGCCTGACCGACGCTCCGATCAAGCGCGACTTGACCTCCGCCCAATACGCCAGCTGGTGGACCTTCTACAAGGACAACGGCTACCACCCGGTCGACATCGCGGCCTACGTCAAGGGCGGCACGCTCCTTTACGCCGGAATCTGGGTGCGCGAGGCCGGGATCGACAACTGGATCTCGCTGCGCGACCGGACCGCCACCCAAATGCAGGCCGAAATCATCGCGCAGAAAAAAGCGAACTACCTGGAAATCGACATCGACGCCTACTACACGACGGGAGGCTCCCTGCGCTTTTCCGGCGTCTGGATTCGCCGCCAGGCGAGGAACGTCCTCACCGGCAACGTGGTTTTAAGCGGCACCCAGATCGACCAGCTGAAGGCGAAGCTCACGGAGTACACCACAAACGGCACCGATGGCCGAAAGGGCGCGTTCGGCTTCTATATCGAGGATCTCACGACGGGACACTGGATCGCCTTCAACCCGAACGAGCCGTTCTATCTCGCCTCCGCCGCGAAGACCTTCATTGCCGCCAAGGCGGTCTCGATGCCCGAAATCTCGGCGGGCGACCTCTACCAGTTGCGGACGAGCGATTGGCGCGGCGAGGCGACCCGCGGATTCACCAAGGCCGACATCGGTGACAACCAGACGATCGCGACGTACCTGGACCACATGATCAACAACAGCGACAGCTGCTCGACCGACCGGCTTTCCGGCCTGATCACGGGCTTCGACGGTGCGCTCGCGGTCAACAAGTTCCTCGATTCCCAGGCTGAGATGCAGAACGTCGGCGAAATCACCAGCATCTGCACGGTGGACAAGAGAATCCAGGGCAACGCCCACTCCTGCGCCTTCTCGGTTCCCTGCAACAGTTTCGAAAGCTGGTTCCGGTCGAACGACCTGAGCTACTCCTCGGCGGCCGACATCGCCTGCTTCAACAACATCAACGGCTCGGGAGTTTCCAACAACACCCGCTACGACCTCTACTACAACACCCTCGCCAACTCGGTCACCCCCGCCGAAGCGGGCCGCTTCTTCCGGAGCGTCGCCGACCACGACCTGCTGACCGTTTTCGACGAAGGGGACCTCGTCCGCGAGCTGGACAAGAACAACTCCTACGCGCCCCCCGCGGCCGGAGCGTTCCAAGCCTGGGGCGGCAAGGACGGCGGCAAATATAAAGTGAAGAGCTGGATCGGCCTCGCCTGGAACTGGGATTTCGGGTCGGGCGACTACTCCTCCCTCACCCACCAGTTCAGCGTGGCAATGTTCACCGAGGATTGGACCACCGACGACGCAACCGGAGATTCGAAGGCCACGGCGATCATCGGCGACGCGATCAAAGCGGCGATTCCCTACCTGGTGAGCAAGCGGTAGGCGATTCGAACTAAAGCCTAGGAAGAGGGCGGCGCGCCTCGGACTTTCGGTTCGGGGCGCGCCGTTTTGGGAGTTCGATCAGCAGTCGGTAGGCGACCCCGCCATCACGTCGTTGGCTTTCGGCTTCGCGGCTTCGCTCCGGCCGATCGCAGGATGAGCCTGCCCTGGCCTTCGGATGGCAACGGAATCTCTGCCTGATCGATCGCGGCGTCGATCAGCGCCTTGATGTCCGGATGGGCCAAGTCACTCGCCGCTTCCACCGGGACGAAGCGGGCCTGCTTTCCCTTTCCCTGCAGCAGCTTCTTCGGGTCGGGTAACTGCGGCCCCGGGTTGAGGTACAGACGCACGCCGTCGGGTCGCGCGGCGATCGACACGCTGCCATCGATCCCTCGGTCGGTCGGCGAGTAGGAGAGAACGACGAAGGTTTTGTAGTCGTAGGCGAGCTCGTTGGCCGCCGGAAGCCTCTTCCGTATCGCAGCCCGGACCGATCGAGCCAGCTTTTGAATCTTCGGATCCAACCGGTCGATGTAGGACTGGAGGACGGCCTCCGACGTGTCTTGCTCGTTATCGGGTTTCGCTGTCATCGCATCCTCGCAGTCGTTCGCAAGAGTTCCGCATCAAGATCCGCTTGTGTCGCAACGCTCTCTCGTGTTGCAATGCAATCATGACGCAACACGAATACGAGCACCAGAGGCGCCTGCTGGACGAGCAGCTTCAGGCGGGGATCGAGCTTTTGGAGACGGCGCACCGCCAGCAGCGGCGAGCGCTGGATCTCGTTTGGATGACCATGGCGGAAGGGGACGTCGCGCCGGGGTTCGCGGTTCCGGCGCTTTTGGCCGCCGCTCCGGCTCGGGAACGGGAGGCTTCCCGGCCGCCCGAGAAGCGCGTGCGCCGGCCTCCTGGACAGCTCCAAGCCGAGGTCGAGGCCGCCCTGGAGAGGCTTCCGGAGCGGTTCGACCGGAACGATCTGCTGGCGCTGCTCGACGGGGAGCCGGACCGCGGCTCGCTGTTCCGGGTGCTTCAGGAGATGACAGATGCCGGACGTTTGCGGGTCGAGCTGCGCGGAGAGGGACGCTCTCCGACGCGCTACCGCAATCCCCAGGCGCCGGCCGCGGCACCGCCGGACTGAGCCGCGCGACGACGACTTGCGCCGCGGGCTCTCTTCTTGCGGCGTGGGAAACCGCTGCAACGGAGCGGGTGACGGGTGATGCGACGATGCACCGGTGCAATCACACGATGCACCGTTGTTGCGACACACGGGAGAGGCTCTCGGCAGCTCGTCCCTCGCGAGGCAACGCTACGGCCTCCGGATGCGACGCCAGGAACCGGTGATGCGCATCCGGGCACCTCTTCCTAGGGGGCGGGAACGGCGGCCGTGAGGCGGGAATGCGCTTCCGTCCTCCGATGCAACGCGATCTCGTCGCTCCGCGCCGGTGTCCTGTGTTGCGGGACCGGTGCTTTGTGTCTCGGCACCTGTGCGCCGCGTCTCGCCACCTGTTTTTCTTGTCGCGTCGCTTGTTCCGTGTGCCGCAGTAGGGGAGCTCCGTGCCGCACCAGAGGTGCTTCGTCGCGCACCACCGGTGCTCCGTTCCGCACCTTCGGTGCCGCGGAGCTCGTCGGGTGCACTTCCTCTCGTTTCACCTGTTTCTCGCGTTGCAGCAGGGGATTTCTGCGTCGCGGCAGTGGGGCGCCGTGGTACGGCACCGGGCTCCGGGCCGAGGAAAGCTCTCCGCGGGCGGTTCCGTCCGCTAAGATCCGTCGCCTCATGCCTCTCTCCGCCGACTCCAAGTTCCTCCGCCAAGCCCGCTCACGGTTCCTCATGCGGGTGTTCTTCCTGGGTAAGCTCCCGCTCGCCCTGTTTGCGGGCCTGCGGATCGACGAGATCACCGCCGAGCGCTGCGTGGTCTCCCTGCCCTACGGTTGGCGGACGACCAACCCTTTTCGCTCGATCTACTTCGCGGCGCAGGCGATGGCCGCCGAGCTTTCGACCGGGGCGCTCGCGATGGCGGCAATCGAGGCTTCGAAAGCTCCGGTGGCGCTCTTGATCGTCGGGCTCGAAGCGACGTTCGAGAAGAAGGCGGGCGCTCGGGTGTCTTTCACTTGCGAAGCCGGAGCGGCGATCTCTGAGGCCGTCGCTCGCGCGATCGAAACGGGGGAGCCGCAGACCGTGCGGGCCGAGACGATCGGACGGCTACCGGACGGCGCGGTCGCGGCCCGTTTCGCCTTCACCTGGTCGTTCAAGAAGCGGTCGGGGAAGTAGGGCGCCGAGTCTCCTGGGTCTATTACGGATGCTTCTGACGGCTGGTGGAGATCAGAAGGTCGGAGCCCGGACTGACCGCTGCGAGCAACCGGCCGAGTTGCTCGACGGACGGCATTGTGCGCCCCTGTTCGTATCGCGCGTAGGTGTTTGGAGATGAGGCGCTGAGCCGCTTTGCAGCTTCGGCCAGCGTGACTCCGTTCAACAAGCGCTGCCGCTTGAGCATCAAGGCCGTCAGCGGTGCGAAGTCGGACGAGCCCACTTCGAAGTATTCGTCATCCCCAGGAAACACCTCGACCGAGAAACCGGTCTTGTTGACGAGTGCCTCGATGGCATCAGCGACCATCAGGTAGGCATCGGATCGCGTCCGGCCCTGAGTGACGACGCCAAGGATGGGCACCTCGATAGCCCAGTACCGGCCCTGCTTCTGCATCCGGCCTTCGAATCTCATGACTTCACTCCTTTGGCTTCTCGAAGAATCGCCTTCGCGGTGTGCTCGTTGATCTCTTTATGGCGGGGCACGGCGAGCTCGCTTTCACCCTTCCCCCAGATGTCGTGCCGAGAGCCGTTGCGAGCCAAACTCCAGCCGAAATCACGCAGGGCTCGTTCGAGGTCTCGGCGCTTCATCGGCGGAAGAATTACACCGATCCGTGTTCAGGACAAGGCCCCGCTGTGAGGTGACCCTGCTTGCGCCGCCGCCTCTCCCACCCCCTGGCCCCCTTTCCCCCAATCTCCCGCCTTCCATCACATCACCGCTCGGATAGCCAAGGAGAGAGCCATGCGGACACATTGGGGAGGGACCCGGCGGGTCTCGATGGTTTTGGGAATTCTCGCGGGACTACTCGCCGCTGCGGCGCCCGGTGGGGCGGCGGGAGGTTGGGATCAGGCGTATGGCAATCTGGCGAACACCAGCTTCGTCAATGCCACGACCAACGTTCCCGTGGTGGCGAACTGGTCGTTCACGCTGGATGGGGAGGTGGGCACGAGCGGGCCGGCGGTCGATTCGGTCAGCGGCGTGATCTATCTCGGAACGGCGAACGGAACGTTCTGGTCGTTTCTACCGGACGGCAACGTCCACTGCCAACGGATCTTCAAGGAAATGAAGATCCTGTCGGTTCCCGCGATCTTTCCAAACGGCGACATTGCGATCCTCGTCACCCGGCCCCTGGGCGATAAGCGCCAGACGGCCTTGGCGCGACTGGCGCCCGATTGTGGCGTGGTCTGGAAGGTCGACCTGCCGACCATGTTCGGAAACCCGAGCTTTACTTCCGGGTCGGCCAAGATCTGGACGCTCGACGGCAACCCGTTCATTTTCGTCCACGTTCTCTTTTCCAATTGGGACCTGTCCTTACCGCCGGAGTCCTTCCATGAGTTGGTCGTCTTCGACGAGCGGGGCCAGATCTTCGCCCGGCACCCCGTCGGGGCCACGTGCATCGAGCTTCGCGGTGGCGGCTGGTTCCGTAAGACGCCACCGGCCGAGCTGGCTCCGCAGGTCACTGTGACCAACGACTGGCCGGATTCGACCCCGGCGATCCTGGATTTGCCCCTGCACGGGTTCTCGACGCCGAGGAGTCCGCTGGTCGCGGTCACCGAGCACCGTTGCCATCCGCGGCTGGAGGTTCTCCAGTTCGATCCCGCGGCGGCCACCGTGCCGGGGCGCCTGATCAAACGCTGGGGCGCTTATACCGAGTCCGAAGGAACGAAGATGTCGGGCCCGGCCGTCACCCCCGAAGGGCTGATCGTGTTCGGCACCAGCGGCTACAGAGTGCGGATCTACGATCTCAACACCCTGTCGCTCAAGTGCTCGTTCGACTCGACCTACTCGGTGATGCACCCGCCCGCCCTGACGCCCGATGCCTGGATCGTGCCGGCCGAATACGCGGTCCATTTCCTCAAGCCGGGAACCGATACGTTGGCCCCGACGGCGCGGCCGCAGCCTTATTACACCTTGGGCTCTGCCACCGGCTTGGCGGCGAGCTTGAACGAAGTGGTGGTCCCGAACCTTCAAGAGCTCGGGATCTGGGCTCACGATCTGCGGAGCCTCACGCATGCCCTGACCGCCCAAGAGTTTCGCACCTCGCCCCCGGCGCTCACCCCCGAAGGGCGCCTCTACGTCGTGGCCCAGACGACCGAGAAATCCGTGCTCTACGCGTTCGGCCCGCCGTAATCGAAGTCAAGGGGGCCGGCCGGTCCGGATGGCCCCCTTTTCTCCAACTTCCCGCCTCTCCTCGCGCCACGGATTTTGTGGCTCAAAGGAGAGAGAGCGATGAACGCACGATGGAGTTGGGCCCGGCCGTCTCGGATCGGTCTGGGGATTGTCGCGGCAGTCTTCGGCGTCTTAGGAATCTTCGCAGCGGTGGCGCCCGGCGCGGCGCAAGGCGGTTGGGACCAGGCGTATGGCAACCTGGCGAACAACAGTTTCGTCAACATCACGACCCACATCGGCGTGGCACCGCGCTGGGCGTTTGAGCTGGACGGCGCGGTGAGCTCGGGCGGGCCGGCAGTCGACCCGAAGAGCGGCCTGATCTACGTCGGTACGGCGAACGGCACGCTCTGGTCTTTTCTGCGCGACGGCAACTTCCACTGCTCGCGGAACTTCCGGGGCTCGACCATCGTTTCCACCCCGGCGATCTTCACGAACGGCGACATCGCAATCCTCGTCACCCGGCCCTTGGGCGACAAGCACCAGACGTCCTTGGTGCGGCTGGCGTCGAATTGCGGTCTGGTCTGGCAGGTCGACCTGCCGTTCATTCCCGGCTTTCCCAGCACCGCTTCCGGGTCGGCCAAGATTTGGACCCTGAACGACGTGCCGTTCATTTTCGTTCACGTCCGAAACTCGACCTTTATCGACGTCAGGACGACGGATCCCCAGAGCTTTCACGAGCTGATCGTCTTCGACGGGGCCGGCCAGGTCTTCGCGCGGCGCCGGACCGGGGACGGGTGCATCACCCTGGAAGGCGGCGGCGGGTTCGACAGCTTCGGCGACATTTGGGACACCTTGACCAGCTTCTGGCCCACGGTGGGCTCGGTTCCGCCGCTCTATGAAGCCTATGGCTGGCCCGATTCGACCCCGGCGATCTTGGACACCAACCTGCGCGGCTTTGCCACCCCCACGAGTCCCCTCGTCGCGGTCACCGACCATAATTGCGCGGTCCGTTTGGAGGTTCTCCAGTTCGATCCCGCGGCGTCGCCGGACAGGCGCCTGGTCAAGCGCTGGGGTGATTTCGCCGAGTCCGAGGGAACGCTGCTGTCGAGCCCCACCGTCACGCCCGGCGGATTGATCGCGTTCGGCACCAGCGGCCATCGGTTGCGGGTGTACGACTTGAACACCCTCTCGCTCAAATGGTCCTACGACACGACCTACGCGATGATGCATCCTCCCGCCCTCACTCCCGATGCCTGGATCGCGCCGTCCGACTATCTGGTCCATTTCCTCAAGCCGACGACCGGCGGCCTGCTCGGCACCGCGCGGCCGCAGCCTTTCGCGACCGACGGTTCGCTCGCCGGCCTCGCGGCAAGCTTGAACGAGGTGGTGGTTCCGAATTTCGACGAGCTGGGCATCTGGAGCCATGATCTGCTCAGCCTGACCCACGCCCAGCGTGACGACGTGTTCCGCACGTCGAGCCCCGCCCTCACGGTCGATGGGCGCCTCTACGTCGTGGCCCAGACGGACGAGAAGTCGGTGCTGTTCGCGTTCGGCCCGCCCTGAGGCGCGGAGCGAGCACCGCGCGGACGCGGAGCTTGCCCCTAGCCGCGGGCGATACGCGGGCGCGGAGGATTTCGCCGGCGTCCCGGGCGATTTTACCGAAGCGCCCCGCTAGCGCGTCCCGCTCCAGCTCTTCGGCCAGCGTGCGGACCCGCTCGGGGTGATCTCCCCGGGCGAGCGCGAGCCGGGCTTCGAGCAGCCGGGTCTCCATTAGGTGATAGCCCAGGGACACGCGACGGCATTCGGCGGCGGCGCCTTGGAGCACCTCGTCCGCCTCGGACCAACGCCGCGTGCCGAGCGCCACCGCCGCCTTGGCGAGTTCGAATTCGACCCGGATCGAAGGCAGCTGCGACGCGGTCGCCTCCTTCTCGGAGCGGTCGAGCCAGCGCTGGGCCTGGACGGAGAAGCCCGCGTCGCTCCAGCAGCGCGAGATGCCGACGGAAAGCTCGACGGCGGTCCGATCGCCGAGCCGGGCCAGCTCACCCGCCGACGATTCGAGGTCGCGGCAGGCCCGCTCCGAAGGCTCCGCCAGCTGTTTCCTCGAAGCCTTGAACCGGGCGGTCATCTCTCCCGAGGTGACGCTCTCCAGAGGGACGGCGGCCTGATCGAACCAGCGGCGGGCTTCCTCCATCTTCCCTTCGAGCTTCGCGAGGTCGCCGCGCTGCCAGAGCGTGTTGGCGAGGTCGCTCGCCGACCCGGTTTTCCGCGCGATCGGTTCGGTTTCCGCGAGGACGGTTTCGGCCTCGGCGAGCGAGCCGCGATACATCAGCACCACGGCGAGAGAACCGAGCGTGCGCATCAGGCTGAGCTGGTTGCTGGCTTCGCGCAGGAGGACGATCGCCTGGCGAAAACCGCCCTCCGCCTCGGCGAGCCGTCCCAGGTCCATGTCGATGTTCGCCAGGTTGTGCAGGTATTTCCCTTGGGCGACGCGGTCGCCGAGAACGCTTTGGCGCTCGATCTGGAGCGCCCGGGAAAACGCCTCCCGCGCCGAAAGGATATGGCCCCGGCGCCTGCGCGAGATTCCCAGGTTGCTGAAGGCGCGGGCGACACCGCTCGAATTGCCCACCCGTTCGGCCCGGCGCGCGCATTCGCCGCACAGGGTCTCGGCTTGCTCGTGGAGCGACCGCCGGACCGCTCCGAGGCACTCCAGATTCAGCGCCCGGACGACCCCGCCGCTTTCGCCCCGTGGCTCGAACAGACGCCGGGCCTCCTCCGCCAGGGCCACGGATTGATCGCGGTCGCCCATGCCGTCCCGGGCCTGGCCCTCTTGCAGCAGCGCCTGGGCTGCGACCGCCGGCAGGTGGCGCGCCTTCGCCTGGGCGACGGTTGTCTGGGCGATCCGGGCGGCGTCGGCCGGTCGCCCGAGCACGTTCAGCGCCTCGCCCTCCAGCAGCCCGATGCGGAGGTCGGCCCCGGGGGGTTGGCTGCCGGCGGGCAGGGCGCGGAGCTGGGCCGCCACCTGGAGGGCTTCTTCCGGCGCGCCGCCTTCGGTGAGGCTTCTCGCGAGTAGATGCCCGGCCTCGAAGTTGCCCGGGGCGAGCAGCCACAGCGAGCGTCGCCGTTCCAGCTCCTCGGCCTTTTGTCCCGAGGTCTGGAGCGCCACCGCCTCGATCAGCAGCCGGCTTTCGCGCGGCGCGCCGGTCGCCAACTGGAGCGCCTGCTGCCCCTCGGCCCGGGCGAGCAGGTCGTGGCTGGCCCGGGCATGGGCGGTCGCCAGAGCCGCATGGATCAGCGGCTGGCCGGGATCTCGGGCTTCCGCGCGCCGCAGCTTCGCGATCGCCACGGTCGTTTCGGAGCGCGCCAACGCGTCGAGCCCTTGGCCGTAGTCCGCCGCGGCGGAGGCGCGAACCGGCATCGCGAGCCAGGGCGAGGCGTTGGGATCGACGGAGGCTACGGCGGAGCCGGAGAGCCCCCCGGAAAGCCAAACCGCGATACCGGCGAGCAGGGCGGCCGCCAGGGCGGCGTTGAGCCACAGGCCGCGCCGTCGTCGGACTTCTTTGCCGATTCGATAGGCCACCGAGCCGCGCCGCGCGAGGACGGAACGGCCGTCCAGATAGCGCTGGAGATCGGTGGCGAAATCGGCGGCCGAGGCGTAGCGTTCCGCCGGCTCTTTGCGCAGCGCCTTGGCCAGAATCGAGTCCAGATCGCCGCCCAGGCCGGGGGGCTCCGGATCGCGTTCGCGGATCGCGCGCTCCAGCGCTTCGAGGCTGGTGTCGCGGACCTTGTAGGGCCGGCGGCCGGTCAGCAGCTCGTAGAGGATGACGCCGAGCGAGTAGATGTCGGAGGCGCGCTCGACCGGTTCCCCGCGCACCTGCTCGGGGCTCGCGTAGGCCGGGGTCATCGCGCGGTGTTGGGTCTCCGTCGCGTCGAGAGGGGCCTCCGTTTCGAGCAGCCGCGCGATGCCGAAGTCGAGCAGCTTCGCCTCGCCTCTCTCGGACACCAGGATGTTGCCGGGCTTCAAGTCGCGATGGACGATCGACGAGGCGTGCGCGTGCTCGACCGCTTCGAGGACTGAACAGAACAGCGCGATCCGATCGCGGGGCGAAGCGTCGATCCGTGCGCAGTGCTCGACCAGCGTGACGCCGCGGACCAGCTCCATCGCGAGGTAGGGCCGCCCCGAAGGGGTGATGCCTGCGTCGTAAAGCCGGGCGATGCCGGGATGCTCCAGCGCCGCGAGAATCCGCTGCTCGGCGCGAAACCGGCGCAGCAGGGAAGCGTCGACCCAGCGGCCGAGGATCTTGAGCGCTACCGGGCGGGTGAAGCCCTCCCCCTGTTGCTCGGCCAGGTAGACCGTCGCGCTGCCCCCTCGGCCGATCGGCCGGAGCAGCAGGTAGCCCGGGACCGTTTCGAGCGACTCCTCGGTCGCCGCGGTGGCAGCGGTCGCCGCGCCGGGCGGTTCGGCCGGAGGTGTCGCGGACTCGCGCAGAGCGCGGAGCGGCGGCGTGTCGAGCGGCGTGGTCGACTGCTCGGCGGCGGCGAGGAGTCCGCGCAACTCGAATTCGAACGCGGAGTCCGCGCCGCTCAAGCGGCGAATCGCCTTGTCGCGCTCCGGCGTCGGGAGGTCGTGGATCTCGTCGAACGCCGCGCGGAGGCGGGAAAAATGCGCCTCGCCGATCATCGCGCCGTTTCCGTCCCGAGCGCGCCGAGATCCTTGAGCAGCCAGGCCCGGGCGAACGCCCAATCGCGCTTCACCGTGCGGGGCGAGCATTCCAACACCGCCGCCGCCTCCTCGACCGTGAGGCCGCCGAAAAAGCGCACCTCGACCAGCCGGGCCAGGCGCGGCTCCTCGGCCGACAACCGGTCGAGCGATCGATCGAGATCGATCAGCTCGGCGGCGGAAAGGGTCGATTCGACCCCGCCCGCGTCGCTATCCAACAGCGAGACGTGGGGCGCCTCGGCGCCGCGCTTCGCCGCCATTTTTCCCCGTGCATGGTCCACCAGAATCCTCCTCATGATCCGAGAAGAGAAGGCGAAGAAATGGGTGCGATCGTGCCATTGGATGTCGCGCAGGCCGCGCAGCTTCAAAAACGCCTCGTGGACCAGGGCGGTCGGCTGAAGGGTATGCCCCGAGCGTTCCCCCTGCAGCTGCCGGTCGGCGAGCCGGCGTAGCTCCAGATAGACCGCCGGAACCAGCCGTTCGAGCGCCTGATCGTCGCCGCTTCGCCAGACGGCGAGCAGCTCGGTGATCTCGCGCGGGTCGGGCTCCGCGCCGGATGGGCCGGTCGAGCGTTCGCTCAAGAGTAGCTCCGCATTTGAGGTGCCTACGATTCTGGCGTCGATCGTATCCAAAACGTTCCACTAACGAGTGGCCCCGAATCGGACGCCTCTGCGCCTCTAGGGGTGGCAGAACCAACAGCGCACCTCGAAACGGAGAGGCTCATGCTCAAAAAACGTCGATTCATGGCAGGTCTCATCATCGCCCTTTGTGCGTGTCCGCTAAGCGCCGCCAACTACAAAGTGGCGCATCTCCTCGATAGTTGGGACACCGGCGACGGTTGTTCGCTCCGCGAGGCGATCTTCGCGCACAACTCGTCGAACCTGAAAGGAGCCAACGAATGCGGCGCGTTCGATCCCGGCGCCGACACGATCGAGTTCTCCTTCGGCGTGACCGGAACCCTGCGGCTCGATCCCGCGTTGGGCGAGCTGGTCCTCACCGAGCCTGAGCTGACGATCCAGGGACCGGGGGCGAGCCAGCTTTCGATCTCCGGCGGCAAGGTGATGTCGGTGTTCGTGCTCGATCTGGTCCGGCCGCCCGTATTCACCCTGCGGGGCGCCACGATCCGCAACGGCCTGGGCTCGGCGCCGAGCACCGGAGGCAACGCGCAAGGGGGCGGCATTCGCATGGACCTCGGGCACTGGCCGGTTCCGGCAAATCCGACGACGATCCTGGTCGAAGACTGCGACTTCTTCGCCAACTCGGCCCCGATGGGTGTCACGTCGCGCGGCGCGGCGATCATGTCGTACGGCACGTTGACGCTGCGCCGTACCAAGTTCCGCTTCAACCAGTCCGACACGGGGGCGCTCTGGCATTTCGGCGAGGCACTGATCGAGGATTGTGAATTCAGCGACAACTTCGGCGAGTACCTGGCTTCCGGCGCGGTCCTCTTCTGGCCGGGTCCGTGGACGGTGCGGCGCACCCTGTTCCTGAAGAACACCGTGCACTTGAACGGCTCGGCCCTTAATTTCTATGCCAACGACGGTAAGGGCCTGGTCGAGAACAGCACGTTTTCGAGCAACACGTCGTCGACCGGCGAAGCCATCTACAGCAGCCAGGCGGCGCTTATCGTGCGCAATTCGACGTTCGTCGACACGGCGCAGGTCGGAGGGGTCGGCGGCGGCGGCGCGGTGGTTTCGATCGGCGCTTCGTCCCTCGATCTGCGGTCGAGCCTGTTCGCCCGAAACGACCGCTCCGACGCGGTGGCGGTATCGGTCACCTCCGCCTATAACCTGTTCGACACGTCCGCCGCGAACCTGCCTGCGGGAACAGTCTGCGCTACGACCACCTTGGGCGGAGCGAATCTCTGTGGCGTCACCTCTCCGGGGATCGGACCCTTGAGCAACAACGGCGGGCCGACGCAGACGTTTCCGATTCTTTTGGGCCCGGCCTTCAATGCGGGATGGGCTCAATCGGGATTGCTCACCGATCAACGCGGCCCGGGTTTCGCGCGCACCGTGGGACTCGGAACCGATATCGGGGCGTTCGAGGCTCAGTAGGGCCTGGCCAAGAGATAACACCGTCGGCTCGGGTACTCGGCCCCTTCGTACGGCTCGCGCTCCACGGATTCCGTGACCGAGAGCCCTGCCGTACGAAGGGCCGCGACGATCTCGCCGGGTTCGAGAAACCGAAAATCGAGGCAGACCGCCCGCCCCCAAAGCTCGTCGAGGTGAATCGTCCGGTCGCCGACGTGAAAGGACACGAGCAGAACGCCGTCCGGAGCCAGCACCCGCCGCATCTCGCGGAACGCCAGATCGAGCTGCGCCGGCTCGAAGTGGATCACCGAGTAGAACGCAACGATTCCCGCGAGCGACCCGTCGGGCAGATCGAGCGCAAGCAGGTCGCCAACGCGGAACTCAACCCCCGGGGTGAGCCGTGTCGCCTGGCGAATCATCTCCGGCGACAGGTCGACCCCGAGCACTCGCACTCCCTGCTCGTGAAGGTAACGCGCGACATGCCCCGGGCCGCAGCCCAAGTCTCCTACGAGACCACGATCGCGCACCTCCTCGGCGAATCGGTTGAGGAGATGCCGGTCGAGCGGCTTTCCCTCCAGCTCGGTATAGAGGTGCTCCACGTACTCCGCCGCGACGGAGTCGTAACTCGCGCGAACGGCGTCGTGGTCCGGCGGCTCGGAGGTGGGATCGGTCGGCATGGTCGCTGTTTATCCTACGTCGGCTCTCCGTGACCCGGACGGCAGGATCGCGGTGGACGTTCGGACGAAGACCTCCGAACGTCCATCCCTCGTTCATCCCCGTCCATCCCAAGGCCAGGCTCCGCTGGGCCGGAGCCCTACTAGACTAAACACCTCTTGCGGAATCAGTTTCTTTAGGGGAAACCGAAGTGTTGCCGGAGGTGTCTATGCGCCCGTGCACCCGTTTTTGCTTTCCAATCCTCGTCGCCTCGATTTTGTCCCTCGGGTTCGCCTTTCCGGCCGCAGGGCAGGGACCGCGGCGCATCCAGCCGAGCGCCGCGGCGCAGATCTCGGTGATCCAACAGCTGAAGACGAGCCGGACGCCCGCCCAGGGCAAGATCGACTCGCGCCTCTTCCTGGGCATCCTCCACTTGGGCAACGACGCTCGCCTGGCGCCTTTGACCGAGTTTCGCTTTCTGCGCCCGGACCCGGACGGCAAGATCGCGGTAGACGTTCGGGCGAAGACCGCCGAGGGGATCAAGCCGATTCTCGCCCGGATCGTCCGGCTCGGCGGCGAGGTCAAAATGCACAGCCGGGTTTACCGCTCGGTGCGCGCGCGCCTGCCGATGAACCAGGTCGACAGCCTGGCGAGCCTCGCCGAGGTGCTTTTCATCCAGCCGGCCGTGCCGGCGTTCACCCATGCCGTCAACGTCTCCCAGGGGGACGTCACCCACCGAGCGGCCGAGGCGCGGACCTTTTTCGGCGTCCAGGGGCTCGGGGTCAAGATCTGCGTTCTCTCCGACGGCGTCGACTCGCTCAGCTTCGCCCAGGGAACCGGGGACCTACCGGCGGTCGACGTGCTGCCCGGCCAGGAAGGATTCGGCGACGAGGGGACCGCGATGCTCGAGATCGTCCACGATCTGGCGCCCGGCGCGGAGCTTGGTTTCGCCACCGCTTTTTCCGGCGAGACGTCGTTCGCCCAGAACATCCGCGACCTGCGTTTCGTCGCCGGTTGCGACGTGATCGTCGACGACGTGATTTACCTCGACGAATCGCCGTTCCAGGACAACGACGTGGCCGAGTCGGTCAACGTCGTAACCGCCGACGGCGCGCTGTACTTTTCTTCCGCGGGCAACGAGGGAAATTTGGACGACGCCACCTCCGGGACCTGGGAAGGGAACTTCAAGCCGAACGGTACGGTGCCGGCGGCTGGCACAGGCACGGCCCACGATTTCGGCGACGGCGGGCAGTCCAATTTCGTCACGGCGTTCGCGGACCGGGTCGTCTTGCATTGGACCGACCCGTTTTTTTCCGCCGCGAACGACTACGACATCTATGACATGGACGACGGGTTGACGAAGGTCTTCGACGCCTCGTTCAACACCCAGGACGGCGTCGGCGGAGATGACATTCCCTTCGAGATCATGGGGTTTGCTTTCGTCGGCGAACGCCTGGTGGCGCTCCAATTCGCGGGCGCCGACCGCATGCTCAACATGATCGCCTTTCGCGGCGGTGTCGAGAACGCTACGAGCGGCACGACCCGTGGCCACAGCGCGGCGGTGAACGCGTTCAGCACCGCCGCGGTGGACGTTGCGACCGCGTTGCCCGGCCCGTTCGTCGGCGGCGCCGGAAATCCGGTCGAGACGTTCAGCTCGGACGGCCCGCGGCGGATCTTCTTCGACAATGCGGGCAACTTGCTTCCGGGCGCGCCCCCGGGCGACTTTTCCGCGACCGGCGGCGTGGTACGGCAGAAGCCCGACCTCGCGGCGGCCGACGGCGTCTCGACCTCGGCTCCCGGCTTCGATCCGTTCTACGGCACCTCCGCCGCGGCGCCCCACGCGGCGGCGATCGCCGGCCTGGTCAAATCGGCGTTCCCGGCCTTCACCCCGGCGCAGATCCGCACTGCGCTCTTGGGCTCGGCTTTAGACATCGAGGCCGCGGGGGTCGATCGCGACTCGGGGGCAGGCATCACGATGGCCTACGAAACGCTCGCGGCCCTTGGCGCCACACTACAGCCGGTCCTGGCGCTCGGCACGGTAACGCCTTCCGAGGCGGCAGGCGACGGCGATGCGTTCATCGAGCCCAACGAAGACTGGAACCTCTCGATTCAACTACAGAACATCGGCGGTGCTACCGCCACTGGAATCACCGCGGAGCTTTCGACCACCACGCCCGGAGTGCGCATCGTCCGCGGCACCTCGGCGTACCCCGACCTTTCGATCGCTCCCCGCGGAACCGGCGTGATCAACGCCACCCCGTTCACTTTCACCCTGCTCGGAACGGCGCCCTGCGGCGGCGCGATCAACCTGCAACTCACCGTCACCTACTCCGGCGGCAACAACAGTTCGCAGACCTTCGACCTGCCGGCGCTGGAGACGGGAGCGCCGGGGCCGACCGTCACGATTCCCTACGGCGGTCCGGTGATACCGATCCCCGATGCCGGAGGGGGCACGGCGATCGCCGACCTGGCCGTCGGCGGGATCGGCGGCCGGATTCGCGACGTCGACTTCCGCTTCGACGGCTCGTTATGCACCGCGGACGAAGCGGCGACCACGGTCGGTTTGGACCATACCTATGTCTCCGACCTCCAGATCCTGCTGATCTCGCCCACCGGAAGCGGAAACGCGATGATCCAGTTCGCCGGAGGCAGTGGCAACAATTTCTGCCAGACACTGCTCGACGACGAGAGCGCGGGGCCGAGCATTGAAAGCACCTTCGACTTCGACGCGCCGTATACCGGCAGCTTTACTCCGGCCAACAGCCTGAGTATTTTTGACGGCGAGGATCCGAACGGCACCTGGCATCTTCAGGTGGACGATTTCGCCGGGGCGGACATCGGCAACATCCGCGCTTTCTCCCTGATCATTGCTCCGGTGGTCTGCAACTCCCCGGCCCACGCGGCGAACGTCACCGCGACGAAGACCGCGAGCGGAACCGGCCAGCCCGGCAGCACGCTCACCTATACGATCGTTCTATCGAACAGCGGGACCGGGGCCGCGTTGGACAACGCGGGACCCGAATTCACCGACACCCTGCCCGCGAACCTCTCCCTGCCCAGCGCGGTCGCGACCTCGGGAACGATCACCACGGGAGGCAACACGGTGGATTGGAACGGCGGGATCGTCGCGGGCGGGTCGGTCACGATCACGATCCAGGCGACGGTCCTCTCGGTTCCCGGACCGATCGTCAACCAAGGCACGCTGGCGCTCGATCCAGCCCGCACCGGCTCCGCGACCGGAGCCGGCCTGACCGACGATCCGACACGGCCGGGAGCGAGCGATCCGACGGTGGTCGGCGGCGTCCCCCCGATCACCGAGATTCCGACCCTCTCGACGGTCGGCTTCGCGGTCCTCGCCGCGCTGCTCGCAGCGCTCGGGTTGACGACCGTGCGTCGTCGTCGGCGCGTGTAGCGAGTCGTGGCGGCAAGGGGCGGCTCCGCGAGGGGCCGCCCTTTCTTCCTGGGATTTAGGATGGCGTGTCCGTCTACCTTCTTCGGAGGAGAGACATGAGCGCCAGAGTCCTGAAATCCCTGTTCCTCACCTTTGTGGTTGCGGGGGCCACGCGAGCGCAGGAGCCCCCGACCGCCCCGGCGGAAATCAAATATCCCGGAACCTGCGAGGCCTCGGCCGCCGTAATGCTCGAGCCGGGGCTGTTCATCGTCGGGGACGACGACCAGAAGGATCTCCGGATCTACAAGAAAGACACGCCCGGCGACCCTGAGATCGTGAAGATCTCCGACCTGCCCGGCCTCAAGAAGAAAGCAGACCTGGAAGGCGCGGCGCGCATCGGCGACGCGATCTACTGGACCGGCTCGCACAGCCGGAAGAACAAAGGCGAGGAGGATCTCGACCGGCACCGCCTCTTCGCGATCACGGTCAAGGCCGGAAGTCACGTGGTGGCGGCGGTCGGCAAGCCCTATCTCACCTTGATCGAAGATCTCCAGAAGGACAGCCGCTACGCGCCCCTCCATTTGATCGATGCAGCGAAGCTCCCTCCGGGGACTCCGGGCGGGTTGAACATCGAAGGGCTGGCCGCCACGCCGGAGGGGGCGCTGCTGATCGGCTTCCGCAATCCCATCC
This sequence comes from Thermoanaerobaculia bacterium, assembly GCA_035995205.1. GTDB lineage: Bacteria > Acidobacteriota > Thermoanaerobaculia > Multivoradales > UBA5704 > DASYKS01. The sequence goes on from DASYKS010000014.1 coordinate 156,507, forward strand.
CGAAAAAGAAAGCGCTGATCGCGACCTTGAAAAACCCGTTGCAGGTGCTTTCCGGCGCGAAGCCCACCTTCGGTGCCCCCATTCAGATTGACCTGGGAGGGCTCGGTATCCGCAGCTTGGAGTACTGGCCGGAGAGCAAAGGGTACGTGATTATCGCCGGCACCTCCGCGGACGGAGGAACCTTCCAAGCCTTTGGTTGGACCGGTAAGGCGAGCGGCAAACCGAAGCCGATCGCGAACGCCGACCTGGGCACGCTGGTGCCCGAGGCGGTCTTCTTCGATCCCGCCGCCCCAAAGGAGCTGTTCATCCTGAGCGACGATGGAGACTTCTGCCCCGATCCTCCCGCGTTTCGCAGCCGGCGGGTCAAGCTGGCGGTCGAGTAGGTTGGCCTTGAGGAGGCGAAAATTCTTTCGCCTCAAGCCTATAGGATTCCGGGGCGCGCGGCGCCTACCGCTATCGTGGAAAAATAACGGCCACGGCCTCGCGATTACGGTGATCGCGAAGGAATCTACCGCTATCGCGCCGCGATCACGGTAATCGCGGCGGCGTTCACCGTAATTCCGGCGCGATTGTCACGATTGGAGAAGAATTACGGTGGTTGAAAGCGCACTCGCGGTAATTGCGTGCCGATTACCGTAATCGCGAGGCGTTGGCGACCTCAAAACCACCGTCATCCCTGCAACTTGGCAACGGTCGGCGTTGTGATCCGGTGACGCTCGTCAATTCGCGATTAAGGCTATCGAGAGACGAGGAGTACGTTCACGGCGCGCCCGAATGGGTCAAAAGAACTATTTTCTGCGAGGGCTATTATCAACCTGGGATGGTCGAGTTGTCAAGATTTGTATCGAGTGTCAGGCGGTGTGATTGCCGGCCGACGCACGGTTCCGCTTTTCCAGAAGGCTGCGACCGCGGCGGCATCGTTCGGGTCATAGGGGCAGTCCGGGTCGATAACCCCCTCTGGGGCCTTCTCAACCGCAGCCTCGATCTCCTCGGGGCTGTTGGGGAAGGCCTTGAAGGATGATCATGGTTCATTTCGAATTGCCTCCAAGAAGCTTGGTCCACCAGTCGAAATGTGGTGCCCCGCGGTGCGGGACGAATTTTGCTCGATCGCGGATCGCGCGGAGCATTCGGCGGACCTCCAAGTCGGTCCATCGGTTGCCCTCCAATGACTCGAAGAGGATCTCCGGGGATTGGAGGGTAGGAACTTCCGGGGCCGTGCGTGCGAGCAGGGCGAGGGCCTTCTTGTCGTCCGTTGCCACGCCTCCCTGGCGTCCGACGGCCAGTGCGCACGCATTGGCCTCGCCTTGATCGAGAAGCTCGCCGAAGCGGAGGCGCTCTTTGATCTCGATCGGCGACTCAATATCGAGGATCTCAACGCCGGTTTCGGCGCGGATTTCGGCCACAGTGATAGGCCGCTGTACCTCCCCGTGACTCCCCCTTTTCACGCCGAGACGGAGGACTTCGTTCTCGGCGACGAAGCGCGGAACGGCCCAACGGTAGGGCAATGCCTCCAGAATTTCGCCGGCACGCTCGGTCGTAAGCAGGTTGATCAGGCAGCAGGCATCGAGCAGAAACAGCCGGCCTTCGGGTATCGCTCGGGGCACGGTTTAGGTTGCCTCAGCGGCTGGCGACACGCAAAAGGGGAGCGCTCCAATCGACCAGGTCTGCGGTTGCTCCTTCTTCGGTCGAGAGCCCCTGTACTCGCTCGATGATCTCGCGAGCGCTGATGCGATCCGTGCGAAGCATCTGCGCTAGCTGCCCTTCGGACAATTCGGCTCTCTGCCAGGCTTCAACGGCGAGAGACACGTACCGCGGAGGGAGGGCCTCTTCGCGCCTGGCCTGAGATGGAGGCCCCAACGGGTACTCAGTCTCTCGTACTTGGAATCCCTCCTGCCGCAACCGATCCCAAGTACCCGCCGGAATCAGCCGCTCATTGGCCAGCCGTCGGGTCATCGCCTCGACGGACACGAAATAGAAGCTCGCCAAGCGGTACAGGTCGCCGCGGGTCACCGCTCCTTTTCGCTCTCTCTGAAGCTCCAGGTACCTCTTGCGAAGTCCCTCGGAAGGCATCAAGAAAGAGCGAGAAAAGGCCTCCGCAAATCGCTCCGCGCGAGATCGTCGTTCGCCTTGTTCGAAGGTGAGGATCTCTGGATGAAACCGATCGGTGAGGAAATGCCCATACTCTTGCGCCAAGGAAAGAGCCCGCCGCTCCTGGGCGTGGTGTCGGTTGACGGCGATGCAGGCTCCCAAGTCCTCGGTGTAGGCGAACATCCCGGCGACCCGCGACGGCAATTCCGGTTGGAAAACTCGAATTCCAACGTCGTTCTCCAGGATGTCCCGAAGGGTTGGGAGCGGGCCATCGCCCAGCCCGAGGCGGTTGCGCTCGGAGCAGGCCACGTCCTCACCCGCCAACTCAGGATCGAGGCCTTCGATCTCATACTGTGGCGGGTAGCGACGGCGCAGAGGCGCCTGACAGATCTCCTCCAGACGGACGTAATCTTCGGCGAGGCGCTCGAAAACCTCAATTGAAGTAATTAGCTCTGCATCGACAGGGCCCGAAGCCATCGACGCTCGAAGCTGGACCGCGAATCCCTCCGGTGGCGCCCCTCTCTGCAGCAGCTCCCAAAGCTGTCGTTCGTAGAGGGCTCCCAGGCGCATCAGTTCCTCAGGGCGAATCCGCCGTTCACCCTTCTCGATCGCCACGAGGGTCGTGCGAGCCACCCCCAGCTGGTCCGCGACCTGTTGCTGCGTCCAGTCGCGGGCCTCCCGGGCTTGGCGCAAGCGAGCGCCGAGGAAACGCGGATCGATCTCTGCCAGGGGATCGCTGCTCATGAGGCTCCAGTTCGCGCGGTCATGAGCGCCGAAGACCACCTCTGAGATCGGCACAGTTGGCACTCTAACCTGATGTAAGACTGCGCCTAGGTGCCGACAATGTCAAGTCTCGCGGGCTAATGGGCGTGGAATGTCAGGCAAATGCCCGGGGACGCCTCGGCGCCTTATACTTCGCCCATGGCCGAGCCTCTTCGCTCCCTGCCGTTCACGTACGACGACTTCCTCCTCCTGCCGGAGGACAGCCCGCAGTGCGAGCTGCTCGAGGGGGAGCTGCTGATGACGCCCGCGCCCACCGTGACGCACCAGACTCTGGTCGGGCGGCTTTTCGCGACGATCTTCAATTTCCTTGCGACTTCCCCGATCGGGAAGGTGCTCTTCGCTCCCACGGACGTCGTCCTTTCGAAGACGACGGTCGTTCAGCCCGACCTCCTGTTCGTCGCCCAGGAGCATCAGGACCGCATAGCCGAGGATGGCGTTCACGGTCCCCCCGATCTGGTGATCGAGATCCTCTCCACAGGCTCGCGTTATCGCGACGAGGTGACGAAGCCTCGGCTGTATGCGCAGTTCGACATTCCCGAGTACTGGATCGTCGATCCGTTCCGGGAGGTGATGCAGGTGTATTGGCTGGAGGGCGATCGCTACAGGAAGGTCGTGGACCTCTCCGCTGCAGCCGGCGATCACCTGACTTCGTTGCGTCTGCCAGGGCTGGCGATCGATCTTGCCGGGCTTTTTGGGCAAGGTGGTTGAGAATTTTGGAGTGAGGTGAACCCGCTCCGCAGTGCCGTCTAGCCTGCCGGAGGACTTGACGCGAGCGACTGGATCGGTACATACTTCCTGTACGGACAAATGCCATGGATACGACCTACACCCACGCTCGAGCACATTTTGCATCTCTCTGTGACCATGCGGTTTCCACGTTGGAACCGGTGGTCATCCATCGTCGAGGAGCCGAAGATGTCGCTCTCGTCTCGGCTTCCGAGCTCCGGAGCCTGGAGCTGACTCTTCACGAGCTTCGCTCGCCGCGCAATGCCGCCCGACTCCTTTCTGCTCTCGCAAGAGCGATGTCCCGAGAGACCGAACCGCAGGCGGTAGAGTCCCTACGGGAGGAATTTGACCTGGAGAAGGCGAAGTAGTTCGTGCCTTCATCGCGGGTCTCCGTCTTCGAGGTGGAATTTCGGGAAGATCTTCGCCATTGGATCGAGGCCGAGCGACGCGTGGCACTCCGCCTCTTGGATATCGTCGAATCCGTTATGCGGGATCCCTTTCAAGGGATTGGCAAGCCCGAGCCGCTCAAGCACCTCGGTCCAGGCATCTGGTCACGGCGGCTCACTCAGGAACATCGCCTGGTCTATTTGGTGAAGCACGAGACCATCTACTTCCTCAAGGCCCGCTACCATTATTGAGCCCCAGATTCCCCCAATGCCCGGTGCCCCGCCCCCGAACCGGATAGAATCCCCCCCCCACCGACGCGCCGATCCGGATGCCGCGGGTCCCGTCCTGACTACGTCCCCCAATTAGCCCGAGGAGCACCCCATGGGTCTGACCGATTTCTTGAAGGGCCAGTTCATTGATGTCATCGAGTGGACCGACGACTCGCGCGACACTTTGTCGTTCCGGTATCCGGACGAGGACAAGGAGATCAAGAACGGCGCGCAGTTGATCGTGCGGGAGTCGCAGGTGGTGCAGTTCGTCTATGTGGGCGAGTTCGGCGACCTGTTTGGGCCGGGCAAGCACACTCTCACGACCGACAACATCCCGATTTTGACCAGCTTGAAGTCTTGGAAGTACGCGTTCCAGTCTCCCTTCAAGGCGGACGTCTACTACGTCACGACGCGGCTGTTCACCGGCAACAAGTGGGGCACTTCGAACCCGATCATGATGCGCGACGCCGATTTCGGCATCGTGCGGGTGCGGGCGTTCGGCACCTACGACTTCCGGATCATCGAGCCGAAGCTGTTCTTGAAGGAGGTCGCGGGCTCGGACCAGAACTTCCGGCTGGAGGAGTTCGCCGACGTCATGCGCTCGCGGTTGGTCAGCGTGTTCTCGGACGCTTTGGCGACCGCCAAGATCCCGGTGCTGGACCTCGCGACCCGGTACCAGGATTTGGGCGATGCGCTCCTGCCGCTGATCAACCCGCTGCTCTCGGCCAAGTACGGCATCGAGATGGCGAGCTTCGTTTTGGAGAACGCCTCCGTGCCGCCGGAAGTCGAAGCCGCGATCGACAAGCGTTCCAGCATGGGAGCGGTCGGCAATCTGAACGACTACGTGAAGTTCCAGATGGCGCAGGGGATGGAGAAGGGGGGCGGCGCGGGTGGGGCGGCGACCGAGCTGGCCGTGGGGCTCGCGATGGCGCAGCAGATCATCCAGCAGCAGGGCGGTGCGTTGGGCTCTTCACCTCTGGCCGGCACGGCGGCTCCCGGAGCGGCCGCGGTTCCCGGGGCGGCTCCCGGTCTGCCCGAGCTGCTGACCCCGGCGGACGCAGCGAAGGCGCTTGGCGTGACCGAGGCCGACGTTATCGCGACCATCGAGTCCGGCGACCTCAAAGCGAAAAAGATCGGCACCGCTTATCGCATCACGCGCGCCGCGCTCGACGCGTTCCTGAACGCTTGAGGCAATTGATCCAATTGACCTGATAACGGGGCCGGAGTCGCACATGTCTGAAACGTCCGTGACTCCGGCCTCGCCGGAACCGCTGGAGATCTCCGCCCTCGGCAAGCACGCCTGTCCGGCGTGCGGCGCGGAGGCCGCTTGGAATCCCGCCAAGCAAGCGCTCGTCTGCCCCTATTGTGGGGCGGTCTCCCCGGCGAAGCTGGCCTCCGACGGCACCATCGTCCAAGAGCACGATCTGGCGACCGCTCTGCGCAACCTGCCGGCCGACCGCAAGGGGTGGGACGCCGGGCGCACGGCCGTGCAGTGCCAGGCCTGCAAGGCGATCTCGCTGTTCGATTCGACGCGCGTGGCGCAAAACTGCGAGTTCTGCGGCTCGCCGCAGATCGTGCCGCAGACCGCGGCGCGCTCTCCCATCGTTCCCGAGAGCCTCCTGCCATTCAAAGTGGCGGAATCGACCGTGCGCGAAAGCGTGCGCCGTTGGTACGGCAGCCTCTGGTTCGCGCCGAACAAATTGAAAAAGGCGGCGCTCACCGACCGGGTCCACGGGCTCTATATTCCGTACTGGACCTTCGATGCGCAGGTGGCCGCGACCTGGACCGCCGAGGCCGGCCACTACTACTATGAGAACGAGATCCGCAACGGCAAGACCGAGCGGGTGCAGAAGGTCCGCTGGGTGCCCGCCTCCGGCGCGCTCGATCATTTCTTCGACGACGTGCCGGTGCCGGCGACCAAGGGCGTGCAGATCAATCTGCTGAAGAAGGTCGAGCCGTTCCCCACCGCCTCGGTCGTTCCCTACGATCCGGGCTACGTCTCGGGCTGGGTGGTCGAGCAGTACCAGATCGATCTCGTCGCCGCGGCGGAAAACGCCCGGCGCGACATGGACGAACAACTGCGGCAGCTCTGCTCCCGGCAGGTTCCGGGCGACACCCAGCGCAATCTACGGGTCCAGGCCGACTATTCGGGCCAGACCTTCAAACACATTCTGGTGCCGCTTTGGCTGGTCTCCTACACCTACGGCGCCCGGGTGTTCCAGGTGCTGGTGAACGGCTTCACGGGAACGATCGCCGGTACGCGGCCCTGGAGCGCGGTGAAGATCTTTTTCGCGGTGGTCGCTCTGCTGATTGCGATCTTGATTTTCGCTTCGTTGAAATCGTCGTAGCGCCTACCCGCCTCCGCCCTCCGCCGGAACCTTCGCGGGCTCGCCCTTGTCCTTCACCGGCGGAGGAGTCTTTCCGCCCTTGCCGCGCTCAACGCTGTAGAGAATGTCCGCACCCGTTGCGGTGCCCGATTGCTCGGCCTGGAGCGACCATTCGCGGCCGAGGAGGTAGCGGATCTTGAAGGTGCTGACGGGTTCGAACAGTCCGAGACCGTAGGTGACGTAGAGGCGCGGCGAGAGGTATTTGCCGACCACCACCGAGGCTTCTTTGAGGCCGCCGGTCGATTCGATCCGCGCCTCTTCGAGACCGAAGCGGGCGGCGAGCTTCTTGGCGAGCAAGTTACCGCCTTTCAGGCCCAGCGAGTTCGCGGCGTTGGCGAGAAGGTCGCCTTCCTCTCCGGTCGATTGGCCGAGCGGATGGCCGAGGAGGAGATAGGCGAGCGCCTCGCTCTCGCCCATCGGCGGCTCGGAGTAGAGGGTGGCCTGGGGCGACCGGAGCGTGCCGCGAATGTTGATTCCCGCGATCGTGCCGTCGTCGGCCTTGCGGAACGCCTTCAAGTCGAGCCCTGGGTTGTCGATCGGCCCTCCGGCGAAGATCAGCCGGCCGCGCTCGAGCTTTAGATCCTGGCCGTAGGACTTGTAAATGCCGTCTTCGACCGTCAGCTCGCCGATCGCCGAGGTCGCTTTGCCGGGCTCATCGATCACCAGCAGGCTGCCTTTCGGCTTGCCGGAAAAACCGAGCGCCTTGATCGAGACTTTGTCGCCCAGGATCACCCGGACGCGGGCGTGAATCTCGGTGGGCGCCGCGGTTGGAGTCCGCACGATCTCGTCGGACGGGGGCAGGATCACCACGTCGGAGGAGACCGGCACGGCGGCGGGCTTACGCTTTTCCTGCTCGAACGTGGCCTCCGGGACTTCGACCTCGCCGGTCACGTCGATCCGCGAACCCTGCATCGCGATCTCGATCTTGGGCGAGACGACCGCTTTGATCTCCTTCGTGTTCGCGGCCTGGAAACGGTTCCCCTCGATCGTCAGTCGGCTTGGCCTCCCGTCGAGGGAAGCAGTTCCGGAGATCGTGACGTTACCCTTCCCCGAGTGGGCACCGCCGCGGATCGCGATCGGGCCTTGGCCTTCGCTCGTAGCGGTCAGCTCGATCTGGCGCAGCTCCAAGCCGTATTCCGGAATATCCACCTGGCCGCGGTCGAGCTTCGCGGTTCCGCGGACGGTCGGTTTGGCCACCGTGCCGCCGAGCGTCAAGTCCGCCGAGAGCGCGCCGCGCGGATCTCGCAGGTCGGGAACGAACGCTTCGAGCAGACCCAGGCTGGTGAAGTCGGCGACGATCCGGCCGTTCAGAGTCTGGCTGTCGAGCGGCGCGCCGACGAGATTGAAGCGCGGCAAGTCGAGGTCGGCGCGGACGTTTCCTGTATCGAGGAAGGTCAGCTCGGCGTGGCCGGTCAGGCCCGCCGCCCCGGCTTTCGCGCGGACGATTCCCCGGTCGAAGCGGATCGTGGCTTTCTCCCCTTCCTCGGTCGGATAGCGGATCTCGCCCGGTCCCGGCTGGAGATCGAGATCGGCGGTGACCACCCCTTGCGCCGAGCCTTGCCCCGAGAACGTGCCATTCGTGGCGCCGGTGATTTCCAGATCAGGCGGCAGGAACGGTTGGAACAGCGAAAAAGGCAGATCGGCGATCGTGCCCGACGCGCTCCACGGTCCCGCCTGTGACCAGGCTCCCTCGGCGCACAATCGCGCGGTGCCGGAGGTCCAGCAGAAGTCACGGAGCGCAGCCCGCGTGGTGCCTGCGGTGAGCGATGCCGGTTGGGCGAGGCCCCAGGCGCCGGTCTGGTCGTTCTTCAAGTCGAGGCGGCGGATCGTTCCGTTCCAGGTGGTGTTGTTGTCGAGGCCCCCCGCGAGCGCCAAATCGAGCGTCCCTTCCGGCGAGGCCACAGCAAGTTTGATCTCGTGCGCGTCGCGGGTTCCCGTGCCGTCGAGCGTCACGGTTTCGAAATGCCGCTCACCGGAGGCCACACCTGCCGCGTCCAGATCGATCGAGATCCGGCCGTCGCGTCGCAAATCGACGTCCGCCGCGAGCTTCATCGTTTCAACGCTCGACGTCGAGAAAACGAGCGATTGACCCTCGGCCGTCGCGCGCACCCGCGGCGAGCCCCAGGGTCCGTCGAGATGGCCTTGAGCGACGAGGGCGCCGCCGCTTTTCGGCAGCGCCTCGGAGAGGTTCGGTGCGTCGAGCTTCCATTCGAGGTCCGCGACATCCGCGGTGAACGCCCCCGCCGCGGTGAGCCGCGCGCTGCCGGAGCGCAGGTCGAGCCGGGGCAGGCGGTAGCGATCACCAGCCAACTCCAGGTGGATGCGGCCGTCGAGCGGATTGCCGCGAATCTGGCCGCTCAAGGCTTCGAGGTCCACCTGGCCAAAGGGTCCGGCGTCGCGCATCGTGCCGGAGGAGGTGGCCGTAAAGTCGATCCGCCCGGAGTAGTCCGCGGCGGCGGGGGAGACGGTTGCGAACGCCGAGGGGTCCAGGCTTTTGCCGGTGGTCCGGATCTTCCACGAGACCTGAGGCTGCCACGCGACCGTGCCGGTCGCCGCGAGCCGTCCGCGCAGCAGATCGGCGCGTAGCGAGCGGATGTCCATCTTCTCCGTGTTGCCGCGCCCCGCGACCACCCAATGCCCCGGCGGCACATTCGGGCCGGCGACCTGGGCGTCCGCTTCGAGTTGATAGTCCTTGAGGGTGCCGCGAAGCGTTCCTTTTCCGGTGCGGCTGATCACGACGGGCGCGCCGCCTTCGAGCGGAAACGAAAGGCGCTGCCAGGCGGCGGCGAGATCGAGCTTAGTGTTTTCCGGGGTTTCCGCCAGGCTCGCCGTGCCGTGGGCTTCGATCACGGCGTTCTTGTCGGTCGTCAATCGAGCCCGTTCGATCGCGATCTCGTCGCCTTTTTTGGTCAGGCGATAATCGACCGTTCCGGACGCGACGCCTTCGTAGGTTCCGATCACCAGACCGTTCGAAGCGAAATCGTCGAGCGCCCCGCGAATCGCGACGTCGGCTCGCCGAATGAGGGCCGCCGGATAGGTCGGATCGATCGACCGAGGATCGAAGTTGTCCACCTGCGCGGTGAGATCGAGGCCGACCTCGCGCATCGGAGTCAGCACGTCGCCCCGTACGCGCGCCGTAAATGGCCGGGAGAGCAGCGCGTCGATCTTGAGTTTCTCAAGAGTGCCGTCGAACCGGCCGGCGACCTCGAACGGCGGATGGGCCGGATCGTGCCAGTTCGCACGGGCGTCGAGCGCGATCCCGTAATCGCCGACCGGGGTGAGATCCCCTTGGGCGTTCAGGTTGAAGGTCGGCCCGTCGACCGCGAGGCGCCGCACGTGGACCACGTCGCTCAGCCGCTCGCTCGTGGCATCGAGCGCGATGCGGTCGAGACGGAACGGCGTGGAAGGGGGAGCGGGAGCCTGTCCCGCGGCGGGAGGCGGAGTCGGAGGGAAGACGATCTCGACGTCGCGGATCAGCGCATCGCGAACGATCAGGTTGACCGGCAGGTGGATCGGCACCAGGCGCCCGTCCGAAGGCTCGTCCGCAGCGGGCGGGGGCAGGACCACGCGGACGCCGTCGACGCGGAGCTTTTCGATGTCGAGCTGCCGGCCGCGGAGCTTGCCCGGCCGCCAGTCGAGATCGAGGCTCCGCAAGGTGACTTCGAGCCCCTGGTTCTCGTAGTGCACGTCGCGTAGCGCGAGCGGGCCGATCAGCGGGCCGGTCTGGCGCCCGAGGGTCAGCTTGCCGGGAATGAAGCCGGGCAGGCGGGCGAGCAGGAAACGGGTGCCGTTCTCGGTGGAGACCCCATACCAGAGCAGCCCGACGAGCAGGATCAAGCCGAACAACCCGAGCGCGACTAGGCCCAGGAGCCAGCGCCGAAGCCGATGCTTCTTCCGCGGCGGATCGGGCGGAGAGACTTTCTCTTCCGCGTCGGTCTCGGGGGTTTCGGGCTCGCTCACAGGTCCGGTCCGATATTCAAATGGAAGCGGAGGGGGTGGCCGGGCTCGGTGAGCGCGAAGGCCACGTCGGCGCGGATCGGGCCGATCGGCGAAAGCCAGCGGAGTCCTACACCGGCGCCCTGCTCCAACTCGCAGGAAAAGTCGTGGCAGGCATTGCCCGCGTCGTAAAACGCGGCGACGCCAAACTTGTCGAGGCTGAACTTGTTGAAGACGCGGATGTCGTTCAGGCGGAACTCGTATTCGAGGCTGCCAACTAAAAGCGCCTCGCCGCCGATCACGTTGCCCGCCTCGTCCAGCTCGCCCAGCCCTTGGTAGGCGTAACCTCGCACGCTCCGGTCGCCGCCCGCGAAAAAGCGGAACCGGGGGGGCAGCTCGCGAAACTCGTCGGTCTGCGTGTAGCCCACCTGGGCGCGGCCGATCAGACGGTTCCTTGCGCCGACGGTCCGGATCGCCTTGCCTTCGATCGAAGCCTGGACAAACGACGAGTCGGAGAGCGCGCTCGCCGAAGCGCCTTGGAGCGTGCCGAACAGCCGATAGCCGCGCGTGGTGAAGATCCGGTCGTCGGCCTTCACCCGTTCGTAGCTCACCCCCGGCACGACCAGGTTCGAGACGCCAGAGTCCAGGCCGACCGTGAAGTCCTCGCGCTGAAAGGTGAGCGACAGCGCTTCGCGCCAGCCGCCGCGCGTTTGGGTGCGCTGGGCTCCGATCAAGCCGGTCTCGCTCTCACTCGTGTCGGTGATTGTTCTGGCGTACGCCGTATTGAACGAGAGGACGTCCGTCCGCGGATAAGCGCCGGGAATCTGGTAGCTGGTTTGGAAGCTCTGCTCGATCTCGGACGCCTTGATCGCCACCTCGCCGCGATGCCCGTGGCGGTTGATCCGGCGCAGCTCCCAGGCGCCGCTCACCCGCGGGCCGGTATCCGTTCCGTAGCCGGCTCCACCGGAAAAACGCATGGTCTTCGCCGGCACCAGGTCGACCTCGATCGGCACCTCCACCCCCACGGCCTTTTCCTGGTTGGCCACCACCTCGACCCGGCTCCAGTACGGGCTATCCGAGAGCGCGTTCTGCATCTCCAGCACCTTGTTCACGTCGAGCGGCTCGCCGCGCTTGAACGTCACGTAGCCGACCAGGAGGGCGGGATCGAGCACGTCCTGGTGGAACGTGACGTCGCCGAAGTGGTACCGCGGTCCGGTTTGGAAATGGACCACCACGTCCGCCCGGTAGCGTTCGAGATCGACGCGCACCTCGCTGGTCTCGAACTTGGCGTCGAGATAGCCCGTCTCGGCCGCCTGATCGACCAGCTCTTTTTTGCCTTGCTCGTAGTCGGGATGGAACAGCACTTTGCCGCGCTGCACGGGGAAAGCCTCGGCGATCGCGCGGAAGCCGGGGTCGTTCGTCCCCTCCCCGTCGACGACCAAGTCGACGCTCGCGATCTTGATCGCCGGTCCCTCGTCCACCGTGTAGTGGGCGACCCACTTCTCGCCCTGCTGTTCGAGCGTGCTGCGCACCTGCGGTTTGTAGTAGCCGAACGGCTGGAGCGCCTCACCGATCTCTTTCGGGGCCTTGGCGTGTAAACGGCGGATTCGCGCCTCGTCGAGCTTGCCGTCGTCCTCCTGCGCGAGGCTCAACAGCGAGCGGATGTTCCGTTCGAGATTGCGCTTCACGCCGTCGACCTCGATCTTCACTTTCGCCGCGTGAAGCGGACCGGGAAGGAGGGCAAGCAGCAGGCCGAGGCCGGCGATGAAACCACGTCCGGTGCCCGTCATTTCGCCGCCTCCAAAGGAACTTGGACCGTGACGACGCGCTCCGCTCCCGGCTCGGCGGGCGCGTGCCCCTCGCGGTAGCGGCGGGATTGGACGCGGGTGACCTCCGCGCCGAACAGGAAGATCAGGGAGGAGTAGTAGATCCACAGCAGGATGGCGACCAGCGACCCGGCGGCGCCGTAGGTCGAGGTCGTCCCGGTCTTGCCCAGGTAGAGCCCGATGCCGTACTTGCCGAGCAGGAACAACCCGGCGGTGAGGGTGGATCCCCACGCGACCTCCAGCCAGGACAACGCAACGTCCGGCAGGATGCGGTAGACCATGGCGAGGAGCACGGTCATCAGGAGCCAGGAGAGGACAACGTCCACCCAGCCCAGGAGGGTCGAGGTCCCAAACTCCAGACGGGCTTCGAGCGCGCTTTGGAGCGCGGCGACCCCGGCGCTCGCGGCGAGCGACAACAGCACCAAGGCGCCGACGCCGACGATCAGCAGCAGACAGAGCAGACGTTTCTTGAGCAGCCGGCGGACGAACATTCTCGGTTTCGGCACGACCTCCCAGACCGTGTTGAGGGCATCCTGCAGCTGCGCCAGTGCGCCGGTCGCGGTGACCACCAGGGTGACCGTGCCGATCATCGCGGTCATCCACCCGGCGTCGGGCCGCGCGCTCGCCTTCACGATCTCCTGGACGACACCGGCAGTTTCTGCACCCACGTACCGCGCCAACTCCCGCTGAACTTGGCCCTGAACCGCCTCGCGGCCGTAGAAGAGACCCGAGAACGCGATCACCAGAATCAGGATCGGAGCGAGCGCGGTGACAAAGTAGAACGCGAGCGCACCGCTCTGGGTCGTCGCGCCATGGCGCTCCCAGTTGGCGACGGCCTCCTTGAGGACGGCCCAGATCTCTTGGCGTTTGGGGGGGCGCATGCAGTCGGGGATCGCGCGGTTCGGACCGCGAGGTGCTGGCCTCGTCTGCAAGGGGTGGGCCATTGGGAGAGGGCGTTTGCTCGCGGGGGTCCGAGGTTTATACTCTGCCCAATGAGCGAGCCCGCGTTCACCCCGGCCCTCACCTATGAGGACTACCTCGATCTGCCGGACGACGGCAGACGTTACGAGCTGGTCGAAGGGGATCTCTTCGTGACAGCGGCACCGTTCATTCGGCACCAGTCGGATTCCGGAAATCTCTATCTCCTATTGGCTCCCTTCGTCCGCAAGCATCGGTTGGGGCAGGTGCTCTACGCTCCGACCGACGTCAAGTTCTCCACCACAACCGTCGTCCAGCCCGACCTGTTCTTTGTCGCCACCGAGCATCAGAGCCGCATTCTGGATGCTTATGTCGAAGGTGCGCCGGATCTGGTAGTCGAGATTCTGTCCGAAAAGTCGCGCCGCTACGACGAGCGGACGAAGAAGCAGCTCTACGAGAAATTTGAAGTCCCCGAGTACTGGATCCTCGATTCCGAGCTTGCGACGGTGAAGGTGTATCGACTGGGGCTGAGGGGCTACGGTGGGGCCATCGTGCTGTCGGCGGAAAACGGCGACCAACTGACTTCGCCGCTGTTTCCCGGTCTCGCGATTGAGGTGGCCGAGATCTTCGTTTAGAGCGGCACTAGCTCAGTAGTCGTCGCGCGAGACGTTTCGCCACCGAGATCCTGGGCGTACTTGATCGATCCCTTCGTGTTGTACTTCTCCAGATAAGCGCGGCTCACCTCGTCCTTCAGGCGCTCGCTTCGGGTGCGCACGGCTCGGACTACAAGCGCCTGACCGTCGACGTGCATTTCGCCTACCGGCTCGACGAGAAACGTCCGGTACCAGCTCCGCGGCTTCAAGCTCCAGGAGCGGACGAACACGCGCCCCTCGACCACAACGGCCCAGATGCCGATGACTTTGTGCGGCTGGGGGCCCGCCTTGGTCCCGAGGATTTTTCCGGTGTGGATCGCGGCCACGACATTGGGCGGAAAGCGTGGAGTTTTCATGTCGTGGAATCTTAATTCCCGTCACTCCCCCGTTCCAAGGCATAACTCGCTACCAGCGCGGTACGGATGCTTGCGATCTCCTTCGGATGCCCGGCCGCCACCTCCTTCCGGACGAAATCTCCGGAGCGCAACGTCTGCCCTTTCGTGCGTGCCGCAGCGTAGGGCTCGACCTCTTCGTATAGGGGCAGGTAGTCGCGGGCGAAGCGGGGATCGGAATCGAGCTTGGCGCGAACCGTCCAGTAGTGGTGGATGTGGATGAAGGTCGGCCGCAGGGTTTCGAACACGTAGTCGTGGAAGGCGCGATCGTTCTTGCCCAGGGTCCGGGCGATCGTGGGATTGCAGAGTCCGCCGAGGTCGTAGACCGTGAGCCGGGAGCGCCAGAGGGTACCGCCGACGTCGGGGAGGAGGATCGATCCCTGGCGGAGTTGGAGTTGGTCGGCGAAATGATTGTAGTCGTGTCCGTAGCGTTGCTCGACGGTCGAGAAGGGCACGGTGGGTTTGGCGGCGAAACGGCGGGTGCGGGGGAGGTTAGAGGTTAGAACGGAGGCGACCAGGGCTACTGAGAGGAGGATGCCGGCGAGACGCCGGCGGTCCCAGGACGAGCACACCCTAAGGGCAAGGCCGGCGAGTGTTCCAGGTGTCGTGGATCGGTCGTCATTCCTTGGGTGCGCTGTTTCCTGGACCGTTAGTCGGCCGTCACCCTCGCTCGTAGGGTGTGCTCGTCCTGGGACCGCCGGCGTCTCGCCGGCATCGATGGGCCACAGGTCGGAGGCGATCTTGGCGAGCAGGATCATGACGAGAGGAAAGAACGGCGTAGCGAAGCGATATTCGGGCATCCAATCGAGCGGCAGCAGCAGATAGGGGAGCGCGCTGAACAGAGTGGCCAAGACCAGCAGCAGAGTCTCACGGCGAAGCTTGCCGCGGCCGAGCAGGTAGCCGAGCGCGAGCAGCATCGCGAGACCCACCCACGCTCCTGGTTTGCCGAACGCCGCGCGTAGCAGGGTGAGCGCCCGGTTGGCCGGGAAGGGGTCGAGCGCGGCGAGGCCGGTGAGGGTGGCGAGCGTCGGTCCTCCCTTGGCGTAGAAGGTGTTCGGCACCCAGACTCCGAACCAGGCGAGGCGTACCGCGAGGTAGAGCGCGACCGGCAGGGCGAACGCCGCGAGGTACGGCACCCATCGCCGAAAGCGTCGCTCCGGGGCGAGCCCTACAGCGAGGGGAAACAGGGCGGCGAACAGGATTCCTTCCGGCCGGGTGAGCGCGAGGCCCGAGGCAATGAGACCTGCGGCGATCGCGACCCTCGGCGAGGCCACTTTTTGGATCGCGCGTAGCGAGAGCAGGACCAAGCCGACGAACAGACAGACATAGAGAGGATTTTCGAGCCCCGAGACCATCCAGATTGCGAAGCTGCTTTGGACGGCGAGCAGGCCGAGGGCGAGAGCGGAGAGTGCGGTACCGACTCCTGACCGGGCGAGCAGGCGGTCGAGCAGCGCGAAGGTTCCGAACGCGAACGCGAACGAGAGCAGCTTCGGCGTCCAGAGCGGATCGAACAGGCGGACGACGGAGAAGGTGGCGAGGAGGAAGACCCAGAGCGGATTCGAGTAGCCCTCGACGGGTATCACGCCCGGCTGGGCGACCAGGCCGTGGCCTAGGGCCAGGTTTCTCGCGTAAGCGAACGAGATCCCGGCGTCGTCGATCTGCCAGGCGCCGAACTGCGCGGCGTGGAGCGCGAACAGGGCGCAGGCGGGGAGGACGATCGGCCAGCGCGGCCGGGAGCTTCTGATCACTCCGGGTTCTCTGAGACTTCCGTCAGGAGTGGGGTCGCCGTGGTGGGCAGGCCGTCTTTCGGCATCCGCCAACGGTCGTGCATCCAGAGCCATTCGGCCGGATGCTCGCGGATCTCGCGCTCGGTCGTTGCGAGGTAGCGCCGGGTCAGGTTCTCGACGCCCTCGTCCCCTTCGCCTTCGGGGAAGATCGGCTCGCGGGCGACGAAGCGATAGCGGCCGTGCGGCTCGGCGAACGCGAAGATCGGCAGGACCGGCGCTCCCGTGCGCAGAGAGAGCCGGGCGACCACCGGGCTGGTGAGCGCGGGGTGGCCGAAGAAGGGGACCACGATCGCCTCCTGCGGCTGGACCCGTTGATCGATCAGGATGCCCACTCGCTCCCGGGCGCGGAGCAGTTGGATCATCCGGCGGGCCGCCCCCCGCTTGTGGATCACGGCGTAGCCGAACCGTTCGCGGATGCGCTTCAGCTCGGTTTCCAGATGCGGGTTGTCGGTCGGTCGGGCGATCGTATGGATGGTGCCGCGGTAGAGGCCGATCGGCCGGGCCGAGAACTCCCAGTAGCCGAGGTGCGAGCCGAGAATGAAAACCCCCTTGCCCGTCTGCTCCGCCGCGTCGATGTGCTCCCACCCTTCGTAGGAGAAGCGCTCGCACAGCTGGTCGAGGCGGAAGCGGTCGGCCGAGATCGCGTCGCACACCGCGCCGCCGAAGTGGCGGAAGCACTCCCCGGCCAGCCGGCGGTGCTCGGCGGCCGGCAGATCGGGGAAGGCGAGCGCGAGGTTCTTCTCCGCGATCGTCCGGTGCCTCTGATCGAGCCGGCCCGCGAGACCGCCGATCGCGCGGCCGACCGATCGCGCCGCTTCGTGCGGTAGTGCCCGGAGCAGGCCCCGGACGGTGAGAAACGCCACCTGTTCGAGCCGGTGGCGTACGGGGGAGTCCTTCACGCTTGCCCCTCCGAGGGGACTTCGGGCGACGGATTTGGTCCGCCGGGGTTCTTCCGCCGGGCTTGGATCCGCGCGAGCGCCTCGTCCAGCCAACGCCAGAACGGGGGCTCGGGCTCGGCTCGCACGGGGAGCTCCGCGAGCGGCGCGGCGAGCCGTCCGGCGAGCTTCACTCCATCCTTAGTGGTCGCGAGCACCGCCTGGGCGCCGCTCTCGGTAAACGCCTTCTGGATTTTCGCCAGGCTCGCACCCGGGTAGGCGAAGTGGTCGTCGAAACGCAGCTCGCCGCGGATCTCGTAGCCGAGCATGCGGGCGGATTCGGCGAACGATGCGGGGCGCGCGATCGCGGAAACCAAGAAGACGAGGGCGCCGGGCGGCAGGATGCGGCCATCGGCGAATCGCGGCGCTCCGGGAAGGGTCCGGCTGGCGAAACCCGGACCGGCGAAGCCGTAAGGCCGGAGCGCTTGGGCCAGCTCCCCGCCCAGGTCAGTCGTCGCGGTCGCTCCGGTGAGCAGGACGGCGTCGGCCCGGGCCGACGCGGAGAGCGGCTCGCGCAACCGGCCGCCGGGCAGGAGCTTCCCCCCCGCGAACGGATCGGCGGCAGGGAAGGCGAGCAGGTCGAGATCGCGCTTGAGCGCGAGATGCGAGAAGCCGTCGTCGAGCAGGAAGAGATCGGGGGGCGCGCTCAGCCGGTGGAGCGCCTGGAGCCCGGCGTGCAAACGGTCGGGGCCGACCACCACCGCGACCCCGGGTAGCTCGGTCGCGAGCAGCACGGGCTCGTCGCCCGCGACTCGGGGAGGGAGAAGCGGTCCGGCCCCGTCGCTCACGATCCGCACACCGCGCCCCTGGCTCGCGTAACCGCGGGAGAGGATGCAGACCCGAAGGCCTTGGTCGCGCAAGTGGGCGGCGAGCGCCGCGGTCAAAGGGGTCTTGCCCGACCCGCCGAAATGAAGGTTGCCAATGCTGACCACCGGCCGGGGCAGGCGCCCCGCGCGCTCGGTCCACCAGCGGCCTCGCAGGCGATGGGCCGCCCCGTAGGCGCGTTGCCAGAGGGAGGTCGGAGGCGGAGGGGTCGGTAGGCGCATTTGGCTCGTCAGGACGGGCGTTCGAGCAGCGGCCGGATCAGCTCCAGGGTACGCCCCACGGCGCCGCGATTCTCTTCAACCAAAGTGGCGCCGCGCCGGCCGAGATCACGCGCCGCGGCAGGGTCGTCGAGCCAGGAGCGAAACGCCGCGCCGAGATCCGCCGCGTCGGCCACCCGGCGCCAAGCGGCGGAGGCGTCGAAACGCTCGGCCATCTCGGCGAAATTGCGCATCGAAGGCCCGACCGCCACCGGCACTCCGAACCGCGCCGCTTCGAGCGGATTGTGACCGCCGGTCGGCACGAGAGTACCGCCGATGAAGGCGCCCGCGGCGATCCGGTACAACCCGGCCAGCTCGCCGAGGCTGTCGAGTAGCAGGACGGCGGGCGTTTCCGCTGCCGAGGCAGTCTCGATGTCGCTCCGGCGCAAGTACGGGCGCGCCGAGCGGTCGAGGAGCGCGGCGACCTCCGGCCAGCGTTCGGGATGGCGCGGCGCAAGGATCATCAGGGCACGTGCTTCGAGGCCGGTGGTCGCCCCGAGCAGAGCCTCTTCCTCGCCGGGCATGGTCGAGCCGGCGATCAGGATAGAACGCCCGGCCGCCACTTCCGAGATCGCGGCCGAAAGCTGGGGAGAAAGAGCGGGCTCTGGCGTGTCGTACTTGAGATTGCCGGTCACCGCGATCCGCTGAGGGTCGACGCCAAGGGCGACCAAACGGTCTCGGTCGACCTCCGACTGGACGCCGAAGCGGTCGACCGCGCCCAGCAGGCGCCGGGCGAGCGGAGCGAGTTTCTTCATGCGGCGGAAGCCCTTGTCGCCGACGCGGCCGTTGACCACCACGACCGGAAACCCTCGCCGCTTTGCCTCGGCGAGCAGCAGCGGCCAATAGTCCCCCTCCACCAGCAACAGGGCGCGCGGCGGGCCGGCCGGGAACGAGCGGTTGAAGAACCGGCGGATCGCGAACCCCAGGTCGAAGGGCAGGTAGGCGACGGTCGCCCGTCCGGCGAACGATGCCCGGGCGCGCTCCTGGCCGGTGGGGGTGATCGTGGTCACCGCTAAGGGGAGATCGGCCGGTAGGCTCCGGGCGAGAGTGGCGGCGACCCCCACTTCACCGACCGAAACCGCGTGAAGCCATAGGCCGCCTTGCCCGGAGGGCGTCGTTCCCCCCTCTCCCTTGGGGAGAGGGGCCGGGGGTGAGGGCTGAGAAGACAAACCGCCCCCCCCGAGCCGCCCGGCGAGCGTCGGCCAATAGTGCCCGCCCCGCCGAATGAGCAGGATCGGGCCGGCGAGGAGGAGGGCGAGTCCCATCCCCAGCTCATAGGGCCACCACTTCGGGGAGCGCATGCGGCGGGGAGTATAATCACCCGCTCGGGTCCCCTGGGGGACCACGGCGGAGGGGAGGGACGAGAATCCGCTTTTCGTCCTCCGGAGCGCCTAGACACCCCGGTCGGCTCGCCCGTAAAAACATGTCGATGCTAAGGCTCGTCCACTCCAATCCGACCCCCCGGCCCGCCCCGCGCTGGTCCGAGGCGACCGATCGGGATCTTCTTCTCGGCCTCCGCGGCGGGGACGAAGCCGCCCTGTCCGAGCTGATCGGGCGCAAGACCAAGCCGCTGCTCCAGCTCACCCAGCGCATTTTGGGCGACCTCGAAGAGGCGCGAGACGTCGTCCAGGTGACCTTCTTCCGGGTCTGGGAGCACCGGGCGAAGTTCGACGAACGGTGGAGCCCGAACACCTGGATCTACCGCATCGCCTCGAACCTGGCGATCGACCACCTGCGCTCCCGGCGCAGCCGCGAAAAAAGCACCGAGCCGGTCCGCCAGCATTTGCGCCAGGCGGCCGATTGGCGCTCGCAAAAGGACATCTCCCGCCTCCAGCAGGGGGAGGTGGCCGGGATCTTCAAAGAGCTGTCGGACGAGCTGACCGAAAAGCAGCGGATGGCGTTCCTGCTTCGCGAGGTCGAGGGGCTGTCGTCCCAGGAAGTCGCCGAGATCCTCGACTGCCGCGAATCGACCGTCCGCAACCATCTGTTCAACGCCCGAAAGCTGCTGAAGAAGACGCTGCTCGCGCGCTATCCGGAATACGCCGCCAGGTATGCCTCGGAAGAGGTGACCGCATGAGCGCCTGCCCGAATTGGCACGAGCTGCTCGCCTCGCGGTTCGATTCCAAGGCCGCCAAGGCCTCCAATGTCTCCAATACGGAGCCGGAAGGCCTGGCCGAAGCTCTTGCCCACTTCGACGCCTGCCCGGCGTGCCGTCGCGAGGCCTGCCGGATCGATCCGACCCTGATCTTTCGCCGTCTGCCGGCGGCGGCTCTCGATTTCGAGGTCGAAGCTGAACGGATGCGCCTGGCGGTCGCCGGCATGCGGGCGTCCGCGCGGGTCGAGACCCGTCACGCCACCGCGTTGGGCCGGCCGCTGGGCCGCCGCCTGCGCAGTCACGGCGTGCGCTGGGCGCTGGCCGCGGGGCTCGCCGCGGCGTCCCTCGTCCTGGGCGGCCGGGGCGATCTGGCCGATGCCGCCGGCCGGCCGCGGCATGCGGCTCCCCTCGGCGTCGTTTCCGGCGGAGCCCCCGGCGGGGTAATACCGGCCCGGCTCGATGGGTTCGTTGGGCTCGATCGGCCATCACCCGCCGCGGTCGAATCGGCGGTCGAAGACCTGGGCCGTCCGAACGCCCGGATCTATCAGCTCGACGGCGAACGGCTGTCGGTCGTGATGATCGTCGACGAGAAGCTGGATGTGTGATTCGACGCCTCGCCGAGACGGCGGGGCGGGTCTTCCAGTAAAATTCCAGGATCGATCCCAAGTTCCCCTCATGAACCTCCGTCGCCGTTTCACCGCGGGCCTTTGGGCCGTCGCTCTGCCGCTCGCACTGGGTGCGCCGGGTTTTTCCCAAGCGTCGCGGCCGGCGAAGAAACCGGCGGTTGCGGCGCTCACGCTCCACGCGTACACGTTCGTCCATCAGCCGGCGAGCGAGGCGATGCCTCTCGTCCATCCGATGCTTTCGGAACGCGGCACGGTGGAGCTGCAACCGGCCGACAACACGATCGCGATCCGCGACACCCGGGCGGTGATCGCGCGGATCATGCCCTTGCTGCGCGAATTCGATCATCCGATCCGCGCGCTGTCGGTCGAGGTGATGATCGTCAAGGCGAGCCGGGCGGTGATGTCGCCGCCGGTCAGCCATTCGGATCTCCCTCCCGATCTGACCCGCCGCCTGCGCAGTCTGCTGCCGTACGAGATCTACGACCTGGCCGCGCGCGCCGAGCTTTCCACGGCGGAGGGCGAGACGGTGGCCTATGATCTCGGGCAGGACTTTCAGGTCAGCTTCCGGGTCGGCACCGTGCATTCCGACAAAAACGTCCGGCTGGCCGAGTTCCTGGTCCGCCGCTCCGGCAGGGGCGGAGCGGGATCGGGGGCGTCGTCCAGGCCGAAGCCGCTGATCTTCACCAATTTGAACCTCGCCCTCGACCAGAACATCAGCCTCGCGCTCGCCAAGAGCGAAGAGAGCCGCGAGGCGCTGATGATCGTACTGACCGTGCGCGCCGCCGATCGGGAGCCCTAGACCAATGCAGTTCGTCTGTCGGGTAGGGACTCCGGACGGCCGGGTCGTCGAGGAGATGGTCGTCGCGAGCGACGAGGCCGCGCTGCGCGCGGAGCTGGTCAAACGCGGCCTGCATCTGTTCGAGGCGCGGCGCCGGGGGCTGCCGGCGAGCGCCGGGACGCGCGGGATCGGTTCGCGGCTGGGCCGGCGGAAGAAGATCGCGGTGCCGGAATTTCTGGTCTGGAACCAGGAGCTGGCCGCGCTGCTCAAGGCCGGGCTGCCCCTGCTGCAAGCGCTCGACTTGATGCTCGAGCGGATGAAGAACCCGACCTTTCGCGAGGTTCTGGGCGACATCCGGGACCGGGTGAAAAGCGGCGAAGAACTGTCCGACGCCTTCGCCATCCACGGCGAGCTGTTTCCCCGGCTCTACCCTTCGGCGCTCAAGGCGGGCGAACGTAGCGGCGAGCTCGAACAGGTGATCCGCCGTTTCGTCCGCTACTTGAAGCTGGTGCTCGATGCGCGCAAGCGGGTGATCTCGGCGTTGGTCTATCCGGTGGTCCTGATCTGCCTGTCGATCGTGATGATCGCGGTGATGGCGATCTACGTCGTGCCGAAGTTCGAGGTGTTCTTCGCCGACATGGAAGTCGAGCTGCCGCTGATCACCCGGATCACGCTCGGCCTCTCCCATTTCCTCAACGAGCGCACGCTCTTCCTGTGGAACTGGGCGTGGATCGCGCTCGGGCTCGCCGCGCTCGCGATTTCGCTGCGCAAGTACGCCAACACCCCGGCCGGGCGAATCCGCGTCGACGGCTGGCGCTTGCGCATCCCGCTGCTCGGTCCGGTGTTCCATCGCTTCGCCCTGTCGGAGTTCTGCCGTTCGCTCTCCACCCTGCTGACCGGCGGTATTCCGTTGGTCCCGGCGCTGGAAATCGCGACCGCCAGCGTGAGCAACGCGGCGGTCCGCGCGAAGATCGAGCCGCGGATTCAGATGGTGCGCGAGGGCAGGCCGTTCCACGCCGCGCTCGAAGAGAGCGGAGTGTTCACCGACATGTCGATCGACATGGTCAAAGTCGGCGAAGCGACCGGCGCGCTCGACGAGATGCTGTCTTCCGTCTCCGACTTCCTCGACGAGCAGGTCGAGGTGCGGATGCAGCGCTTGCTCTCGCTGGTCGAGCCGATGATGCTCGTCTTCATGGGGTTGATCATCGGGCTGCTGCTGGTCTCGATCTACCTGCCCATGTTCAGCTCGCTCGGCCAGAGCAAGTTCTAGCTTGGACGTTTCGCCGGTCTCATGCGTTTCCGTATCGAGGTGAAGGAATGGTAGTCGCCAACGTCAAACCGATGGTCGAAGAAAAGCCCCTGACGGCCGAGACGGTCGAGCAGGCGCGGGAGCGAATCGCCCAGGAGCGGAACGAGGCGGAGGAGTTCGCGGCGCGCTACGGCCTGGAATTCGTCGACATGACCCATTTCCGGATCGAGAACGATCTGTTCCGGAAGGTTCCGTTCGAGCTGATGCTGCGCTACGGCTTCCTGCCCTCCGAGCAGCTCGCCGGCCGGCTCGCGGTGGTGATGGCCGATCCGTCGGACGTGGTCAAGATCGACGAGATGGAGCTGCTGCTCGGCCAGCCGGTCGAGGTGCGGATCGGAGTCCGCTCGGCGATTGACGAGATCCTGCAGAAATCCGAGAGCACCCAGCGCGTGCTCGACGAGGCGAGCGAGGATTTCCGCATCCAGCTGGTGCAGGAGGACGAGGACGGCGAGGAGATCCTGTCGATCGACCGGATCACCTCCGACACCAGCCCGATCATCAAGCTGGTCGACTCGACCATGTTCAACGCGATCCAACGCCGGGCGAGCGACATCCACATCGAGTCGCGCGACAACGAAGTGATCATCAAGTACCGGATCGACGGCGTGCTCTACCAGGCGATGGAGCCGATCGACAAGCGCCATCACCAGACGATCATCAGCCGGATCAAGGTCATGTCCGAGCTGGACATCGCGGAAAAGCGCGTCCCCCAGGACGGCCGCTTCCGGTTGCGCCTGAAAGGGCGGACGATCGACTTCCGCGTCTCGATCATCCCCTCGGTCCACGGCGAGGACTGCGTCATCCGTATCCTCGACAAGGAGTCGATGAACAAGGAGTTCAAGAATCTCCGGCTGGAGATCCTCGGCTTCGACGAGGAGACGCTGCGCAAGGTGCGCAAGTTCATCCGTGAGCCGTACGGCATGGTCCTGGTCACCGGCCCGACCGGCTCGGGCAAGACCACCACGCTCTACGCCTGCCTGTCCGAGATCCAGACCTCGGAGGATAAGATCGTCACGATCGAGGATCCGGTCGAATACCAGCTGCGCGGCATCACCCAGATTCCGGTCAACGAGAAGAAGGGGCTGACCTTCGCCCGCGGCCTGCGCTCGATCCTCCGCCACGACCCGGACAAGGTGATGGTCGGCGAGATCCGCGACGAGGAGACGGCGCAGATCGCGATCCAATCGGCGCTCACCGGCCACTTGGTGTTCACCACGGTGCATGCCAACAACGTCGTCGACGTGCTCGGCCGGTTCCTGAACATGAACGTCGACCTCTACAATTTCGTCTCCGCGTTAAACTGCGTCCTCGCCCAGCGCCTGGTGCGTAAAATCTGCGACCATTGCAAGGTCCCGGCGAAGCCGACGCGGTCGATTCTCGAAGAGAGCGGTCTCGATCCGGCGGTCTACGGTGATTTCACGTTTTACGAGGGGGTCGGCTGCATCGAGTGCAACGGCACCGGGTTTCACGGCCGCCTCGCGGTTTCCGAGCTGCTCGATCTGTCGGACCACATCCGGGAGCTGATCCTGGACCGGCGGCCGGCCTCGGAGATCAAGCGCGCGGCGAAAGAGGAGGGAATGACCTTCCTCCGCGAATCGGCGCTGGAAAAGGTCTTTCAGGGGGTCACGACGTTGCGCGAGATCAACAAGGTCACTTTCGTCGACTGAGTCGACTGAAAAAACTCGAATCGAATGGGCGAAACCTCCATCCCCCTCTGGCGGCGGGTCCTCGGCTTCAGTCCGATGCCGGTGCCCCCGCACGTCTTCGCGCTCGACGCCGAGCGGCTGCGCTACGCCCACCTGCCGCGCCAGGGCGATACGTTTCGCTTCCGCTCGTATCGCCAGGCGGCGCTCGCCCACGACACGTTTCTCGCGGGTCCCTTGGGCGGGCCGTTGCGCGACCCCCGATCGTTTTCCGACAAGGTAGGGGCCCTGGTGCGGACGCTCAAGGAGGGCGGGGTCGCCGTCAAGTCGGCCTCGCTGGTGGTGCCCGACGGCTGGCTGCGGGTGGTGTTCACCGAATCCGGCGACCTGCCCCGGAACGCCGCGGCGATCGACGAAGTGCTGCGCTGGAAGCTGCGCCGCCTGGTGCCGTTCCGGGTCGACGACCTGCGCCTGAACGCCACGGAGGTCATGCCGCTCGCCGGCCAGGAGGAACCGCGCCGCCTGCTGCTCGGCTTCGCGGTCGAAGCGTTGCTCGCCCAGCTGGAAGAGGCGTTTTCCGCCGCGGGCGTGCGCCTGGGGCTGATCACCAACGCGAGCCTTGCCCTCGCCTCGGCGCTCGACGGCCCGGTCCGGGGCGGCACGGCCGAGCGCGCCGAGCTGTCGGGCCTGGTGCTCGCCGACTCCGGCTCCTACACCCTGGTCTTCCGCCGGGGCGGCGAGCCGGTTCTGCACCGGTTCAAGGCGTTCGCCACCTCGCTTCCCGACGACGCGCGCTCCGGGCTGGTCGAGCGCGACCTGCGCCTGACGCGCAATTTTCTCGACGAGCATTTCCCCGGCGAGCCGCACGGCCAGCTGGTGCTGGTGGCGCCCGCCGAGCTGGAGCCGCTGTGGGTCGACCTGATCGACCAGGGGCTGGGGCTCTCCGCCGTGCCGCTCGACGGCCGGCAATTGCCGCCGGTACGGGCCGAAGAGACGACCGCGCCCTGGCGCGAGCTGGCGCCGCTGCTCGGCGCGGTCCGGATGGAGGTTTCATGAGCGCCGCCCGGAAGAGCCGCGAGCCGCTCGATCCGCTTAACCTCGCCCGCCGGCCGTTCGCCAACGGACGCCCGGTGTTGCGGGTCTCGTTGCTGCTGGGGTTGCTCGGCATTCTCCTGCTGGTCGCCAACGTCGCCGGCTATTGGCGCTATCTGGCGGATTCGGAAACCAAGCGGGCCGAACGCGACGCCTTGAGCGCCCAGCGCGAACAGGTCGAGCGGCGGATCGGCGATCTGGGCCGTCAGCTCCAGAGCTTCGACCTCGATCGGCAGAACCTGCAGGTCGGCTTTCTCAACCAGCGGATCGCCGAGCGGACGTTCTCCTGGAGCACGTTGCTCGATCGCTTGGCGCGCGAGTTGCCGAGCGACGTCCGATTGCTCGCGCTGACCCCCAAGAGCAACGAGACGCGAGGCAAGACGCTCTCCCGGAGCACCGCGACCCAGAAGCCGGGCGTCGGCGACCAGATTCCGCTGGAGATCGACGGCCAGGCCAAGAACGCCCAGGCGATGCTGCTGTTTGTCGACCACCTCTTCGCCCGCGCCGAATTCGTCGACCCCAACCCGAAGAACCAGCAGGAGGACGAGAAGGGGTTGATCAATTTCAAGCTGAGCGTCGGTTATCTGCCCCAGGTCGCCGCGGCCGAGGTGTCGATTCTCCCCGCCCCTCCCGGCCCCCCGACCCTGCCGGGCAAGGGCGACGCGCGAGAACCGGCTCCCGGAGCGACGGTGGGAGGGGGACGATGAAAAGCCCGGACCGCGTTTGGCGCGAGCGGGCCTGGCTCTGGGCTCCGGTGCTGATTTTCTTCGTCGTCAACCTGATCGGGTTCGGGATCTACCGGCTCGGCTATGCCAATCGAGTCGGGGCCTTGGAGGAGCGGCTCGCCGCGGATCGCTCCGATCTGGCCAAGCTGGTCGATCGGGAGCGCGAGGTGGCCGCGGGGGTCGAACGGGCGCGGGCGAGCCGGGCGGGCATCCGCCAGCTCTACCAGGACCGCTTCTCGACCCGCAAGCGCCGGCTGACCCAGATCATCGCGGAGGTCCAGGAGCTGGCGAAGAAAGCGGGTCTCGATCCGAAAGAGCTTTCCTATCCGGAAGAGCGGATCGACGATTTCGGCCTGGTCCGCCGGTCGTTCAATTTTTCGGTCGGCGGTACCTACGCCGCGCTGCGCCGGTTCTTCGATCTGCTCGAGACCAGCCAGTCGTTCGTCACCATCGAGGGGGTGGATCTGGTCGCCGCCGATGACGCGACGGGATCGGAGCTGCGGATCGACGTCAAGCTCTCGACGCTTTTCGCCCTGGATGAGAACAACCCGTTCGCGGCGCCCGCCCGGCCCGGCGCCGCGCCGGCCGCCGCCGCGACGAGAGGCGAAAAGACCCCGGCCGACCGGGCGCTCGCCGGTCCGACCAAAGCGCGAGCCGCGGGGGGTGACGAATGAGCTCGGAACGGCAGAAGTGGCTGCTCGTGGCGCTCGGGCTTCTGGTGGTCGTCCTGCTCGTCCGTTATGTACCGTGGACCGGCGGCGAGGAATCGCTCGGGCCGGCGCGGAGCACGGGCACGTCGGCGGCCGGCGCGAGCGACAGCTCCGATGCGGTGGCCGAGCTGGCCCTCGGGTCGCTGTCCCGGGTGTCGCACAGCGCGCCGGTGGGCCGCGATCCATGGCGCTTCTACGAGCCGCCCCCTCCGCCGCCCCCGCCGCAGCACCAGCCGACCAAGGCCGAGCTCGAACGGGATCGCCTGGCGTTGGAGCAGGCGGCGCGCGAAGCCGCGGAGCGGGATCGTCTGGCACGCGAAGAGGCAGCGCGGCCGAAGCCGCCGAAATTCTCCTTCAAGTATCTGGGCAGCTTCGGTCCGAAGAACCGGCCGTTGGCCGCGTTCTCGGACGGTAAGACGATCATCAACGCCCACGAGGGCGAGGTCATCCTTTCCAAGTTCCGGGTGGCGAAGATCGGCTATGAGTCGGTCGACATCAAGTACATCGAATTTCCCGACGAGCCGGCGCTACGCCTGGCCATCGGTCGTTGAGCGTCAAATTCTCGAGGAGCATGCGAATGCGCGGATGCCGGACCCTCTTGCTCGCCTCGGTCATGATCGCGACCGGTTGCACGAGCTATCGAACCTATCGGGAAGCGGAGATCGCCTCCCAGCTCGGCCGCTGGGACGACGCCGTGGTCGCCTATTTGAAAGCGTTGGAGAGCGATCCGTCCAATTTGAGCATTCGAACCGACCTGCTGCGCGCCAAAATCCGTGCCTCGCAAGAGCATTTCAAGAAGGGGAAGGATTTCCGCTCGGCGGGCGTGCTCGACCGGTCGCTGATCGAGCTGCAGCAGGCGGTCCAGCTCGATCCGACCAACCAGTACGCCCAGGCCGAGCTGGAGGGCGTCCGCCGGGCGCTCGCGGCGCAGAACCGGGAGGTGCCCACGCTCGACGAGCTGAAGGCGAAGAACCGCGGCACCCGGCCGCAGCCGCCGCAGCTCAATCCGCGCAGCAACCAGCCGATCTCGCTCGATTTCCCGCAGCCGGTGTCGATCTTCGACATCTACCGCGCGCTCGCCAAAGCCTACGGCATCAACGTGCTGTTCGATCCGAACCTGAAGGACCAGGAGATCGCGATCGAGCTCAAGGACGTCACCGCGCAAAACGCGCTCGAAGTTCTGATGCGCTCGGCCGGCCACTTCTACAAGGTGCTCGACGAGGGGACCATCCTGATCGCCGCCGATACGCCGCAGAACCGGCGTACCTATGAAGATCTGGTGATCCAGACGTTCTTCCTGTCCAACGCCGACGTCAAGGACATGACCACCATCCTGCGCAGCCTGATCGACGCACGGAAGATCGCGACCAACGAGAGCCTGAACGCGATCATCCTGCGCGACACGGCGGACAAGGTGAAGGTGGCGGAAAAGATCATCGAGGCCAACGACAAGTCGAAGGCCGAAGTGGTGATCGACGTCGAGCTGCTGCAGGTCAATACCGGCCGTCTGCGCGAGCTCGGCATGGCGCTCAGCTCGACCTCGATCACCCAGAGCCTCGATCTCGGCACCGGCAGCGCTCCTTCGGCGCTGCGCCTGTCCGACCTCCAGTACCTGAACCAGAGCAACTGGGTGCTCACGATCCCCAACTTCCTCTACAACTTCGTCAAGACCAACAGCGACGCACAGCTCCTGGCGAAACCCCAGCTGCGCATCTCCGAGGGTGAGAAGGCGAGCCTGGTGATCGGCGACCGGGTGCCGATTCCGCTCACCCAGTTCTCGGCCCAGACGCCGGGCCAGGGCGGTCTGATCACCGCGCCGATCACCTCGTTCCAGTATCAGGACGTCGGCATTCGGCTCGACATCGAGCCGCGCGTCCATCACAACCGGGAGATCACGCTCAAGATCAAGGTCGAGGTTTCCGACATCAGCCGCGAGATCCAGGCGGCGGGCGGCCAGTCGCAGCCGGTCATCGGAACCCGCACGATCGACACCAAGATCCGGTTGAAGGACGGTGAGACCAACTTCCTCGCCGGCCTGCTCCGGACCGACGAGAAGTCCTCCGAAAGCGGCATTCCCGGCCTGTCGGAGATCCCCGTGCTCGGCCGGTTGTTCTCCAACAAGAAAGGCGAGAACCAGCGCCAGGACGTGATCTTGACGCTCACGCCGCACATCATTCGGAACGCCGAGATCACGGAAGAAGACCTGTTGCCGATCTGGGTCGGGACCGAAGCGAACATCTCCTTCCGCGGCGGCAGCCCGCGGATCGAAGGGACGGAAGAGGGGCCGTTCGACGGCAACGCCGGCACGCCCGAAGAGATTCAGGACGTGATCCGCCGCCGATTGCAGCAGCTGCCGCGCGGCTTGCGTCCCGAGGACGCCCCTTCGGGCCTCGCCGGGGTGGCCGTGCCGCAGGACCAACAGCAGCAGGTTCAGCCGCCGCCGCAGCCTCAATTCGCGCCCACGCCGACGGCGCCCACCGACATCTTCAAGCAGGATGCGGTCAAGGATCCCGCTGAGGCGGAGCCGCCTCCGGGAGTGTCGGAGCTGGAAGAACAGGCCGACCAGCTGATCGCCGCGGCCCTCTCGGCCGACGGTCAGCGGGTTCTGGTCGCCCGCCGCCAGGCCGCCGCGGCTTCGGAGGCGGCGCTCGCGTCGACCGCGATCTCGGGGGTTGCGACCAACGGCGAGCCGGCCGTGCGGTTGTCGCTCTCGCCCGAGCGGGCGGACGTCCGAATGGGCGAGCGGCTAATGATCACGCTCGACGCCGCGACCCTGGTGCCGGTAGGGCATCTGCCGGTGACCCTCCGCTTCGATCCGGCCGTCCTGCGCGTCGAGCGCGTCGAGCCCGGCGACTTCCTCGGCGATCCCTCGCGCTCCCAGGTGCTCTCCGACAGCTCGCATCCCGGAGAATTGGTGCTCGGCGCGAGTCAGCTCGGCGGCGGTCCGGGGGTCGCCGGATCGGGCATCGTGGCGCGGATCATCTTCCGCGCGGTGGGCGAGGGCTCGTCGGCGGTCTCATTCGTGCAAGGAGAAGCGAAGGACCCGGCTCTACGCCAAATCGGGCCGGTCCGGCTTCGGCCGGCTCAGATCACGGTCGGCGGCTCGGAGCCCGAGGGGGGAGACGGACGGGGTGGCCATGATCGCGAGCCGCCCGCGGTGCCTCTCTCCACGCCGCCTCCGTCCGCCCCGTCCAAGAAGGCCATCGCTCCCCGCGAGCCGCTCGCCGCCTCGCCGGTGGGGCGCGGCATTAACTGAGCGAGGATCTCGATCATGCGCACGTTCGATCGCAAAGCGGCCGGCTTCACCCTCGCCGAGATGGTGATGGTGGCCGCCGTGCTCGCGATCCTTGCCGCGGTCACCCTGCCGATCGCCAAATACACCTCGAAGCGCAGCAAGGAGCTCGATCTGCGCCAGCACCTGCGCGAGATGCGCTTGGCGATCGACGAGTACAAGCGCTATAGCGACGCCGGACTGATTCCGGTCGATCTCAACACGGACGGTTATCCGAAGAAACTCGAAATCCTGGTCGAAGGGGTGGACGTCGTCGGCCAGATCAACAAGAAGGCGAAGTTCCTGCGCCGGCTTCCGGTCGATCCGATGACCGGCAAGGACGAGTGGGGCATGCGCAGTTACCAGGACAAATTCGACGAAACGTCGTGGGGGGGCGAGAACGTATACGACGTGTATTCGCTTTCCGAAGGGGTTGGTTTGAACGGAGTTCCTTACACCAAGTGGTGAGCCGGATATGAAGATGCCCGCGCGAAAGCAGTCCGGTTTCACGTTGCTCGAGCTGATCATCGTGATCGCGATCATCGGCATTCTGGCGACGATCGCGATGCCCGCGCTCCGCCAAGTGCCGCGGCGCGCGAACGAATCGGTGCTCAAGACCAACCTGCGCACGATGCGGGACGTGATCGATCAATACCATGGCGACCGGGGCAATTATCCGCCGACGCTCGAAGAGCTGGTGACCAAGGGCTATCTGCGCAAAATTCCGGTCGATTCGATCACCAAGCACAGCGACACCTGGGTTCTGGAATTCGAAGAGATCAATCCGGACGCGCTGCCGGCGGAGACCGAGCAGGGCGAAGAGGGGCCGGGAATCATCGACGTTCATTCGGGCTCGCCGCTCACGGCCCTCGACGGCACGCTCTACGCGGACTGGTAGGCACGCGATGAAGATCCGCAACCAAGGCGCAAACCCTCGCGAGGCCGGCTACAACCTGGTCGTGCTGATGGTCGCGATCACCGTGATGAACATCCTGATCGCGGCGTCCTTGCCCTTGTGGAGCCGGATCATCCAGCACGACAAAGAAGAGGAGCTGGTCTTCCGCGGCCTGCAATACGCCGAGGCGATCCGCGTGTTCCGGATCCGCTTCCAGCGCGCGCCGGTGCGGATCGAAGAGCTGCTGGAAGCGAAGCCGCGCTGTATCCGCCAGCTGTGGAAAGATCCGATGACCGAGGACGGCAAGTGGAAGATCCTCTACGAAGGGGTTCCCCAGGTGCCCGGCTCGGTCCAGCGGCAAGTTCCTGGGGGCGGCGATGATGAGTCCGGGGGAGGTAAAGGAGAAGATCCCGCCGACTCCGACAACTCCGGACGTTCGGACTCCGGCCCCAATGCTGAAGATGGCTCGGAAGGCTCCGGGTTCCTCAGCACGGAACAGAAGGAAAAGCTCACGATCGGACCGATCGAGGGCGTCCTCAGCAAGAGCCACAAGCGCTCCGCAATGGTTTGGTTCGGCCAAGATCGCTACGACCAGTGGCAGTTTCGTTGGCAGCTCGTGGCGCAGCAGAAGAGCTTCGGAGTGCCGGCGGTGGATGGGCAGCCCGTCCCGCAAGGAGAAAGCGTGCGCTGGCTCGGCCGCCCATGGCCCAAATGGCTGGGTCTTCAGAGCGCGCCGCCGATTTCCCCGACGGGCCTACCCCCCAATTCGCCAGGAGGGCTGGGAGGTGCACCGCCGCCGCCGAACAACCCGCCTGCAGGGGATGGTGGAGGTGCGTTCGGTGTTCCCAAGGGCCTCCCTCCCGACCCCAACGACGCGCCTCCCTCTTGAGGCGGTGATCCGTTGGCTCAGCCCTCACCCCCGGCCCCTCTCCCAAAGGGAGAGGGGAGAACCGCCCAGAGATGTTTTTGTTTTGCTCCCCTCTCCCTCTGGGAGAGGGGTCGGGGGTGAGGGCTGATGAAGCCTCTCATCCGCTTTCTGCGCGCATTGCATGCGCGTGATCTACCGCCGCCCGCTCTGGCCTCGGCCGGAAGCTCCGGCTACGACCTTCGCGCCGCGATGGGGGAAGAGCTGATCCTCGCTCCCGGCGCCCGCGCGCTCGTGCCGACCGGTCTTTTCCTCGAAATCCCCGTCGGTTGGGAAGCGCAGGTGCGCCCGAGGAGCGGCCTCGCCCTTCGCCACGGCGTGGGCATTCTGAACTCTCCCGGAACCATCGATAGCGATTACCGCGGCGAGGTCGGCGTGATCCTGATCAATTGGGGCGCCGAGCCGTTCGCGATCCGTCGCGGCGACCGCATCGCCCAGCTGGTCTTTGCCCGGGTCGAGGCGGTCGAATGGCAAGAGGTCGAGCGATTGGTCGACAGCGACCGCGGCGCCGGAGGATTCGGTTCGACCGGTTCCTAGCGGTGCGCTGCGGGTCATAATCCCGCGCATGTCCGTGCTCCGGAAGCTTCGCCTCGCGGCGACCTGCGCCGCCCTTCTACTTCTCGCCGCCTCTTGCCGGACGGCCCCGCCCGCGGTTTCCGGTTCCGGCCGCGTGATCTTGATCTCGCTGGACGGGGCTTCCGCGGTCGAGCTCCATCGCCGTTACCAGGCGGGCGAGCTGCGGGCCGGGGGATTCTCTCGGTTCTTCGAGGAGGGCCAGGTCGGCTCGTCACTCTCGCCGGTCGATCCGACGCTGACGGCGGTGAACCACATCTCGCTCGCCACCGGGTTTCCGCCCGCGGCGACCGGGATCGTGAGCAACAATTTCCGGGTCGCCGGCTCCCCCTGGGGCGAGGGGGCGAGCGGGTTTTCCGCTCTCATCGGCACTGAAACGCTCTGGGAAGCGGCGAAGCGGCAAGGCAAGCGGGCAGGGGTGTGGACCTTTCCGGGCGCCGACGACACGAGCCCCCGGAGGCGAGGGGATTGGGGGCTTACCTATGTGGGCAAGGCGCTCCACCCCGCGGCACAGGTCGACCTTTCGCGGGCCTCGTTCCAACCGGTCGAGGATTCAACGGTCGCGGCCGGTCTGCCGCCTCACTTCGGCCCCGCGCTTTCGGCCACGGTGCAGGGGACAGGGGAGAACGACGGCGGGCGTGCGTTCCGGTTGGTCGCGCTCGACGGCCGGGATGACGGTAGGGAGGCCTACGAGGATTTGTACGTCGCGCCGGCCTCGCCCAAGGAGGGCGCTCCGGAGCGAATCGTTCCCGGGGGCTGGTGCCGGGTCGCATCGACCGACCCGAAGCTCGGACCCACGGCTTCGTGGCTGGAGCTGGAAGAGCTGGCGCCCGATCTCTCCCGGGTTCGCCTCTATCTCGGCGCGGAGTACGGCAACCAGGTCTATCCGCCGGAGTTTGCGGCGGATCTCGCCGCCCAAGGTTTGATCTGGCCCGGCCCACCGGATGACGATGCGTTCGAGGCCACCTGGGACGGCAAGCCGGGGATCGATCTCGCGGCATGGATCGACCAGACGGTACGCTTCGGCGACTTCTTCTACGACGGCTTGGCTTTCGCCGCGCGCCGCCCGGATTGGGACCTCCTGCTCGGCTACGTCCCGACGATCGACGAAGGGGGGCACGAGCTGCTGCTCGAAGAGCCGCGGCAGCCGGGTTACACCTCGGAGCGTCGCGATGCCTTCGCGGCAGCGCGCGAGAAGATCTGGCAGGGAGCCGACCGCGGCCTCGCCCGTCTGCTCGCCGCGGTCGACCTCAAAACCACCACGGTGCTCATCGCAAGCGATCACGGCATGACGCCGGTCTTCGCCCGGATCGACCCCAACGCCGTGATCGTAGAAGCGGGATTCGCGAAGATTGGACCGGACGGTAAAGTCGACCCCGCAGCTTCCAAGGCGCTCGCGATTTCAAACGGCGGCGTGAGTCACGTCTACCTAGCACCCGTAGTCCCAGCTTCGGAGCGGGCGGCGATTCTCACCGACCTCAGCCGACGGTTCATGCAACTCGCGGTGAACGGGGAGCGAGGAATCGACCGGGCCTTCACCCACGCCCAACTCGGCCCCCTCGGCCTCGATCATCCGAACAGCGGCGATCTCGTCCTGTTCGCCCACGCGGGGTTCACCTTCGCCGAAAAGCCGCTCCCGAGCGGTGCTATCACCGCACCGACCGACGTCTACGGCATGCACGGCCACCTCTACCAAGGAGGCAAAGGCGATCCCCGTCTTGCCGGGATCTATCTGGCGCTTGGGCGAGGAGTCGAGAAACGGACGCTCGGGGTAGTGAAAAACACGGATGTCGCGCCGCGCGCCGCCGGCTATCTGGGTATCGAGCCGCCGCGGCGGGTGCCGTAAACCCTAAGGGCTCGTCAGGTAATAACCGGCTCATGTCTTACGTCCGAGCTAGGTCTGGGACGGGCGCTAAGCTGTAATTCCATTCTCCGTGGAATCGGGCTGGTTTGAGCTTCAATTCTCCGACTTCGGCATCGCTGACTTTGATTC
>DASYKS010000015.1:0-60850 GCA_035995205.1 Thermoanaerobaculia bacterium
GCCGTGACCTGCGAAGCGATGACCGTGCCGCCCGAATTCAGCAGCTCGACCGTTACCCCGTTGATCCCGGTTTCTCCGGCGTCCTGGATGCCGTCGGCGTCGAAATCGAGCCAGACGCGGTCACCGAGCGAGCCGGTGCCCCGGTAGCCAAAGTCGACGTCCGTCTTGTTTTGACCCGCCACCAGGGCAAAGGCCGCGATGTTGGCCGTCCCGGTGCCATCGAGATCGAACGTCTGAGCCGAACCGGCAGGCAGCGTCGCCGCCACCACCCGAACCGAGTAATTGCCGGCCGAGAGATTGGTGAAGGTGTAGTTGCCGTCACCCGCCGTGACCTTGGAGGCGATCACCGTGCCGCCTGAATTGAGCAGCTCGACCGTCACACCGTTGATCCCGGTTTCGCCGGCATCCTGCACGCCGTCGCCGTCGGTATCGGTCCACACCCGATCGCCGACCGACGCCGCGCCGCGGTAGCCGAAGTCCACGTCCGTCTTGCTCTGACCGGCCGTCAACGAGAAGGCCGCGATATTGGCCGTCCCCACGCCGTCCAGATCGTACGTCTGCGCCGAACCGGCCGGCAGCGTCGCCGCCACCACCCGCACCGAGTAGTTGCCGGCCGCGAGATTGGTGAAGGTGTAGTTGCCGTCACCCGCCGTGACCTTCGTGGCGATGACCGTGCCGCCCGAATTCAGCAGCTCGACCGTCACGCCGTTGATCCCGGTCTCCCCGGCATCCTGTACGCCGTCGCCGTTGGTGTCGGTCCATACCCGATCGCCGACCGAGGCCGTGCCGCGATAGCCGAAGTCCACATCGGTCCGGTTCTGGCCGCCGGTCAAAGCGAAGGACGCAATGTTGGCCGTTCCGACGCCATCCAGGTCGTACGTCTGCGTCGAGCCCGCCGGCAGTGTCGCCGTCACAACCCGGACCGAGTAATTGCCGGCCGAGAGGTTGGTGAAGCTGTAGTTGCCGTCGCCCGCGGTGGCCTGCGAGGCGATCACCGTGCCGCCCGAATTCAACAGCTCGACCGTCACGCCGTTGATCCCGGCTTCTCCGGCTTCCTGCACGCCGTTGCCGTTGGTGTCGGTCCAGACCCGGTCACCGACCGAGGCCGCGCCGCGATAGCCGAAATCCACGTCGGTGCGGTTCTGCCCGGCGGTCAAAGCGAAGGACGCGATGTTGGCCGTCCCTATGCCGTCCAGATCGAACGTCGGTGCCGACCCCGCAGGAAGAGTCGCCGCCACCACCCGAACCGAGTAGTTGCCGGCCGAGAGGTTGGTGAAGCCGTAGTTTCCATCACCTGCGGTCATCGTCGTCGCGATGACCGTGCCGCCCGAATTCAGCAGCTCGACCGTCACCCCGTTGATCCCGGTCTCGCCGGCTTCCTGCACGCCGTTACCGTTGGTGTCGGTCCAGACCCGATCGCCGACCGAGGCCGTGCCGCGGTAGCCGAAGTCCACGTCGGTCCGGTTCTGGCCGCCGGTCAGGGCGAAGGACGCGATGTTGGCCGTCCCAATGCCGTCCAGATCGTACGTCGGTGCCGAGCCCGCAGGGAGCGTCGCGGCCACCACCCGGACCGAGTAGTTCCCCGCATCGAGGTTCGCGAACGTGTAGTTCCCGTCCCCCGCGGTCACTTTCGTTCCGATCACGGTGTTGCCGCTGTCGAGCAGCTCGACCGTTACGCCGTTGATCCCGGTCTCCCCGGCATCCTGCACGCCGTCACCGTCCGTATCGGCCCATACCCGATCGCCGACCGAGGCCGTGCCGCGGTAGCCGAAGTCGACGTCGGTCCGGTTCTGACCCGCGGTAAGCGTCGCGGCCGCAAGGTTTGCCGTGCCGAGGCCGTCGAGATCGTAGGTCTGGACGAGACCCGCCGGAAGCGTCGCGGCCACCACCCGGACCGAGTAGCTGCCGGCCGGCAGACCGCCAAACGTGTAATTGCCGGAGCCCGAGGTCACTTGCGTCGAGATCACCGTCCCGCCGCTGTTGAGCAACTCGACCGTGACGCCGTTGATCCCCGGCTCCCCGCCATCCTGCACGCCGTCGCCGTCGGTGTCGAGCCAAATCCGATCCCCGAGGCTACCTACACTGTCGTAACCGAAGTCATACGTCAGGACGTTGCCCGTGGTGAGAGTGCGGGTCAGAGAATCGCCCCCGGTCGTCGACGCCTTGCCCGCCAGCGGCTTGGTCGGAGCGAAGTTGCTTGCCGCGACGCGCACCTGGTACGTACCCGGTGCGTCCGTGCCGAAGCAGTACAAGCCGTTCGTGTCGGTACCCGTATTGTGCGCCACGCACGCCGGCCAGTTCGGGCTCGTCGAGTCGCCCGTCTTCGTCGTGGCGATCACCGCCCCGTCGCTCGGACGAATCAGCTCCATCACCACGCCCGGAGTGCCCGCCTCGCCCGGGTCCAGAGTCCCCGGATTCGCGGTGTCCGCCCAAACGAAGTCGCCCAGAAGATAGATCGACTGATCCGAGCAAGCCGCCACGCGCGGCACATTGTCCGGATCTTCGCCCGGCATGGGATCCCGGGCCGGACGCGTCGCACAGGTGTCCGCGAACCAGAAGTTCAGATTCGCCAGGTCCAGACCGACGATCCGGACCTTCCACACGCCGCCAGGAAGCGTGGCGCCCCCGGCTACATAGTCCGCGTCCCCGACGAACGGCGAATCCGCCGTCGCGATCAGGAACTGCTCCCACTCGAAGCTGCCCGAAGGATTGTCGTTGTGGTACACGTTGCCCAGCGGATCCTGAACTTCGTAGCGAACGCAGCCGATCCGGTTCGGATCGTCCGGCTCACCGCGACGGAACGCGTCGAAGTTGTTGTCATCCGGAGGCGCGCCCGGACCTTGGACCCCTTCGGGATTGGCACCCGTGGTGGAAAACGGGAAGCCGCTGTAGTCGGACGGGGTATCCGGGTCGTCCTCGTCCTCGCAGGGGTCGAGAAATACGCCGGAAGGAACGCCCACCGTCGAATCGGTGCCGAAATCGAAGTCACCGTCGAAGAGACGCAGCTCGGTGGTGCCGCCGGGCAGGCTGAAGTAGAACTCGAACGTGCCGTCGTAGGTCGTCGGCGCCGACAGGAACCCGCCCAGTGGCGGAAACACGGGACCGGGATAGAGGATCGGTCCGTCATTGAAGATCTGGCGGAACCCCCCGACCAGCCCGAACTGCGGCGTGCGGAACGTCATCGGATTGGAGGCCGCGACCTTGATGTTGCTCTCGAGGATTTCGCCGATGCCGCAGGTTCCGTCGAGCGAGATGACCAAGTTGTAGAAGTAATTGCCGCTGGGTGCCTGGGAGATCGGCGCGTTGGTCACCGTAACCGCCCACCACGCGTTGTCCGGCATGAAGGTCGCGCTGGAGGTCCACAGCGGGCCGCTGGTCGGATTGGCCGCGTTGCCCGCCCAGCTGCCGATCAGATTGGCCGGCGCGGTGGAGCCCGTACGCAGCGGATCCGCGTACAGGGAGAAAATCAGCTGCCGGGTCCCCGCGTCCCAGTGGGGCAGGAGGGAGCCGTCGGGCTTACCGG
Organism: Thermoanaerobaculia bacterium; assembly: GCA_035995205.1. GTDB lineage: Bacteria > Acidobacteriota > Thermoanaerobaculia > Multivoradales > UBA5704 > DASYKS01. The sequence goes on from DASYKS010000015.1 coordinate 3,524, forward strand.
TGTCTCCGTCGAAGATGTTGAGATCGAATGTCGAGGTCGCCGCCGGGGCGGCCATGGAGATGGCGACATTCTGCTCGAATGTCGCGATGCCGGCGCAACCGAAGCCCATGAAACGTCCGTCGGTGGCGTCCTGCGTCGGAAACGCCGCAAACGGACCCGGTCCGAGCTGGGCTTGCGCAACGCCGAGCCCCATGAAGGCCCCCACGAGCAACGAGAGTGCACCCTGTAGAATTTGTCTTTGAGCTTTCATTCGACAACCCTTTCCCCGATGGGCCAAAACTTCGCGGTTCAGAAACACCGTCCAGCAAGTCTCAAAAACCTACGCAAAATCAACACATTGACGTGCTACGGCAGCATTGAGCGCCATCATTTTTCCGGCATCGTCAGGAAATCGTCAGGAGGCGGGGTTGGGCCGACGATGACCTGCGCATTTGGGTTACGATTCACGCCAACGCCTTCCGAGCGATCACCGAGCCAGCGCCCCGTGAATCAAGAGCCCTTGCCTGCGCCGAGCTTCTTGTGGGATCGAGCCCTTCGAGCTTCAGGGTGGCGGGTTGGAGCTCCCGCGGCGTGATCCGGGTTCGGCTTTTCGGCGGCTTCGAGGTCTGGCACGGCGATCGCCAGGTCCGCGGCTTCGAATCGCAAAAGGTCCGCGCCTTGTTCGTCTACCTCGCCTGCCAATCCGGGCGCGCGTTCAGCCGCGACCATCTGGCCGGCCTGCTCTGGCCGGAGCAGGAGGAAGACGGCGCGCGGCATGCCCTGCGCCAGGCGCTCTACAACCTCCGCTCGGCGCTTCCCGGAAGAGATTCCTCCAATCCGCCGCTGCTCGTCAGCCATGGCGACATCCGGATCAATCCGGCGGCCGGTCTGTGGGTCGACGTCCACGCCTTCGAGGAGTCGATCAAGCGGGGCGCGTCACGGGACGCCGCCGACCCGCACCATCTGGCGACCGCCGTGCAGCTCTATCGCGGCGACTTTCTCGCCGGCTTTTTCGTTCGCGACAGCAGCTCGTTCGAGGAGTGGCTGATCGCCGAGCAGGAGCGCCTTCGGGAAGCGACGGTCGAGGCGCTCCGCGCGCTGATCGAAAGCTACCGCCGCCGCGGCGAATACCGCTTCGGCCTGCACTACGCCCGGCGGCTGGTGGCTTTGGAGCCGCTCGCGGAGGAACCGCGACGCAATCTGATGCGGTTTTATGCGATGACCGGCCGCCGGAGCCAGGCGCTCGCCGAGTACGAAGACCTGGTGGCGCTGCTCGATCGCGAGCTTGGCGTCGATCCGCTCGCGGAGACCCGAGAGCTTTACGAATCGATCCGCGATGATGCGCCGACGCAAGGGATTCCGATCGCGGACGGCGAGCCGATCGGTCCGATCATCCCACTCGCCGGCCGCCGCGGCGCCTGGGACCGGCTGCGCGACAGCTGGCGCAGGACGCTCTCCGGAGAGACCCCCGTGACGGTGGTCGAAGGCGAGACGGGGATCGGCAAGACGCGGTTGATCCGCACCTTTCTCGATGCGGTCTCCGGGTCGCGACGGATCGTCGTGCTCCGCGGCGCCGGCCACCCGACCGTGCTCCCGACGCCGTTTCTTCCCTGGCTCGACCTGTTGCGCGGCGCGTTCGACGAGGCGGCCGAAGGAGCGGGACCGGATCCCGCCGCGCTGTCGCAAGAGAAGTTCGCCGACCTCGTGCGCCTGCTTCCCGAGCTGGGTCCGCGCCGGCCCGAGCTGCCGCCGCCGCCGCTGTTGAAGCGAGCCGCCGAACGGCGACGGATGTTCGAGACCGTGATCGACTACCTGGGCGCTTTCTGCTCCGCGGGGATCGGCATGGCGACCGTGCCGCTGGTGATCTTTCTCGACGACCTGCACCTGGTCGACGACGATTCGCTGGAGCTGCTCCAGCTCGCGATCACCCGCTTGCACGGGCGGCCCTGTTGGTTCCTGCTCGCCACCGAGCCGACGGCCGGCCAGCGGCCGTATTTCTCCGCGATGATCGAAGCCGCCGAGCGCGTAGAGATCCGACGGTTCGACGATGCGGCGATCGAAGAGATAGCGGTCTCCTTGGTCGGCGACGACCGCGCGAGCGAGCTTTCTCGTTGGCTCGCCGAGCGGAGCCGCGGCCTGCCGTTCGCGATCGCGGAGCTGATCAACCTGCTCTGGGACGAAGGTCTGCTCACGCCGGGAGACAACGGCATCTGGCAGCTCGGCTCGTCCTTGTCGACCGCGATCGTCCCCACCAGCGGCGATCTCGGCGCACTGCTCGGAGAACGGGTACGGCGGCTTCCCTCGTCGATCCGGCGGCTGGCGATCCAAGCCTCCTTCGCCGGCTGGAGCTTCGAGGCCGAATTGCTGCAAAGAGCCGCCGACGAACACCCCGCGGTCGTCGAGATCGGCCTCGAGCTGCTGCTGAAGCGGTGGCTGATCCGCCAGAGCATCCGCTACTGGTCGACGTTCGGGCGGGCCTCCGACGTCGTGCTGTGGAAACGCGGAGCCCGGCGCGGCAGCTTCGAGTTCGCCCACCAACAGGTGCGCGAGGCGCTCGCTTCGTCGGTGCTGCCGGCCCGACAGCGAGCCCTCCACGCCCGGGTGGCCTCGACGCTCGAAACCCTCGCCGCGGATCACCTGGAGAGCCATTCCGAGGAGCTCGCCGGCCACTACCTGGCCGCCGAGATGTGGGGCCGAGCCCTCCCCTACCTGGAACGTGCTGAAGCCAGGGCGCGCGGCTTGCTCGCGCGTTCGGCCGCGATGCGCTATGCCACGGCGGCGGCCGAGGCCCACCTTCAGCTCGCCGCCGAAAAAACCCGAACGAACGATTCGACCGAACCAAACTCAACCGAGCGCGCCGAGGCGGCCGCCGACCGAAGGAGCGAACGATGAACCACGAGGCCGACCTGCGATTTCCGATCGGCAAGCTCGAACGGAAAAGCCGGCTGACGCCGGAGGAGCGCGCCGCGGCGATCGCCGCGATCGCCGCCGCTCCGGCCGAGCTGCGCGCCGTCGTCGAGGGGCTCTCCGAAGAGCAGCTCGATACACCCTATCGCCCCGGCGGCTGGACCGTTCGCCAGCTCGCCCACCATGTGCCGGACAGCCACATGAACGCCTACATTCGCCTGAAACTGGCCTTGACCGAGGAGCGGCCGCGGATCAAACCCTACGATCAGGAGGGCTGGGCACGGCTGGCGGACACCGTAAACACTCCCGTCGAGGTCTCTCTCACGCTGCTCGAAGCGCTCCATTTCCGCTGGATCGAGCTGCTGCACGCGATGAAGCCCGCCGATTTCGAACGGACGCTCGATCACCCCGAGCTTGGCGAGGTCCCCCTCGATTCCCTGGTCGGCCTTTACTCTTGGCACGGAAGGCATCATGTCGCCCACGTGACCCGCCTCCGCGAGCGAGAGGGCTGGTAGAGCGCAGCTCGGGTCTAACTCTTTTTCGCCAGCCGCTCGCCCAGGGCACGCAGCGCGCTCTGCGCCTCCTCGCCGAACCAATCGTCGACGAACACGCGGTAATCGACGGCCCGGGCGGCTTCGACCGCGGCGATCAAACCGGCGCGCGTTTGGGCTCGAGTGCGGGCCAATGCCTGCGGAGGCAGCTCGACGAGCGCTCGGCACCAGGCCACCGCCCGCCCCACCGTCTCTTCAAGCGGCAACAGCTCGTCGACCAGGCCGATGCGATACGCCTCGGAGGCCGGCAGCAGCTCGGCCGTCACGCACATCCGCTCGGCCTGGCGCTCACCGACGATCCGCGCCAAGGCCGGAACGATCACCGAGGGCATCGGCAAACCGACCGCGACCTCGTTGACCCCGATCGAGAATTCCCGGAACGTCCCGTCCTTGCCGATCCGGCCGCGCGCCATGAAGCGGGCATCGCAATAGAGCGGCAACACGCAGCCTCCGGCCGTGGCATGGCCGGTGATCGCCGCCGCGATCGGAACGGCCGAGGTCGTCAGCGAACAAACCAGGCAGAGGAATTGACCCCAGGCGACCTCGATTTCCGGCCGATCCAGGGTGAGCAGGAGCGGCACGTCGAGACCGGCCGAAAATAGACCCGGCACTCCGGAGAGCACGATGGCCTTCGCCCCCGCGGCGGGCGCCTCGGCGAGCGCGGCATCGAGCGCCGCGATCAGATCCGGCGACAACGCGTTCGCGGGAGGCCGAGCCATCCGGATCTCGCGCACGCTTCCATGGTCGACGATTTCGAGCATCCGAGTCTCCCCGCTCTTTACCCGGAGGAATCCAGGGTCGCCAGGCGTTCGGGTAGATGCGCCAAAAACTCGCTCAGGTCGTCCGTATCGGGCAGCACGACTTCTACCTTGCCGCTCGCCAACCGCACGATGGAGCCCTGCCCTTCCATCGCGAGCGGAACCTGCACCGCCTCGCGATCGAGCGGAATCTCGTCGATCACCTCAAAGAGCCGCTGCATCGCTTCCTGGGTAAGGATACGCACTGCGAAAACACCTCCGAAAAAGGTAGGTTACCATCTCATTTCCCAGCGGGACCCGCTGGCTCCCGCGACCGAATATAGACTTTCAGCGATAAGCTTGCCCTTCGAGGCCCTCGACGATCATGGCGGAACGCCGCGACATCAGTGAGCGATACCGAATCACCCGAAAGCTGGGCGAGAGCGCGTTCACCAGCGTTCATGCCGCAACCGACGCCACGAACGGCGCCATGGTGGTGGTCAAACGGATCGCTCCCGGGCGCAATACCGAGGCGATGCCTCGCTTTCTCCAGACCGCGACGGCTCTCGCCAAGCTCCGCCATCCGACCATCCCCTCGCTGCTCGATTTCGGCATGCTGCCCGACGGCGGCGCGTTCCTCCTGCTCGAACCGGTCGCCGGTCGCGGCCTCGAAGAGCTGACCGGGGCGGCGCCCGCCGAAGTTCTTTCCCATCTGCTCCAAGTCGTCGATGGGCTCGAGCTGCTGAGTCGGAGTGGTATCGCCCACGGCAATCTGACGCCGGAAAACATCCGTCTCGCCGGCACGACCACGGGAGAGCAGGCAAAGCTGCTCGGCTTCGGCACCCGCCTCCTCCATCCGCCAATCCCCGGCATGCCGGGCGTCGAGGGTACGGCGCCCGAAACGTTCGCCGAAGGCCGTAGCGACTCTCGTTCCGACGTCTACTCCTTCGCCCGTGTCGCCTGCCGCCTGCTCGACATCGGGATGCAGCTCGACTCGCGGGGAGAGCCCGAGCTCGCCCTGCCGTTGGGCGTGAGCTTCGAGCTCGAAGACGCCGAGGCCCTGCGTCAGGCGCTCGCGCGCTCTCTACGCAGATCCCCGGCCGAACGGCCGAGTTGGGGGGAAATTCGCGAAGGCCTGCGCACGGCTCTCCGAGGACCGGTCGCCCAGCCCTCGGTGGGCGAAAAGACCAACCCGGTCTACATTCCTCCTTCCGCAACGGACGGCGAGCCGCTGGCGCTCCGATTCGAGGAAGCTTTCGAAGCGCCTCCCGCCGCGACGCCTCTGTCGGAGATCTTGCCCGCGTTGGAAGTTCCGCCGACTCCGCCTCCCGCGGTAGCCGCACCCGTCGTCCCTTCCCCGGCGGCGATCGCCACGCCGAAACCTCACCTCCCGGTCGCGGAATCTCGCTCGCCAGAGTCCTTGCCGAACGATCTGTTGCCGTCGGTCGAAGATTTCCTCGCCGGTCCCGCCGTCGCGCCAATCCCTCAGAAAGAGGTAGCGCCGGCGTTCGCGGTGCCGATGAAGCCCCCGGACACCGCGGAAATCCCAATCGTTCCCCGACCAATCCGGCCGCGGGGCAAGAGCAAGAGAGCCCTTTGGCTCGCTCTTGCCGCCGCGGCCGGCCTCGGGGTGCTGGCCGCGTTTCTGATCTACCTGCGCGACCGGGATGTCGACCCGTCGGAGATCCAAGACGAGCTGAAGGTACCCGCCGCGCCGGCCGCTACGGCCAGCCCACCGCCGATCGCTTTGCAATCGACGCTCGTGGAGGTCATCCCGGTTGGCAATCCAGGGCTGGCCGCCGCGCGGACCGCCCTCGACGCGGGGAACATCGTCGCCGCACGCGCCGCGCTCGACGCGCTCGATGCACCCGGCGCCGCGGCCCTGTCGCCGGAAGAGCGCGAAGAGGCCAAGGCGCTGCGCGATTCGCTCGGCCAATCGCAGGTCGAGCGCCTCGCCGCCGATTTGAAACGCGGCCTGCGCAACGGCAATGCCGCCACCCTGCGCTCCGCCCTGCGCGGCATCGCGGCGAACCGGATCGCCTTCTTCAAGGCCAATCCGGGCGCCGAAGCGGACTTCGGCCGGGCGCAGCAGATCGTCGATCTTGCGGCGCAGCTCCAACGAGCCGCCAAGGCAGGCGATTCGCTCGCGGTAGTCCGTCTCGCCGGTTCGTTTTCCGAGCTGGCCCCGCGCGACAAGTCGGCACCTCGGCTGCGCGACCAAGCGGCGGCAACGATCGAAGCCGAGGCCGATCGCCTGAGCCAGAGCGGTCAGGCGCAGGCCGCGCTCGATCGGCTGGAGGCCCTGCGCGGCGCCTGGCCCGACCGGCCGGGCTTAAGCGAACGGATCGGCCGCATCCGCACGGTCGCCGAGGTCGATCCCCGGCTCGACCGGATTCTGGCCAACGCGCAAGCCGCGGCGCAGCGCAAACGGCCGGACGAGGGGCTGGCGATCCTGCGCACCGCCAACCCGACCGGCCCTTACGTCGAGCGCTTCCGCGAGCTGTCCGACCGGCTCAAGAGCGAATTTTCCCAGATGGATCAGAACCCGCCCGCGATCGAGCTGCGCGAAGGCTCGGCGAGCGAATTCGAGAAGGGTACAACCACGCGGGTCTCGCTACGGATCTCGGACGATTTCCAGGTCGCCAAGGCGACCTTGTTCGCCCGTCCGGAGGGAGGCGCCTGGCAGGCGCTGGAGCTGCGCCAGTCGGGCGCCTTCTACACCGCCGAGATCCCCCCGAGCTTCCATCAGAACAAGAACGTTCAGTGGTACGCGACCGCGACCGACGTTTCCGGCCACTCCGGCCAGCTCGGCAGCGAAAGCGCGCCGAGGACCCTCAAACGGAAGAAGTGGTTCGACCGGCTTCGGGGTGGCAAAGAGGGCGACGGAGGGTAACCCCCGTCGGGTCTATTTTCCCGCTTTCTCCGCCATCTGCCGGTTGAATTCCTCGGTCTTGCCGCGTGGCACCGTGAGCGGACGCCAGGTCTCCGAAACGTAGTGCTTGGCGAGCATCACGATCTGGCCTACGTGGTACACCTGGTGGCAGAGCGAACGCTCCAGCGCCTCGACCACCGTATGTGGCTCATGGCGGATGGTGACGGTCTTCGACAGATCGTCCGGCGAAAGGCTCGCGAGAGTCGAAAACAAGCACTCCCAGCCTTCCTCCCACCGCGCCATCAGCTGCTCTCGGGTGGCTCCGGGCGCTACTTCGAACTCCGCGTCGCGATGCCGGTCCGGTTTTTCGCCGTCGGTGGTCAGGAAGTCGGTGAAACGGGAGCGCAGGTTGCCGCCCATGTGCTGGATCAAGACCGCGAGACTGTTCGTCTCGCGGTCGATCGTCCGAAAAATGTCCTCGTCCGGAACCTGCGCCAGCGCCGACTCGGCGAGCGTCTTATGACTGCGGTACCGGCTTTCGATCTCTTCGATCAGGTGCTGCCCCAATGCGTCGGCCATCGGCGTTTCTCCTTCTTTGAGGATGCTACCAGGCTCCCGGGCAGCAACGGGGGCCACCCCTACCCGGACCTTCGTGCCCCCTAATCATCATGCAGAACCGGCCTGGGCTGATTCGATGAGTTTCTCGACAGCGCAAGCTACGGCGAGTGTCGAAGCAAACAGGATGCTGAGCCAGCACTACCACCTGACGATCCCTTTGCCGAACGACGCGCCACGAGGTCGTAGAGCGGTTCCGCACGGCGACGCCGGCTCTGGCCTCCGTGACACCTCGGGTCGGTAACCTCCGCGACAGGAAGCGAGTTCAGCGGACCGGACGACGATTCGCAGCCGGCATCTGGGGATGACCGACTAAGACCTGTGACCGCCCCTTATGCCATCTCCATCTGCGCGGTGATTTCTTGCGGCAAGGTCAGGTGGCACACTCCCGGTCGGCGGCGTCCTTCCAGCAGGCGGAACGCGGCGAACGCCTTGGGGCGGTGAGGGCCTGGAGGGAGGCGCGATCTCTCCCGAGAGCGCTCGAGCACTCTAGATCACGGTGTTCGACTGGTGACGCCCCAGCTCCGATGTTTCTCTTCAGCGAAGCTGAATCATCTCCTCGCGACAACTCGCAACACTCAATCTACACCGAAGTCGTATAAAGATATCCCGCCCGTAAGGACTCCATATTCTCCTGGCGTGAATGGCGTGGAGGGCTTGATTCTAAAAGTGTCCGGTCCGGCCGGTTCGGTGGTAAATGCCAGCACAATATCCTTGTCTGCCGCCAAGTAGTCCCTCATACCCCCGCGAAACGCCGAGCCTTTCCCAAGCTTCATAGATCTAATCTTGTCGTCAGAATCGATCTCTAAGCGGACCAGTTGAAATTGATCGGAGGTAGATGGATCGATATCCGAATGAACTAGTAGAGACGCTCCGGGGTCCGCAGTGCGGACTGGTGAACGGAGTCCCGAAATGTTCAGATAGCGAATTTGTACGAACGAGAAGCCGGTTGCGGTGATGTCTCCATACCGTAAGGTGAGTGCGAGCTCTCCCTCCTTGGCCGAGAGGCTAACACCCCGATTTTGTTTGAATCCGCCAGGGATGAAAGAAGGCGGCATTGAGTTTGGCTGACTGGGAGGCGTGACCTTATCGAGCATGGCCTTGACAACTTGATTGCTTACGCCTTGCTTACTCAATGCCAATATCGAGTCTGTGTCGAGTTGGAAGTTGACTACACTAGTCTGTCGGATCTTTGCAATGATTATGTCGTCGCTGAGACCTGCCTTACAAAGGTTAATTATGTCAGAGTTTGTCAGAGGCGGCTCCGGTGCAGCCCAAAGGGGCGAACCTGTGCCCACAAGCAGAAGGAAGCACAAATGACAGGCAAGGAACTGCAAGCGATTTCTCATACCGTCCCCTCTAGATAATGAACAGCGATAGGTACCGCTAACCTTAGATGTAATAGACGATGACAGCGTAGCTGTCCGGAAGAACAGCCGTATCCGTATCGTCCACCAGCCACTTGTCTCGTCGTATCGCCAAACAGGATCTGTGCGCAGCTATCCGTGGCGATACTCAAGAGGTTATCTCCTTGAATATCAATTCAATCTCGACGCTAAACCAAAAGCTCTTCGGTGTCAATTAAAGGGTGACAGTGCTTGCTAGGCCAGGGCTGCCACGTAGACCCTGCCTACTTCTTCCCCAATACCAGTTCTCCGCCATCTGCCCTCCGTCTGCCGCGCCAGCCAACTCGGCGAGCAGTCTTGTGACTGCGGTGCTACCTTTCGATCTCTTCGGTCAGATACTGTTCCAATGTCGCCGTAGTTGGTTATCATTCTTGAGCGATTTCTACCAATCTCGATGACTCGAACACCCGGGCGGCCACGGGGGCCGCCCGCCAGGGGGGCCACGGCTCTACGGCCGGGCCACCTCGGCCGTCCCCCGCCGCGATTGCGCGAAGGCGATCGCGCCGCTTACGACCAACAGCAGCCCGAAGGTGCAGACGATGGTCGGGCCGGTGGGCAGATCCATGCTCTCCCATTGGGTGGAGAGCACCAGGCCGGTGAGCCCCGCGGTGAGGGCGATCACCCAGCCGATGGTGAGGCGTATCGCCGTCCGGGACGAGAGCAGCGCGCCGCAGACGGCGGGGACGATCAGGTAGGAGAAGACGAGATAGACGCCCGCGATGCGGACGAAGCTGGTGACCACCAGGCCGAACGTGGCGTAGAAGAGGAAGTCCCAGAGCCGCACGCTCATTCCCTGCCGCTCGGCCTCTTCCGGGTCGAAGGAGATGAGGTAGAACTTCTTGCGCAGGGCGTAGTGGAACGCTCCGACCCCTAGGTAGAGCAGCGCGGTGCGGATGACCTCACCCTTGGAGACCAGGAGGATGTTGCCGACCAAGAGGTTCTTGATCTCTTCGTCCCCCGAGGCGGTGTGGCTGAGCACCATGGTCGCCGCGGCGGCTGCCACGATATAGATGATGCCGATGATCGCCTCGTGCGGCACTCGGGGATGGCGGAACCGGGTGAGCGAAAAAAGCGCGGCTCCGGCGATCGTGAATGCGATCGCCAGCACGTAGGGCAGGGTGCCATGTTCGGCGTCGGCCCCCATCAGAACTGCGGTCGAAATGCCGAGGGCGGCAATTTGTGCGAGGGCGAGGTCGACGAAGATGATGCCTCGTCCGACCACGTGCAGACCGAAGTAGACGAGCGCCGCCGGCAAGACGCAGAGGGCGATCAGGGGCCAGAGCCAAAGGGTAAATAGGTCCATTGCGGGCTCCTAGGTGTGGCTCGCGAGCGCCTGGGCGATGCGCTTGACGTCCGCGTCGATCAGGGCGATGTAGGTTTCGGTGCCGGGCAGGCCGCCCGGGAATTGGCAGACGTCGACCACCACCGCGTTGGTCCGCGCCGCGACCCCCTCGGCGGTCTTCCTCGGCTGGTAGGGCTCGACCAGCAGCACCCGGATCTTCTGGGCCAACATCTTCTGCATGACCTCGGCGAGGTGCGGCGGCGACGGCGGGATGCCCGGCTTGGGCTCTAGGAAGATGTCCGCGACGAGACCGAAGCGGCGGCCGAAGTAGCGCCAGGTCGGGTGGTAGGTGACGATCGGCCGGCCGGCGAAGGGCTTGAGCGCCGCCGTCCATTCCGTCATCTTGGCCGCCAGTTGGGTCTCGAACTGCGCCAGGTTCCCCTTGAACGTCGGAGCGCCCGCGGGGTCGAGGGCGGAAAACGCGCGGGCGATGTGCTCGGCGACCACCTTGGCGTTCAACGGGTCGAGCATGAAATGGGGGTTGCCCGCGAGGTGGGTGTCACCCTGCGAGCGATCGGCGGCCGAGGGAATGTCGACCAGTTGAATGCCTTCCGAGGCCACGACTCGGCCCGGCGCGCCGGCCAGGATCTTGCCGTTGCGGGCGCCTTCGAGCAGCGGCGGCAGCCAGCCGACCTCCAGCTCGGCGCCCCCTTCGATCAACGCGTCGGCACGGTTCAAGGCGACGATCTGGCTCGGCCGGGCGTCGACGAAATGGGGGTCCTCGGTCGGTTTGGCGATCGTCGTGACGGTGACCCGGGCGCCACCGATCTGGGTCGCCAGAGCGCCGTACTCCGAGGTGGTGGCGACGACCTTGAGCACCGCGGCGGCCGGCAGGGCCGAAACGAGCAACGCCGCGACAACGAGAGCGAACGCGATTCTCTTCATATCGATATCCCCTAGAACTTGTGGGCGGCGTGCGCGCCGAGGAGGAATTCCAGCTGGAGCCACAGGGAGTGCTCGTCGTGGCGGAAGGCGTCCGAACGATCGAAGTTGTATTGCAGGCGGAGCTTCGAGAATTCGGTGGGAAACCAGGTGAGAGCGGGCGAGAGCCGCCAGCGGGGGGCGAGGGTGGGATCTTGGAGATCGCCCTGGTCGCCGCCCACGCGGTCCAGCCGCAGGCCGAGGACGTGCCCGGGTTTGTAGCCCCAACTGGCCTGCAAATAGCCTCCCCAGTCGTCGAACGTCCTTCGGGGCAAAAGCAGATCCGGGCTCAGCTCAAAGGCATCGACCGTGGCGCTGCGACGCATCAGCTCGCCCTGGACCTTGACGAAGGGAAAGCCGTTGAAGGCGTTGGTCGGTTTCCATTTCCAGAAGCCGTCGATGCCGTAGATCCGGGTCTTCCCGTCGGGTCCCGTGCCGTTCGGACCGAGCGCCGCCGAAGCCCCGAGCAGCACGGTCTGGGTGTCGGAGAGGTCGAACGAGGCGGCGTAGCGCGGCGCGATCAACAGATCGGAACCGGTCGCCACGTCGCGCGGCAGGATCGGGCGGCCGAACAGCGTCTCGCCGGGCACGCTGCGAAAACTGGAGAGCGTCTCGCCCTGGCTGTTCTGGACGGCGAGAAACGCCTCGGAGTAAAAGCTCGTCGGCAGGAGCCACGACAGCCGAGCCCCCACCGAGCGGAGCCCATCGGCCCCGAAGAACCGGCCGTTGACGAGCGGCTGATCGACGAAATCCCAACTGTGCGGGTGGGTCGGGTTGAGACGGCCGAACTCGGTGAAGAACTGGCCGGCCTTGAGCTGCAACCCCTTCGGGAGAGAGGTCGAGGTCACGTAGACCTCTTCGAGCTCGGCCGTCGTCGCCCCCTGGTCGTCGATCTGAAAGACGATGTTGGCCTGGCCCCGGAAATAGGGGTCCACCGCTCCGTCGAAGACGGTCTCGACGTTCTGGACCGTGAAGCCGCGCTGGATCGGATCGTGGCCGCCGGTCTGAAGCGAGGCGACGTCTCGTGTCGTCGAGGTGCCCGCGGCGATCAGGCCGTCGAGCGACAGATTCAAGAAGTTCTTGCCACCCCCGCCCGAAACCAGGGTGATCGGAGCCGGGCTCTGCAGCGACGTGTCGGTTGGGCTAGGCGCTGTGGCGCTGGCGGCGATCTCCGCCGCCGCCGCTGCGAGATCGGCCTCGGAGGGTACAGCCACGGCTGAGGCCGGAGCCTCGCCTCCCGCGGGAATGGCGGCCTGCTGGTCGGCCGGCGCGGTTTCGGCGGCCGAAGGCGCAACCGGAGCTTCCCCGGCCTTTGCGCTTTCGATCTCCGCCAGGCGGCGTTCGAGATCGGCGATCCGCCGGTCGGATTCGGCTTTGAGCGCGGCCAGCTCGCGGCGCAGGTCGTCCACAGTGGGGGCCGGCGAGACGGCCGGCGGATCGGTCGCGGCGGATTGCGCGGCCAAGGGGCTGGCGAGCGGCGCCAAGAGCGCGGCACTCGCGATCAACAACGTCAAGAGCGTCCAACGGGGCACACGCCCGCGGGGTACGGTCTCGGAAACCATAGGGAATCCTCCCGGTTTCGGGATACGGCTCAACTTCAGATGTCGGGAGGACGGACCGCGCAGATTGCGCGGACTCCGGTCCCGGGCTCGGGCGCGAGGAAAGAGAGCGCTTAAGCCGCGGGGGGAGCGCGGGACGGCAGGGTGGGGCGGGCGGCGGCGAGCGCCGGGAGGACCGCGACGGAGGGCGCTACCGTCCGGACCGCGAGGTGCGGCTGCGGGATCGGAGCCCCGAGCAGCCCGTTGCCGATCTGGCCGCTGAACAGGCAGAAGGCGCAGGGCTCTTCTTCCCTCTGCGGCGAAGCCTCGACGTGAAGCGGCGCGGTCGGGTGGCTCGCCCCTTCGGAGATCAGCGTCCGTTCGCCGCCGAACGAAGCGCGAACCTGCTCCGCCCGATGAACGTCGAGGTTCGGCGCGACCACCAAGACCAACGCCGCCAAAAGCGCGGCGGTTCGGTAAAGGCAGGCAAGGGCGGAACGACGCATCGCGCAAAATGATAACACCGAATCAGGAACCGGCCCGCGAACCTTCTCGCACGACCTCGGTGGAGACCCACGGGCGATTCCTGCCCACGGTAGCGATGGATAGTTCCCCGAATGGGCGCCATAGAACTTCCATTGGGCGCCATGGACGGCCGTTTGGAGGAGATAGAATTGGGCGAGATAGAAACTCCATTGGAAGCCATAGAAACTTCGTTGGGCGCCATGGCCGCCCAAACGAAGCCCGGATCTCTCCAATTGGCGCTCGACTTGCTGTTGGGGGCGCCGGCCATGCGGCGGACAGTACGCATGAACCGCACTAAGGAACTTGAACATCCTTAAGATCTCCAGTAACGGGTCGGTCGTGAAACCGATGTTTCCCGAAGACGACATCTGCCCGGCGAAGCGCCTCGTGGGGAGAAAAGACTCGTAAATCCGTGTCACGCAAAGCACTTGGCTCGCACCTTAATTTCACAGAGACCCTGACAATGGCCCCCACCATTGGCCCGGTGTTGCCGAGCGCCTTGAAAGCGCTGTGTTCCGTCCTCGGGTGGAACCAGGGGAAGTTTGCCCGCGCCTTGGGCGTTTCGCGCACGACGCTCTACCGGATCGAAACGGGACTCTCCGAGCTGTCGGAGGAGCAAGTGGAGAGGGCGAAGGCGATCCTCGAAGTCACCCCGGAAGAATTCGAAGCCGCCGTCCAGTGGGTGACGCTGGTCTTCAACCGTCTCAACGCGGGGATCGTTCCTCCCGCCGCCGACAGCCGCCGCGGCCGGCTGGCCCGGCAGTTCGAAGCGGTGGTCCGCGATGCGCGCGCCTTTCTCGAATCGAAGATCCGCGAGATTGAAGTCGAAGAGGCGAAGGAAGAGGCCGAGCAGCTCTGGCAGGAGCTGGCCACGCGGTCCCAGAAAGAGAGGCTCCTGCGGGTCGAGACGTGCGACGAGTTTCTCACCCCGGCGTTCATCGCCCGGCTGTGCGACGAGAGTGTCAATGCCGCCCCGAAGCGCGCGTCGGATTCGGCCGAACTGGCGGATCTCGCGCTGAAGGTCGCGGAGCGGGCGCCGGGAACGGAAGCGCAGCGCGCGGGGCGCCTGAACCAAGCGTGGGCATTCGTCGGCAATTCGCGCCGGGTGAGCAACGCGCTCGGGGAGTCGGATCTGGCGTTCTCATCGTCGCGCCAGGTCAGGTTGCAAGGAGAAGGCGAAGAGCCGGAGTTTTTCGATCCGGCCCGGCCCCTGGACCTGGAGGCTTCGCTTCGGCGCGACCAAGGGAGATTCGCGGAGGCCTTAGACCTTCTCGAACAGGCGCTCCAAGGGTGTTGGCCCTCCGCTCGGTCCCGGGTCTTGCTACTACAAGCGGCGTGTTTCGAACAGGAGGGTCAACCGGAGAGAGCTCTCGCGGCTTTGGGTGACGCGCAACCCGCGATTGAGCGCGGCGAGGGTGGCCCTCGGTTCCGCTGGATGCTCAATTTCAGCGTGGTGAAGAGTCTGGTCCACTTGGGGCGCGGAGCGGAGGCGGAAGCCCGGCTGCCCGAAGTCCGCACACTGGCCACAGAGATCGGGAACGACCTCGATCGGCTGCGCACACGTTTTCTCGGGGCTGAGGTTCTCGGAGTGACAGGTTTCCCTACACTTGCGCTGAAGGATTTGGAATCGGTCCGCCTGGAATTTGCCGCCCTCTCCTTGTGGGCAGACTCGGCGATTGTGGGCCTGGACGAAGCCGCGATCCTTCTTGGTGAAGGCCGAAACGCCGAGGTGCGGGCGCTGACTCAACACATGCGCCCGATCTTCGATGCGCTCGGCCTCGAACGCGAATCGCTCGCGAACGTGCGGCTCTTCCTCGAAGCTGTGGAGCGCGACGCGGCGACGGTTGCCATGGCCCGCGAAGCCGTCCGCTGCATTTGCCGGCTGCCTCGCGGTGGCCATCCCCCGTCACCGCGGAGCGCGATTCTTACCTGATACGCCGGACGGAGGATTGCCTCAATGGCTCGCTTGACCGTCCGGGTCCACTACGAGACCGATGTCCTGTGAGCCGGGATTTGCGGCCGGCAGGCCATTAGGATCCGCGACGGCACCAAGGTTGCCGATTACCACACCGAGCGCCGGCCTGCCGCCAGGATCTGCTTCAATGACGATGCCTCTCGGTTCGCCGCTCGGATCGACCACCAAGCCGATATCCTCCCAGAGGGCCGAAAGCTGGCTCCAGGGGGAAGAGAAGAAGGACCAACCCCTCGGCGAGGCCCCGGCAGGCAGACCGAGAAGGCCGAGCAGGACGAGAAAACCGGCGACGGTGCGGGTGAATTGGCGGTGCGGGGAGGCGTTCATGAGGTCTCCTTGGATACCGAGGGCGGGCGGCGGGCGGAAGTGCCGGCCCGATCCCCTCGAAAATGAAAGTGTCTCGTGGAACAAATGTCGCGCAGGAATCATGGGGCATGCACGGGCGGGTGGCGAGAGTCCCCTTGCGGGAGGTTCGAATGAGCTTCGATGACGAAGTGCTTCCTGTGCTCGCCGACGTGTTCATTTCGTCATGCCAAGTGCTCGAAGCTCAGGCGGGCAGACCGGTAGGAAGCGAAAGCGGCTACGCGCAGGATCTGGCCGCCGAGGTGGCTAGCCGGTTCGCCGCGCTGCTTGCCCCCGCTTTCGTCGCGATGTCCGCCCCAGACGCTCAGCCGCCCGTACAGGATGCACCCCCTACGGCGCTGGATCGTGCTGAAGCGGAAATGCTCTTCCAGCGGCTAGCTCCCCTCTCGCAAGACGATCGGCTCTTGGTCGTCGCCAAGGGACGCCACTATCAAACCCCCGCGCTGTGCGAGAGGCTCTGCGAGGAGAGCGTTTATTGGGCGGCGAAAATAGTCGAAGAAGCTCGCCGGTGGGCAGATCTCGCTTTGATCGTTGCCGGGCGGATTTGTGGTGACGAGGCGAATTGGGCGAAAGGGATTGGCTACGCGTGGGCGTTCGTCGGGAACGCTCAGCGAGTCGCCAATAAGTTCCCCGCAGTCGATGCGGCTTTCGCGAGATCGAGAGAATTTTACGCCCTTGGCCGAGATGGATTGCACGGTTGGTTCCCCGAAGCCCGAGCGCTGGATCTCGAAGCGTCCCTTCGCCGCGACCAAGGGCAGCACACTAGGGCGCTGGCGCTGCACGACCGCGCTCTCGACGGTTGCCAAGATTCCTCGCGAGCAAGGCTTCTTCTAAACCAAGCCGCAACCTTGGAGCAGGCTGGCTGGCCCGAACGTGCCCTCCTTTCACTCGAAGAAGCGCGGCCCGCGATCGAAAGGGGAGAAGGTGAGTTGCGATTCCGCTGGGTACTGCGATTCAGCATGGTCAAGAACCTGGTTCATCTGTATCGGGCGCCCGAGGCGGACGCGCTGCTGCCCGAACTGCGGCAGATCGCGGCCGAGTCGGGCAACGACCTCGATCAATTGCGCACCCGGGTTCTTTCGGGCGAGGTGCTTGCGGGTTTGAGGCGATGGAACGAAGCGCTCGCCGAGCTGTCGGCGGCGCGTGACGAGTTCACGGCCCTCAAACTGTGGGCGGACGCGGCCGTCGTCGGCTTGGAGGAGGCGGTGATCTTGCTCGAAGACGACCGCACCGCGAAAGTCCGCACGCTCGTCCGCGCCATGAAACCGATCTTCGATTCGCTCGGCTTGAAGCGCGAAGCGCTAGCCAGCTACCGGCTGTTCCTCGCCGCCGTGGAACGGGAAGCCGCGACGGCCACCATGGCCCGCGAGTTGGCGAAAGCGATCGAACGGGTTGGCAAACTGATGGACGGGCCGGCGGCGGGTTGACCGTTGCGATAATCCTCGATCGTCGAACAGGCCCGTGCCTCAGAACCGGCCCCGCCGCCTCCTCGGTGCTACGATTCCCGCCCTGCCAAGGAGTCCTGGTGCCCGATTCCGCCCCTCAACCTCGTCCTCCCCTGCTGCTCGAAGCGGAACGTCCGATGGCGCGTTTGTTCGCCTATCTCGCGCCGTATCGCACGCGGCTCAGGCTCGGCGTCTCGTCCTCGGTGCTCAACAAGATCCTCGACCTGATGCCGCCGCTCCTGGTCGGCTGGGTGATCGATTCGCTACGCGGCCAACCTCCTCATTGGATCGCGCGGCTGGCCGGCACGTCGGACGCGTGGAGCCTGGCGGTGGTGCTCGCCGCGCTCTCGGTTGCGATCTTCTTCTTCGAGAGCCTGTTCCAGTGGGGTTATCAGCACTACTTCATGACGCTGGCCCAAGAGGTCCAGCACGATCTGCGGCTCGACGCCTATGAGCGCATCCAGCGCCGC
This sequence comes from Thermoanaerobaculia bacterium, assembly GCA_035995205.1. GTDB lineage: Bacteria > Acidobacteriota > Thermoanaerobaculia > Multivoradales > UBA5704 > DASYKS01. Next base: position 21,167 of record DASYKS010000015.1, read on the forward strand.
GAGATCGCGTTTTTCGAGGAGCACCGTCTGGGCGAGACGCTCGCGATGCTCAACGACGACGTCAACCAGCTCGAACGCTTCCTGAACAACGGGGCCAACGAGCTGATCCAAACCGTGGTGCTGTTCGCCTTCTCGGGCTTCGTGCTGTTCGACACCTCGTGGCGACTGGCGTTGATCGCCATGGCCCCGATTCCGTTGATCCTCTGGGGAAGCCTCGCCTACCAGCGGCGGATCGCGCCCCGCTACAAACGCGTGCGAGAAGCGGTCGGCAGCCTGTCGAGCCGGCTGGAAAACAACATCGCCGGCATCCTGGTCATCCAAAGTTTCGGCGCCGAGGCGTTCGAGCTCGACCGCGTGCGCGAGGCGTCCTCCGAATATCGGGAGGCGAACCGCCAGGCGATTCGGCTCTCCGCGATCTTCGTCCCGGTGATCCGAATGGCGATCGTGCTCGGTTTCGCCGGAATTCTCCTAATCGGCAGCCATTGGATTCTCGAGCACCGGAGCTGGATCACGGTCGGGCAACTGGTCCTGTTCGCGATGATGACCGAACGCCTGCTCTGGCCCTTGGTGCGGCTCGGCCAGGTGCTCGACGAATACGAACGCGCGCGGGCCTCCGCACGGCGGACCTTCGGTCTGCTCGACACGCCGTCGACGATCGTCGAGCCGGCCCAGCCGGTCCGCATCGAGCGCGCCCGTGGAGAGCTGGAGCTTGCAAACGTCGATTTCACCTACGCCCGCGGCGACCGGATTCTCGACCGTCTCTCGTTCCGCATCGCCCCGGGCGAGACGATCGGCATCGCGGGGCCGACCGGAGCGGGCAAATCGACGCTGATCAAGCTGCTGCTCCGGCTCTACGACCCGACCGGAGGAGCGGTGAAGCTCGACGGCCACGACCTGCGCGATCTCGCCCTCGAAGATCTCCGCCGTTCGATCGCCCTGGTCAGCCAGGACGTCTATCTCTTCCACGGCACGCTGCGCGAGAACATCGCCTACCGCGCCGTGGGCGTGCCGTTCGAGAAGATCGTCGAGGCGGCGAAATACGCCGAGCTGCACGACTTCATCGTCGGCCTGCCCGATGGCTACGACACCCTGGTCGGCGAGCGAGGCATCAAGCTCTCCGGAGGCCAACGCCAGCGCCTGTCGATCGCGCGCGCGATCCTCAAAGACGCGCCGATTCTCGTCCTCGACGAAGCGACCAGCTCGGTCGACACCGAAACCGAGCGGGCGATCCAAGAGAACCTCCGCCGCTGGACGGCCGGCCGGACCGCCTTGATCATCGCCCACCGTCTGTCCACCATCCGCAACGCCGACCGAATCCTGGTCCTACGCGACGGCCGGCTCGCCGAGGAGGGAACCCACGACGCGCTGATCGCGAAAGGCGGAACGTACGCCGATCTTTGGCACGTGCAGTCGGGGGAGTTGGTGGAGGTGGGGTAGGGGGAGCCGCCCATGAAAGTCACCGGCCGTCAGCCCCTTCCGCGGCCCGTTGGGCCGATTTGAGACGCCGTCGGCTGACAGGCGATGCTGGCCTTGATGTTCTCCACGCTTTGGATCAGCCGGCGACTTGACGGGGCCTTGGCATGCCTCCTGGGTTGCGCCGCCGGCAACCCCCGCATATGACCAGCGATCGCGTAAGATCTCGGGCGACACCTCTCTAGAAGCCGTCGAGGAAGCCCGATGCCGCCAGGCAAGGTCTTCGTAAGCTACAGCCACCGCCAGGAGGATTGGGCATCCACGAGGAGACGGGGGGCTGGCCGCACCTCGTGCAGCTCGTCGCCGAGCGGGTGGTCGATCTGGTGAACGACGGCGGAGTAAACGTCGCTGACGAACGCCTGTTGGAACGGGCGCTCGACCGAGCGGTGGAGAACGGCTACAGCGTTTTTCTAGAGCTGATCGAACGGGAGTCGGCGCTCCCCGGAGAGCTCACCTACCTGCGCCGCTTCGCCCGCGAGGAGGCGCTGCCCATTCCGGAGGACGATGCCGTGGACCGCTCCCTCCGCCGACGCCTTCTCGTCGTGCCTGAGGGCGATCGCTATCGCCTGCGCGCGCCGATCATGGCGCGATGGCTGCGGCGAGCCTGACGGGAAGATGGCCTGTCCCAGGCGGCTCCGAACACCTCCAGTCGTGGCGCCCATGCAACACAGGCGAAGCAACACAAAAAGCTCCGCCATAGTCGCCCTGCAACACAAAACTTGCCAGACTGGGGGTTCGTTCGCCCGTTTGCGACACAACGGGCCGGTGACGACGCACGAGGAACAGGTGACGGCACACACGGACCTGGTTACGCAACACAGGGAACCAGTTTTTTGTGATGCAGATGTCGCGCTATGCAACACAAACTCATTGACGCAACGCGACGAACAGGTTCGCGGTATGCGGGAGTCCCTTCCGCGACGCTGGACGAGCCGGTGCAACGCGCGGAACGGGTGACGTGGGAGCGAGATGTGATTCTCGCAGCTCGGGAAGCCGTTCTTCGTGTCGCATCGGCGGTGCCGTGTGTTGCGGAACCAGGTCCGTGTGATGCGTCACCAGGTCCGGGTGATGCGTCACCAGGTCCGGGTGATGCGTCACGGGGTCGCGATGATGCGTAAGCGGTTCCTGGTGGTGCAGACGCAGGGCTCGTGTTGCGAGACGCGCAGCTCGTATTGCCAGCGCTTCCGGCTGGAGTCTCAAATCCGCTGCCGCGAGGTGCAGCGCCACCGTCCGGTGTCTCGTCGGAGCGTTCTTGTGAGGCGGACGCGATTCTCGTGATGCGGGGAACACTGATCGCTGTTCCGGCAACGAATCTCGGGTTGCGGTGTGCGGTCCCCGGGGTTGCGGGTCCGGTGCTTCGTGGCGCGGAAGAATCGGCCCGCCCCTGGCTCGCGTAGACTGCCGTGCCACGATGAAGCTCGCTCCGACAGATGTTCTCGTCCGCGATCCGCGCGCTCAGGCGATCGCCCTACCGGACGGCCGCCTGCTGGTCCGCCATGCGGACGGGGCGAGCCTGCTCGGCGGGGTTTCGCGGGAAGATCTCGAACGAGTCCTCGCCCAGGTGGACGGCACGCGCACGGCGGCGGAGGTCGTCGCCGCGTGCGCGGCGCTCCATCCGCCGCTTTCGGAGCGCGAAGCGCGCGGATTGTTGGTTGCGCTCGATGGCGAGATGTTGCGACGGGTGGTGCCGCGCGGGGAGGGCGCGGGCTCCGATGCGGAGGCTCTTTCGATCGTCGTCTTCGGAAGCGGCGCTCTCGCCCGCCGGATCGAGCGGGAGTTGCGCCGGGAGGAACCGGGCGCCTCGTTCCGCCGGCTCGGCCGGCGCGGGCTTTCCGGGGCCGCGCTTTCGGGGACCAAGATCGTCGTCTGTGCGATTGAAGACGCTCCGTACCGCGATCTTCTGGCGGTGCAGTCCGCTTGCCTTGCGACCGAAACGCCGGCCCTGTTCGTCACTGCCGACCCCGACGGAGTGCGGATCGGACCGACCGCCGTGCCCGGGGTTGGCCCCTGCTTCGGATGCGCCCAGCTCACAGCCCTCCGCTTCGTCCGGCTCGACCCTTCGGCGACGCTGGCGGCGAGCGCCGCGCTCCGCGCGGGAATCGTGGACCCTCAATCGAGGGAGCAGGTCGTTTCGGCGATCGTCGCCGAGGTGCGCCAGATACTCCGGCCCGGCGGCGAGCCGGGACTGACGCGGTCGCTGCTTCTTTTGCCTCCTCTCCACTCCGGTGGGGCGCAGGCCGAAGGACGACATCTCCCGCTCGAACGCGATCCCGCCTGCCCGCTCTGCTCCACGGTCCCTCCGCCCCGGACCGGCATCGCCGTACGCTCCGCGATCTCGATTATCGAAGCCGAGGAGCGGCGACCACAGCGCGCCACGGTACCTTTGCGCGAAGAGCCCAACGCATTCGTCCAGAGCGTCGGAATCCTCGGGGGCGGAACGGCCGGTTACCTTGCGGCTCTCGCCCTGCGCCGGAAGGCGCCCGGCCTCGCGGTCACGCTGATCGAGTCGCCGGACATTCCTGTCATAGGAGTCGGCGAGGCGACTACGCCGCTCTTGCCGCAGTTCCTACACGCCGATCTCGGGCTCGACGTCCACACCCTGTTCGCCGAGGTCCGGCCGACGTTCAAGCTCGGCATCCGCTTCCTTTGGGGGGCGCCCGGCGACGGCGATTTCAACTATCCGTTCGGCCCCCTCCACCTTTTGGAGCCTTCGGTCTACGGCGAACCGGGAAGGGCGGATCTTCGGGCGTGCTCGCTCCAGTCGCTCCTGATGGACGCGGATGCGGTGGGCCTCTATCGAACCGGCGATGGCGAAGCCGCAGAGCGGGCCTCTTGGACCAGCCGCCTGGGGACGGCAACCGCCTATCACTTGGACAACGAGCGCTTCGTCTCGTACCTCAAACGGCGCGCCGCCGAAGTCGGCATCGAGCGCCTGGAGGCGACGCTGGTCGATGCCGAGGTGACCGACGACAGAGCGGGCGGACGCGAGGTGAGCGGCCTGGTGTGCGCCGACGGCCGGCGCCTCGCGTTCGATCTCTATGTCGATTGCAGCGGTTTTCGCTCGTTCCTCCTGGAGCGAGCCTTGGGGTCGCCCTGGCGGAGCTTCGAGTCGAGCCTGTGGACCGACCGCGCGGTGGTCGCCGACGTACCCCACGGCAACCGGCTGCGTCCCTACACGACGGCCGAGACCATGGCCGCCGGTTGGTGCTGGAACATTCCGCAGATCGATTCGAACCATCGCGGCTACGTCTATTCCTCGGCCCACCTGAGCCCCGAAAAGGCCGAGGCCGAGATGCGACGCGCCAACCCCGGGATGGGAGAAGCGCGCGAAGTGCGGTTCCGCTCCGGCCGCCACGAGCACTTCTGGCGGGGCAACGTCGTGGCGCTCGGAAACGCCTACGGTTTCGTCGAGCCGCTCGAATCGACCGCGCTCCACCTGCTGATCCGCCAGATCGGTCAGCTCTGCGGGACGTTTCCGCTCCGCCGCGCCGATCACGGCCTCGCCCCGCTGCTCAATCGAAGGGTCGGTGCTTGGTGGGATTACCTGCGCTGGTTCCTCGCCCTTCACTATCGCTTCAACCGCCGCCTCGACACCCCGTTCTGGCAGGCCGCCCGCGCCGAGGTGGACGTTTCGCACCATGCCGAGCTGCTCGAAGCCTTCCGGCACCGCGGGCCGCTCTCGTACGACCCGGCCGTCCGGAGCTCTTTCGACTATCCCGATCCGCTCTGGGGACCGGAAGGAATCGACACCCTCCTCCTCGGCCAGGGCGTCCCCTGCCGCCTCCCCCGGCCCCATCTTTCCGCCGAAGCCTGGCGCGCCCGGGTCGCGCGAATGCGTTCCGTCGTCGCCCGCGCCGAATCGCACTCCACGGCCCTCGGCCTGCTCGCCGCCCGCCCCGATCTCCGCGAACGTTTTGCCGCAGCCTTTCGCGCCGCCGGACCCGCTTTTCCCGCGGGTTGACCGCCGCGTGGCGGTTCGGCTGATTGCAACTTTTGACCTCGGCTGATTGAAAGGTTAGACCTCGGCTAATTGCAACCTTGGGCATCGGCGGCCCGCTCCTCGAGGTGACCGGCACCTTCTTTCTTAAGGGCAAATCGATCGAACCCGCAACCGGAAAGGAGCGTTGCCGATGAAAAAGAAGAAGCTCACCCTATCCAGGGAAACCCTGGCCCACCTGGAGGCCCGGGGCCTCCGCGGCGCCCACGGCGCCAACTCGGTCGACACCTGCAACCAGTGTACCGATTGGGAAACCTGCGTTGGCTCCTGCCAGTCGTGCGATACCTGCCCGCCCTGGTGCGTCATCTCGGAGACGCTCTGCATCTCGTTCTGCAAAACAGTCTGCGAGGGCTGCTGATCGAAGTCGCCCCGGATCGTTTGCGCGAAGCGACCCGGGGCCCAACTCCCCCTACTTGCCCGCCTTCAAATACTTGTCGTACCAGGCGAGATACCGCTCGAAACGATCCTTCAGATAGCTCGGCTTGCGGATGCCATGATTCTGGCCGGGGTAGATGATCAGCTCGGTTTCGATCCCGAGTCGCTTGAGCGCCTGGTAGAGTTGCTCCGAATTCAGCAGCGGCACGTTCACGTCGTCCTGGCCACCGAGGAGGAGCGTCGGCGTCTTCACCTTGTCGACCTGGAACCAGGGCGACATCTGGGTCCAGCGCTCGACGTTCCGCCAGGGCAGGCCGAGCTCGGTCTCCCACTCGTACTGGTAGTGATCCGTGCCGTAGTTGGCGAAGTAGTTCGCTTCGGAGGCACCCGAGATCGCCGCTTTGAAGCGGGTGGTCTTGGTGATCACATAGTCGGTGAGGATGCCGCCGTAGCTCCAGCCGCCGACCCCCAGCCGATCCGGATCGGCGACCTTCATCGCGATCGCTCCATCGACCGCGGACATTACGTCCTGAAAGTCCTTGTTGCCCCAATCCGCCCAAATCGCGTAGCAAAAATCGCGGCCGTAGCCGGTCGAGCCGCGCGGGTTCGCCGCGACCACCGCGTATCCCCCGGCGGCGAGCATCTGCCACTCCAGGTTCCAGCCGGTCGTGTACTGCGCGGTCGGGCCGCCGTGGATGCGCAGGATGGTCGGCAGCTTCGTGCCTTTCGGCGCATCGGGCGGGCGGGTCAAGAACGCGTCGATCTTCGTGCCGTCGGCGCTGGTCGCCTTGAATCGTTCGAGCTTCGAGAGCTTGATGCCGTGGAGAAATTCGTCGTTCGCGTGGGACAAGCGGACGAGGTCCCCCGTGGCGCCAAGAGCCGAGACTTCGCCGGGATGATCCCACTGCGCTTCGACCAGCGCGATTTCGCCCTTCGGACCCAAGTCGAAGCTGTCGATTTCGCGCTCGCCGGCCACCACCCGATCGACCGGTTGATCCGGGGTCTTTGCCGACGTGCGCGCCAAGTGCTGGTTGCCGCCGTCTTCGAGCAGGAAGTAGATCTGTTGACCATCGGGTGAGAATTTGGGCGAAGCGATGTTGCGGTCCAGCCCGCGCGTGAGGTCGCGCGGCGCGCCGCCCGCGGCGGGCACGATCGCCGCGGAGGCGATGCCGTACCACATGTCGGAAACCGGCCCCCCCGCGACGTAGACGATCTCTTTGCCGTCGGGAGACCAGGCGGGCGAAGCGTCCGTCCCCGGCGAGGTGGTGACCGCGCGCGGCGTAGCGCCCTCTTTCGCCTCGACCACGAAGATGTCGCTGTTCTGGTTCGAATCGGGGTCGGCCGTCCGGTTGCTCGTGAACGCGATCCGGGTACCGTCGGGAGACCAGACCGGCTCGCCGTCGTCGTATTTTCCCTCGGTCAGCTTGATCGTCTTCTTGGTCGCGAGATCGAACACGTAGAGATGCTCGCGGATCTCGCGTAGATAGCCCTCGCCGTCGCGCTTGAACTGGCGGCGGTCGATGACGATCGGCTTCGGCGTCTTCTCGTCATCGTCCTTCTCGTCCGCCTTAGGCGCGTCCGGATCGACGTCGGCGACGATCAATGCGAGCCGCTTGCCGTCCGGCGACCAGGCGAGATCGGAGACGCTCGCCTTGTACTCAGTCGCCTGCCAGGCTTCGCCGCCTCGGCGATCGAGCAAGTACACCTCCGTATCGTCGCCGTCGCGATCCGACAGAAAGGCGAGGTACTTGCCGTCCGGGCTCCATCGCGGCGTGTTCTCCGACTTCTTGCTCGTGGTGACCCGAACCGCCTCGCCGCCTGCCAGAGGAGACATCCAAATGTCGGCGTCCGATTTGTCTTTCTTCAGGTCCATCGACTGGACCGTGTACGCCACCCAACTTCCGTCCGGGCTGATCTGAGAATCGGAAACCGACTTCAGAGCGGCGACGTCTTCCGGCTTGAGAGAACGAGGCGCCTCGGCCGCAAGGGCGGGCAGGGTGGAAGCGACGAGCAAACAGCCGAGCAGAGGGAGGCGACAGGTACGCATAGGTTCTCCTCGAACAGGGGCCAAAGGCGGCGAGCCCGCGCATCCTATAGCGGCGGCGAGAACGTAGCGATGTCGTCCGGCACATCGTCTGTGGGCTGGAGAATTTGCGGCGGGGACCGCCCTTTCCGCTACACTCCGGCAAACTAAAACCTGACCGCTTTCCGGGCGTCTTCTCTCCCGAGAACTTCGCCGAATGCGACGCGGAGGGAAAGAATCTATGAAACGGAACCACCTTGGGGCGGCTCTTCTACTGATTTCGCTGCTCTGCGCCGCCTGGAACCCTACTTCCCTCCGGGCGCAAGACACGGCTCCAGCGAAGCCGGCGGCGGTCGATCCCGAGAAGGCGGCACTGATCCGCCAGGTGATCGACGCCACCGGCGCTCCGGCCGCCGCGACGGAAAACATTGCGGCGGCCATCGAGAAGGCCCGCGCCGAATCGCCGGAATTGCCCGAGGTATTCTGGCAACGTCTGCTTGGGAAGATCGACCCCAAGGAGATCTTCGAGCTGATCGTGCCGATCTACGACGCCCACTACACCAAGGCAGAGATCCAGGCGCTGCTCGAATTCTACCGCTCACCCGCGGGAAAGAAATTCCTGGTCGAGATGCCCAAGGCCAACGCAGAGATCGATGCCGCCTTCGAAAGTATTGCGACCAAGATCGGCCTCAGCCTGCTCGAAGAGTTGGGAGACCAGATCGTGTTGCCCGAAGAGGCCAAAGAGACCGAAGAGGCGCCGGTTCCAAAACCTTAGGGCGGCCTCCGGTTCAAACGGCGAACGTCCGCCTGCGATCCGCCGATGGCGGTGCTAGGATTCCGGCATGTCGAGACTCGCGGAGCTCGAGGAGGAGTTGTCCACCCTCACTCGCGGCGAAAAGGCGGAGGTTCTCCGGTGGGTCGCACGGGACCTGGGGGATACCTTTGCGGGCATCGATTCCGATCCGGCGGTCTGCGGCGGCGAGCCCTGCATCGTGAGGACGCGTATCCCCGTCTGGTTGCTGGTGCGGGCGCGCCAGTTGGGAAGCAGTGAGGCCGACCTCCTTCAGGCCTACCCTCAGCTGCGCGCGGAGGATCTCGCGAACGCCTGGGCCTACCACCGAGCTCATAGGGACGAGATCGAAGGCCAGATCGTGGCCAACGAAGCGGCGTAACGTGGCGCGGGTCTACTCGAACGAGAACTTACCTCGCCAGGTCGTCGAAGGTCTGCGTCGGCGCGGGCACGACGTTCTCACCACCCAGGAAACCGGCCAGGCAAATCGAGCAACACCGGATGGCGAAGTCCTGAGTTTCGCCACTTCACAAGGCCGTGTAGCCGTAACGCTCAACCGACGCCACTTTATCGGGATGCACGAAAAATCGGCCGGCCATCATGCGGGAATCGTAGTCTGCACTTACGACCCAGATTTCGAGGCCCTGGCTGCGCGCCTCGATTCCGCACTCACCTCGCTTGAGTCCTGGGAAGGCCGGCTCGTGCGGGTCACACGCCCTTCTTACTAAACCGCGAACACCCGCCCGACCTCCACCCCCGCCCGCGCGGCAAGATCGCGCAGGGTCCGCTCGGCCTCGCTCGCGAAGACGACGTCCTTCGGCAGATAGGCGACCAGCCAGGCGTGGGCTGTCTCGGGCTGGACCTTCACTCGGACGCTGTCGGTGATCGGGGTGCCGAGCGGGCCGTGGGCGTCCGCCAGGAGCGGCTTGCCTTCGAGGGAGAACGGCCCGCGGAGGGACTCGAAAGTTTCGCCGGGTGCTCCGGCGCGGAGCACGAGCGGCGGCTCCATGGATTCGGCGGCCATGATGCAACTCGGCACCGCGAGCTCGATCGAGAGCGCGTTGTTCAGATCGACCAGCGGCTGGATCGCGGCCAGATCCTCACCTTTCAGCACCCTGCGGAGCAGCGCTTCGGACGACGGCCGGTAGCGGGTCGGGTCGCAGCCAGCCGCGCGGAACAGCTTACGGATTGCGGTGACCGTCGGGTGCTCGGGCGACAGCGCCTCGCCGTGGCGCGCCCGGGCTCGGGCGATCGTTTCGACCAGCGCGGCGTGGGCAGGGGCGGCTGAGCTCTCGGGGTCGACTCTCAGCTCGGCCCAAACGAGAGTCCAGCCGGGAAGGTCGAGACGGACGGCAAAGGGGGCATCGCTCACGCCCCCGATTTTGTCACGGCATCGAGCGGATTCGCCTCAGCGCAAAACGATCGGCTTCAGGGTCTCGGTCGCCGGGTCCCAGCGCGCGAAGTCGGTCCGCCCGGTGCGCACGATCGCGACTCCCGAGCCCACCGTGGGGGACACCGGGATCCAGCCTCGGCCAATCTCTCGCATGCCTCCGGTCGCCAGATCGAGAAGCCATAGGTGCCTCGGACCGGGATGACCCGGTGAGCTTTCGGCGGCCGTGCTCGAAGCGAGGATCGTGTTCGGGCTCGGCTGGGCGCCGAATAGCAGCCCTTTTGAGAAACGCCGTCGCAAGATCCCGGTACGGTCGTAGATCGCGAGGCTTCTCTCCGGACGCACGACGTAGATCGCCACGGAGCCATCGGCGAGAAGGAAACCGCCGCTCCGCGTCCCTTCGTTGATTTCGCCCAGGGCGGCGCCGGTCCGACCATCGAACAGGTTCCGTCGCCCGGTCCCCGTCCTGTTCTCCCGCACGATGACCGTCGCTCCATCGCGGCTTACGTCCCAGGCATAGCCATGCACCGGAAGCGGGATCCTGCCGACCGGGACCGGCGCACCTTTTCCGGGGTCTCCGGGCACCTGGATCTCGGCGATCGAGATTCGCGGTTCGAGGCTCGTGTCGACGTTTCCTCCCGCGCTCCAGAACCGCAGGCGGTCCTCGGCCATCCAGCGAATCCGCAGGGCGTCCCAATCCGGGGTAATGGGGACCGAATTGACGAGGCGGCCGGTCCGCAGCTCGAACACCAGCAGGCGCCGGTCGGAGCGGAAGGCGAGCCAACGCCCGTTGGGCGAGAGGTCGGGTATTTCGGCGACCCCGGCGAACGAGATCGGCGCGACCTCGACTTTCAGCTCGGACGCGGAGAGATCGGTCCAACGGACCTCTGTTTCTTTCGGCGAATCGGAAAGCCACGCCGCGATTCGCCCGTCGCGCGAAAAGGTGGTCGAAGATGACCAGCGCTCGCGAGAAACACCTTGGCGCACCACGCGACCGGTGATCGCGTCGATCAAGAATCGACCCGTGAGCGAGCCTCGGTGCCGGAGATTCCCGCCGACCTCGAACCAGGATCCGGCCGGTGCTTCGGACACGATGTCGGCGCTCAGAAGATCGCCGACCTTCGGTGAAACCACCCACCGCGAAGCCGCATCAAGGGCGAGAGCACCGAGGAGGAGTGGCACCCAGAGCGCGATCGAAAGCGCCCGGTGATTGCGCGCGAGATCCGTTCGGCCGACCAGGAGTTGGGCCAGGGTGGCGCCGATCAGTACGACGAGAAAGAGGACGAGAAAGGAGATCGAGCCGACGGTGAATGCATCCTGCGCCCAGTTGCGATAGAGCCGCGCGAGGGCCGCGTTGACCCAGAAACCGACGGCCACGAGACCCGCCAAGTCCAGAACGAGGCTGGCGGAACGCGAGGCGAACAGCACCGTGACCACATGGGTCAGGAGAAGAAGGGTCAGACAGACGAGCAAACCGGCGGCGAGCGCTCCGGCCATTGAATCCATTGAGGGAAACCAAACCACCGTGCTCGGAAGCGACTGGGGCTCCGGGTAGAACAGTAGAGCGGGTGCCACGACAAGCACCGCCGAGATGGCGAGCAGAGCGACCGCCGCGCCGATCCGACCCGCCCAGATCGAGAATCCCGAGATCGGGCGAACGAAATCGAAACCGAGCCGGCCGTCCACCAAGTCGCGGGCGATGGCCCCGGAACCGAGCACCAGGGCGTAGAGGGTGCAGGTGAGCAGGCCGATCAGGAGCGCCACGGCGGATACCGAATCGGCGGCGATCTGGCCGGTCAACCCCAGAAAGACCGGCCCGATGAACCCGATGATGAGCGCGCCGAGCACCAGCATGCGCCGGAGGCGAAATTCACGGGCGAAGATCGCGACGAATGCTCTCACGCGGCACCTCTCGATTCGACGGTCGCCCTGGCCGTCTCGGTCGCCTCGACGGGCTCCACGAGGGCGAGAAAAAGCTCTTCGAGGCGTACCGTCTCAACCTCGGGGGAGCCCAGATCGGCGCGGCCGGTGAGCTGCGTCCAGCGCTCCTCGGCGAAGGCGGAAACGATCGCCTCGACACCCCACGCCCGGCGTTCGACCGCGACCGGTGCGAGATCCGCCAGAGCGCGGTCGACGGTCGCCTCGCCGTCGTTCGGGCGGATGAAGCGGAGCCGGCGGAACCGGGCGCGGAGCGATTCGAGATCCTCGTCGATCAGCAGCCGGCCCTCGCGCAGGATGCCCACCCGGTCGGCGATCCCCTCGACTGCGGCCAGCTCGTGGGTGGTGAGGAAGACCGTGGTTCCGCGCTCTGCCAGCTCGCCGATCAGTTCTTCGAACACCGAACGACGGGCCTTGGCGTCGAGGCCGAGCGTCGGGTCGTCGAGGATCAACATCCGGGGCGTCGGCGCGAGAGCGAGGGCGAGGGCCACCTGCCCTTTCTGGCCTTTCGACAGCCGGCCGAACGGCACGTCGGCGGGGACCCCGAACCGGCGGAGCCGCTGGTCGAACCCCGCGCGGTCGAACTTCGGGTGGATGCGCGCGGCGAAGCGGGCGATCTCCCGGGCGGGGAGCGACGGCGCCGCATCCGGCTCTTCGGGCACGACGCCGACCTCTTGGAGAGCCTCGGCGCGATGGCGCCAGACGTCGCGTCCGAACAGAGTCGCCGAACCGGCTTCCGGCCGGCGCAGTCCGAGCAGACAGCGCACGAGGCTCGATTTGCCCGCGCCGTTCAATCCGAGCAGGGCGTAGACGGAGCCGGGCGCCACGCTCAGCGACACGTCGTCCAGGGCGATTCGCCGGCCATAGCGGACGGTCAGGGAAGCTGCCGCCAGGTGCGGGGCGGAGCTTTCGGGGGCGTTCATGCTTCTCCTCCTTGTTCATCCCGCCGTCCGGCGGCCAGCTGATCCAACGCCTCGCCGACCGCCTCGATCGCCTCCGGCCGGGGGGCTCCCAAGGTCGTGGCCCGGCTCGCGTACCGAACCGCCGCTTCGCCCAGCAGCCGGTCGCGCTCGGTCTCCGGCAGAGCGGGGGGCCGGTCGGCCACGAACGTGCCCTCTCCCCGATGGACGACCAGGACGCGGTCGTCGGTCAGCCGTTGGTAGGCCTTGGAAACCGTCGCCGGATTGACCTGAAGATCGCGCGCCAAGTCGCGCACCGAGGGGACCGACTCCCCGGGCGGCAACGCGCCGCGCGCGACCAAATGGCGAACCCCGTCCTCGATCTGTCGCCAGATCGGTCGTGGGTCCGATGGGTCGATCCTCAGCATGAAAAGCCCTCGCTCGCGACGCCTGAGCTTCCGGCGTATCAGTGTACTAATACACTCGCAGCAACGGGCGAGGATGTCAAGCGGGGGGAGGTACTTCCCTACGGAGGTCGTGGTTACAGCCGAGACCTGTACCGCCGGGCGCCTGGGCTCCGAGATCTGCCCGATGCTCAGCGCAGAGACCGATCAGGCAGTGAGGGCAGAGAGCGACCGCTTCGGTCGAGCGGCCCGCTTGGTCGCAGGGGTAGCAGCGCATGGCTCAGCCGACCTCCACAAGCTCGGGCGTCCGGACCGCGCCGAGCGCCGAGGGGACCCGCGCCGCGATCTCCGCGAGAGAAACGCCAAGCTCCGCGGCGACCCGCATCCCATACTCGGGATCGGCGCGGAAGAAGTGGCAGAGCTGGAGCATCTGCACCTCGCGCCGCGCTTGCGACAGCGGCGTAGCGATCGCCTTGGCCAGGCGGTCGCGTTGGCCTTCGTCGAAGAGGCGAAACAGGTTGCCCGCCTGGGTGTAGTCGTCGTTTCCGTCCCGGTGGTCGTAGCGATCGACCGCGACCTCGCCGAGCGGCAGGGGCGGCTCGCGGAACTCGGGCGCTTCGCGCGGCGTGCCCGGCAGAGTGTTGGGGAAATAGTTTGGCGCAGATTCCCCCTGGCCTACGGACATGACCCCGTCGCGCTGGTAGTGCATGACCGGGCAGCGCGGCCGGTTGACCGGCAGCTGTTGGAAGTTCGTTCCCACCCGGTACCGGTGGGCGTCGGCATAGCTCATCAGCCGGGCCTGGAGCATCTTGTCCGGGCTCCAGGAGATCCCGGGTACCGTGGCGCTCGGGGAGAACGACGCCTGCTCGACTTCGGCGAAGTAGTTTTGCGGGTTGCGGTTCAGTTCCAGAATGCCGACCTCGATCAGCGGAAAGCGGCCTTGCGGCCAGACCTTGGTCAAATCGAACGGGTTGTACTCAAACGTCGCCGCTTGGGCCTGGGTCATCACCTGGATGCAGAAGCGCCAGCGCGGGCAATCCCCCCGTTCGATCGCGCCGAACAGGTCGCGCTGGTGCGACTCGCGGTCGGCGCCGACGAGGGTGGTCGCTTCTTCGGGGGTCAAATTGCTGATTCCCTGGAGCGTTTTGAAATGGAACTTGCACCAAACGCGGTTTCCCGCGGCGTCGATCAGGCTGTAGGTGTGGCTGCCGAAACCATGGACGTGGCGATAGCTTCGCGGCAGGCCGCGATCAGAGAACAGGATCGTCACCTGGTGCAGCGATTCCGGCGACTGCGACCAGAAATCCCACTGCATGTCCATGTCGCGCAGATTGCTTTCCGGCAGCCGCTTTTGGGTATGGATGAACATCGCGAACTTGTGAGGGTCGCGGACGAAAAAGACCGGCGTGTTGTTGCCCACCAGGTCCCAGTTCCCCTCTTCGGTGTAGGCCTTGAGCGCAAAGCCCCGCACGTCGCGCTCGGCGTCGGCCGCTCCGCGCTCTCCGGCGACAGTCGAGAAGCGGAGGAAAATCTCTGTCTGCTTGCCCACTTGCGAGAGAAACTTCGCCTTGGTGAAACGGGTGACGTCCTGGGTCACCGTGAGCGTGCCGTAGGCGCCGGAGCCCTTCGCGTGGACCACGCGCTCGGGAATCCGTTCGCGATTGAACGCCTGCATCTGTTCCAGCAGCTGGACGTCCTGCATCAGCAGGGGGCCGCGCGGCCCCGCGGTCAGTGAATTCTGGTTGTCGGCGATCGGCGCGCCTTCGGCCGTCGTCAAGCGGGGATTTTCGGACATCGATTCCTCCTGGGCTTCCTGGCCTGTTCGAACGCAGGGTAGAGGAGTAAGATCGATAGGGTCCAATACTTCTTTCCTCCCGGCTGGATAGGTGCTGCCTATGGAAGTCCACCAACTTCGTTACTTCGTCGCGGTCGCCGAGCTCGGCAGCATGAGCCGCGCCTCGTTGCGCTGCGGCGTCGCGCAACCTTCGATCAGCCAGCAGATCCAGAAGCTCGAACGCGAGCTTGCCTGCCCCCTGTTCGAGCGCATCGGGCGCCGTATCCAGCTGACCGACGCGGGGCGTTCGCTCCTGCCGCGCGCCCGGGCGATCCTCGAACAGCTCCAGGAGATCCCGCAGGGCCTGGAGGAGGACGCCAAAAGCGGCCACGGCCGCCTGGTGGTGGGCGCCATTCCCACCGTCGCGCCGTTTCTCCTGCCCGCGGCGATCCGGGCGCTCACCGAGACCTTCCCCGCGGTCGATCTCCACGTCCGGGAGGATCTGACCGAGCGTCTGCTCGATGCGTTGGAAGCGGGAGAGATCGACCTCGCGGTCACCAGCACGCCGATCACCCGCGAGGGGCTTGGAGTTTTGGTAATCGGCCGCGATCCGTTCACGGTCGCCGTCGCGGCGAACCATCCGCTCGCCGGGCGCGACAGCGTCTCGCTCGCCGAGCTGGTCAGCCCGCCGACGATCCTGCTCGACGAGCTGCACTGCCTCGGGCGTCAGGTGGGAGAGGTCTGCCGCGCGATGCGCACGAACTGCCGCGTGGTCTGCCAGGCGAGCCAGCTCGACTCGCTCCTGCGGATGGTCGGACTGGGGCTAGGGGTCGCCCTGGTCCCCGAGATGGCGACCCACGACGCGCCGAAGGACGAGGTGCGCTTCGTGCCGATCGAGGAGCCGTTCGCCTCCCGGGAGATCGCCGTGGTCCAACGCGGCGATCGGCCGGTTTCGCACCTGGCCCAGGAGTTCGTGCACCGGTTGGGGGCCACGTTCCCTCCCGATTCCGCGCTGCTGCCGACCCGGCAAGCGGCGAGGCAGCCCGCAACGAAGACTCCGAGCGAACCGATCAGGCGTAGAAACCGCGGTGGCGCATCACCCGGCTGACCCGGGTCAAACCTCATACCGACACTATTGGGTTACGTCGTCACTAGAGGGGCGGGAAAGGCCCCGCTCCAACCCGGAAGGAGAGACCATGAGGAAGAAGCTGACGCTCCATCGCCAGACGCTGTTCCAACTGGACGTCCTCGACCCCGTCGCGGGAGGACAGCCGACGACCGTCCCGACCCACTGCTACACCTGCGCCTTCAGCTGCCCCGCAACCTGTCTGCCGACGGCCTGCATCCCCGCGGGTTGCTCTTATCAGTTCGACTGCGGGCTCACCGTCTCCTGCCGGATCTGTTGAGATTTCAGAGGGGGCGAGCGTCGCTCGCCCCTGCGTCGCTGAATGCAAGGAGAGTTGACGCTCACTACGGGTACACCGTAGTCTCTGGCAGGTGGACTACGAGTGGGAGGCTGCGAAAGCCGAGGAAAATCGGCGCAAACACGGCGTCGACTTCGTGGATGCCATCCCGGCGATTGAAGACCCCCATCGGCTCGAAGAGATCGACATCCGTTTCGAGTACGGCGAAGAGCGGATGAGAATCATCGGCATGGCCGCCTATCACGTCCTCTTCATCATCACGACGTCTCGCGGCGAAAATAGGTGCCGCATCATCTCCGCAAGGAGGGCCACGCGACATGAGCAAGACCGGTACTACGCGCATCACCGTGAAGCCTGGTGAGACTCCGCCTAGGGGTGAAACCGATTGGGCTCGGGTGACCGCCTTGACGGAAGAGGAGATCCTCGCCGCCGCACTTTCGGATCCCGATGCGCAGCCGATGGGGCCGGAGGAGTTAGCCAAGATGCATCGGGTCTCCCCCGTGAAGGTGGTGCGCCAGAGGATCGGCATGACGCAAGCCGAATTCGCCGACGCCTTCGGCTTGCCCATCAGTACCTTGAGGGACTGGGAGCAGCGTCGCTGTACCCCCGATGCGCCGGCCCGTGCGCTGCTTCGAGCGATCGAGCAAGAGCCCGACACGATGCGACGGCTATTGGCTCGGGCCGCCTGACGCTGGGCCCACTTCCTTAGCCGTCACCCAGTGGCGGTAGGCGAACAACCGGTCCAGCTTCTTGCGGATCAGAGGCCCGGCTAGCCAACGCCCCAGGAAACCGAGCGGCAGCTCGTAGGTGATCCGGTCTTCGAGCCAGGAGCCGTCGGCGCCGTCGGGCTCCATCCGGTGCTCGTGCTCCCAACGTCGGAAAGGGCCGCGGATCTGGATGTCGCGGAAGCCCAGTCCCGGCCGCACGTCGCGGATCTCGGCAGTCCATGGGAACCGAAACGGACCCAGTCCGATACGAAGCTCCACCCTCTCCCCTTCCCGAAGACCACGATCGGGGCTCACCTGTTCGATCGGCTCGCCGGGCGGCGCGAGGCGCGCAAAAGCCCCCGGCTCGGCGTGCCAGACAAACAGGCGCTCCGGCGAGACCTGAAAATGGCAGCGGCGAACGAAGGTCTCGGGCACGTCGACCGCCTTCTAGGATCAGACCCGTTCCAGCCGAACGAATTTGCCCATCTTCCGGAAGGGTCGGCGCAGCGCCTCGGGCATCAGCCGCCAGGAGGCTTGAGCGAAACGACCGACCGGGGGTCGCCGATTGAGGCGCTCTCCCTCGTCGAGCGAATAGCGGATTTCCGCTGCCCGCCAACCGTAGCCGGAGAAAAAGCGTTCGCCCGAAGAGGGGGCGAAGCGCAGCGGCGCCTGAGTCATGTGCTTCGACCAGGTCCGCTGGGCCAGCTTGAGGAGAAGGGGCGACGCCATGTCGAACGCCCAATCGCGAAGGTTTTGGGCGGCGTGCAGGTCTCTGGCGAGCCCCTTCACCTGGTCGGCCGTGAGATAAGTGATGAGCCCTTCGGAGAGGACGAAGACGTTCTTGCCCGCCGCAGCGACTTCCGCAAACAACGCGCTTCGAGCCTCGCGATCGGCGAGGTCGACCGCCCGGCGCTCCAGCCGGCAGACAGGTATCTCTCCCGCGAGCGCCTCCTCCTTCTCGGCCAGGAGCGGCGGAAGATCGGCCTCGAACCAGGGAAAATCAGGGCGCAGAGGGAGGCGGTAAGGACGCGCATCAAAACCCGCGGCGAGATTGAGCACCGCATCCGCCCCGCGCTCGATTGCGGCCAGGATCATCTCGTCGAACACCACGGTGCGGACCGCCATCGCCCACGCCGATTCCTCGCCGCGTGGCAACTCCCGCACGATCTGGCGCCCGCGTTCTCCCGCGAGCCGATCAGCGAACGGGTCGCGAAACAGGGCGTCCGGCCTCGCCGTCTCCATCGCCCGGTAGGCTGCGACCCACCGGGCGGTGTCGGAGACGTTGCGGATGAGGGGCACGGTCAAAACTTACGCCCGGTCCAACAGCTCCATCACCTTCGCCGTCGCCTCGGCCACCGGGACGCCGAGCTTTTCGCGATCCCTTCGCAGGGAGACTTCAACCTTGCCGTCGGCGAGCGACTTGGCTCCGACCGTTACGCGGACCGGTAGGCCGATCAGGTCGCCGTCTTTGAACTTGACGCCCGGGCGCTCGTCGCGGTCGTCGTAGAGGACGTCGATCCCCTTCGCCCGCAGCTCGCCGTAGATGCGCTCCGCCGTTTCGACCACCGCCGGGTCGTTCGGGTTGAGCGCGGCGAGCAGGACTTCGAACGGCGCGAGGGGGCGGGGCCAGATGATGCCGTCCGCATCGTGGTTCTGCTCGATAGCAGCGGCCACGGTACGGCCGACGCCCAGGCCGTAGCAGCCCATGATCATCGGCTTTTCGGCTCCCGCCTCGTCGGTGTAGTTGCAGGCGAGCGACTTCGAGTACTTGTCGCCCAGCTTGAAGATGTGACCGACCTCGATGCCGCGAAACAGTTCGAGCGCTGTGCCGCAGCGCGGGCAGGCGTCGCCCCCCGTCACGAGCAGCAGATCGGCCCAACGCGAGGGCTGGGCGTCGCGTCCCCATTCGACGCCCACGTGGTGCGCGTCGGCCTGGTTGGCTCCGCAGACGAAGCCCAAAAGGCCGCGGACGGACGGATCGGCGATCAGCTCGACGCTGCCCGGCAGCCCCACCGGGCCGGCGAAACCGACCGGCGCTCCGGTCGCTTGGCGTACCTTCTCCTCGCTCGCGAGCGCGAGGTGCTGGACGTCGAGCAAGTTCAAGAGCTTGACCTCGTTCACCTCACGATCGCCGCGGATCGCGACCGCCACGATCCCCTTTTCGGTCTCGTAGATCAGGGTCTTCACCACCTGGGTGGGCTCCACCTTGAGGAACTTCGCGACCTCCTCGACCGAAGTGTGCCCCGGCGTCGGGACGGTGCGGTAGGGCTCGGCCGGCACCGCGGGGGACGGGGTCTCGATGTCTTCGACCCCGCCGCGCTGAGTCTCGGCCTTCTCGGTGTTCGCCGCGTAACCGCAAGAGGGGCAGCGGACGACCGCGCTCTCTCCGGTTCCCGCGACGACCATGAACTCGTGCGAGGCCGAGCCGCCGATCGTTCCGGTGTCGGCCTCGACCGCGCCGAAATCGAGCTGACAGGCGCGGAAGATCCGGGCATACGCCTCGTGCATGTCGCGGTACGAGACGTCCAGACTCTCCGCATCGGCGTGGAACGAATAGGCGTCCTTCATCAAGAATTCGCGCCCGCGCATGAGACCGAAACGCGGCCGGATTTCGTCCCTGAACTTGGTCTGGATCTGGTACAGGTTGAATGGCAGCTGGCGGTAGCTCTTGACGTCGCGGCGCACCAGGTCGGTGATCACCTCTTCATGGGTCGGCCCGAAGACGAAATCGCGGTCGTGACGATCCTTGATCCGCAGCAGTTCCTTGCCGTAGCGCTCCCAGCGGCCGGATTCGACCCACAGCTCCCCCGGCTGGATCGCCGGCATCGACAGCTCGATACACCCTGAGGCGTCGAGCTCGCGGCGGACGATCGTCATCAGCTTCGACAGACTGCGCCATCCGAACGGCAGGTAGGTGTAGATCCCCGCCGCGACTTTTTTGATCATGCCGGTGCGCACCATCAGCTGGTGGCTGATGACCTCGGCGTCGTTGGGCACTTCGCGGGTTGTAAAAAGGTAATACTTGCTCCAGCGCATACCGACTCCTTGCATAAGATCCATTGCGGGATCCGTACTGGTAGAAAATACCTCAGCCGTCATTCCGAGCGATAGCGAGGAATCTGGTGGGTGGGTGGCCTTAAATCCCGTCGCGGCGAAGGGATGAGAGGCCGCCCGCCCCCCAGATCCCTCACTATCGCTCGGGATGACGGCGGGGTGAATTCAAACGAAGGGCAGGCACATAGGCCTGCCCCTACTTGCGCTGCCCGCGTCGGACCCGTTCGAGGATGCGTGTCGAATCTCGCATGCACTCCATCATCCGATCTTCGAGACCGCCGCGGCGGCTTTCCAGGCTCCGGGCGCGGGCGAGCACGTTCTTCGCCTTCTCTTCGTCGCCCGAGGCGAGCAGCGCCATGCCGAGATGGGTGAGCGTGTTCGACGAGGTGCCCAGCTCGGAAGAGCGGGCGAGGAAGTCGATCGCCTTGTCGAATTCCTTCCGCTTGTAGTGGACCCAGCCGAGCGCCGCGAGCGGGAACTGTTTCAGCTCGTCGGGCGCGTTTTCGAGCGATTGGCGCGCGTAGTCGAGCGCCTGGTCCAGATCCTCTTCCATCTCGGCGAGGTTGTAGGCCATCTCGTAGTAGGCGATCGTCTTGGAGAAACTGGACACGCCCTCTTCGAGCAAGCGGGTGCCGATCCGGTTGCCTTCGCGGAACTTGCCCTGGCCGCGTAGCGCTTCGATTAACGCGGCGTAGGCGGTCGCGCGCAGCATCTCGCCCGGGTTCTGCTCCAGCACCTTCCGCGCCGCCGCCTCCAGCTCCTGGTTGCGATCCAAATGCAGGCAGAGCATCGCGTAGGACATCAAGAGCGTCGGATTCTCCGGTTCGAGCGACAGCGCGCGGCGATAGCAGGCGAGCGCCTGTTTGTCGGAGCCCCGGGCGCGCAGCTCTTCCCCTTTGGAGAACCATTCCGCCGCTTCGCCGAGCACGCCGGGCAGCGGCATGCCCGCCTGGCCGGAGAGGAAGCGCACGATGTCCTGGTACTGGAGCTTCTTGGGGTTCAGCCGCTGGGCGCGGCGGAACGCGGCGAGCGCTTTGACGTGCCAATGGCGGTCGAGATAGGCGAGACCGAGCAGGTGGTAGGCCTCCTCAAACGCCGGATCGTGGCGCACCGCCTCTTGCAACTGCTTGATCGCGGGGCCGAGCTTTCCCATCTCGTAAAAGCAGCTGCCGAGCAGATAGAGCGCCTGCGGCACCGGATCGACCTCGACCGCGCGCTCCAGGAACAGCACCGCCTTGGCCAGATTGCCCAGGCTCGCGTGGACCGCGCCGAGGCTGAAGTGGGGCAAAAACGTGTCGGGATAGAGCGCCACCGCGCGCTTCAGCAGCTCTTCGGCGCGCTCGTGCCCCCCCTGCTCGTAGTGGATGACGCCGCTGTAGACGAGCCCCTCGTAGTGGTCCGGCTTCACTTCGAGAACACGGGCGAAATAGACCAGCGCTTTTTCCGGCTGCCCCTCGTTGAAGCAGGTCTCGCCGAGGAAATAGGCCAGCTCGTAGTTGTCGCGGTCGAGCTTGTACGCCGCTTCGAGCGCCCCGACCGCGCGCTCGATGTCGAAGCCGAACAGGGCGTATTCCGCGTCGTCGAGGTGCTGGAGAAAGACCTTCCGCTTGTCGCCGCTATGGAGCGCGGCGATCCGCTCCTTGATCGAGACGAAACGCTCGCGCTTTTCCAGCGCGAGCAGCTGGTAGTCCATCTTGGATTCCCACAGCTCGCTCCATTCGTCCCAGCCGACGATTTTCTTCTGCTCCAGGATCTCGCGCAGAGTGGACAGACCGGTCTGGCTGATCAGGATGTTCTTTTCCTGCTTGTGCAGGGCGGAGAGCAGCTGGCGGACGGTCTCCGCCGTGCGCTTGACGGCTTCTTCGAGGATCGAGATCCGCTCCAGCAGGTGCTCGTCGAACGAGAAGCCTTCGTCCGGCCCCTCTTCGTACCCTTCCTCTTCCTCCTCGAACACCGTCCCCGAGAGGACCAGGAGTTTTTGATGACAGCGGGCGCAGTACTCCCGTTCGTCGGGATTCAAAGCGCCGCAGACCTGACAATACATATTCGTTCTCGCGCCGACGGAGCCGAGAGCCCCGGCGTTTAGTTCATTCATACGAGTAGAAGCCTCGCCCGGACTTCCGGCCGAGCCGACCGGCATCGACCATTTTGACCAGCAGCGGGCAGGGCCGGTATTTCGGATCGCCGAAACCCTCCAGGAGTACCCGCAGAATGTCCAAGCAAACATCGAGCCCGATCAGATCGGCGAGCGCGAGCGGCCCCATCGGGTGGTTCATGCCCAGTTTCATCACCTGATCGATCGCCTCGGGGGTGCCGACGCCCTCGTATAGGCAATAGATCGCCTCGTTGATCATCGGCATCAGCACGCGGTTCGAGACGAAGCCGGGGGCGTCGTGGACCTCGACGGGCGTTTTGCCCATCCGGCGCGCCGCCTCGGCCACCGCGTCGTAGGTCGCCTGGTCGGTGGCAAGACCGCGGATCACTTCGATCAGCTGCATCACCGGCACCGGATTCATGAAATGCATCCCGATCACCCGCTCCGGCCGGCCGGTCGCGGCGGCGAGCTTGGTGATCGAGATCGAGCTGGTGTTGGTGGCGAGGATCGCACCCGGCGCACAGACCCGGTCGAGGTCGCGCAGCACTTCGAGCTTCACTTCCAGCCGCTCGACGACCGCTTCGATCGCGAGATCGACCCCGGTGATCTCGGAGAGGTCGCTGGTGCCTGAAAGACGGCCAAGCGAGGCGTCGCGCTCCTCGGGCGAAAGCTTCGCTTTGCCGACCAGGCGCTCGTACCCTTTGGCGATCGCGCCGAGTCCTCTTTCGAGGGCGGCCGGGGCCACGTCGACCAGGATCACCCGGTAGCCGCTCTGCGCCGAAACCTGCGCAATGCCGTGCCCCATGGTGCCCGCGCCGATTACTCCGATCGTGCCGATCGTCCGGATCTCGCCGCCTGTTTCTTCACCCGACTGACTCATCGATTCCTTTCGATACACGTTTCCCGAGAAACGCACCGCGCGAATAGGTGAGGTTACCGGCTGGCCCCGGCGGGGTCAAGGATCGGCCGACAGGCCGTGGGTCTAGTCCAGCAGGCCCTTGTCGCGCATCCACTCTTCGTTGAGCTTCGAGAGATAGCGGTCGCCGGCGTCGGGGAACAGGGTGACCACCAGGGCCTCTTCAGGCAGCTCGCGGGCGATGCGGCGCGCCCCTTCGGCCGCGGCGCCTCCGGAGGAGCCGGTGAAGATCGACTCCTGGCGGGCGAGATCCCAAGTCGCGCGGTAGGCGCTCTTGTCGTCGACCTTGACGATCTCGTCGATGTAGTCCCACCAGACGGTCGAGGGCATGAAGTCCTCGCCGATGCCATCGATCAGGTACTGGTGGATGGTTTCCTGCGGCGGCAGCTCGCGGTGCTCGATGTAGTACCGATAGACGCTGCCGATCGGATCGACCCCGATCACCCGGATCTCGGGGTTCTGCTCCTTCAGGAACTTCGCGGCGCCGCTGATCGTGCCGCCCGTGCCGACCCCGGCCACCCAGTGGGTGATCTTGCCGTCGGTCTGGCGCCAGATCTCGGGGCCGGTGCTCTGGTAATGAGCCTCCGGGTTCGCCTGGTTGTAGTACTGATAGGGCAGGTACGCACCTTCCTCGTCGCGGATTCGCTCGGCCACCTTGTAATACGAGCGCGGATCGGTCGCGTCGACGTTGGTCGGGCAGGTCAGCACCTTGGCGCCGTAGGCTTCGAGGATCGCGACTTTTTCTTTCGGGATCTTGTCCGCGCAGGTGCAGATCAGCTTGTAGCCTTTGAGATTGGCGGCCATCGCGAGCCCCACTCCCGTATTGCCGGAGGTCGGCTCGACGATCGTGCCGCCGGGCTTCAACAAGCCGGCCTGCTCCCCCGCCTCGATCATTGCGATGCCGATCCGGTCCTTGACGCTCGAACCGGGATTGAACGACTCGACCTTCGCCGCGAGCGTGGCGCCCGTGGGAGAGAAACGCGCGAGCTTGACCAGCGGCGTATTGCCGAGCGTTTCGAGGATGTTTTCGTAGATTTCCATGACCGCCCCCTCCGAGGATCGTTCCGACAGCCCGTTCAAACGGTGCGGGAACCTACCAGATTTGGGGCTTCAGTTCCCTTCCCAATCCCAGAAGAAGTCCTTGTTGGTCAGCTCGGGAGCCTCGTCTTTCATCTCGACCTCGCGGCCCGCGGCACGATCGTCCTCGATTCGCGCCGCTTCGACCTCGCCGCGGATGACCGCGAGCTGCTCTTCGAGATCCTCGGTCTCTCGGTTCCAGTAGTCGGCCGTGCCGAACCAGGGCCAAGCGGCGGGGAACGCCGGATCGTGCCAGCGGCGCGCGAGCCAGGTCGCGTAATGGATCAGGCGCAGGCCGCGCAGCGGCTCGATCAGGGCGAGCCAGGAGCGGTCGAACTCGCGGAATTGGCGGTAGCCGTCGAGGAACAGATCCCGCCGCGCGACCGTTTCGGCGTCGCGGCCGGGCAGGGCGAGCCAGAGATCCTGCGCCGCCGGCCCTTCGACCATGTCGTCGAAATCGATGATGTGGAGCAGGCCGTCGCGCTCCAGCAGGTTGCCGAGATGGAGGTCGGCGTGAATTCGGAAGATCGGCACCCCGAGGAGCACCTTGTCGACCGCCGAGGCGATGCCCAGGGCAGCCGCCCGGTAGCGCTCTTCCAGATGCTCGGGCAACGTCCCGTGCGCCGCGAGCCAGGCGAGCGCATCCCGGATGAACGCATCGGCCGTCATCCGGATGCGCGGCGCGGCCGGCTTCCGGGCGCCTACGTTGTGCAACCGGCCGACCAGCCGGCCGAGCCGGAGCGCGAGCTCGTCGTTCAGCTCGGCGGGCGCCCGGCCGCCGCGGCGGTCGGCGAGGCAATACCAGATCTCCTCGATCGTCGCGAGCGTCGAGCCGTTTGCGAATCGGCGCATCGGAACCACCGGGATCTCGTCGGCCGCGAGGTCTTCGAGAAAACGGTGCTCGGCGAGGATCTGCTCCTCGCTCCAGCGCCCCGGCCGGTAGAACTTCGCGATCACCCGCGAGCGGTCGGCAAGCTCCACCTCGTAGACCCGATTTTCGAACGAGTTCAGGGGATAGCAGAGGCCGGTCACCGCGTGGCCGCCCGCCTCGACCGCTTCGAGCACCCGCTCGGGGGTGAGAGAGAGAAAGAGATCGTCGGCGCGGGGAGTGCTCACTTCCGCAGTGTAGCCGATAGACTCCCCGCCACTTTCCGGAGGCTTTGCCCATGACCACCGTAGCGCCCGGCCGTACCGTCTGGGGGATGAACGGCTACCAGTGGACGGTCCTCTTCGCCGCCTGGCTCGGCTGGGGCTTCGACGTCTTCGACGGCCTGCTGTTCAATTTCGTCGCTCCCAATTGCGTGCCTACGCTCCTGGGGCTCACGATCGGCTCGCCCGAGGCGAAGGCCGCGACGCTGCGCTGGACCGGCCTGTTGACCTCGGTGCTGCTGGTCGGTTGGGCGGTCGGCGGCATCGTCTTCGGCCAGATCGCCGACCGGATCGGCCGCACGCGCACGCTTCTGTTCACCATGCTGCTCTACGCCTTCGGCACCGCGGCCTGCGCGTTTGCGCCGAACATCTGGGTGCTGTTGCTGTTCCGTCT
Organism: Thermoanaerobaculia bacterium; assembly: GCA_035995205.1. Lineage (GTDB taxonomy): Bacteria > Acidobacteriota > Thermoanaerobaculia > Multivoradales > UBA5704 > DASYKS01. Next base: position 47,046 of record DASYKS010000015.1, read on the forward strand.
GATCTCCAGCTTCGGCATTGGAGGCGAGTGGGCGGCGGGTGCCGCAATGGTCGCCGAGGTGGTTCCGGAATCGCGGCGGGTCGAGGCGGGCGCGCTCCTCTATACCTCGGCCCCGATGGGGCTGTTCCTCGCCACGTTCGTCAACTACCGGATCGCGGGCGACCTGTTCCGCTCCGTGCCCGAGACCTCCTGGCGCTACGTCTTCCTGTGCGGGTTGATCCCGGCCGCCGCCGCGTTTCTGGTCCGCCTGTTCGTAAAAGAACCCGAACTGTGGAAGAGCACGGCGGCCAAAGCCCCGCCGCCGCGCTTGGCCGATTTGTTCGACTCCGAGCACAAGAGGCTCACCCTCTCGGGGTTCCTGATGGCGCTCGTGGCGCTCGTGATGTGGTGGAGCTGCAACGCGTTCATCCCGGTGATCGCAACCGGTCTCGCCCAAGCTTCGGCGGCGCTCCAGGGAATGGAAAAGGCGGCCACGCTCGCCCTGGTCGAAGGATGGAAGCGCCTGGCGACCAACTACTTCAACCTCGGCGGGCTGATCGGCACGCTGCTCACTATCCCGTTCGCCAAGTACTTCGGGCGCAAGACGATGTTCGCGATCTATTTTCTCGGCTCGGGCGCAGCGATCCTCGCGACGTTCGGGCTCGACCTCGAACCGACCACGCGGCTCGCGATGTATTTCCTGATCGGCCTCACGGTGTTCGGCGTCTTCGGCAGCTTCACCTACTACCTGCCGGAGCTTTTTCCCACGCGCCTGCGCGGCACCGGAGCGGGCTTTTGCTACAACGTCGGCCGCATCCTCGCGGCGATCGGGCCGATCCTCGTCGGCACAATCGCCTCGCAGGGTGCCAATTCTCTCACCAGCGCGCTACGCGCCCTGTTCTACGTCGGTTTCGTACCCCTGATCGGCCTCGCCCTGCTGCCGTGGGTGATCGAAACCAAGGGGCGGGCCTTGAAGTGAGGCCGCCCCGGAGCGACGGGAAGCTTGGGCTCCCGCGCTCCGGGCCATAAGCCTACAGAGGGCAGGTCGCGAACGAGGTCGTGTCGATCACCGGCGCCGCGGGCGGACCGGGGTAGCGGAAGTAGATCTTCGCGACCCCGGCGCGGATGTCGAAGACCTCCAGGCGCTGGAACAGGCTCGAAGGGGAGGAGAGCGCCACGGTGAACTTGCCGCTGGTGGAGCAGGCGTCGATCACGTTCGCCAGCACCTGCCAGGTATCCGGATCCGGGAAGGCGAGAACTCCGGAATTCAACGTCGAGGTCGGAGCGGATTCGGCCGTTTCGGCCGTGCCGGGAGCGCCGGTCCGGTATTTACCGGTCACGACAAATCGATCTTGCAAGCAGAGCGCGGTCGGAAGGACACCCGTAAGCACAACCGGGTTGCAGGAAATCGCCACCGGGAAGGTGAGGAATCCCGTTCCCACTCCTTGCACCGAGCCGTCCCGGGTACCCACCACGTCGTCGCCGCTGCCATCGAGCGCCCAGACTCCGATCAGGCCGGCCTGCGCTGTGTTGATGCGCTGATTGATGAATTGGCGGATCTGCGCCTGGGTTCGCGCGATGCTCCAGAACCGGACCTCGTCGATCGCACCGTGGGGGGTCTTCGGGAAGTTGAAGTCGCTCCCGATCCGCATTTCGGACGTGCTGGTGGTCAACGGGCCGGTCTCCGGAACGTTCAAGACCAGCTCGCCGTTGATGTAGTGCATTCTCCGGGTGCCGTTGAACACGACCGCGATATGCGTCCACGCGCCGGGAGGAATGACCCCGCCGTCTCGTAGCGAGGACGTTCCTTTGAGATAGGAGCGTAGCGTCGTGCCGCACACGCCGACCCACCAAGACTGGGTGAAGCTCTTTCCGGCGATCGAGCTGCAACCGCCAGGATCCGTCACGGCCACCCACGCCTCGAACGTGAAGCGGTTGGTCGGATTCAGCGCGGCGCTATGCGGGATACGGATATAGCCGTGCTGCGGGGTACCCGACATCGTGAACCAAGCCCCGAAAGGCTGGGCCGAAGCGGGGGCGGGAGCCAGGAGGGCGACCGTCGCAAGACTGAGCAGAAGCCGAGAGAGGTAGGGGCGGATCACAGGATGTCTCCTTTGGGATGAGGTCCGAGCTTATCGACGCTCGTCGATCTTATCCGGCTTTCCCGAGACGCGGTGGACCCCGATCGACCGCGGGCGCGGAGCCCGGAAATTGACAACTCCTCCGGGCGCCCCCTAGAATCCGCGCTCCGGTGAGCCCAGGCTCACCCGCGGTTCCGCTTGATTTTCCTCGGTAGCTCAATGGTAGAGCGTTCGGCTGTTAACCGAAATGTTGGGGGTTCAAATCCCTCCCGAGGAGCCAACCCCCCTCCGCAGCTCGTCGCCTTCCCCGCGGCTCCGAATCGTCCTCGACCCTCGATTACCGATTGATAGAGTCTCCCGAAACCACAGGGAGACCGTGATGAATCGCGCCTTCGGCCGCCGCTTCCAGCTCGCAGTCCTGCTGCTACTCCTCGCTTCGCCCGCGGCGGCTGTCGAGCCCGCGGCCGATTCTTCCGCCGACCTCACGGCGGCGCGCAAGGTGTTCGAGGCGAACCTCGAAGCGATCCGGAGGAAGGACAAGGACGCCTATCTCGCCTGCTATCTGCCGGAGGAGAGCTTCGCGCGCACCGGGCCGGACGGCATGGCGGTCGGTTTCGCCGAATTCGCGGCGGGGGTGGGCACGGGATGGCCCGACAAGATCGAGGCCGAGGATATTCACCTCACCCCCGTCCGCCCGGGGCTCGTTTACGGCACCTACCGCTATCGCGTGCGCTATGGGACGGTCGAGCAGTCGGGGCTCTCCGAGCGGGTCTTCCTCGCCACGCCCGCCGGGTGGAAGATCGCCATCTCGACCGCGTTCCAGGCGCTACCCGGGGTGCCGCCGCCCCCCAAGGCCCTCGTCGGAGCGACCCTGATCGACGGGACCGGCGCGGCTTCGATTGCCGATTCCGTGGTCGTCCTGCGGGAGGGGAAGATCGATTGCGCCGGATCGCGGGCGGCCTGCCCGGTGCCCTCAGGCGTTGACGTGCTCGACGTCAAGGGCCAGTGGCTCACGCCTGGGCTGATCGACGCTCACGTTCATTTTTCCCAGACCGGTTGGGCCGATGCCCGGCCCGACGCGCTCGACGTGCGCGACCGGCATACCTACGCCGAAACGATCGCCGATCTCGCGGCCCATCCGGAGCGCTTCTACCGTTCGCAGCTCTGCTCCGGCGTGACTTCCGTATTCGACGTCGGCGGCTTTCCCTGGACTCTCGACCTATCGGCCAAGGCCGAGGACGACACGCTCGCGCCTCACGTCGTCGCGGCGGGTCCCTTGCTCACGACGATCGACCATTGGCTGAACCTGCCGGCCGAGCGGCAGATGATCTTCTTGAAGGACGCCGACGCCGCCCGGGAGGGCGTGCGCTGGCTCGCCGCGCGCGGCAGCCGCGCGGTGAAGATCTGGTTCATCGTGGCCGAAGAAGAGCGCCCGTTCGACGAGATGGCGGCGGTCGTTCGCGCGGCGGCCGAGGAAGCCGCGGCGAAGAAGCTTCCCCTGATCGTCCATGCGACCGGGCTCAAGGAGGCGAAAGAAGCGCTCCGCGACGGGGTCGCGGTTTTGGTCCACAGCGTCACGGATCTGCCCGTCGACGAGGAGTTCCTCCGCCTCGCCAAAGAGAAAAACGTGATCTACATCCCGACCCTCACGGTCGGCGCGGGCTACCAGCGGATGTTCGAAGGGGCGCTCGCGGGTAAGGCTCCCGAGATCGACGATCCGAACCACTGCGTCGATCCGGTCACCCGAGCGCGGGTCGCGGAGACCGCGAAAGTCGCCCCCGGGCGGACCGCCGAGCAGATCCGCGTGCGGGGCGAGCGCAACGCCGCGCGGGAACGGATCGGAGCCGAGAATCTGACCAAGGTGGCCGCCGCCGGAATCACGATCGCGATGGGCACGGACGCTGGCAATCCTCTCACCCTCCACGGCCCCTCGATCTACGCCGAAATGGAAGCGATGCAGGCGGCGGGCATGACCCCGAACGACGTTTTGATCTCCGCAACCCGAGGCGGCGCCCGCGCCCTGGGACGTTCCGCCGAGATCGGCACGATCGAGAAAGGCAAGCTCGCCGACCTGCTGATCGTCGGCGCCGATCCGGCCGCGGCGATCCGCAATCTCCGGCAGGTGCGCTACGTCGTCCGGGGCGGCGTCATCCGCCCGATCGCCGAGCTTTCGGCATTGGCCACAACGGCGCCGTAGGGGTTCGAGAAGCCTGATGGGGCGGGCCTTCCTAAGGTCGCGGCTGGAGATTCGCCGCAACCATCGGCGGAGAGGCGTGGAGATCTCCCACGTAGTAAACGCCGTTGTGGCCGTTGGTGATCTCAGGAAAGATTTCTATCCCGTCCGCCTGGGCTCCCGCGCGGCCTTTGACCGATCGGATCTGACAGCTGGACGCCTCGGCGGTGAGGCAGATCCAGGCCTCTCCGCCGCGATACGAGACCAGCAGCGTCGTCAGGCGGAGCTCGGGCTTCTGTTGCAACAGGAGGGACCCCGCGGTCACGTAGTTGGGATCCCAGGGAACGCCGCCGCGAACCCGCGTGTGCACGTCGCCGAGCAGACCGATCACGACGCCGTCCGGGGTCTTGTCGAAGGCCTCGCCCAGCGCTTCGGCCAGGCGTCGATCGCGCTCGGCGGAGGTCGGCGTCTGCACGGCCCGGTCGAGCAGCTCGGCGCGAACCGGTTTTCCGTCCCGGTGAAACTGGCGCAAGCGCTCCAGCAAAGCGAACATCGCCTGACTGCGCCGCCCATCCTGGTAGTCGGCACGCCAGAACGGGCCGGCCAAGAGCGCTTCGCGGTCCTTCTCCCCTCCGGCCGAAGCGAGAAAAACATCGACCCTCGAGGTCTCCTCGCGCGGGATCTCCAGCGCCATGGTGACCTGAAGGCCTGCCGAGAGAGCGAGGCAGACCGCGTTCGCGACGAACGCCGGGCTCTGTTCCGTCCCGTGCATCTCGCCGAACAGCACGCCTCCGCCCGGCGCGAACAGGGCGCCGAGCCCCGCGACCTCTTCGCAGGCGAGAGCGGGGGCCGCGGGCGCCCTTTGGGTCGGGACCACGACGGGGGCCGGCTTCGGCGCGCAGGCTCCCGCGAGCAGGCTCGCGGCGGCGAGCCAGACCATCGACCCGGCGATCTCTCGGACGACTTTCATTCCGCGCCTCCCCGGCGGTGGCGCCCCCTCTCGGGCGGAGCATCCACACAATCACGGACATGCTATCTCTTTCCGAGAAGCTGACCGCTACGAGGAGACGCGATTTTAGTCGGGGCTATAGCCCAGCCACCAGGCGACGGCCGCGCCTTCGGGTATGCCGGAAGCGGGCTCGAAGCGCCAGGCGCCGGGGCTCGCCTCGGGCTGCCAGAGGAGAGAATTCGCCGGCAGCGCCGCCGGCTCGCCGGTCTCGGGCACGAGCCGGCCGGGAACCCGGGTGAACAGGCCCCGATGGATGAAAGGCTCCGCCCAGGGCTTGTCCTGCCGCACCGTCGCCATCGTGCCCCGGCCTTCGCAGATCATCAGGTTGAGATCGCTCGTCGGTCCGTCGATCAACCGGCAGCCGGGCGCCCAGGCCCCGTCGAACCGCAGCGGATCGCTACCCGGGAAGAGTCTTCGCTCCTCGGAGCCGAACCGGAGCACCACGCCCTTTCCCGCCACCACGGCGAACCAGCGGGTGACGCCGGAAAACGAAGAGAACGGCCCGTCGCGCCGAATCTCGGCCACGCTGATCCGCAGGCGCCATCCTTCGCCCTCGGGCCAGACCAACAGCTCGCGAGTCTGGCCGCCGCCGTTCTTCCACGGGGCGGAGGCTACGTCCTCAAAGCGCACGATCCGAGGGGGCTGCATGATCGCCATCCTATCCGGTGACAGCCATCATCCCCGACCTTCCTGCTACGCGGGCCTCCGGCCCGCCAATTGCGGGCGAGACGCCCGCGCACCCAGGGAGAGGGGCTGGGGGGTGAGGCCTGTCGAGGCAACTTGCGTTCCTGCGCCTCGTAAAGACAGGATCGGCCGTCTCGTGTCGCCCCCCTCCGGAAAGGAATGCCTGTGAAGAAAGATCGTTTCTCGCCACTCCCCGGCCTGGTCGCCTTGCTGATCGCGCTCGCCTCCCCGCTCTCCGCCTCGGCCCAACCGGACGGGGACTCCCGCATGCTCCACACGCCGGACGTCTCGCGCGACCGAATCGTCTTCGTCTATGCCGGCGACGTCTGGATCGTCCCCCGCGCGGGCGGCGAGGCGCGGCGGCTGACCTCGCACCCCGGGCAGGAGCTGTTTCCCAAGCTCTCGCCCGACGGTCGCCAGGTCGCCTTCTCGGGCGAATACACCGGCACCCGGCAGGTCTACGTGGTATCGGCGGACGGCGGCGAGCCGCGGCAGTTGACGTTCAGGAACGACATCGGGGAGCTGCCGCTGCGCGGCGGCTACGACAACGTGATCCTCGATTGGACGCCGGACGGCAAGAAGATCGTCTTCCGCGCCAACCGGACCGGCTACGACGAGCGGCTCGGCCGGCCTTACACGGTGCCCGCCGCGGGCGGCATGGAAGAGCCGCTGCGCATGCCGGAAGGGGGCGCGGGGACGTTTTCGCCGGACGGCGGCCGCTTCGCCTACACGCCGATCAGCCGCGAGTTCCGCAACTGGAAACGCCACCGCGGCGGCCGGACGCCCGACGTCTGGATCTACGATTTCGCCAAGGACACCGCCGAACAGATCACCAAAACGCCCGAAAACGAGATGTGGCCGGTCTGGATGGGCGATCAGATCTTCTTCGCCTCCGACAAGGACCACACGCTCAACCTGTTCGCCTACGACCTGCGAAGCAAGGCGGCGACCAAGGTGACGAACGGCGATTGGGACGTGCTCTGGCCGAGCGGCGGACCCGACGCGATCGTCTACGAGGCGGGCGGCTGGATCTGGCTGTTCGATCCGCAGCGCGGCGAAACGGCGAAGGTGCCGATCCGCGTCTCGGGCGATTTCCCCGAGGCGGTGCCTTCTTTCGTCGACCTGTCCAAGAGTGTCGAAGCTGCCCAGCCTTCCCCGACGGGGAAACGCGCCCTGCTCACCGCGCGCGGCGACCTGTTCACGGTGCCGGCCGAGAAAGGCGAGATCCGCAACCTGACCGCCACCCCGGGCATTCGCGAAATGTCGGCCAGCTGGTCGCGGGACGGCAAATGGATCGCCTACCTCTCCGACCGCTCGGGAGAGTACGAGGTCTACGTCCGCCCGGCGGACGGTAACGGCGCCGAGCGGCGGGTGACGACCGACGGCGACGTCTGGCGTTTCGCGCCGGTCTGGTCGCCCGACTCGAAGAAGCTGGCCTTCGGCGACAAGAAGGCCCGCCTGCGCATCGTCGACGTCGAAACCGGCAAGGTGCGCGACGCGGATTCTTCCCGCTTCGGCACGATCGAGCTCTACCGCTGGTCGCCGGACGGCCGCTTCCTCGCCTACCCGAAGACCGGCGCGAACCACCTGAACTCGATTTGGATCTACGCGCTCGACGAAGGCAAGGCGCGGCAGCTGACCGACAGCGGCGCCTCGGACTTCGAGCCGGTCTGGGATCCGCGCGGTCGCTATCTCTACTTCCTGTCGAACCGCGACTTCACGCTCACCTTCAGCGGCTTCGAGACCCAGTACCTCTACACCGATCCGACCCGCGTCTACGTCGGCACGCTGGCCAAAGACACCCCGGCGCTCTTCCCGCCGCAGAGCGACGAGGAGTCGACCGGTCCCTCGAAGACGGCCGAAACGCCCAAGCTGACGAAGATCCAGATCGATTTCGACGGCTTCGACGGTCGCGTCCGGGCGATCCCGGGCGATTCCGGCGCCTACCGTTCGCTCTCCGCCTCGACCGACGCGGTGTTCTACCTGAAGCAGATCAACCCGAGGACGACCCAGCTGTTCCGCTACGGTCTCGAAGCGCGGGAAGAAAAAAGCGTCCTCGCGCGGGTCGACGACTACACGCTCTCGGCGGACGGCAAGAAGATCCTGTTCGCCCAAGGTGGAGGCTACGGTTTCGTCGACGCCGTGGCGGATCAAAAGACCGACGAGAAGCTCGATCTGTCCCACCTGCAGGTCCGGAGCGTGCCACGCGAGGAGTGGGCACAGATCTACCGCGACGCCGCGCGGCTGGTCCGCGATTGGTTCTACGACCCGAACCTCCACGGCCGCGACTGGCCCGCCATCATCAAGCGCTACGGCGAGCTGATGCCCTACCTTTCGAGCCGCAACGATCTCGATTGGATCTTGAACGAGATCCTGGCCGAGTTGGGCGCGGGTCACACCTATCTCGAGCGGCGGCCGGAGTGGTCGCCGGTCGAGCGGAAAGACGGCGGCCTGCTCGGCGCCGAGATCGTGGCCGATCCGTCCGGCTACTTCCGAATCGCCGAGATCTTCCCCGGCGAGAACTGGCACGAAGACTTCCGCTCGCCGCTCACCGAATCCGGCGTGCATGCCGAGGAAGGCGAGCTGATTCTTAGCGTCGACGGCATCTCGACCAAAGGCACAGACAACTTCTACCGCCTGCTCGAAAACAAAGGCGGCCGGACCGTCACGCTCCTGCTCAACAAGAAGCCGACGACCGAAGGCGCGCACGAAGAGAAGGTCTCGACGATCACCAGCGAGCAAAATCTGCGCTACCTCGCCTGGGTGGACGCCAGCCGCCGCCGGGTGGAAAAGGCGACCGGCGGCAGGATCGGCTACATCCACCTGCCGAACACCGCGGTGGAAGGCAACCGCGAGCTGTTCAAGCACTTCTACCCCCAAGTCGACAAAGAGGCGCTGATCCTCGACGACCGCTACAACGGCGGCGGGTTCATCCCGGACTCGATGATCGCATTGCTCTCGCGCCCGCTGCTCAACTACTGGGTGCGCCGCGGCGAAGAGCCGGGCACGACGCCCGATTTCGTCAACCCCGGCCCGAAGGCCTGCCTGATCAACTGGAGCGCCGGCTCGGGCGGCGACGCCTTCCCCTACTACTTCAAGAAGATGGGCCTGGGTCCGCTGATCGGCACCCGCACCTGGGGCGGACTGATCGGCCTCTCCGGCAACCCGCCGCTCATGGACGGCGGCTTCGTCCTCGTCCCCCAGTTCCGCTTCCTCGACACGGACGGCAACTGGGCGGTCGAAAACGAAGGAGTGAGCCCCGACATCGAGGTCATCGACCGCCCCGACCTAGTCGCCAAAGGCCAAGACCCGACGCTCGAAAAAGCGATCGAAGTCCTGCTCGCCGAGCTGGCGAAGAACCCGCGGAAGAAGGTGGTCGTGCCAAGCATCCCGGCGCCTCGGGAGTAGAGGCGAACGAGGCGAAGGACTCCGGGGGCCGGGCAGGCCTCGGTCCCCGGGGTGCATGCTACGATTGCTGAGCTATGGCAGTCGCCGCCAAGAAGATCGATGACCCGCGGGCCGAAGCCCTTGCCGATCTCGACGCGTACGTGCCGCGGACTCCCTTGGGTAAGAAACTCGTCGAGCTCCGCCGCGCTCACATTGAGTCAGGGGGCGAGCTCCTCGACTGGGAAGGCATCCAGCGCGAAGTCGCTGAGAGGCGCGGGGGATTAGGAGAAGAATCCTGATCCTCACCTTCGTGGACGCCGGAGTATTGATCGCAGCGTATGTCGGCGACGTGAAGGACACCATCCCGGCGCGAGCGGTACTCGACGACCCGTCCCGCGCCTTTGTCGCCAGCTCATTCCTCAGTCTCGAAGTTTTGCCGAAGGCTCGCTTTCACCGGCGCGACCGCGAAGCTGAGTTCTACCGTTCGTTCTTTGCTCTGGCGACGGTTTGGGTCGAACCGACAAAAAGCCTGCTGCAATCCGCTGCTTTTCAGGCTGAGACCTACGGGCTCGCAGCCATGGACGCACTACACGTCGCGGCGGCGCTCGCCGGGAACGCCTCCGAGCTGATCACCACGGAAAAGCTCTCGAAGCCAATTCACCGTGTGAAGGAGCTTGTTATCCGTTCGCTTCACGCGGCTTAGTCCTCCGTGACGTAACTACGGAAGTGGCCGCGCCGAAGCGGGAGTAGTCCGTTTCTTGCCGAATCCTCGGACCTGAGGCCCAATCGCCGGACGCGTAACGCAATTGCCGGACGCATTACGCAGTTCTCGGACCGACCTTCCTGAAATCGGACGCATTACCGTCGTCCGGCGGATTCTTAGCGCTATCCGGGGCTCACTACGCAGATTTCGGACCGCCCATCCGATTTTCGGACGCACCGTGCAAAAATCGGACGCGGCGTCGGGCCGATCTCGCCACGGCGCGTAGGAATCGGCGAGGAGCTACTTCGCCTTGCCGCGAGCCTTGGAGCCCAACGCAGCGGCGATTTCCTCGCGCATTAACCGACGCAGCCGCTCGTCTTCGGCCTCCGCGGCGGCACTCTCCTGTTCGGCGCGCCGTGCCGCGAACGGCGGCTCGACCGGGCCGATCCAGTCGGAAAGGCGGCGCCCCGCGGCTTGAGCGTGGGGACATCCCGCCGCGAGAATCTCGGCCGGAGGAACCTCCAGAAGCTCCGCCAACCCCACGAGATGGCGCACCTTCAACTCCAGCGTCCCGGACCACAGATCTTCCATCCGGCCGTGACTCACCCCCATCGCCGCTTCCAGATCGTGCTTGCGCGCCCGGGATGCCTGGGCCGCGCGCCGCATGACTGCCGTCAGCTCTCGCAGATCGCTCGCTCGCATGGTGAGGGAATGGTAGGCAGGTGGGGAAGGGAAAGGAAGGGGGAGGGGGAGTTTCGTGTCACCAGGCTGCGGCGCCAACGCTCCTTGAGTTACGATCTCGGCATGAACCTGGCCCAAGCCCTACCCCTTAGTGAGATGTCCGTCGAAGAGAAGCTCCAAACCATGGAGGCGCTCTGGGAAGACTTGAGCCGCAACGCCGCCCTCTTGGAGTCTCCCGCCTGGCACGACGAGGTTCTCCGCGAGCGAGATCGGCAGATCGAAGCGGGCGAGGCCAGTTTCATGGATTGGGAGCAGGCCAAGGCGCACATTCGGAACCGCGTTTCATGAAGATCAGGAGGTCCACGAAGCTCGGATCGTCGACTACCATTGCGGCTGAGAGGTAAGTCATGCTTCCCGAAAACCGTATCCTCAGCCATCCAGGAGAAATTCTTCAGGAGCAGTTTCTTCAGCCGCTGGGCCTAACCCAAGTTGTCCTATCAGAGCACCTGGGGATCCCGGTACAGAGGATCAACGAGATTGTTGTGGCCAGCGCGGCATTACCCCTGGAACCGCTTGGCTTTTAGCACAGGCATTCGACACGACGCCGGAGTTTTGGATCAGCCTTCAGACGAACCATAGTTTGGCTCTAAACCACCGAGCGAGGCGATTCCGCCGAAGATGCGGACCTCCACGGCTCCCTCGCAGTCCAGATTAAGCTCTGAATGTTGAGCGACGGTGGATTCAACTGCCCATGCCCAAGAAGATCAAGAAGCGTCGTAAGCGCGGCGACGCACCTTATGACAATGGCCAACTGAGCCTTCAGGCTAACGTTCGGCTTCCGTCCTATCACGCTTGCCTCTCATGGATGAGGGACTTGCCTGAGGAGCTAGCAATAACATTCGACTGTTGGGCGCGCGGCAACTTCGTTCGAAGGCTGCTTCATGGCCGACACCAGGGAGTTCATCCGATCTTCGTCGCTGTTACCTCGCCTGCCGAGATGCGCTGGGTCTATCGGCGACTGGCCTTGACCGGTGTGCCTGTTGATCTCATCTACCATGGTCCTCTGTCCCCAGCGCGCTGGGTAGAACACTGGCTCCCCTTGGACATCGATATCGATTGCGCTTGGGGCTATATCGGCTTCTTCGGCACGATTGTTGCCAACCAGAGCGGGCGTAGATTCGTTCCGACGCTCGGCTATGCGTCCCTAATGCCGGAAGACGTCCCACGGTTTATCCTCGATGAGGCACCCAAAGCGTTCGCCGCGGGCAATGTTTTCGTTGCACCTGCGCCACAGATCGGCTTCTCGCGCCAACCGCGCTCGCGAGAGTTGGGAGCGCTTGCCGACCTCTCGCTCGGCGCCGCTGCGCTTGCCTCTCTAGACGCAGCGATGGCTGTCTTGGACTTTGAGCTTCCGTTGGTAGATGGCATGACTCCGGCGGACTTCGAATCTCTTCTTGTGGACCACCAGGACGAGTTGCGCGAGTTTCAGGTGGCATTCAAAGCACTTGCGACGGGATACCATCTCACTCCCCAGCACGTCCAGGAGTCGCGGGCTCGCGTATCGGCGGCCGTTGACGAACTCGTCAAGTCCGCCCAGCATGCTCGGCTCCGTTTGTTCATCTCGAAATGCCGAGGTTCGCTCACAACATTCCCGATGGCCATGGGCATGCTGGCAGCAGCGGGTGCTCTTTATGGTCATGATCCATTCGCGGGTGCCGCAGCAGTGGGTGCATCGGCTAAGGCACTGCACGACTTGTGGAAACAGGCTGCTGCGGAGGGCACAACACTCCGATCGCCCTGCCGCTTGCTACTCCGATTGGGCGTCAGCGATGCTCAGTTTGGCGCGCGACCAACCTTCAACTCGGGTGTAGAATCCGTTGCCCCTCGAGGCGCAGCCTACGGTGCCTCCCATTGGCTATGTCCACCCACTGGAGGGCTTCGTGCGGCCGTCGCCGGTGAAGAGAAGTCTTAAGCAGCTGTCACTAGAACCGACGACTGTGATTGGGACAGTAGATAACAGCTACCACTACTTCATCGCGATCTATCGCTGCGACCCAGCTGTGGGCGCCCCACTCAAGTGCGTTTGTGGTGAAGTGAAAGTCGAGCTCTTTCGCGACCACCGTACGTACTTTCCTAGCGAGTACAAGCCGGCAGTTGTCGCCGCTGTGAAGGATGCAGAGTACTGCTTCCCCATTCAGCCGCCCGTCGTGCTCGACACGAAGGTCCAGCACCTTGTCCTCACCGCGCGAACCCGTCGGAGCCGGCACGAAACGCAAGCAGAATGCACTGCTGCACTCGATCGCGTCATCGCGATTCTCACCGCTGTCTACAGCACTGACCTCTTCCGTACACTTCTGTTCCGTGGGTGGTTGCGAGGCGGCCCCTCCGATTCGCATCTCGGTGTGGTTATGCGGGCAGTGATGCCCATCGAATTGGCGTCCGCCGGCATAGCCAGGGAGTACGCCTCAGCTTCGACCGCCATCAACGCAAACGCCGACCTGAGGGAGCGGTTTGGGTTGATGTCTCGCTTGGTTGCCCGCGCACTATCGCAACCTCCTGGAGAGGAGGCATTCCTCTGGCTCTGGACGGCTCTCGAAGTCTTCCCGATGGTCGACACGAGAGACATCAAGCCTATCGGTGAATTCCTCGCCACGTACGTGAACCGTCCGGCTGAGATCGTGAAGCAGAAGCTCAGGATCGGTTGGCTGTACGGCATGCGCTCACGTCTAGTTCACGATGGCCATCTCCCCTTAGATCAGGAGGACGCGTTCTCGGCTCTCGGCACTCTTGAGTTGGTTGTGCGTGCCATCCTGCGTCACGCGGCGGCCTTACCACACGACGGTGCACTCGACCCGCTCTTGAATCGCTCGTGACTAGCTAGTTCCTGTCCTGAAAGCGTCGGTTTTGCGCGGTGGCTCATGATTCTTTATGGCGGAAAGAGGAAATTTTCTTGATGCCGAGCATCCTCTCGACTCGTTGAGCGGAAACCAGCGGATCGTTCGCTCACTCGACCGTGGCGCAGATAGGCGAAGCCCACGCCGCGCCTCGCGGCGGCGGCCGAAATAGCGGGCCTGTGATTGGTGTGGGTTCAGCTCAGCAAGTAGCGCG
>DASYKS010000016.1:0-13674 GCA_035995205.1 Thermoanaerobaculia bacterium
CGACGATCAACTGGCAGAGCTTCAGCCAGGTGGCGTTCGCGTTCGCGGTGACGCCGCGGCTGCTCGGCTGGGCGATCGCCTACGCGCTGGTGATGGGACTGATCGGCGGATTCTTTCCGGCGATCCGCGCCGCGCGGCTGCCGATCGCGACGGCGCTGCGGGAGCTGTAAGCTCCTTCTTTCGAAAGACGGAGAGGAACTCGGCGGTCGTTTTTTCCTTGCAGGTTTCTTGCAGGGAGATCGGAGCGGGAGTAGGATGTCGACGTAGCATAATCGTCCTCGACCGTGGTCGAGGAGAGGAATGGACCCCATGTCTCCGGAAAGCACAAGTCTGATGGTCGAGGAGGCCCCGGCGGCCGAGAAGCCCGCGCCCGCCCGTTTGATCCTCGACGGAACCGAATATTCACTGCCCGTCGTCGTCGGCTCGGAAGGCGAGAAGGCGATCGACATCAGCCAGCTGCGCTCCCGCAGCGGCTACATCACGCTCGACCCGGGTTACGGCAACACCGGGGCGTGCGAGAGCGAGATCACGTTCATCGACGGCGATGAGGGGATCTTGCGCTACCGCGGCTACCCGATCGAGCAGATCGCCGGCCATGCGCAGTTCACCGAGATCAGCTACCTGTTGATCAACGGCCACCTGCCGAGCGCCACCGAGCAGGCGGAGTTCCGCGAGCGGCTGACCAAGCACAGCCTGATCCACGAGGACATGAAGAAGTTCTTCGAGAGCTTCCCGGCGAGCGCCCACCCGATGGCGATCCTGTCGGCGATGGTCGCTTCGCTCTCGACCTACTATCGCGACAGCGAGAGCGACCAGAACTTCGACCTGAACGTAATCCGGCTGCTCGCCAAGGCGAAGACGATCGCCGCGTTCTCGTACAAGAAGAGCATCGGCCAGCCTTTCATGTACCCGAGGAACGACCTCTCCTACTGCGCGAACTTCCTGCACATGATGTTCGCCGTGCCGTCCGAGCCCTACACACCTTCGCCGGTGCTCGAGCGGGCGCTCAACCTGTTGCTGATCCTGCACGCCGATCACGAGCAGAACTGCTCGACCTCGACCGTGCGGATGGTCGGCAGCTCGCAGGCGAACCTGTTCGCCTCGGTCTCGGCCGGCATCTGCGCGCTTTGGGGCCCGCTGCACGGGGGTGCCAACCAGGCCGTGATCGAGATGCTGGAGCACATCCAACGAGATGGCGGCAACTACCAGAAGTACGTGGACATGGCGAAGGACAAGGCCTCGGGTTTCCGCCTGATGGGCTTCGGCCACCGGGTATACAAAAATTTCGATCCGCGCGCCAAAATTTTGAAGCACTCGTGCGACGAGGTGCTCGCCGAGCTGGGCGTGAACGACCCGCTGCTGGAGATCGCGAAGAACCTCGAAGAGGTCGCTCTCCACGATCCGTTCTTCGTCGAGCGCAAGCTGTACCCGAACGTCGACTTCTACAGCGGCATCATCTACCGCGCGATGGGCATCCCGACGAACATGTTCACCGTCATGTTCGCGCTCGGCCGGCTCCCCGGCTGGATCGCCCACCTGAAGGAGATGCGCGCCGAAGGCGCCCGGATCAACCGCCCGCGCCAGATCTACACCGGGGCGACCGAGCGGGCTTTCTTGCCGATTTCCGAGCGCTAGAGGTGAGGAAAATCCTTCCCGCCCAGGGGTGAGCTGGGCCGGCTCACCGGTGTTCCGGGCCAGCTCACTGGCGTTCTGGGCCAGCTCAGTAGTGGCCTGGCTCAGCTCACTGGTGATCTGGTCCAGCTCAGTAGTGTGCTGGGCCAGCCCAGTGGTGATCTGGTCCAGCTCAGTGGTGTGCTGGGCCAGCTCAGTAGTGTTCTGGTCCAGCCCAGTAGTGTTCTGGGCCAGCTCAGTGGTGTTCTGGGCCAGCTCAGTAGTGGTCTGGCCCAGCTCAGTGGTGTTCTGGGCCAGCTCAGTAGTGTTCTGGGCCAGCTCAGTGGTGTTCTGGTCCAGCCCAGTAGTGGTCTGGCTCAGCCCAGTGGTGAGCTGGGCCATTCAGGTGCTGTTCTGGTCCGGCTCAGCCGTAGGCCGCTCCGTCCCTCCGCTTTCCCGCCCTTTCGATCGTCTTCGCCAGCTCGCGGGCCATGGTGGCGGTTGCGGCTTCCCGTTCCACGGCGGCGACGAACAGCCGGTAGCTGGCGAGCGCTTCGCGCTTCAAACCGAGCGAATCGAAAATCGGTTTCATGGCGCGGACGAGCGTGCGGACTTTCGCGGTGCGAAGGTCTCCCAGCAAGATCACCGCCTCGTTCAGGCCGACGACGGCCGCGTCGGCAAAGAGTTTGAGTTCGGTGAACTCGTCCCGTGCCGCCGACAGCTCGGCGAGCGCTTCGTTCCATCGCCTGAGGCCCGCGACCACCTCCCCCCCAAGAACCCGGGTGCGCAATTGATCGAGGTCGTTGCCCAGCTCGGCCGCGAGCTGACTCAGCTCGGGCAGCAAGGCTTCCGCTTCGGACGCCCGGTAAAGATGGACCAAATTCTTGGCCAGGTTGAACCGCAGCAGCCACCGGTATCGCAATCCCCCCTCGCCTCGCTCGATCGCGGGCCGCGCTTCTTCGAGTGCGAGAAGCGCCCTCTCGGGTTGTCCAGCCTGCTCGAAGGTCGCTGCCTGGTTCAATAGGAGCCTCGCCCGGGAGGAATCTTGGCAGCTGTCGAGGGCGCGGTCGTGCAAGGCGAAGGCCTCACCGTATCGCCCTTGGTCGCGCCTCCACGAAGCTTCACGATCAAGAACTCGGGCCTCCACGAACCAACCGGGCACTTCATTTCTCCCCAGGTTATAAAACTGCCGTGAGCGGGCAAATGCCTCGTCGATGGGAAATTGAGCGGCGACTCTCCGGGAATTGCCGACGAAAGCCCACGCGTAGCCCATCGCCTTCGATCGCTTCGCTTCCGAACCGGGGATCCGCTCGGCGACCCGCAGCGCGAGCTTCGACCAATCGAGGGAATCTTCAGCGTTCCGCGCCGCCGCGTTCTCGCTCTCGTCGCAAAGCCGTTCGCACAACGCGACACTACGATATTGGCGGCCGGTGGACACGACCAGGAGCCGTTCGTCGAACTTGTAGGGGAGGAGCCGCAGGAAGAGCGACTCGGCTTCGGCGCGATCCTCAGCGGCTGGGGGGCGTTCCTCTCCTTGGGGCGGTTCGGCGGGGACGGAAAGCACGGCGAGGGCCGGGGCCAGCATCGCCGCGAACCGGTTCGCCACTTCGGTGCCCAGCGCGTCCGCTAAGTCCGCGGCGGACCCTGCCGGCCGATCCGCAGCGCCCTCGAGCACCCGGAACGCCGAAACGCACCCCTCGGCGAAGTCGGGAGGAACTTCGATCGCGCTGAAGATTTTCTCCTTCACCGCCAAGGGTGCGCCCCCCTCCCTTTCGTACCGAGAGAGGGCGCTCGGATCGATCCTCGCCTTGCGGGCGAGGTAGCCCTGCTTCCAACCTTTGAACCCCCGAGCGACCCGAATCTGAGCCGCCAGCTCGTCTTTGGTGCTCATCGGAACCTCCCGCAAGGAGCCGTTCGCCGGCCGCCCGTGCATGCCCCATGATTCCTGCGCGACATTTGTCCTACGCGACACTTTCATTTTCGAGGGGCTCGGGCCGGCACTTCCGCCTACCCGCCGCTCTCGAAATTCAAGGAGACCCCATGAACCTCCCTCCGCAACGCCGCCTCCATCGCCCTGTCGCCGCCCTTGTCCTTCTGTTCGCCTTCCTCGCCCTGCCCGCCGGGGCCTCACCGAGGGAATGGTCGTTCTTCTCCCCCCCCTGGAGCCTGCTTTCGGCGCTCTGGGAAGAGCTGGGCGCGGTGGTCGATCCCAGCGGCCAGCCGAGCGACTACGGTGCGGTGGTCGATCCTAGCGGCCGGACCGCGCCCGGGATCGTTGTAGGCAATTATGGCGCGGTCGTCGATCCTGGTGGGCAGCCGGCCGCAAATCCCGGTTCGCAAGATCTCGGTGCTGTGGTGGACCCGGGGGGCCAACCGAACCATTGAGAGATCCCCATTTCGGTGTTTTAAGAATGGAGCGCGGCCCGCGTGGCGGGATCCCAGGCACGACGAGGCAGTCGGCAAATGTATCGGGCGGCCTCTCGGGCCATGGCGACCGTCGCCGCGTCGCGCTCCACGGCTTCGAGGAACAGCCGCACGGCGGCAAGCGATTCGCGCTCAAGGCGGAGAGCGGCAAAGGTCGGGCGCATTTGATGAGTCAGCGCCCGCACCTCGGCGTTTCGGCCCTCCCCGAGAAGGATCGCCGCCTCGTCGAGACCAACTACCGCGGAGTCCACGGGCAAGCCCAGTGCCGTAAATTCCAGGCGCACTGCTTCGAGCTCCGCCAAAGCGGTGGCCGGATGCCCCGTAAGGCTGAGCACCTCGCCGCCGAGAGCGCGCGTACGCAGACGATCGAGGTCGTTGCCGATCTCCGTGGCGAGGGACCGGACGTCGGGAAGCCGCGTTTCCGCTTCGGACCCTCGCTCCAGGTGGACCAGACACTTCACCACGTTGAACAGGAGAATCCAACGAAACCGGGGGCCACCCTCGCCTCGTTCGATCGCAGGCCTCGCTTCGCCCAAGACCGCGAGGGCTTTCTCCGGCTCGCCTTCCTGCTCCAGAGTCGCCGCTTGGTTTAGAAGCAAGCGAGTTCTCAGGACGGGTCCGGAGACCGTCAGAGCCTGGTCGAGGAGTTCCAGTGCTTCGGTGAATCGCCCTTGGTCGCGTCGAAGCGAAGCTTCGCGGTCGAGCAGGCGGGCCGGATCGAAAAACTCCGGTTCCTCCCCTGCACCTTGCGACCACAGCTCGCAGGACGACGCGAAGGCGAGGTCCGCTGCTCCGGGCGCGTTGCTCACCCGGCGTGCATTGCCGACAAACCCCCACGAATAGCCCAAGCGGCCGGCCCTTTGTCGCTCCGTGCCCGGCGCCAACTCCGCGACCTTCAACGCGAGATCCGCCAGCTCGACCGCCTCCGACGCCTTTCTCGCCGCGGCGTTCTCGCTCTCGTCGCACAGCCGGGCGATGAACGCCGGGGCGAGGAACTCGTCGCAGGTCTCGACCCGCACGAGCCGCTCTTTCTGGGGCCGCGTGGCCAGCTCCTTCCAGAGCCGTTCCGCCTCTTCCTTCGCCTCGGCGACTTCGATGGCCCGGACCCTCGACTCCAGAAAGGCGCGCGCATCGCGCACCGCCGCCTCGAATTGCTTGGCGAGCCGGGCGCGGCGGCTGCCGGGGGCGGGCGGAGCGATTCCCGCGTTCTTGCGTTCGAAGATCAACGTCGCCAAATGGACGGCGGCCTCGAATTCCTCGGGGGTGATTTCGAGGATCGACTTGGCCGCTTCCTGCTTCTTGTCCGAGAGTTTGGAGACCCCCTTTTCGATCCGGTGGAGCGTGTTGCGCGAAAGGCCCAGGGCGCGGGCAAAATCCCCCCAGCTCCATCCGAGGAGGGAACACAGAGCCTTGAGCGCGCCCGGCAGCACCGGGCCAATCGTGGGGGCCATGTAGGGGTCTCTGTGAAGTTGGGTGCTTGCCAAGCGCTTTGCGTGACACGGAATTACGTGCCTAGCGGCCCCGCCAAACGCTTCCCGCAAGGCCAAGGAACGCCAAGCCCGAACCGGCGTCGTCTTTGGAGCGTATTTGTCCTACCGCAGACCCGGAGCTTGAAAACTCGCGTTCCTGGAAGAGCTGTGGCGGTGCTCGCATTTATCGTCAGTCCCATGGCCGACGCCCCCAACCGCAAATCGAGTAGGCGTCGTCCATACCTCTCGGAGGGCGCGCGGTCTCAGCGGATGGCCGCGCGCCCTGCCCTTTCACCTACGGTGGGCACGTCATTCCGCGGTCTTAGCGAAGATCACCTCCGATCGGCTCCCTCCGTTCCAGGAGATCGTCTTCGTCCTGCCGGAGGGCGGCGTGCGAGCAGCGCCGATCCTTCCCATATCCGCCGCTTCGCCCGGATGCTGATGCATCGCGGCGAGTGCGCAACACGAGACGGCGACTTTGTCAACGCCGCCATCCACTTCGAGCGGGCCGCCCTGGGGTATGAATTCTCGGGCGATCCGCTGCCCGCCGCCGAAGCTACGCTCGAGCTCGGCCGATGCCTCCTCTATCTGAAGCACGGCGAGCGACTCCCCGCGCTCGCCGGTCGTATCGAAAACCTGGCGCGGGAGGAAGCCGCGTCGTTGCCGGAAGGCGCTCTCCTCTCGCTCCGCGTCTGGGCCGTGATCCTTCGCCGGGGCGAGATCGAGCCGAGCCCGTTCCTTCATCTGATCCGCTTGCGGCGGCGGCTACGCAAAGGCCATGCGCTGATCAGCGCGCTACGCGACGAGGCGCGGCGGGACCGGGAGGCGGCATCGTGAAAAAAGCGACTCCGATCAAGGAAAAGATCGAGCAGCAGCTGGAGAAGATGACGAGAGCGAAAAGGCGGTTCGGCCTCTTGCGCGAGACCGCGCTGCTGGCGTTCGGCTGGGTACCCAACATCCGCAAGACCCTCGAATACGTTGCCGAGGCGCTCTACAAGGGGGCGGGGGCGCAGGCGCTCGATCCGCGGTTTCTTGGCGAATCGATCATCCGGGCGAAACTGCGCGCCGTGGGGGTCGAGCTGCGCCACCTACAGGAATGGTTGGGCGAGGTGGTCGACGTGCTGCGGTGGCAGGATTCTTTGGCGGAACCGGCGCTCAGTCCGGCCGACCGGCGCTTGTGCGAGTGGGCGGAGGAGCAGCGGCGGGAAGTGATGAGGCTGGCCGTGCGCTTCGAGCGGCGGGTCGGGCCGGCGCCGACGAAAGCTGACGACTGACGGCAAAGGGTCGCCTCCCCGCCACGCCCCACTCTAGGACGCGTCCTACCTTCCTCATCCCCTCATCCCCTCATCCTCTCCTCCCCTCTTCCCCCCGTTCGAACCAAATGGCTTGAGCCGCCGCCCGACTTCCTCTAGAGTCGGGGTAGCTTTTCCTTTCCGGTCTTGGCCCACGGGTGGTGGTTTCCCGCGTGAGGTGTCCCTATTGGACGACGGGGCCGGATCGACTCTCTTCGCCATCTAGGCGCTGAACTTTGGACAGGAGGCACGGGATCATGAGACAAAAGAGCATCATCGCCTTTCTGCTCTTCGCTTTGCTTGCGACCGCGAGCTGGGCCCAGGGCAACCCGACCGCGAAGCTCTCGGGCCGGGTCAGCAACGAGGGGCAGCCGCTCTCCGGCGTGCTCGTCACCGCCACTTCGCCGAACGTCCAAGGGGCGCGTTCGACGACCACCACGGCCAACGGCGATTACCTCTTCCCGGCGCTTCCGGCCGGCGAGTACACCATCACCTTCGCTTTGGAGGGGCTGGACACGGCGACCCGCTCGGTCCGCCTCGGCGCCGCCCAGGGGAGCGTGCTCGACGTAACGCTCTCGGTCGCCTCGATCGCCGAGGAGATCGTGGTCACCGGCCAGCTGGAAGTCATCTCTCAAGGCTCCGAGAGCGCGGTGACGTTCTCCAAGACCCTGGTCGACGAGCTGCCGACCGGCCGCACGGTCGATGAGATCGTCGGCTTGATGCCGGGCGTCAGCACCTCCGGCCCGGGCAAAGTCGCCGCCACCGGCCAGCAGAGCATCGTGATCTCGGGCGCTCCGTCGTTCGAGAATCTGTTCCTGATCAACGGCGTCGTGGCGAACGAAAACATCCGCGGCCAGGCGTTCCCGCTGTTCATCGAGGACGCGGTCCAGGAGACCACCACCTCGACCGGCTCGATCTCGGCCGAATACGGCCGGTTCACGGGCGGCGTCGTCAACGTGATCACCAAGTCGGGCGGCAACCAGTTCTCCGGCTCGCTGCGGTCGACCCTGCGCAACCAGGATTGGACTCCGAAGGTGAGCAAAGACGCCGTGAAGTCGGACGGCGCGAGCAACTTCGTCGAGGCCACGCCGAACGACAAGGTCATCCCGACCTACGAGGCGACGCTCGGCGGACCGATCCTGCGCGACAAGATCTGGTTCTTCGGCGCCGGCCGCGACATCAATCAGGAAGCTTCGGCCAACACCACGGCCCCCACGTCGATTCCCTTCAAAGCGGTCACCGACGAGCAGCGCTACGAAGGCAAGCTGACCGTCTCGCCGACCGCCAAGCACACGCTGATCGGCTCCTACATCAAGATCAACCGCAAAGAAGACGGCAACTTCTTCGGCGCCATCCTCGACACGCGCAGCCTGGTAAGCCGCGAGCTGCCGCAAGAGCTGAAGGCCGTGAGCTACAGCGGCGTCCTCACCGATCGTCTCTACGTCACCGCCCAGTACAACGAGCGCACGTTCCAGTTCATCGGCTCGGGCGCGCCGACCCAGGATCTGATCCAGGGCACCATGCTGCTCGACCAGTCGCGCGGCAACGCCCGCTATTGGTCGCCGACCTTCTGCGGCATCTGCCGCCCCGAAGACCGGAACAACAAGAACTACCTGGGCAAGCTCTCCTACTTCCTGTCCACCGGCAGCGCCGGCACCCATGAGCTGATCGGCGGCTACGACTCGTTCGACGACATTCGCGCGTCCGACAACCACCAGTCGGGCAGCGACTATCGCGTCTTCGGCACCGGCGCGATCATTCGCGGCTCGAACATCTTCCCGGTGTTCGACGAAAACACCGTCATCCAGTTCAACCCGATCTCCCAGACCACCCAGGGCACGAGCTTCAAGACCAACTCGTACTTCTTGAACGACTCGTGGCGCTTCAACGACCGCCTGAGCTTCAACGTCGGCTTCCGCTTCGACCAGAACGACGGCAAGAACGCCCAGGGGCGCAAAGTCGCGAGCGACTCGAACTTCTCGCCGCGCCTGTCGGCGACCTGGGATCCGAAGGGCGACGGCAGCTGGATCTTGAACGCCAGCTACGGCAAGTACGTCGCGGGAATCGCCAACAGCGTCGCCGACTCGACCTCGACGGCGGGCGCCCCGGCGACCTTCCAGTGGGCGTACGAGGGCCCGACGATCAACGTCGGCAACCCGGCCAACCCGATCGATTCGGCCGCGGCGCTCACCGCCCTGTTCAACTGGTTCAACGCCAACGGCGGCCCGAACGGCAACCTGCCCTTGGTCGGCGTCGCGATTCCCGGCAGCAACCAGATCATCCGCGGCTCGCTCAACTCACCGAACGCCCAAGAGTACTCGTTCGGCTTCTCCAAGCAGTTCGCCGGCAAAGGCGTCGTCCGGGTCACAGCGATCCATCGCGACTTCGGCGACTTCTACGCCACTTCGGGCGACCTGACCACCGGCACGATCCCGAGCCCGACCAACGGCGCCCTCCTCGACCTGCAGGTGATCCAGAACAACGACTCGGCGTTCGAGCGCGAGTACAACGGATTGCAGACGCAGTTCCAGTGGCGCATCGCCAAGAAGCTCGACCTCGGCGGCAACTGGACCATCTCGGAGCTGAAGGGCAACTTCGACGGTGAGACCCGCGCGAGCGGCCCGGTCACCGGCGACCTCACCTATCCCGAGTACAAGAATGCGAGCTGGAACCGTCCGAAGGGCGACCTCTCCTCCGATCAGCGCCACAAGGCCGCCATCTACGGCGTCTACCATCTGCTCGACGCGGGGCACCAGCAGCTGAACGTCAGCCTGTTCCAGAGCTACCAGACCGGCTTGCCGTACGGCGCGTCGCAGAACATCGTGATCAACAGCACGATCAAAGCGAACCCCGGATACAAGACTCCGCCGACCCGCGTCTTTTACTTCTTCACCGATCGCGACGCGTTCCGGACCGCCAACATCCTGCGTACCGACATCTCGATGAACTACAGCTTCCGGGTCGGCAAGATCGAGATGTTCGTTTCGCCCGAGGTCAACAACCTGTTCAACGCGGAGAATCTCGACACCAACGACACCCTCGGGGTCGATCAAACGGTGTTCACGGCGGCCAACACGGGAGCCACCTCCTGCAGCCAGGCCGGCCCGGGCGGTACTCCGGGACGATGCGCGACGTTCAATCCCTACACCTCGACCCCGGTCGAGCACGTTCACTGGCAGAAGGGACCGAACTTCGGCAAGGCGATCGCGCCGCTGGGCTACCAGAACCGGCGCACCTTCCGCGTTTCGGTGGGCTTCCGCTTCTAGGTTCGAGACCTAGATCGACGCTTCAACCCAAGGCGTCCGGGCTTTTCGAGCCCGGGCGCCTTTTTTCTTTGGGTCCCGGCTGTTGTAGGGTCCGCCCTGGCACGGCTTCGTGCTCCAACCTCCAAGAGGCCCCTATCTCCATGAGCGACAGCGAAACTCGCGTTTGGGACGCCCTCAAGCGCGTCAAGTTCCCCGGCATGAGCCGGGACATCGTCTCCTTCGGCTTCGTTCAGAACGTCGCCGTGGAAGGCGGCCAGGTGACGATCGATCTCCAGATGGCGACCCAGAAGCCCGAAGCGGCGGAGGGGGTCCGCGCCGACGTCGAGCGCGAGGTCCGCGCGTTGCCGGGCGTCGAGCAGGTGGAGGTCCACCTCCATTTTCAGAAGGCCCCGAGCCGCGAGGAGTCGGCCCAGCGCGCGGTGGCGCAAGACCCGGGGTTGATTCCCGGCGTGCGCCACGTCGTAGCGGTCGCGAGCGGCAAGGGGGGAGTCGGTAAATCGACCGTCGCCGCGAACCTTGCCGTGGCGCTCGGCCAGCTCGGGCATCGGGTCGGCCTGCTCGACGTCGACATCTACGGCCCTTCCGTGCCGATGATGTTCGGGATCGAAGAGCGCCCTCGCCTGGACGGCAACCGCATCCTGCCGTTCGAGAAATATGGCATCCGGGTCATGTCGCTCGGCTTCCTTCTCGACATCGACACCCCGGTGATCTGGCGCGGTCCGATGGTGATGCGGGCGATCGAGCAGATGCTCGGCGACGTCGCCTGGGGCGAGTTGGACATCATGGTTCTCGACATGCCTCCGGGAACCGGTGACGCCCAGCTCACGGTGACCCAGAAAGTGCCGCTCTCCGGCGCGGTGATCGTCACCACGCCGCAGGACGTGGCGTTGATCGACGCCCGCAAGGGGCTCGCTATGTTCCGCAAGGTGAACGTGCCGGTGATCGGGATCGTCGAGAACATGTCGGTCTTCGTCTGCCCGCACTGCGGCGAGTCGACCCACATCTTCCGCAAGGACGGCGGCAAGCGCACCGCGGAGCTGCTCGGCGTCGACCTGCTCGGCTCGATCCCGCTCGACCCGGCGATCGTCGAAGGGGGAGACGCGGGAATGCCGATCTCGGTCGCCCTGCCCGACGGGCCGCATGCGAAGGTGTTCCGCCAAGTCGCCGAAGCCGTCTACGCCGAAGCCGAGCGCCAGGTCGCCGCCAGGCCGAAGCTGTCGATCGTCTGATGGCGCTTCCAGCCACCCCGGGCGAACGCGTCGCGGTCATCGCGGATTCTCACCTCGGAGGTCCCGGCGGGGCGATCGAGCCGATGCTCGCGCAGCTCGTCGCGCTTCCCGGAGAGGGAGTGGGGCGCCTGATCCTGCTCGGCGACATCTTCCAGGCCTGGGTGGGGCTGCCGCGATTCGAGACGCCCGAGATCGCGCGGTTCGTCGCCGCTCTGCGCGAGCTGCGGCGTCAGGGCCTGCGAGTCGACTACATCGAGGGAAATCGGGACTTCTTCCTCGCCAAGAGCCCCTACCGCGACGCGTTCGACTTCATCGGCCTCGAAACCTCGTTCGAAGCCGGAGGGGTCCGCTACCTCGCGGTCCACGGCGACGGCCTCAACGATCGCGACTGGCAATACCGGACCTGGCGGCGGATGTCCAAAAGCCTCCCCGTCGAGCTGGCGCTCCGCACCCTCCCCCGCCGCCTCGCCCACCGGATGGTCACCTCCACCGACCGCCGGCTCGCCAACACCAACTTCAAGCACCGCGCCGAGCTGCCCGAGGCCGCCATTCGCACTTTCGCCGAACGCCGTCTGGCGGAAGGGCACGACGTTCTCCTCCTCGGCCACTTCCACGAGGGAAGAATCTGGCCGGTCGGCCAAGGCGAGGTCCGGCTGCTCGAAGCCTGGTTCAAGAGCCGGCGGGTGGAGCGGTTCGGGTAGGATCTACGCCAGTGGTAACCTACTCCCCGGGAGAATCAGCCATGAAGATCGCAACTGCGCTGAGACTCGAAGGAGAGGTTACCGAAGATGGGCAGCTTCACGTCGCGCTACCACTGGGCGTTCTCCGCGGTCCTGTCGTAGTGACTCTGGAGTCGCTGCCTGAGGAAACTCTCGAGTTGACCGAACAAGACCTTCGGGGAGCGGGCCTTACCGCAGCTGAGATCGCCTCATCGGCGGAGATCGGTGCCTGGTCCGAGAATCGCGAAATCCCGAGCGGCACCGAATATGTCGAGCACCTTCGCGCGGCTTCCTCGCGCCACTCCTGGTGAGCGACGCAGTCCTCTTCACCTCCGTTTAATCGTTAGACTTCGTCAGGGAATAAGCATACCAGATCTTGGGGGCTTTGTGGTATCATGCCCTAGGCATGGTGGGTGGCGAACCAGGGATCGAGCGTCGCTTCAAACTCCTCGAGAAACATCTCGACGAGCGGCAGCGTCGCTTGGTTGCTGCGGCCGAGGCCGAAGCCCTGGGACTGCGGGGTATTTCTCTGGTTTCTCGCTCCACCGGCGTGTCGCGGCGGGCGATCCGGCAAGGGCTCGAGGAGCTCCGAGAGGCCGCTCCGTCAGGTAGAAGTGAGCATCAAATTCGGCGTGCGGGAGGGGGCCGGAAGAAGACGATTGAGAAGGATCCTTCCTTGCGCGCTGATTTGGAGCGATTGTTGGAACCGGCAACACGGGGCGATCCTGAGTCGCCGTTGCGGTGGACCTCCAAGAGCGTGCGTCACCTGGCTAAGGAGCTCCAAGAAGGTGGCCATCAGATCTCGCATCAGTTGGTCAGCGAACTGCTCCACGAACTGGGCTACAGCCTCCAGGCGAACCGCAAAACTCTTGAGGGGGCTGAGCACCCGGATCGAGATGGCCAGTTCAAGCACATCCACCGTCGAGTCGGTCTCTTCCTGCGGCACGGCGATCCGGTCATTTCCGTCGACACGAAGAAAAAGGAGCTGGTCGGGATCTTCAAGAATGGTGGACGGGAATGGCGGCCGCAGGGAAATCCCGAGAAAGTCCTGGTCCACGACTTTGTCAATCCTGAGCTGGGTCGGGCGATTCCCTATGGTGTCTATGATCTTGGGAGCAATAGCGGGTGGGTCAGCGTGGGCATCGACCACGACACCGCAAGCTTTGCGGTGGAAAGCATCCGCCGCTGGTGGCAGAGCATGGGGCGCCCGCTGTACCAGGATCGCAAGCGGCTCCTGATCACGGCCGATGGCGGCGGCAGCAACGGCTCCAGGCTCCGCCTCTGGAAGGTTGAGCTCCAGAAACTGGCGAATGAGCTCGGGATGGAGATTTCGGTCTGTCACTTCCCACCGGGGACCAGCAAATGGAACAAGATCGAGCATCGTCTGTTCTCGTTCATCAGTATGAATTGGCGCGGCAAACCGCTCCTGACCTACCAAGTGATCGTCAGTTTGATCGCCGCAACGACCACCGAAGAGGGGCTCAAGGTGCGAGCTGCCCTGGACCCCGCGACCTACCCGGCCGGAATCAAAGTCAGCGATGCCGAAGTCGGAGAATTGAAGCTCAAACCAGCCCGATTCCACGGAGAATGGAATTACAGCTTAGCGCCCGTCCCAGACCTAGCTCGGACGTAAGACATGAGCCGGTTATTACCTGACGAGCCCT
>DASYKS010000017.1:0-215168 GCA_035995205.1 Thermoanaerobaculia bacterium
CAGACAGATCGTATCCAGTTGCGGCACAGAGTACAACAGTTGACCCATTTAGCGCCTTAGACGGCTGGGTTTTGTTGGGTAGAAGCGGTTCCCTGATATCTCGTGCCACAGTGCCGCGCCTGATTCGTAATCAGCAGGTCGCCGGTTCAATCCCGGCCGTCGGCACGATCGGCGCGGTCCCAGCGCCTACGCACCGCGGTCCGCCGCTCGGCTGCGGTGGTGTCAGTCTTGCAGCAAAGGCGTTGGGCGTTCCGCGGATCTCGTCGAGGCGCTCGTTCCACCGCACGACCTCCTCGAACGGGATGTCGTTGCGCCGCTTGGTGAAGCTGATCAGGTTGTCGATCTCGGCCAGCGTCTTGCGGGCGGTGATGCCGCCCTTGCCCTGCTCCAGGAAGGCGACGATGGCATCCTTCTCGTCGGCGTTGTTGAGCGACACCACGGCCGGGCTCCAGGCATAGGCGAGGTTCACGGCGTCGGTGTCGGGCACGTGGCCCTGCGCCACCATGAGCTCCAGGAAGTCGAAGATGTGGAAGACGTTGTAGATCGTCGTCGTGTACTGGACATCGTAGATGATGCGGGTGTCCTTCAGGGGATAGGGGTTGGCGGCCGAGTACTTCATCGGGTTGGCGAAGGTCTTGACGAGCTCGAGGTTGCGGAAGAACTCGTCGTGCAGGAACCCTGTGCGCTGGTACTCGCCCACAGCGCCGAACCCGTCGCAGGAGATCGACAGCTTCACCAGCCGGAAACCCTTCCACAGGTCGACGAACTGCACGCCGTGGTGGGCCATTGCCGAGAGGTTCGTGCTGTAGAAAACCGCGATCTCTTCCTTCCTGCCGCTCTCGTGGAGCCAAGTGAGGAGCCGGAAGTGCTCCGGCATGAGCAGCGGCTCGCCGCCAGCGAAGTAGATCGATTTGACGCCGCTCAAGTACGGGATCAGCTGCTCCACCGTGTTCTCGGGCAGCCGGATCAGCTTCTGCTGCGGCGCCTGCTCGGTCTCGGGCCCCACCATCCGCAACTCGTCCTCGTACCACTTGGAGGAGTAGCGATGGTTGCACATCCGGCACTTCTGGTTGCACAGGTTGGAGAACCGGATGTCGAGGAACTGGATGTCGACGGAGAGCGTGCCGTCGGGCTCGGGAAGCCCGAAGTCGTATTCCGGCTTCTTGATGAGCTGCCCGGCCTCGCGGCTCGCCTCTTCGTCGACCGGCAGCAGCCGCGGGCTGACCTCGCCGCGGTCCTCCCGCTCGTAGCACACCTCGCAGACCCGGTTGTGCGCTCCCGCCAGCATGTCGCGGCGGAGCTGCCGCATCGGCTCCGAGTTCCAGACCTCCTCGACCGAGTGGTCCCTGAGGCTCAGCTTCTCGGGGAAGAACCCCGCGATGCAGCACGGCCTGACCTCGCCGTCCGCTTCGGCGTAGAGGTGTACGAAGGGCCGATCGCAGAGCGTGTTCGATCGCTTGATCTCGGGGCTGGGGGGAGACATGGCGTGCGCGCCTGTGCCTGAAGTCTAACAGTATGGAATGAAGATGTAGGCACGGCTCGCCGGGTAGCGGCTCAGTATGGTGTGATCGGTGGCCATGACGGCCACCGACACCCACCGCACAATCGAGGCGGTCTTCCGAATCGAATCCCCGAAGCTGATCGCCGGCCTCGCGCGGATCGTGCGCGATGTCGGCATCGCCGAAGATCTCGCCCAGGATGCCCTGGTCGCGGCACTTGAACAATGGCCGAAATCAGGAGTTCCGCAAAAGCCGGGAGCGTGGCTGATGGCCGCGGGGAAGTTTCGCGCCATCGACCGGCTGCGAAGCCAAAAGCTCCACGAACGCAAGCACGAAGAGCTGGGGCGCGATCTAGACGCCGAAGTTGAGGGGGCCGCCGCGGCGCTGGAGGCGAACCTCGACGACCCGATCGGCGACGACCTGCTGCGGCTCGTCTTCATCGCCTGCCATCCGATCCTTTCGCGCGAGGCCCGCGTGGCCCTCACTCTCCGCCTGCTCGGCGGGCTGTCGACCGATGAGATTGCCCGGGCGTTCCTGGTGCCGGAACCGACCATCGCGCAGCGCATCGTCCGCGCCAAGCGCACCCTCTCCGAGGCGCGCGTTCCCTTCGAGGTGCCGCGCGGCGCCGAGCTGGCCGAGCGGCTGTCCTCCGTGCTCGAAGTGATCTACCTCGTGTTCAACGAGGGGTATTCGGCCACCGCGGGCGACGATTGGATGCGGCCGCAGCTTTGCGAGGAGGCGCTGCGCCTTGGCCGCATCCTGGCCGAGTTGGTGCCTACTGAGCCGGAGGTCCACGGCCTCGTGGCGCTGATGGAGATCCAGGCCTCGCGCACCCGGTCGCGGACCGGTCCCGGCGGCGAGCCGATCCTTCTGCTCGACCAGGACCGCTCGCGCTGGGATCAGCTGCTGATCCGCCGCGGCCTTTCGGCGCTCACCCGGGCGGAGTTGCGAGCCCGGGCGCTCGGGATCCCCGACGGGCCGTACGCGCTCCAGGCCGCCATCGCCGCCTGCCATGCGCGGGCGCGCACCGCGTCGGAGACCGATTGGGCGCGAATCACGAGCCTCTACGACGCGCTCCGGGAGCGCGTCCCCTCGCCGGTGGTCGAGCTGAATCGGGCGGTCGCCGTGGGAATGGCCTTCGGCCCCGCCGCGGGACTCGCGCTGGTCGAGCCGCTTACCTCGGAGCCCTCGCTGCGCGGCTATCACCTGCTGCCCAGCGTGCGTGGCGATCTGCTCGCCAAGCTCGGCCGTTTGCCGGAGGCCCAAGTCGAGTTCGAGCGTGCGGCGTCGCTCGCGAAGAACGGCCGGGAGCGCGAGCTGCTGATCGAACGCGCCGCCCGGTGCGCGGAAGGGAGCCGATCGTGAGCGCCGCCGAAGGTTCGACTCCTCCGACGGCTCCCCCTTCCGCGCCCCGGCCGCTCGACGGCATTCGCGTGCTCGAAATGGGTCAGCTGATGGCCGGACCGTTCGCGGGCACGGTGCTCGCCTACTTCGGGGCCGAGGTGATCAAGATCGAGCCGCCGGGCGAGGGCGATCCGATCCGCACCTGGCGCGTACTGGATCAGGGCACCTCGCTCTGGTGGTACTCGCTCGGCCGCAACAAGAAATGCGTGACGATCGATCTGCGCCACGAAGAGGGGCGCGCCCTGGCTCGGCGTCTTGTGCAGGACACGGACGTCCTGATCGAAAACTTCAAACCCGGTACGCTCGAAAAGTGGGGTCTCGCACCCGACGAGCTTCGCCGCACCCACCCGCAACTGCTGATCGCGCGGGTCTCAGGCTACGGCCAGACCGGTCCGTATTCGCAATTTCCCGGCTACGCCTCGGTCTGCGAAGGAGTGGGCGGCTTGCGCTACGTCAATGGTCTGCCCGGCGAGGTTCCCATGAGGCCGAACCTCTCGCTTGGCGACACGCTCGCCGGGCTTCACGCCGCTCTCGGCATCGCCCTCGCGCTGCTCGACCGCGAACGGCGGAAACCGGCGACGGGGCAGACCGTGGACGTGGCGATCACAGAGTCGGTTTTCAACTGCCTCGAAGCCGTGGTGCCGGAGTTCGACCGCTTCGGCCTGATCCGCGCCCCCTCCGGCTCGACGATCACGGGGATCGTGCCGAGCAACGCCTACCCGACGAGCGACGGCCGGCACGTGATCCTGGGCGCGAACGGCGAATCGAACTACCGGCGCCTGATGCGCGCGATGGGCCGTGACGATCTCGCCCTCGATTCAAGGCTCCAGACCAACGCCGGAAGAGTCACGCATCAGGCGGAGGTGGATGGCGCGATCGGCGAATGGACGAAGCGCCATACTGCCGACGAGGTGATCGCCACGATGCGTCAGGCCGACGTGCCCGCCGGTTCGATCTACAGCGTGGCCGACATGTTCGCCGACCCGCAATACCTCGCCCGCGACCTGTTTGAAACGGTCGAAACCCCCACCGGGCGGCTCAAGATTCCGGCGATTTGCCCCAAGCTCGGCGACACCCCCGGCCGCACCGAATGGGCCGGCCCGGCTCTCGGCGCCCACAACTGCGAAATCCTTGGGGGTCGGTTGGGGCTGAGCGATGATGATCTCGCGGACTTGGCGGCGCGCGGGGTGATTTAGTCCAACACGATCCGCGTATCCCGCCCCGAGACCTTCCAGGCGCCGTCCTCCTGGATCAGGAAGATCCGGCCGCGGAACTTGTCGCCGTCGAAGCTCTTGCCCTCGATGTCCAGCGCGGCGCGGGTGTTCTTGAGCAGGCCGCCCGTGATCGTCGCGGTCTGGAATTCGAGACCCCGGGTCATTTTTGAAAGCTCGTCCCAAATTTCGGCCTTTACCTGCTCGGCGATCTCTTCCGCCTTCGCCTTGGTGACCACCTTCTGCAGGGCCGTCGAGTCCTTCTTCGCCATCGCCTTCATGTAGGCCTGGTAGACCTTGCCGGGCTCGCCTCCCCCTTTGGGCAACGGGGTGCCCGAGAGCGAACCGGCGAGCAGATCGACCGCGAACGGCAGGTCGAATTCGTAGGTCTTGTCGAAGAAGGAATCGGGCTTCTCGGTGTAGTAGCGCCCTTCCACCCGCTGGTCGTCGTTGCGCGTAAAGGTGAGCTTGCCTTGCCCGCCGAAGCTGAATCCATCGCTCGGCTCGATCGACCGCCAGCTGCCATCGGCGCGCACGCCATCCGCCTGCAGGGTAAGCGTCACATGGGCGCCCTTCTGGGTTTCGATCGCCGCCTCGACCGCCGCCACCGGATCGAATTCCTGATCCGCCGCCGCGCAATCTATGGGTACGCTCGACAGCACGACCATCCGCCGCGCGGTCCCTCGCTCGTCGGGCGACGCGACTCGAAATCCGCAGGTGTAGCTGAACGTCGAGGTGATCTTGTCCAACCGGAAATGCGGCCCCTTCGGGGCGGCGCTCGGTTTCGGCGCGGGCTTTGGCTTGGCCGCGAAACCGGCTAGGGGGAAGAGGAGGATCGAACCTGCGATGCAAAAGGCGCCAAGGGTGCGGGAGGTCGGCATTGGGGACTCCTCGTGCGAACGTATGGATGTTTGCGGCTCGCAGGGCCGCGACGCGCGATTTTAACCCTGCTCGGCCGGGTGAGAATCGAGCGCTTGCCGAAAGCGGCGGATCGTCGGGCCGACCAGCGGCCGATAGAGGTAACGCAGGAAGATTCCCGGTACGCCGCGGCCGCGTTCTTCGAGGTCGACCCGTGCCCGCGGATGATCCATGAAGCGAAACGCGGCCGGACGAAACCGTCGATCGTCGCGCCAGAAGCCGATCACGGAAAGGTGCTTTACGTTCTTGTAGCCGTAGTGCGCCGGAGCGACCAGGCGGAGCGGAGCGCCGTGCTCGATCGATAGGGGCTTGCCGTCGAGCGTGTCGGCGAGCAGGACCCTCGGTGCGAGCAGGTCTTCGAGCGGCAGGCTCGAAGCCGCGCCGTCCTGGCCGCGCAGGATGATGAACGTGCTTGCCGGCTCCGGGCGCGACCGAGGGAGCACGATCCGTTCGAAGAAGTCGGCGAAGCGAAACCCGCTCCATCGAAGCGCGCAACGGCTCCAGGTGGTCACGCAATGGAAGTCGGAGGTCTGTTCGACGCGGGGCAACTCGCGCAGCTCATCCTCGGCGACCACAATCTCCGTTTCGACGTCCCCTTGGATCGTAAGAGCGATCCGCCGAGGCTCACGCGGAAATCGATGCGCGAATTGGCTCAGGCCGAACCGCGGAAACTCTTCGATCGCTCGCTGTCCCGGCGGCAGGCCTGTTGGTTCGCTCAATGCTCTCTCCATTCCCGTGACGGAGTTTTTCCGGTTCCTCCGCTGAGAGCAAGTGAGGCCGGGATTGGTCCTGGCCTCGACAAGGAGAATCGGATCATGCGTGGAACTCTCAAGGCTCTCTCTTTCACCCTGGTTCTGGTCGGCGGAGCCGCTCTGGCCGCGCGCCCGGCGCAGGCCGTGAACTACTGGCCGACCGCCAGCCCGTACGCCTGCACCTGGTCGAAACCGAATGCCACGAATCCCAACATCATCGACCATGGGGTCTCGACGATCAAGTTCGTCAACATGGTTGGCGCGGGTCCGTACGGCGCCGAGTACCAGCGCGCCGGGCGGCTCCAGACGACCTATCCGGGCGGCGCGGTGAGCGACGTCGGCGTCAACCTCTGGTGGGATTTCATGACGGGGGAGAACGTTTTCTACCCGCTCCTGACCGACACCGGGATTCAGTGCCGGCTGCGGACTTCGAACCTCGGCCACACCCTGGTGATCGACCTCTGCAACAACGGCGCGGTCCAGAACTGCACTCAGTAGGACCGAGCCCAGAGCGTAGGGGCGGACCTGCGTGTCCGCCCCCGCGAGTCCGCCCTCTCTCAAAGCGAGGTGAGCAGGGCCTCGACGCGGGATTTCGGCAGGCGCGCCGTCTCGGGCAGCGACCGCAAGGCGCGGAGCGACTGTTCGGCGAGACGGCGCGCTTCCGTTTTGTCCTTGGCCGCGACGGAGCGCGCCAGCTCGAACCGGTCAACGGCGAGGAGCATCGCGCCGTCCGGGTTCTTTTCCAGCGGTGCAAGAGCGGCGCGGAGAGTTTTCTCCGCATCGTTCAAATGGCCTAGCGCGATCAGATCGGTGCCGTAATCGACCCGGGTTTCGAGCGTCGTCAGGTGATCCGCGCCATAGGCCGAAGTGAAGATCTCGATCGCCTTGCCGCGCTCCTTGGCTGCCTCTTTCGGTTGGTGGGCGAGAGCCAGGCATTCCGCGAGACCGGCGCGGCTATAGGCGATGTTCTCGTCGGTCGCGGGATAGAGCGCCAGGCGGATCGCGAGTGCCTCGCGCGCCGCTCGCAGACCCTCTTCCAGGCGGCCGGCGCGCGCGAACGCCGGGGCCAGATTCGACAGCGCGAAAGCGGCCTGCGGGCTCTTTTCTCCGAAGCTCTTCCGGTAGGTGGCGAGCGCGCGGTCATAGTTCGGAATCGCCTCGTCGAAGCGGCCGAGCTGCTGCAACTGGTTGCCGACGTTGTTGTAGGTCGAAGCGGTCAGAGGATGATCTTCGCCCAGCCGGCGACGGCGGATTTCGAGCGCCGCACGGTTCGCCTGGAGCGCTTTCTCGTAATCGCCGCGGGCGTTCCAGCAGGAGCCGATCACCTGGTAGGTCGTGGCGACCGAGGTGTGCTCCCGCCCGAAGAGAACGCGCTTGATCGCGAGCGATTCCTCCAGCCGCTTCAAGCCCAGCGTCGGATCGCCGCGCCGATAGGCCAACTCGCCGAGGTTGTGGAGCACCTTGGCGAGATCTTCGTGCTCAGGGGTGAGCGCAGTCCCTTTCGGGTCCCAGGGGAGCGCCGGAATCTTGAGCCGCCGCAGATGCGCGGCGAGGAGCTGCTCCAAGAGCTTCTCGCGCTCGTCGGCTCGGTTCTGCGCGCCGCGCAGAGTGGCAAACCGGTTGAGAGCCACGAGCCGGCGAAGATCGTCCGCGGGCACTTCGCGACTCACGATCGCCAGCTCTTCGGTCAACGCGGTCTCGGCTTCGGGCAGCCGCTCGGCATCGCGATAGGCGGTTCCGAGATGGCCGAGGCTCTCGGCGAGCGCCAAGGGTTCCGCGGGATGGAGAGCTCGGCGGAGGGCCACCGCCTGGCGCAGGTTGGCGATCGCCGGCTCGTAGTTTCCCAGGGAGTCGTAGACGGCGCCCACGGTATCGAGCAGTTGGGCGCGCACGGCGGGTTGGTCGGAGAGATCCCGACGGAGCTTCTCGACTCCGCGGTCGAGCAGATCGCGCGCGGTGACCCTCTCGCCGCGGGTCTGATCGGGATCGGCGACCTTGAACAGATCGACCATGAAGCTCGCGACCCGCGCCGCCTTGTCCCGTTCGATGCGGGTGGCCGCGAGCTGCGAGCGCAAACTCAACCCCCAGCCGACGAGGAGCGCCGCGACTCCCGCCGCGAGCAGCAGGGAGAGCCGGTGGCGGCGGACGAACCGGCCGGTACGATAGAGC
Source organism: Thermoanaerobaculia bacterium (assembly GCA_035995205.1). Lineage (GTDB taxonomy): Bacteria > Acidobacteriota > Thermoanaerobaculia > Multivoradales > UBA5704 > DASYKS01. Next base: position 7,954 of record DASYKS010000017.1, read on the forward strand.
GCGGTGCCCTTCCGCGCGGAGACCGGCCAACCGGAGAGGTAGCGGCGAAGATCGTCCGCCAGGGCATCGACCGTCGGATAGCGCTCGGCGGGGGTCTTCCGCAGCGCTTTGAGCACGATCGCCGCGAGATCCTCTTCGACCTCGAGATCGGGCGGCGCAGACGCAAGGAGCGCGTCGTCCGCACCGCCGGCTTGCAGCGGCGCGGTGCGCGTCGACGTCGTGCTGGGGGAGAGCGGCTCCTCCTCGCAGACCGCCTGCTCCCAAGCCCGCGCCGAGCGGGGGTCGGCCCGATAGGGGGAGCGCCCGGTGAGCAGCTCGTAGAGGATCACCCCCAGCGCGTAGACGTCGGTCGCCGTGCTCACCGGCTCGCCGCGCATCTGCTCCGGGCTCGCGTAGCGCGGGGTGAGAGGCTGACTGCCCAGGCGCGTCTCGGCGAGCGTTCCGTCCGCGTCGGTCGGATCGAGCAGCTTGGCGATGCCGAAATCGAGCAGCTTCACCGTGCCGTCCGCGGTGACCAGAATGTTCGCGGGCTTCAAATCGCGGTGAATCACCAGCCGCTGATGGGCCGCGGCGACCGCGGAACAGACGTCGAGCATCACCTCGACCCGGGCACGCGCGTCGAGCCGCCGCTCGGCGCAGGCCTCGTCGATCCGCCGCCCCTCCACGTACTCCATCACCAGGAACGGCGAGCCGTCGCTCGCGGTACCGCCGTCCAGCAGCCGGGCGATGTACGGATGATCGAGCGCGGCCAGAATCTGCCGCTCGGCCCGGAAGCGCCGCTCGATCTCCTCGCCGGTGCGGTGGACGACTTTGATCGCCACGGTCTGCTTGAACTCGCCGTCCGACCGCTCGGCCAAGTAGACGACCCCAATGCCCCCCCGGCCGATCTCCCGCACGATCCGATAGCCACGGTCGCCGCGGATCTCGGTACCCGCCGCCGGGGACGCCGGAGCCCAAGAGGGGCGGCCGAGCAGAAACGCCGGAGGCCGGTCGAGGAAATCCGCCTCGGTGGTCTGCTCGTCCGCCGCGAGCCACCGCACCACTTCGGAATGAAGCTCCGGGTCCTCCCGGCGTAGCGCTTCGAGCGTCTCTTGCCGGTCCTCGGGAGCGCGCTCGACCAACTCCGAGAAACGCTCCTTGGCGCGGGCGTGGAGCGTCGCGCTCATGCGGGAAGCCTCGCGCCGGCCTCCGCCAGCTCCGTCTTGAGCCACGCCCGCGCCGCACGCCAATCGCGGGTCACGGTCGCCTCCGACACTTCGAGCACCGCGGCCGTCTCGTCGAGCGTCATGCCACCGAAGAAACGCAGCTCCACGATCCGCGCCTGCCGCGCGTCGAGGGCGGTCAGCCGTTCGAGCGCGGCGTCGAGCGCCAGCACGTCCGCGGCCTCCCCGCCGCCGCCCGGCTCGGCGACCCGGTCGAGCTCGCCCGGTTCCAGATCCGCGCGCAGTCCCTTAGGCGGTCGGCGCCCGGCCTGTGCGCGCCGCGCGCCGTCCACCAGAACCCGCCGCATCGTCTGCGTGGCGATCGCGAAAAAGTGGTTCCGGTCGTGGATCTCGAGCGGCCGCCGGCCGAACAGGCGAAGGTAGACCTCGTGGACCAGCTCGGTGGTCTGAAACGTCAGCCCGGGCGACTCCCGCCGCATCTGCCGCGACGCGAGACGCTTCATCTCGGCATAGATGAGAGGCAGCAGCTCATCGAGCGCCCGCGCGTCCCCCGCTCGCCACTGATCGAACAGTTGGGAGATCGCTTCCGCGGGGGGTGTCTGGCTCTCTAGGTCGGCCATCGATCCGGACTTCGTGCGAGGTCGGGCCGATTCTGACAGATCGAGGCGATCGAGGGAGGAGTGAGCCTTCTTGTCGGCTCCTCACTCCTCCCAGCGGAGCCGGCTCCAGATAACTTCCAAGGTCACGCCCGCGTAAGATACGGGCGCGTCCGTTTTTTTCGACCAATGTGAATCCTGGAGGTCTTGCATGTCAATCCCGTCCCCCTCCGGCCCGCAGCCTTCGCGTGCCGTCGCCGCCCTTTCGCTCGCCGCCGCCCTCTGCGTTTCCTCCCTGCTGCCGGCGGCCCTCTCGGCAGCCGCGCCTGCCAGCCCCTCCAATTCCGAGCTGGCGGCCTATGCCGACGCGCTCTTGGCCAAGAACTACCCGGCCGACGCGCCGGGGGCCGCGGCGCTCATCGTGCGCGACGGCCAGGTCGTTCTGCGCAAGGGGTATGGCCTCGCCAACGTCGAGCTCGGCGTGCCGAATACGCCGGAGTCGGTCTTCGAGCTCGGCTCGGTGACCAAGCAGTTCACCTCCGCCGCGATCCTGATGCTGGCCGAGCAGGGGAAGCTGCGGCTCGACGACGAGCTCCAGACCTACCTTCCCGACTATCCGAAACACGACGCGAAGATCACTATCGAGCAGCTCCTCACCCACACGGCCGGCGTGCCCAACTACACCGACCTTCCGGAGTGGATGCCGCGGGTGCGCGAGGAGATGCCGCTCGCCACGCTGATCGCGTTGTTCAAGGACAAGCCGCTCGACTTTCCGCCGGGCTCCAAGTGGTCGTACAGCAATTCGGGCTACGTCCTGCTCGGCGCGGTGATCGAGAAGGTCTCGGGGAAAAGCTACGAGCGCTTCGTCGAGGACGAGATCTTCCAGAAGCTCGGCATGAAGTCGAGCCGCTACGGCAGCCCCTCCGAGGTGATTCCCCATCGCTCCTACGGCTACGACCGGGGAGACGACGGCTACAGAAACGCCGAATATCTCAGCATGACCCAGCCCTACGCCGCCGGTTCCCTGATGTCCACGGTCGACGACCTGGCGCTCTGGGACCGCGCGCTCTCTTCCGAGACGCTGCTCAAGCGTTCGTCGATCGAGCGTCTGTTCATGCCGGCGAAGACCTCTAACGGTATCAACAGCCGCTACGGCCTGGGTTGGGGAGTGCAGTCGCTCGCCGGGCGAACGATCGAAGCCCATGGCGGCGGCATCTTCGGCTTCGTCACGGTCGATCTGCGGGTGCCGGAAGAGAAGCTGTTCCTCACCATCCTGTCGAACAACCCGGGAGCCGACCAGGATCCGATCTCCCTCGGCCTCTCGATCGCGGCCAAAGCGCTCGGGCAGCCGTACGAGGGCCGGACGGCGATCACGCTTCCGGAGGCGACCCTCTCCGACTACGTCGGCGTCTACCAGTTCGATGACACGGCGAAAAGGGTTATTACAACGGAGAGCGGCAAGCTCTTCTCGCAGCGCGCCGGTGGCCAGAAGTCCGAGATTTTGGCCGCCGCCAAGGACGTCCTCTTCTTCCCGGGGGGCCGCGGGGACATGACCTTCCTGCGTGGCAAGGATGGCAAGGTGGCGGGCGCTCACTTCGTCCCTCCCTTCGGGCCGGAGTCCAATGGCAAGAAGACCGACGAGCCGCTCCCCGCCGACCGGGCCGAGGTGAAGGTCGATCCGGCCCTGTTCGACGCCTTCGCCGGGGTCTACAACCTCTTCCCCGGCTTCGATCTGACAATCACCCGCGAGGGGGACAGGCTCTTCGCCCAGGCGACCGGCCAAGGGAAACTGGAGCTGCACGCCGCCGCCGAGACGAAGTACTTTCCGCTCGAGGTCGATTCGGAGATCGAGTTCGTGCGCGGCGCGGAAGGAAAAGTCGACAGCCTAATCCTCAACCAGGGCGGACAGGCGGTCACCGGCAAGAGGAAGCCGTAAGGCGATCAATTTGCGAATCTCTTCCAACTTGCCGCTTCGCCGGAAATATGTGTATGGTGAGGTGTATGGAGGAGTCATGAGAACCAACATTGTTCTAGACGACGAGCTGATCGCAGAAGCGCTCCGGTTGAGCGGGATCAAGACGAAGAAGGATCTCGTCCATGAAGCTCTCCGCGTGTTCGTCGCCTCCCAGAAGCGCAAGAGCCTCGTGGACCTTAGAGGCAAGATCCGGTTCGCACCCGGTTACGACCACAAGGCGCACCGGATCGAGTCGTGATCCTGGTCGACACCTCGGTCTTGATCGGCTACCTGCGGGGACACCAGTCGTCAACCCTCGATCTTTTCGACCAGATCGAGCGCGAACTGGTTTCGTTCGCCCTGCCTGTCGTCTGCTTTCAAGAGGTTCTTCAGGGGGCGCGCGACGAAAAAGAATGGCGGCTCCTTGAGGACTATCTGGGCGGCCTCGAAATGGTGTCGGAGGCCGATCCGCAAGCCAGTCACCGAGAAGCGGCCCGGATCTACTTCGATTGCCGGCGTAAGGGGATTACCCTGCGGAGCACGATCGACTGCCTGATCGCGCAGATCGCGCTCGAGCAAGGCGCGACACTCCTCCACGACGACAGCGATTTCGAGCTGATTCGCAAGGTCCGACCACTTCAAACCCTGCACGGGTGAGCGCCTCCCCTCACTCCTCCCAGCGGAACCGATTCCAAGCGATCGCGCCGAAGATCGCGGCGGACAGGAGCAAGACGCCGACCGGCGCGAGCGCCCCTTCGAATCCCACGCCGCGCCAGGTCATGGCGTCGAAGCCGTCGACCGCCCAGCGGGTGGGGGTGACCAGGGTCGCCGTCTGGAGCCATTTGGGGAAGACGAAGGAGGGGACCCAGGCGCCCCCGAGCATCACCAGCAGCAGGACGGCGAGCATCGATATGCCGCGGGCGGCCTGAGGGGTTTTGCCCAGCGAGGCGATCATCAGGCCGAACGCGGCGGCCATCAGGGCGAAGGCGATTGCCACGGCGACGAAGCCTGGGAAGCTGCCGGAGATCCGGACCCCGAAGACCACGAAGGCGAAGAGGAACATCACCGCGAAGGTGAGAAGGCCGAGGGTCGCCGCCGCGAGCGCTTTGCCCAGGAGCAGCATGCCGCGTGAGACGGGGGCGCCGCGCAGCCGCTTCCAGATGCCCTTCTGGCGTTCGAGCAGGATCGCCACCCCTAGATCGATCGCGGCGAACAGGACGAACTGCACCCCCATGCCGGCGAAGGAATGGGCGTAGCCGTTGTATTTCACCCCCTCGCCCGAGGTGACCTCTTGGGCCGAGATGTCGAACGGCATTCCCAGGCCGCGCCTCGCCGTGTTCGGGGCTCCTTCGGCCGCCGGTTCGCGCGCGCGGCGGTTCATGTCGAGCGCCCCGGTCAGCAGCTTGCGCAGCGACTCCTGCTCCTCGCCGGACATTCCCGGATTGGGCTTCTCCAGATCGCGCAGCTGCTCGCCGAGCATCTTCTCGCCCGTCGGGCCGTTGAACGCCTCCGCGCTCACCGCCTCCATGGCGTGCTGGGTGAGCATGCCGCGCACCATCGCCAGCTCGCCCACGTGCGAAGGATCGTGGAGCAGGCCGACGACCGGCTTCTTCGCGCTCGGGTCGAACAAGCTGCGCGCCGCTGCGTCGCCGAAACCTTTCGGCAGGACGACCGCCACCGCGGCCTTGCCTTTCCGGACCGCTTCGCGCCCCTCTTCGAGCGTCGCCGGACGGACCGCAAGGGAGGGATCGCCGCCGAGCCCCGCGATCACCGCGCGCGACAGGGTCGTGCCGTCCTGGTCGATCGCGCGGATCTCGATCTTGCCGGTCTCCCGATCTTTGTCGCCGTTGCCGCCGAACAGGTAGCCGAAGAACGACCCGATGGCGATCGGCACGACGAACGTGAGCACCATGGCGCGACGATCGTGGACGAAGATCTGCAGATCCTTGCGGATCAGGGCAAGCAGCGCGGGGAGGTTCCCATTCTTCATGCGTCGCGGAGCCTCCGGCCGGTCATGTGAAGGAAGACGGCTTCGAGATTCCCGCGCTCGCTCGCGAGATGCCCGGCGGTAGCGCCGTGCGTCGTGAGCCACCCGAGAACGGCGGCGGTCCCGGCCGGTAAGTCGGAGAGGGCGACCGTCAGTCGGCCGTCCTCGAACGACGGCTCGGCCTCTTCGGCCACTCCGGCCAGGGCTTTGAGCTCCGCGAGCGGCAGCTCAGTTACTCCTTCGACCTCCACCCGCAGCCGGTTGCTCGCCGGGAGCATCTTGAGCAGCTCGCGGAGCGTGCCTTCGGCGATCACCTGGCCGGAATCGACGATCGCGATCCGGTCGCACAGGCGCTCGGCCTCTTCCATGTAATGGGTGGTGTAGAGAAGGGCCTTCCCCCGCCGGCGCAGCTCCTCCAGGTTGTCGAAGATCGCGTTGCGGCTCTGCGGATCGACCCCCACGGTTGGCTCGTCGAGCAGCAGAACGGCCGGATCGTGGAGCAGCGCGCCCGCGAGATTCAACCGCCGCTTCATGCCGCCGCTCATGGTCTTCACCAGATCGCGCGCCCGGTCGGCCAGACCCACCAGCTCCAGCGCCGCGCCGATGGCGGATTCGAGCGCCGCCCCGCCCAGCCCATACAGCGCGCCGAAGAAGCGGAGGTTCGCGAGCGCGGACAGCTCGTCGTAGAGCGCAATCTCCTGCGGCACCAGGCCGATCTGCCGCTTCGCCGGATCGGCGTCGCCCGAGATCGCCCGGCCGCCCACGAGGACCGTACCCGCATCCGGTGGCAAGAGGCCGCAGAGCATCGAGACCGTCGTGGTCTTCCCCGCGCCGTTCGGCCCGAGCAGGCCGAAGATCTCCCCCGGCGCAAGCGCGAGCGTCACCCCGGCGACGGCCGGTCGGCCGCCGTAGGACTTCGCGAGGTCGCGCGCTTCGAGGAGCGGTGCGGTCATGGCTCAATGGAATGAGTGAACGGAGACTACTACGGAGCGGGGGCGATCGACGGTTCTCCCTTCCGCGGCAGTCGCTGGCGGCATACGTCCACCGGTGCACCGAGCCGGGAGATGCATTTCGGCCCCCCGAACACCGCTGTGCCATCCGCGTGAAGCGGTATGAGCTCCCCGATCACCTGTCGTTCGAAGGGAGGCGGGGCCCGCGCGACGCGGGCCGGTAGGGAGTAGAACCGAAGCGGAGGTACTCCGCGCGCGCCAACCGTTCCTCCGGTTCCCAGCGGCCGGCCTCCCGAGCGGCGCAACGCTCCTCCCGGCCGGAGGAGCAGTCCGCGTCATCTCCGGAATTGTCCCTTGGTCTAAAGGAATGCTCCTCGGCCTTGACGGAATGATCCTCTGGAGTCCAGGAAGATTCCTAGAAGCCTCAGGAACACTCCTAGCGGTCACGGGAAGATTCCGCTGGTTCTCAGGAACGTTCCTCGTAGCGCCAGGAATGTTCCTCTAGACCTCGGGGACGTTCCTCTGGAATCCAGGAGTATTCCTCTGGACCTCAGGAAGGTTCCTCACAAACCCAGGAACGTTCCTCTGGACTTCCGGAACGTTCCTCTGGACCTCAGGAACATTCCTCTGGAGTGCAGGAATACTCCTGCGGCTCACCGGACTGCTCCTGCCGGTGCCAGGAGTATTCCGCGCGAGTTCCGGACCCTTCCTCTGGGCGGAAGGAGTTGTGGGGAGGGCCTACTCACCGGTACTCCCGGCCGGCAAACCGGTGATCGGACGCGCGTACAGAGTGCCTGCGCCCGCCCCACCAGTCGCCGGGTGTCTCACCGGGGTGCGCGCAAGCCGAAACGTCCGTTCATCCGCCGCCGCGGCGCGCGCGTAGAGGTCGAAAGTGCGAGATTTCCCCGCCCCACGCCTCCTAGGAGTCTGACATGAGAACCGCTTGCCTGCGAAAGCTCACCCTCTCCCGCGAAAGCCTCGTCCACGGTTGAACGAGGGCCCACGCGGCGCCCCCTACTCCCGCCCCACCCCCAGCGCATCCGCCACCCGGTTGATGTAGTTGAACCAGGAGGCAATGAGGGTGATTTGCAGGATCCCCGTGTCGTCGAAGCCGTTCTCCCGCAGGCGGTCGTGATCGGCGGGGCCGATTGCGGTCGGGTCGCGGGTGATTTGTACGACGAAGTCGAGCATTGCGCGCTCGGCCGGGGTGATCGGTGCTTTGGTGTAGTCGTCGTCGAGCGCGGCGACCAGGGATTCGTCCAATGTGACGCGACGCAGAAACTCTGCGTGAGATGTCATTCAGTAGCGGCAGCGGTTGACGGTCGAAACCACCGTCGCAATCATCTCGTGCTGTCTTCGCTCGAGCGGCAGGTCGGGGGCCATCATCGCTCCGAACGCCGCGAAGGAATGGAGGAGCGCGTCCGGAATCAGGCTGTGCGAGGCGACGATGCCTTGGGCGCCTGAGGAGGTGGGTGTGGCGGGGGTCGCGTATTCGATCGGGTAGAGAGAACGCTGCGCGGCCATCGCTTGGCGGAGCCGGTCGTCGGCTTCCGCTTCGGGGATCGTTCGAATCCAGGTCATGGGCGGTCCTCCTTCGGGGACGATTCTAAACCGGTCGCTCCGGTCCCAGCCCCACTATCGCGAGCAGCTTGAGCGCGTTGGTGGTCGGCGCCACTCCTTCCCGCAGCCGGTAGTCGAAAGTCATCGCGGTTTCTCCGTTGCGATCTTCGAAGCTCTCGCGGAAATGGACGATGTGGGCGACTTGGGCCAGCTCGGGCAGCTCGGCGAGGGCGAGGTCGTGGGTCGAGATCGCGCCGATCGATCCCGCGGCGAGCAGGCGGAGCAGGATCTCTCGCACCGCGATCTGGCGCTCGGCGCTGTTGGTGCCGCGAAGGATCTCGTCGAGGAGATAGAGGAGCGTCCGTCCCTCTTTTCGCGCGGCCTCCGCTTGATCGACGATGCCGCGGATGCGTTGCAGCTCGGCCAAGAAGAACGAAACGCCGGAAGCGAGCGAATCCTCGACCAGAATGCTGGTGCCGAGCGTCACCGGCGGCAGAGAGAGGGAACGAGCGGCGACCGGTCCTCCAGCCTGGGCGAGGACGACGTTGACGCCGATCGATCGGAGCAGCGTGCTCTTGCCCGACATGTTCGAACCGGTCACGAGCAGGAAAGTCCCCGGCGGGCCGACCGCGACGTCGTTGCCCACGCGCTCGGCGTCCGACAACAGCGGATGGCCGAGATCGATCGCGCGCAGCGTTGGGCGGGCCTGCGGCGTTTCGCCTGACGGCTCCGTGGTCTCCGAGATCTCCAGGATCTCGGGAAAGGTCCACTCCGGCTGATCGTGCGCCAGCGTGGCGAGCGTGGCGAGCGTTTCGATCTCGCCGAGCGCAGCGAGCCAGCCGCGCGCGCGGGGTCCGGCGCTCACCTGCCAACGTTCGAGCCGTTCGAGCGCGTGGAAATCCCATAGGAACAGGCTCTGCAGCACGAAATGGGTGGGGGCCGAAAGGCGGACGTCGGCGAGAGCCAGGCGGCGGCGGAGCAGATCGATCTGCCGGTAGGCGGAAACGCCTTCGGAGGTCGTCGCTTCGATCAGAGCGACGAGCTTGGGCGATTTGTAGCGCAGTCCTTCGAGCCGGCGGAAGAGCGCGGCATAGCTCACGAAATCTCGCTCGCGGGCGGCGACCTTGTCGAACGTCGCGTGGAATGGCTTGGCGACCGCGAAGGAGAACGCGAAGTTTGCGACCGGCAGGATCGACCAAACCGAAAACGGCACCGGTCCCCAGATCACGAACCCGAGCAGGACGACCGTGGCGACCGCCGAAAGCCGGGCCAGGTTCAGCAGCAGCGGTCGGCGGAGCAGCCAGGGCTCGCCTTCCGCCCAGCGAAGGAACGGCTCGATGTCGGGGTTTGCCTCGTCCATCGTCCGCGCTTCCAGCTCCAACGCCTGGCGCAGCTCGATCTCGGGCGCCAGCTCGCGCACCGCCTCCTGGCGGGTGCGGATCTCGGAAGGCTCCGCGGGCGCCGAGAGCCAAGCGACGAGGGTCTGCCGGCCCGGCGGGGTGCGCGCGGTTCCGAGCAGCTGGCCGAGCGAGGCGCGGCCGAACAGGCCGAGATCTCGCGCGAGCGGCGATTCGGTCGCCGGCAGGTTGGGGAGAGGCAGGGCGTTCCAATCGCGCGCGAGCCGGGCCAGCGCCTCCGCCTGGATCTTCACCAGCTCGGTCCGCCGCTTTTCTTCGCGGATCACCTTCTCGTGCGTTCCGAGCAGACCGAGGAAGACCGCGAGCGATACAACGGCGCCGCCGATCGGCAGCCGAAGCGTCCAGGGTTCCGAGGCCATGGCCACGACGGCAATCAGACAGCCGACGAACACGAGCGCGGCGATCAGGCGGGCGATTGAGAAACGGAACGAGCGGCGCGCGAAGCCCTTCTCCTCGGCGCGAAAACGCTCGCGGCGCGCGGCGTAGAGTCCGGGGAGGGCGGAAGCGGGAGAAGGGGCGGGCTGCGGCTTGGGGGCGCTCACCCGCGGATGGTAGCGGTTTTGGCTGACCCGGATAAGATCGAAGCCCATGCTCTTCGCCCTGCTCGCCCTCCAGGTCGCCGTCGCCGAACCCCCGCCGGACCCCGCGCAACCTCCGCCTCCGGAGGTCGTTTGCCCCTGTCCGCGACGGGTGGTAGGTGGGTCTCCGGAGCCGCCTCTCGCGATGACGAAGGATGCCGTGGGATTGCCCGTCCTGGTCGCCTGCGGCGACCTCTCCGAACGCCTGGCTCCCGATCGGGCGCGGGCCGAGGAGGTCGCGGTCTACGCCTGCGGCACGGCGGAGCCGGTCCTCTCGCTCAGCCCGCTGGATGCCGCCGAGGTGCATGAGGTGCCCGGGGGGGTGGAGGTCTTGGAGCTCGCGCCCTGGCCGTTCGGCAAGGGGGGCGAGTCGATCGACGTGCCGATCTGGAAGAACACCGTAGCGCTCTTTCCCGATCTCGGTCCGCGGGTCGAGCGGACCTTCGCGTTCGTGCCGCCGCAGCTCTCGGCCCAAGAGATCCACGCCGCGGTCGAGGATTACGCGCGCTGGCTGCGCAAACCGGACGCGTTCGAGGAGCCGGAAGCGATGGTCGGCCGCCTGCTCGCCGCGGCACTCTCCGGCAACGCCGAGGCGCGCCACGCGCTTTCCAGCTGGAACGCCGAGACACGGGTCGACGACGACCTCGCCGAGATCTGGACCGACGCTTCGCAGCTCTACCAGGAGTACGCCAAGGCTACGGGCAAGGTGCCAGTGTTGGAGGGGAAGGGGAAGAGGTAAAGGGACCTAAAGGACTTCAAGGACTGCAAGGACGAAAACCCGGAGGATGTCCTTTAAGTCCTTACAGTCCTTTAGGTCCCTTGTCCTTTCCTGATACCGTACAGACAGCCATGAATTTCAACTTCCTCATCACTCCCCTATCCTTCGCCTTCGCTCTTGGCGTCATCGTCTTCGTTCACGAGGCCGGCCATTTGCTGGTCGCGAAGGCGTTCGGCGTCCGGGTGCTCACCTTTTCGCTCGGCTTCGGCAAGCGCCTTTGGGGCTTCCGTAAGAACGATACCGATTACCGGCTCTCCCTGGTGCCGCTCGGCGGCTACGTCCGGCTCGGCGGCGAAAACCCCGACGAGGTGACCGACGACCCGCGCGAGTTCCTGAACAAGCCGCGCTGGCAGCGCATCCTGGTCTACCTGGCCGGCCCGGTGATGAACATCATCCTCGCCATCCTCCTGTTCGCCGGCCTGTTCATGGCCGGGATCGAGGTGCCGAACCTCTCCGCCATGCCGTCCGAGGTGGGCGCCGTGATGAAGGGCTCGTCGGCCGAGCAGGCGGGTTTGCAACGGGGCGACGTGATCCTCGCGATCAACGGCAAACCGTCCAGCACCTGGGAGGACGCGAGCTTCGCGCTCGCCACCTCGCCGAACCGGCCGGTCGCGCTGAGCATGCAACGCGGGGAGAAGACCTTTACGGCGACCGTGACGCCGAAGCTCGACCCGCACTACCAGATTGGCGACACCGCGGGCATCGCGCCCAAGAACCGGCCGCAGCTGACCGACGTCAAGGCGGGCTATCCGGCCGCGGCCGCGGGCTTCGAGATGGGCGACGAGATCTGGGCGGTCGACGGTCGCGCGATCGTGGATTCGGCGGCGTTCGTTGCCTACATCGAGAGCAAGGCGGGACAGAAAGTCGACATCGAAGTCCGGCGCGGCTCGGCCCGGCACACGCTTTCCGTCGTTCCGAAGAACGAGAACGGCAAGGGAAAGATCGGTGTCGGGCTCGGCTTCTTCCAGCGTTACCCGCCGGGCGAGGCGTTGCGCGCCAGCCTGGTCTTCAACTGGCGGATCTGCACCCAGACGTTCGACGTGCTGGGCAAGTTGGTGACCCGCAAAGTGCCGCCGGGCGGCGTGTTCGCCGGGCCGCTCGAAATCGCCAAGCAAACCGGCGCCGCGGCGCGCGTCGGCTTCAAGTACCTGCTCTACCTGATGGGGTTCATCAGCATTTCGATCGCGCTCTTGAACCTGATGCCGATCCCGATTCTCGACGGCGGCCAGATCACGATCCTCCTGTTCGAAAGCGTGATCCGGCGCGACCTGTCGACGCGGTTCAAGGAGATCGTGATCCAGATCGGGTTCGTCATGGTGCTGCTGCTGATGGCGATGGTGATCTGGTTCGACATCAAGAAGAGCCTACCGCCGGGGCTGCTCCCCGGCTCGTAGGCCCGCCCCAGGAGGCCCCCTCGTGCGCGGACCGGCGGTCGGCGAAAACGCCCCGAACTTCGATCTCTCGTCGACCGAGGGCGTGCTCTTGATGCTGCGCGACGAGTGCGTCCACACCGCGCTCGTCCTCTATTTCTCTTCGGCGCTCGACGAACGCACGAAGCTCGATCTCACGGCGCTCGGCCGAGCCCAGGATTCCCTCGGCCGGCTTCGCGCCCGCCCGCTGGCGATCTCCAAGGCGCCGATGCCACAGCTGCTCGCGGCCCAGCGGGAGCTCGGCCTGCTCTTCCCCCTCCTCCGCGACGATCGCTCCTTCCTTCCGGCCTATGGCGTCACAGCCGAAACCGGGGCCGAGCCCGCGCTTTTCTTGATCGATCGCGGCCAGAATGTACTTTGGAAGGCAAACCCCGTCGGGTCGGTCGAAGCTGTTCTGCCCGCGCTGCTCGCAAAGCTCAAGGCCCAGCCGTCGGCCCGGGCGAGCTACCCGAAGAAGGTGATCAATCGACTCGTGGAGCGCTGGGTGGGCCGGTAATGGTTAGGTAGGTAGTTAGCTCGTGGCGCGATGGCGCGAAGGCTGGAGCTGCCCGAACGGGCGTAGAATTGAACACCGGAGGTGGTAACGGTGACGGCTAAACAGGCAATGATCCAGCTTTTGGAGCAGCAGCCGGACGACAGTAGCGCCGACGAGCTGCTTCGCGAGATTGCGTTTGTCCGAATGGTCGACCGCGGGCTGGCCGATTCCGACCAAGGACGGACTATTGACCACGAAGAGGTGGCAGAGAGAATCGCTTCGTGGGGAAGGTGAAGTGGACCTTCGAAGCGCTTCACTGGCTTAAGGAGATCCACGACTACATCGCTCGCGACAACCCCTCGGCGGCGCAAAAGACGGTGCAGGGCATTCACCGTCTGGCGTCAACGCTCTCCGCCTTTCCTCAACGGGGGTACCGTTTCGAGGAGGTTTCCGACCGAGAGATCCGAGTAGTGCTCTATGGCCACTACCGGATCGCCTACCTGGTCAAATCCAATGGAGATGTCGACTTGCTCGGGATTTTTCATGGCGCGCTCGACGACATGGGACGGTATTTGACCGATCTTCCCGACTCGCTGTGATCGCGGGGTCCTTCGAGGATGCGCAGGAGACCCCCGAAATTCTAGCTCGCGGCCAGCCAGCGGCCGAGGGCGACCCCGAGCAGGCCGGCTGCCAGGCAACCGAAAACGGTGGCACTCAGGTTCGCGAGCGCGAGCGGCCAGGCTCCCTCCTCGAACGAGCGGAGCATCTCGTAATTGAAGGTCGAATAGGTCGTGAAGCCGCCCATCGCGCCGGTCGTCAGCGCGAGACGGAGGGTCTGGGAGGCCTGCGACTCTCCGAAACCGATCTGCATCAGCAGGCCGAGCAGGAACGAGCCGATCGTGTTGACCGCGAGCGTGCCCCAGGGAAAGCCCGGACCGGTTGCGCGCAGGACCCAGAGCGACAACAGGTAGCGGGCGGCGGTCCCCACCGCCCCGCCGAGCGAAATCCAGAGCAGACGCGCCATGGCCATGAGTATACCGGCCGGGAAGAGACGCCTCGGCCGGGTTGTTATCTTGGCCTTCGGCTCCTGCCGCCGAATTTCCGGAGATTCCGATTGAGCGAAGAACCGACTCCCGCCTCTTCTCCGAGCACCCGCTCGCCGCGCACCGGACTTTACGGCGGACAGGTCTCGTCCCTCCGCGCCAAGGCGGCGGCCGCCGGCGCGACCCAGGAGAAGAAGGCGAAGAAGCGTCCTCCGCTCAGGGTGGCTCTGCGCGACGCGGCCGACCTGGTCAAGGCGCGCCGAGGGCGCTTGGCGCTCGGCATTCTGCTCATGCTGGTCAGCCGCCTGGCCGGCCTGGTCCTGCCCGGCACGACCAAGTTCCTGCTCGACGACGTGATCGGCAAGAGCAACCGGGCGCTGCTGCTGCCGCTGGTTCTCACCGCGATCGTCGCGACGTTCATTCAAGCCACGACCTCGTTTTCGCTCTCCCAACTGCTGGGCAAGGCGGCCCAACGCTCGATCACGGACATGCGCCGGAGGATCCAGCGCCACGTCGGCCGGTTGACCGTCGCCTACTACGACCAGACGAAATCGGGCGCGCTGCTGTCGCGGGTGATGAACGACGCCGAGGGTCTGCGCAATCTGGTCGGCAGCGGCCTGGTCGACCTGATCGGCGGGATGGTCACGGCGGCGTTCGCGCTCGCCATTCTGCTCGCCTTGAACGCGCGGCTGACCTTCGTCGTGCTCGCCATCCTGTCGCTGTTCGCGGTGGTCATGGTCCTCGCGTTTTCAACCCTCCGGCCGCTGTTTCGCGAGCGGTCGAAAATCAACGCCGAGGTTGCCGGACGGCTTTCCGAGACGCTCTCGGGCGCGCGCGTGGTCAAGGCTTACGGCGCCGAGCGGCGCGAGGCCCTGGTGTTCGCCAAGGGCGCGCATCTCCTGTTCCGGAACGTCGCCAAGACCATCACGGGGATGTCCGCGATCGGCACGGTGTCGACCTTGCTGGTCGGCCTCGCGAGCGTGACGATCATGTGGATCGGCGGCAGCGACGTGCTCGCCGGCCGGATGACCGTCGGCTCGTTCTTCTCGTTCACCCTTTACCTCGGCCTGCTGGTGGGCCCGATCGCCCAGATCGTCTCGATCGGCAGCCAGCTCACCGAGGCGTTCGCCGGGCTCGAACGAATCCGCGAGATTCTCGGCGAGAAGCGCGAAGACGAAGGGGACGAGCGGCGCCGGCCCCTCGGGCTGGTGGAGGGCCGGGTCGAGTTCCAGCACGTCGGCTTCGAGTACAAAGCGGGCTCGCCGGTGCTCCATGACATCTCGTTCGTCGCCGAGCCGGGAACCTCGACCGCGCTGGTCGGTCATTCGGGCTCGGGCAAGAGCACGATGATCGGCCTGGTCGCCGCGTTCCACAAGCCGATCGAAGGCAAGATCCTGGTCGACGGCCGCGATCTCGGCGAGATCCGCCTGGCCGACTACCGCTCGCAACTCGGCGTCGTGTTCCAGGACAATTTCCTGTTCGACGGCACGGTGCTCGAAAACATCGCCTACGCCCGGCCGGACGCTCCGAAAGAAGAGATCCTGCGCGCCGGGCAGATAGCGCACTGCGAGGAGTTCGTGGCCCGCCTGCCCGACGGTTGGGCAACGGTGGTGGGAGAGCGCGGAATCAAGCTCTCGGGGGGAGAGCGCCAACGGGTGGCGATCGCCCGCGCGATCCTTGCCGATCCGCGCATCCTGATCCTCGACGAGGCGACCTCCTCGCTCGACAGCGAGAGCGAGTTCCTGATCCAGCAGGGTCTCGCCGAGCTGATGCGCGGCCGGACCACGTTCGTGATCGCCCACCGCCTGTCCACCATCCGGCGGGCCGACACGATCCTGGTGCTCGAAGCCGGACGGATCATCGAGCGCGGCAAACACCAGGAGCTGCTGGACCTCGGCGGCCGGTACCACGCGCTCTACACCCGCCAATACGACCTGGAGGCGAACCTGTTCCGGAATCCCGGCGAGACCGAGGAAAAAGAGGTCGAGCCGAAACCGGAGCTGGTCGGGGCCGGGGCGTCGGCGGTTTCGCTTTCGATGCGGACGGATTGACGGGCTACGGCCGGCCCCAGAGCTTCTTTTCGTCCTTCGGCGCCGCCGCTTTGCGCCGGCCGCCTTTCGCCTGGACCTCGGCGACCTCGGCGAGGGTGGGGGCGAGGGCGGCGCGCTGGATCTCCACCAGTTGGCCGATGCCGCCGAGCGCGAGGTCGACTAAGCGGTCCATCTCTTCGCGGCGGAAGGCCCGCTTCTCTCCCGTGCCTTGGATCTCCACCAGCTGGCCTTCGGCCGTGGCGACCACGTTCATGTCCACTTCGGCCGCTTGGTCCTCGATGTATTCGAGATCGAGCAGCGGCACGCCGTCCAGGATGCCGACCGAGACCGCGGCGAGCGGCGAGATCAGCGGCCAGGCCGCGATGTCCCCGGTGAGATAAAGGCGGGCGCACGCCAGGGCGAGCGCCACGTAGGCCCCGGTGATCGCCGCGGTTCGCGTTCCGCCGTCGGCCTGGAGCACGTCGCAATCGACGGTGATCGTCCGGTCGGGCATGGCGGTCGTATCGACCACCGCGCGCAGGCTGCGGCCGATGAGACGTTGGATCTCGGAGGTTCGGCCGCTCGGCCGGCCTTTTTCGACCTCGCGGCCGGAGCGAGTATGGGTGGCGCGCGGCAACATCGAATACTCGGCGGTCACCCAGCCGCGGCCGGAATCGCGCAGGAAGGAGGGGACGCGGTTTTCCACACTCGCCGCGACCAGCACGCGCGTGTCGCCCACCTCGATCAGCGCCGAGCCCTCGGCGAACTTCTGCGCGCCGAGTTGGAGAATCACAGGCCGCAGCGCATCGGCGGCGCGGCCGTTGGGACGAAGAATCGGAGTTTCGCTCATCGGCCGATTGTAGCGGCTGATGCCGTGCCTGTCAGAACTTCCTCCCGGCAAGCGAATATGATGTACGAGTCGGGTCGTATCGACCCGGGGGGATCCAACATGACCAAGAATCCACGGCCTTTCCTTTTCGCCCTCGTAGCCTTCGCGGTGGCCACGTTGTCGATCGCCGCGGCGCCTAAGCCGAAGGCGGACGACTTGAAGTTCACCGACGTGCAGGCTCAGACGGTCGAGTACATCGGCTATTACAAGTCGATCCAGTTGACCTCCGAGCAGGAGGCGATCAAGCGGGAGGCGCTCACCCAACTTCCGGCTCCCTGCTGCAGCGAGAACACCGCCTACACCTGTTGCTGCCCGTGCAACATGGCCAAGAGCACCTGGGGTCTCGCCGCCTACCTGATCACCGAGAAGGGGTACGACGCCGCGCGCCTGAAGACCAAGGTCGCGGAGTGGCACAAGTTCATCAACCCCGCCGGCTTTTCGGGCAACGTCTGCGCCACCGGCGGTTGCGGCCGGTCGTTCGCCAAGAACGGCTGCGGCGGGATGGGCGCGACGGTGACGCCGTAACGGATTGCCGCTGTAGCGCGGTGACTTTGACCAAGCCACCACCGGCAGCCGGGGTATCATCGGCCGATGGCCTGGTATCGCGAATGGTTCGGCGACGAGTATCTGGAGCTCTATGCGAACCGTGACGAGAGCGAGGCTGAGGGGCACGTCGATTTCGTCGAGAAGGCGCTCGGCGGCGGCCCCGGTGGCCTCAGCGGGCCGCGGGCCGTGCTCGATCTGGCCTGCGGCGCCGGGCGGCATACCGCGGCGCTCCGGCGTCGCGGGGTTCGCGCGCTCGGGGTCGACCTCTCGATTACGCTCCTGATCCGCGGCCAGGTGCCGTGCGTGGCGGGCGACATGCGCCGCCTGCCGTTTGCCGACGGCAGTTTCGACTGGGTGCTCAACTTTTTCACCTCGTTCGGCTACTTCGAGAGCGAGCGCGAGAACTTCCTCGTTCTCGGCGAAATCGGCCGGCTGCTCGCCTCCGGCGGCCGTTTTCTGATCGATTTGATGAATCCCCACTTCGCGCTCGCGAACTTGAACCCGCGGGAAGTGCAGAACGTAGAAGGACGGCGGGTCGAGATCGACCGCTGGTACGACGCCGCGAGCCAGCGGCTGAACAAGCGGATCCGCGTGATACCCGAAACGGGACCCGCGCGGACTTATCTCGAGAGCGTTCGCGCCTACCAGCCGGAGGAGGTCACCGCCGGCCTTCGCTGGGTGGGGCTCGACCTCGATGATCTCTACGGCAGTTTTCGAGGGGAACCTTACGATCGTGACAGCGAACGCCTCATCCTCGTCGGTCATAAACCCGCCTGAGCTTCCCGGCAGCCCCGGGGACGACCCGTTGGCGCCGCTCGATCTGGCGGCGCACGGCCTGCTGCCACCGATCCCCGCGGCGTTTTTGGCCGGGCGGGAGCTCGATCTGCTCGCGCCGCTCCGGTTCGCGCATCCGGACGCGCCGCTCCCGTTGCCGCAGGGCCGGGGTCCGGAGCGGGCGGGTCTTGCCGCGGCGCTCGCCACCGCGAACCGCGCCTACGGCCACCCGGCGGCCGATGCCCTGGCGGCGAAATTCGCCGATCCGCGCACCCGGGTGGTCGCGACCGGCCAGCAGCCGGGACTGTTCGGCGGCCCGCTCTACGCCCTGTCGAAGATGGTCGCCGCGGCGCGCTGGGCGGCGCGGCTCGAAGCGGCGGGGGAGCCCGCGGTCGCGGTCTTCTGGGTCGCGACCGAAGATCACGATTGGGCCGAGAGCACGACGACCACGCTGCTCGCTCCCGGCGGTCTGCGCCGATTCGATCTCGGACCCGACCCGGAGCCGCTCGCGCCCTTGGGCACCCGGACGCTCGGACCGGAAATGGCGCGCGTGCATTCGGAAATCGAGGAGGCGTTCCCCGGTCCGACGTTTGCGCCCTGGCGCGAGGCGCTCGCCCGGTGGTACCGGCCGGAGGCCCGTTTCGGCGAGGCGTTCTGCCGCCTGACGGCGCATCTGCTCGGGGAGAGATGTCCGCTGCTGCTCGACGCGATGCTCCCGGAGCTGAAAACCGCGGAGCGCCCGCACCTGCGGCGCCTGGTCGAGCAGCGGGTGGCGCTCGAAGCCGCCTACGCGCTCCAGGACGACGAGATCGAGCGCCGCGGCCTGCCGCTCCAGGTGGCGCCGCAGCGGGGGCTCTCGCCGCTGTTTCTTTATACCCGCGGCGAGCGGCGGCGGATCGAATGGCGCGGCCCGGATCGCTACGCGCTGCGCGGAAAAGACCGCGGGCGCGATGAGGAGTTTCCCGTAGAACAGCTGCTCGCCGCGATCGACGAAAATCCGGGCGTGGTGAGCCCGGGGGTCCTCGCGCGGCCGGCGATCCAGGACGCCGTGCTCGGCACGTCGATCCTGCTGCTCGGGCCGGGCGAGATCTCTTACATTCCCCAGGTCGTCCCGGCCTATCGAACGCTCGAAATCGAAGGGCCGGCCGTTGCGCTCCGGCCGCAAGTGACCCTGGTCGAAGCCTCGACCCGCGGCCGGCTGGAGGCGCTCGATCTGACGTTCGCGCGGATCGTCGCCGATCCCGGCCTCGTCGAGCGGCGTCTCGCGGAGCGCGGCGGCGGCGAGTTCGTGGCGCCGGTCCGCGACCAGATCGCCGCGCTGCTCGACCAGTTGGCCGCGCCGGCGACGGCGATCGATCCGAGCCTCGACAAGCCGTTGGACAAGACCCGCGAGCAGGCGCTGCGCGGTCTCGACCTGTTCGCCGACAAGGTACGCTCCTCGGCCGCGCGGAAGAACGAGGTCGAAGCGCGGCGCGCGGGACAGTTGCTCGATCTGCTCCGCCCGCACGGCAAGCTCCAGGAGCGCGAGCTGTCCTCCGCCCAGTTCGCCACCCGCGAGGCGGCGAGCGCGGGCGAGGCGCTGTGGACCCGGATGGATCTCGATCCGCGCCGGCTCCAGGCGGTCGAGCTGCCGCCCCCGCCGCCGCAGGGAACGGGAGGTGTCTCATGAAGCTGGACGTTCTGGCGATCGGCGCCCATCCGGACGACGTCGAGCTGGGCTGCGGCGCTACGGTCGCCAAGCTCGCCCAAGCGGGCCGGTCGGTCGGCATTCTCAACCTCACCCGCGGGGAGGCGGGGACCCGCGGCACGCCCGAGGAACGGCGGGGCGAAGCGGAGGAGGCGGCACGAGCGCTCGGCGTGGTCGAGCTTCGCTTCCTCGATTGCGGCGACGGCTCCTTGCGCACCGGCCCGGCCGAAGAGGACGCTTTGATCGAGGCGCTGCGCGAGCTGCGCCCGGACCTGGTGCTCAGCCCCACCCCGTACGACCGCCATCCCGACCACATCCGCGCGCACCGCATGGTCCAGGCGTGCTGTTTTTATTCCGGACTCGCGGCCCGAGGAACGAAGGCCCATCCCACCCATCGGCCCGCGGCGGTCTTCTCCTACATGCAGCACGACTCGTTCGAGCCGGCGTTCGTGGTCGACGTCACCGACAGTTGGGACGCGAAGCTCGCGAGCCTCGCGGCGCACCGTTCGCAGATCCATCGGCCGGGCGCGGCGGCCGCACCCGAAGCGGCGAGCGGAGCGCTCACCAAGGTTTCGAGCCCCGATTTTTTCTTCGCGATCGAAGGGCGGGCGCGCCACTACGGCAATCTGATCGGCGCGACCTACGGCGAGCCGTTCTGGAGCCCGCTGCCGATCGCGGTGCGCGACCTGTTCGCGATCCTGCCTGGAGGTGTCCGTTGAAGATCGGCATCAGTTGCTACCCGACCTACGGCGGCTCGGGGATCGTCGCGACCGAGCTGGCGATGGCGCTCGCCGAGGCCGGGGACGAAGTCCATGTGATCTCGTACGCGCTGCCGTCGCGGCTGACGTTTTCCAGCTCGCGGATCTACTTCCACGAGGTCGTGGTGCCGCGCTACCCGCTGTTCGAATACCCCCCCTACTCGCTCGCGCTCGCGACCAAGATGGTCGAGGTCGCGCGCCACCAGAAGCTCGACGTGATGCACGTCCACTACGCCGTGCCGAACGCGGTTTCCGCCGTGCTCGCCCGCCAGATCCTGGCGCCGCAGCCGCTGCCCGTGGTGACCACGCTCCACGGCACGGACGTCACCCTGGTCGGCAACGACCCGAACTATCTGGAGACCACCCGTTACGGCATCGTCCAGAGCGACGCGGTGACCGCGGTCTCCGAATCGCTGCGTTTGCAGACCGTCGAGCAGCTCGGCGTGCTCACCAAGACGATCCACGTGGTGCCGAACTTCATCGACCCCGGCCGCTTCGAAGCGGTCCGCGGCACCGAAGGGGCGCGCCGTTGGGCCAAACCGGGCGAGCGCACGCTGGTCCACATCTCGAACTTCCGGCCGGTGAAAAGGGTGCTCGACGTCGTGGAGATCTTCGAGCGGGTCCACCGCGAGGTGCCTTCGCGGCTGATCCTGGTCGGCGACGGGCCGGAGCGCGGCAAGGTCGAGCAAGTCTGCCGCGAGCGCGATCTTTGCCACGCGATCACGTTCATCGGCAGCCTGCCTCTGATCGAGGAGATCCTGGTCGGCGCGGATCTCTTCCTGCTGCCGTCCGAGACCGAGTCGTTCGGGCTCGCCGCGCTCGAAGCGATGAGCTGCGAGGTGCCGGTCATCGCCACCACCGCGGGCGGTCTGCCCGAAGTGGTGGTGGACGGCGAGACCGGCTACCTGCGGGCGGTGGGCGACGTGGACGGCATGGCGAAAGCCGCCTTGGACCTTCTCTCCGACGAGCCGAAACGCCTGGCGTTCGCCGCGGCGGGGCGCAAGTTGGCGGTCGAGCGCTTCGCGCAGGACGTGATCGTCAGCCGCTATCGCGAGCTGTACCTACGGGTCGTCGCCGGAGCCAACTCCTGAGGCCATGCCCCCCTACTCGATCCCCGGCGCGGCGACAGAAGCGGAGTTTCGCGATCGGGGCTCGGTGTTTCTCGCGCTCGTCCGCCCCGTCGGCTCGGAGGAAGAGGCGCGCGCGGCCCTCGCCGAGATCGCGCGCCGGTTCCCCCCGCCGCGACCCATCATTGCTGGGCATACCGGCTCGGCGCCGAGGGGCGGGAGCGCGCCTCCGATGCGGGCGAGCCGGCCGGCACGGCGGGCAAGCCGATGCTGCAGGTGCTTTCCGGCGCGGAGATCTCGGACGTCCTCGCGGTCGTCGTCCGCTGGTTCGGTGGGACGAAGCTCGGGAAAGGGGGCCTCGCCCCGCGCCTACGCCGCCGCCGTGCGCGCGGCGCAAGCTGATCCAACCGCCGGCGGTCGTGCTGGAGAACGAGAGTTACGGCGAGAGCGTGCGGCTTCTCCTCGCGGTGGCCGAAGAGCGCGACGCGGCGCTCCGGGCCGCGCTCGCGGATTTGCGGCTCGAACCGGTGACGCCGCCGTAACAGGCGGCCTCGCGGCGACTCCAGGTGTGCCAAGATGTCCTGGTACGGTTGTTCGACCCCGGTCGATGGAATATGCTCGCGCCAGAACGAAATGTCGGAATCCACAAGGTTTTTCCGGATCTCTGAAAGGAGTGCCTTGCGATGAGTGAGCCCCTTCCTCCCCCGCCGCCGCCGAGTTACGCGCCACCCCCTCCGCCGCCGGCAGGTGGAGCGAGCAGCAACAAGACACTGATGCTCGTGCTCTCCTACCTGGGATTGCTCGCGATCATCCCGCTCGTGGTCGAGAAGGACGACAAGGAGATTCAGTGGCACGCCAAGCACGGACTGGTGATCTGCGTGCTTTGGTTTATCGTCTGCATAGCCGTTGGCGTACTCAGCGTAATTCCGTTCTTTGGCCACCTCGCGGGATGCTTCTTCTCCGTCGTGGCGCCGATCGGAGCGCTAATTCTAGCCGTCCTCTGCATCATGAAGGCGGTCAACGGCCAACGCTTCATCATCCCCGGCGTGAGCCAGTACGCCGACAAGTTCTGATCCGGAGGCACTAGATGTCGATTCCGATCGCACCGCCACCCGCCCAGGCCCCAGCGAGCAGCCAGGCGACCACCGCGTTGATCGTGGGAATCGTGGGCATCGTTTGCTGCCAGCTCACCGCGCCGTTCGCCTGGTATCTCGGCAACAAGGAGCTGCAACAGATCGCCGCCGGTCTGTCTCCGGTCGCGGGCCAAGGCTTGGCGCAAGCCGGCAAGATTCTCGGAATCATCGGTTCGATCTTGCTGATCCTGGGCCTCGTATGGTTCTTCTTCATGGGCGGAATGGTGATGCTCTCCGCGCTTCGCGCCAGGTCGTAACGCCTCTGGCCGTGCGCTCCTTTCGGCCGCTCGCCCCGTGGGTCCTGGTCGGACTCGCGGGGTTGGCGGCCTTCGTCGTCCTTGCCGCCTGGCAGCCGGCGGGGGGCGCGGAGAGCTCGATCTGCCTGTTCCGGCGCGCGACCGGCGTCCCCTGCCCGGGCTGCGGTTTGACCCGGGCGTTCGCGGCTCTGGCCAAAGGGCATTTCAGCCAGGCCTTTGCCTTCCACCCGTTCGCCTACTTGATCGCGCTCGAAGCGCTCGCCGGTTACCTGGGCTGGGGTTGGTTCGTGCTCAAGGGACGCGATTGGCCCGAGCGCTGGTCGAGCCGGATCGGCCCGCTCGCCACCGGCCACATCGCCGCGTTGCTCGCCCTCTGGCTCGGTCGCCTCGCGACCGGCACACTCCCCTGGTAGTCTCCTCGCGTGGCCATGATCACCCGGCGCCGCTTCATGTTCGGCGCGATGCTCTTCTTCCTTCTGCTCGCGCTCGACCAGCTCCAGCGGCCGGAGTGTCAGGTCTCCGCAAACCTGCTGCTCGTGGCGATCCACGGCTACCAGGCGACCCTGTCGAAAGCGATGCCCGCGCTCGGGGTCCGCTGTCGCTTTATCCCCTCGTGCAGCCATTACGGCGAAGGGGCGATCCGTAAGTACGGTGCGGTGTTGGGCTCGATTCGGACCGCCGCGCGCATCGCCCGCTGCGGCCCGTGGACGCCGCTCGGCACCTACGACCCGCCCTGAACCGCGCTATGGCACCCGCCTGAGAGCCGTCATCCCGAGCGAGAGCGAGATGGGATGAGAAGGCGGGTGGCTCGGATCCCGTTGCGGCGAAGGGATTTAAGGCCTCCCCACCCCCAGATCCCTCGCTCTCGCTCGGGATGACCGTTCGCAATGGTTGACAGCGGAGGCGGCGGACGGCGATGCTCGCGTGCATGGCCGACGATCGATTGGACTATCAAGAGCTGGTGCGCGAGGCGTTGCGCGATGTCGTACGGCGATGCCTGGAGGTCGTGGCCGAGGAGGGCGGGCTGCCGGGCGACCATTTTTTCTACGTCAGCTTCCGCTCCAACTTCCCCGGAGTGCGCATTCCGGCGTTCCTGCGCGACAGTTATCCGGACGAGGTGACGATCATCCTCCAGCATCAGTTTTGGGATCTGGAGGTCGATCGCGAGGCGTTCTCCGTCTCCCTCAACTTCAATGCCTCGCGCCAGCGGGTGACGGTGCCCTACGAGGCGCTCACCTCGTTCGTCGATCCGACCGCGGAATTCGGCCTTCGCTTCGGTCCGAGCGAACCGGAAGAGGGGACGGAGGTCCGCGGACCGCGATCGATCGATCGGCCGGTGGGCGTGCCGAACGCCGCGGAAACCGCGGAGCCGGTCGGCGCGCCGGCTTCCGGCGATGGCGGAAAGATCGCGGGCGTCCTGCCGTTCGACCCGTCGCGCCGCCGCTGACCTCGGTCGGCGTCCGTCGCGAGCGGCGGCACCGTCCTGCCCGGGATGACAGAGCTTGGTCAAAGTCTGCCGTGGGATCTCGGCGTGGGCCTCACCTTTAAGGTGGCACCTGCTTTGCTGTTTCGTTCCGTCGCAGGTCTCTCCGGAGGAGCATCGACGATGACGTCTCGCGTTTTCACCCATCTGATCCCCACGCTCGTTCTCGCGGCCTTGGCCGCTTGCTCGCCGCAGCAGGGCACGAAACCCGGCGCGGAGCAGCCGGCCGCCCCGCAAGTCGCCCAGACCCCGGCGCCGGCCCCCGCCGCCCCGCCGGCCTCGGAGGCTACCGCCGAGGCCGATGCCCGCACTCACGACGAGCTGGGAGCCGGCCGAGAAGTCGCGCCCGCCGTGGCCGCTCCGGCGCCCTCGCCTTCCGCCGCCGATCTCGCCGCGAAGGAGCGCGATCTCGCCCGGCGCGAGCGCGACCTGCGCGCCCGCGAGGCTCGGGCGGCGAAACAGGCGGCGCCGAAGCCGGCGCGCGCCGAGACTCCTGCACCCGCCCCGATCGAACCGGAAGCGACCGAAACGGAGAATCCCGAGATCGCCGAAGGACCCGAGCTGGGGGACGATGCGGACCGCGGCTACGACGCGGAGCCGGCGGAAGAGGCCGAGCCCGAGCGCTCGCCCGCGGCGACCGTGCCTTCCGGCGAGCACCTGGCGGTCGAGCTGCTCGGCGACCTGTCGAGCGCCGGCAGCAGCGCGGGAGACACCTTCCGGGTGCGCGTCGCCCGAGACGTCGAGGCCGACGGGGAGGTGGCGATTCCCGCCGGGTCGGAGATCCACGGCCTGGTTTCCGAAGCGGTGAGCGCCGGCGCCAAGCGCGGGCAGCCGGCGAAGCTCACCCTCAAGTTCACCGACCTGGTGCTCCCGACCGGCGAGACGGTACCGATCCACGCGACGCTCGAAGAGCTGGCCGCGAGCCACCCCGGGCGGAAAGCCGCGACGGTGGGCGGCGGCGCGGCGGCCGGAGCGGTGCTCGGTCGAGTGCTGGCCGGCAGCGGCTCGCGCGGCAAAGGGACGGTGATCGGCGCGCTGGTGGGAGCCCTCGCCGGCGCGGCGATCGCTTCGCACACGGCGGCCGAAGAGATCGAGATCCCGGCCGGAACGATGTTCGATCTGCGGCTGGATTCCGCGGTCGAGGTCGGCGGCGGTGGCCATTAAGGGCCGCGCTGCAGGGATAAAGGCTTGGTGCTCGAAAATTTAGACTATTTGTCGGACATCGAAGCATAAACGGCGGTAGGACTTCGGCCCAGAGCGACCTTTTTGCAGGGTGCTTTTTTGCAGCAGATTAGAGGTGCTTTACCTAATCCAGACAAGAAGCCCACTTCTCGGCGAGCACCAAATCGTCCCGGTTCGGATCTGCCCGAGCACAAACCTAGATAGAAGAGAGAAGAAGAAGGCAAAGCCACATGAGCTCTGGTGGCCGGTCGGCCCCGGTCTGCCTCACGGGACCCTTGACACTCGTTCAGCCGGTTAGTACACTATCGCCGCAAAAACACACGAAGTGAGAAACCGCGGCAACAGCGCCCCCTTGACTTGTGGCGACCGACAAAGTATGCCACGCTATTTCGCTATTGGAGGAGATGCGATGCGACGAAGTGTTCGCTGGTTCCTTTTGCTGTCTATGCCCATAGTTCTATCTTTAACTACTACCAAATCAATAGCCTCGGAAGAAGGAAGAGAGGGGCCAGGAAATCACCGCTGTCTTTCTCCTCGCGTCGCAAACCAAGGAAGTGCGCGGACGCCGCAAGGGGGTGGGCGGACACCGAACATTGATGATATCTGCTCAGGTCACGCTGGAGGCTGCACCCAATGGATCTGATGCGGAGAATGCTCGCGACGTTTCTTGTAGTTGTGGGTACCATCGCTCTTGCGGATTCGAGAACCCCGGCGTCTGCAATCTCAGAATCAAAAGATTCTGCCTGTAGGCGCGTCGAGCTGGAAGATGCTCCAGATTGGATCATTTCAGGAGCGTTTTCGCCAAGCGGCGAGGCGCTTTTCCTCGTCGACCACCACAACCAGGCAATCCTCCGCTATAACGATAGCGGGCGCGCCTTTGGCCCTCTCTCGATTGGCGAGCGGCTCACGAGCTTTCGGCCCTCAATGCTGAAATCGTACGGGGACGGCTTCGTCCTCGAAATGGCAGCCGGTCGCTATGCGCTTTTCGACAAGAACTTCGCTCCCCTTCAAACGCGAGACGCCCTACGAGAGGCAGGAAGAGTCAATCCCACTCTACTGTCTTTCTTCCTTTGGGATGTTGCCGGCGAGGATCTGATTGCCTTTAGTGATTTTTCAGAGGGGCCGAGCAACGTGGAGAGAACCGGCTTCGTTCGTCTTCCCATTCGGTCCGCCGAGCCGATCTCCATCCTCAACGCATACTCTCCGAAGGATCCTATCCGCAACTTCAATCGCCTCGGCCACCCTTACATTACGTCAATTGGAACGACGGCATACTTTCTTGAGATGACCTCACCGCCTCGTTTAATTCGCAGCAGGGGCAGAACTCGCGAATGGGCTCCATTGAACGTGACCTTTCCTGGGGGGTCTCCAAATCTGCCCGAGTTCTGGAACCGAACAGACATCCCCGCAGTAATGGAAGCAGTATCAAAGAGCAGCATGCCAGTAGGACTTTATCGGTCAGGCAAGAGTTTGATCGTTCTCTCTCGCCAAAAGGATCCAGGGAGATCGACAACAACATGGCTTCTCACTCGGATAAACCCTGAAAGGGAACAAGTGTTGTGGACAAAGAGAATCGACCTTTCCGCTGAACACGTTGTGGCAGTTCCTGGCCCGATCAACTGGGCTTTTGTCGAGAAAGGATCTGTCGAGGCGATGGGTGTTCAGAAGAGCCGCTCGATTCTCTTCGTCCCGACTTCTAGAATCGATAACGAAGCCGGCGGCTCGCCTATTTGTCCTTAGTTTTCGTTAAGTGGCTATGGCAGGTCATGCTGACACGCATGACCTGTACTTACTCCACCCAACGATCAGTTGTTGTGAACCATGAAAAGCGACTCTTGTGCTCTGCGGCATGCCGTGCTGCCCAATAACAAAAATGTTTGAACCGTAGGCTCATGAGGCAGTCCCCATGGCGTTCAGTTTACAGGATCTCGGCCCTCTGTTTGAGTTTCTGAAGCAGATTCTTGGCGACCTTAGGTCCGCCAGCAGTCGATGGTTTCTGGCCGCCGCAGCTCTCGTCGTCAGCACCCTAGTAATCCTGCAGGGCGATTCTTCACCACTTAGCAACCATCTTTGGGTTCTACCTGCCGCCATGGGAGCAGTTGCGCTGCTCTGTGCAATGGTTGGCGCTCGTGAATGGTGGAAGTTCCGAAGCAAGGCCACCGAGCCCCTAACGGTGCCTCTCGAGGCTTTGGCTGTGCAACTCTCGAACGCTCTAGCGAGTCATGCAACGGCTATCGTTGTTCTACAGGGCACTCCCGGCAGCGGGAAAACTCGTTTTCTTAAAACCATGGTCTTGGCAAGCCATGAGCAAGGGGCAAAGTACGTCGACTTGGACGGAACTGAGACTCGCGCCGCCCTCCTAAATGAGATCAAAAGTCTTGGCTCCAGTACGTTAATTATATTCGACCACTTCAGTCGCTTTCCCTTCACGAGCGATTCTGAGTCGGCCTTTAGCGTACTCTTCGATCGTGTACGACAGTCCGGAAGTCGCCCCTGTGCAGCGAAATTTGTCGTGGTCTTAGACTTCCCCAATCAATCAGCCTGGAACCGATTCAAAAGTCAATGCACGGCCCTAGAGATTTCGCGCATCGAAACCCTCAATATGCCGCGGCTACTACCAGCAGGTGCTCATCGTCGACTGGTTCAATCTTTTCCTCAGCTTAAGAAGGGCTTCCTGTGGAAGGTTATCCGTTCAGTTGTTAGGGAATCGGGGAGTAGTGATATCTCTCCGCTAGACCTCTCAATTCTCCAGGACGAACTCGAAGCACTTTTAGGTATCGGCCTGTCGCCTCGGCGCCTGACAAGTGGACATCTTGAGGTGCGAGCCCTGTTTCATGATCAGGTCTCACGTGTAATTGACCAACTGCAGCCTACTTATCGGACCGCGGCATGGAATGCGCTCGGAGCAGTTGCAAAATCGAGCGATGCAGTTCCGAGGCAAGCCTTGGTGGCTGGAGCATCGAACGGCGGGGTCGACGGTTTCACTGATTGGGTTGATGGTCTTGTTGGTTCAGTTGTTCGCGCTGTAAGGCAGCCAGCAGGGCTCGCTTTCGAGCCGCTGACTCCGATGATTCGGTCCGGAATCTTATGGCATTTCGACACAGTAGATCTCCAGGAAAAGCTTGGTCGAGCGACTTCTCGTTACCTACGGTGGAGCCGCACAAAGAGCAGAAAGGATCTTCTGCGGGGCTCGGATCTGGATGCCGTGACCAAGAATCCTAAGGCCTATTCCGACAAAGCCCCAGGATCGGACAATTACGTTTTTCTTTCGATAAACGCAAGGCGTTTGAGGCTGGCTATTGCTTGTGCTTTGGTGGTCTTTCCTCTCGTATTTGTGCCGGCCCTCCTCTCCAGCCTCCGCCGATATCAGCATCAGGAGGAGATGAAACTCCAGCTCCAGGGGAAGATGAAGGAATGGGGGCTGCCTCTGGACCTCCCCGAGAATATTGGGCCGCCTATAAAGATCCTTGCGGTTGGAAACCTTGCCGATGACATTGGCTGGCTGCCAGATACACTTTGCTATCTTGACGCTTCCCAATCGAAGGTAAGGGAAATTGCATCACTCCCGAAAGGCCTTTTAGGCCTCGCGATTTCGTACGCAGATCTCACTCCATCGAAAGTTTTGCCTCGCAATCTTCCGCGAACACTTAAGTATCTTCGCTTTGAAGGGCTCGAATTTCCAACTCTCACAGGGTTGCCGGATGGACTGGAGGCCTTAGAGATTCGGCCCCAGCAGGGCATCCAGTTCACTGGGCTGCCGAAAGGGCTTCGCCTTCTACGGTTGCATAGTCTTCCGACGGATCTAGACCTTCATTCTTCATACAGGAATCTTGTTCAGCTGGACGTACTAGAGTCGCCGTACGTGAGCACTGTCGCAAATCTACCGCCTAATTTGAGGATTGCAAGCTTCTCCGGAACGGGATTGTCCTCCCTGAGCTTTCTACCTGACGAGCTTCAACACTTGGTCCTGGTCGGCAATCAGAATCTAGAGGTGAGCGTACTTCCTAGAGACCTGAGAACGTTGCGATCGAAGGGGTCGAGATTTAGCCGCGAACTGAGGTGGCCTTCAGGCCTCACTTCGCTTTCATTGGATAGGGTGCCTGCTGTGCTGCTTCCGACCTCTATTAAAAAGCTCTCACTAGAGGCGCAAACGCAGGAAGAATCACTCGAGATTCCGGAACTCGTATTTCCCGTTGGCCTAACGGATTTCGAACTGAATGCTCCTGCTGCGCTGTCTCGCCTAGTTCTGCCGAATTCCGTCCGGACGCTCACTTTACGTTGGGTGGGCGAAAACGTACTGTCGGGACTTAACTTGGCGAATGTTCGGAACCTCACTATCGGTGAGATCGGTCCTGCCAGGGGTAGGGACTTGACCCCCAAGGGAGGATTTGCGGTTTTGCCGAAGGATGTGGAAAGCCTGACTCTGACAGGCAGTATCGAAAGGCTCGCGCCCATTGTTGGTCTTGAGGAGCTGAGAAAACTGAAAGTTCGATCGGAACTACTTGTGGAGCTTCCAGATCTCCCGCCTAATCTCCGGGAGCTTGACCTAACTGACTGCCTTTCTTTGAACAAACTTCCTAATTTGCCAGAGAACCTTCAGTCGCTCAAGCTGAGAAACGTACCCGTGGTCTCCGAGGTAAAACTGCCATCTAGTCTCGAATATCTCGACATTGCCGGAAGCGGGGTACGCGTCATTCCTAATTGGCCTTCGCGTCTTGAGGTTCTCGTTCTGAGCGAGGGGCAGTTAGCCGCACTTCGGCAGGTTCCGAGAGGTCTTCATACTCTTCTTGTGACTGATGGCCTTGCCGTATCGGGACTGTCACTCGGTATTGACGGTGAGATCGATGTTTCGAAGGAGATCGAGGAGGCGTGCGCAGATTCCCTGTGATAGCCGAGAGAGCGCGGTCCGGTTCGGCTCGCTTGGTCCCCGGGGAGAGCGCGCTGGTCAAGAATACATTTGACACCACCCCCGCGCTCGGTTAGCCTTTCGTCAGCATTGCGAGAGGCTCCGCCAAAAAGCGCGGGGCACGGCAACCTGGGGCGGACACCCAAGGTGCCATCCTGTTCGGGAAGAGCTGGACCGGGCAGGGATGCGGCCGATTCGAACGAATCGGCAACGAACTGTCCGCGGCGCCAAGAAAGCCCGTTCTCGCGATGTCGGCGATGCGGGCTTTTTTGCTGGCCCGGGAAAGTGCAGAGAGCATGGCGATCCTCATAGCCCCCGTGGAGATTCCGATCCCGACCCAGCCGGCGGATCTCGAAAGCCGACGCGCGCTCCTTCTCGAAGCCCTGGCCGAGCGCATCCTGGTGCTCGACGGAGCGACCGGCACGGCGCTCCAGGCAGCGGACCTGTCCGCCGCGGATTTCGGCGGCCCCGAGCTGGAAGGGTGCAACGAGAACCTCTGCCTCACCCGGCCGGACGTCGTCGACGGAGTCCACGAGCGTTACCTTCGGGCCGGCTGCGACGTGGTCGAGACCGACTCGTTCGGCGGTACCCCCCTGGTGCTCGCCGAATACGGCCTCGCCGATCAGGCGTTCGAGCTCAACCGCCTGTCGGCCGCGATCGCTCGCGCCGCCTGCGCCCGTTGGGATTCACCCGGCAAGCCGCGTTTCGTCGCGGGCTCGATGGGACCGACGACGCGCGCGATCTCGGTCACCGGCAACGTCACGTTCGAAGAGTTGCAGGAGACCTTCCGCATCCAGGCGCTCGGGCTGATGGCCGGCGGCGCCGATTATCTGCTGCTCGAAACCGCGCAGGACACGCGGAACGTCAAGGCCGGCCTGATCGGCATCGAAGAGGCGTTCGCCCAGGCCGGTTGGCGGATTCCGGTCGCCGTCTCCGCGACCTTCGAGACCACCGGTACGATGCTCGGCGGACAGGACGCCGAAGCGCTGATCGCCTCGGTCGCCCACGCCGACCTGCTCTATCTCGGAATCAACTGCGCCACCGGCCCGGAGCGGATGACCGACCCGTTGCGCACGCTCGCCGAGCTTTCCCAGGTGCGGGTGGCCTGCGTGCCGAACGCCGGCCTGCCCGACGAGGACGGCTGCTACCGCGAAGGCCCCGAAGTGTTCGAGAAGGTGTTCGGCCGCTTTTTGGACGCCGGCTGGCTCAACCTGGTCGGCGGCTGTTGCGGCACGACCGACGCGCACGTTCGCGCCTTGGTCGCGCTGGTCGAAGGGCGCCACCCGCGCGCCGTGCCGCATCACCATCGGGGATGGGTCTCCGGCCTCGAAGCGGTCGAGCTGACCGCCGACAACCGGCCGCTCCTGGTGGGCGAACGGACCAACGTTTTAGGAAGCCGGAAGTTCAAACGCCTGATCGCGTCGGGCGAGATCGAAGCCGCCGCGGAGGTTGGCCGCGCCCAGGTCCGTGCGGGAGCCCAGGTGCTCGACGTCTGCCTCCAGGATCCCGATCGCGACGAGCGCAGGGACGTCGAGGCGTTCCTCGGCCGGCTGATCCGCCTGGTCAAGGCGCCGTTGATGATCGATTCGACCGACGCTCAGGTAATGGCGCGGGCGCTCACCTACTGCCAGGGCAAGTCGATCCTCAACTCGATCAATCTCGAAGACGGCCGCGTCCGCTTCGACCGGGTGGTGCCGATGGCGAAGAGCTTCGGCGCCGCGCTGGTGGTCGGCACGATCGACGAGAAGGGGATGGCGGTCACGGTCGAGCGCAAGGTCGAGATCGCCCGACGGAGCTTCCACCTGCTGACCGACGAGTTCGGCATCCCCCCGGAGGACATCTGGTGGGACGCCCTGGTCTTTCCCTGCGGCACGGGAGACGCGGCCTACATCGGCTCCGCGGCTCAAACGATCGCGGGGGTGGCCGCGCTCAAAGAACAGTTCCCGGCCAGCCAGACAATCCTTGGAGTGAGCAACGTCAGCTTCGGCCTGCCGGAAGCCGGGCGCGAGGTGCTCAACTCGGTCTTCCTCTACCACGCCACGAAAGCCGGGCTCGACGCGGCGATCGTCAACACGGAAAAGCTTGCCCGCTACGCCGACATCCCGGAAGAGGAGCGCGCTCTTTCCGAGGCGCTGATCTTCCTGCCGCCCGGCGACGTCGAAGAGTCGGAGCGGGCGGTCACCGCGTTTACCGCCTATTTCCGCGGCCGGACCGCCACCGCCCGCACGGAGCTGCGGGCCGACCTGCCGCTCGAACAGCGGATCGCCCGCGCGGTGGTTGAAGGCTCGAAGGAGGGGCTGGAAGCGGATCTCGAAGCCGCCCTCGCCGATCCGCGCTGGCCGGCGCCGCTCGATCTGATCAACGGCCCGCTGATGGCCGGCATGGCCGAGGTCGGCCGCCTGTTCAACGACAACCAGTTGATCGTGGCTGAGGTGCTCCAGAGCGCCGAAGTGATGAAGGCCGCGGTGTCGTTCCTCGAGCTGCGGATGGAAAAGGTCGAGGGAAGCACGCGCGGCCGAATTCTACTCGCGACGGTCAAGGGGGACGTCCACGACATCGGCAAGAACCTGGTCGACATCATCCTGTCGAACAACGGGTTCGAGGTGATCAACCTCGGGATCAAGGTGCCCTCCGAGCGGCTGATCGACGGCGTG
Organism: Thermoanaerobaculia bacterium; assembly: GCA_035995205.1. GTDB lineage: Bacteria > Acidobacteriota > Thermoanaerobaculia > Multivoradales > UBA5704 > DASYKS01. The sequence continues at coordinate 41,252 of DASYKS010000017.1, forward strand.
CGCGAGCACAATCCGGATCTGATCGGCCTCTCCGGCCTGCTGGTCAAATCGGCGCAGCAGATGGTGATCACGGCGGACGACCTGAAGGTCGCGGGCATCAACATTCCCCTGATCGTCGGGGGCGCCGCGCTTACCCGCCGGTTCACCCACCGAAAGATCGCTCCGGCCTACGGCGGGCTATGCACCTACGCCAAGGACGCCATGCACGGCCTGTCGCTCGTCGAACGGCTGACCGATCCGGCCGCCTTCCCCGCGCTCGAACGCGAAGTGGCGGAGATCCAAGCCGCCGACCGGGTGGACACGGTGGAGATCGTCACGTCGGGCGCTGGAGTGACGGCCGCGCCCGCCATCGTCCGGCGCGATCTGCCGGTTCCCGCTCCGCCGGACTTCGACCGCCACGTGGAAGACCTCGATCTCGACAAGGTGTGGAGCTTCCTCAATCCGCAGATGGTCTACGGCAAGCACCTCGGCCTGCGCGGCTCGGTACGAAAGCTCGAAGAGGCGGGGGACGAACGGCTGGCCAAGCTCCGCGCCCTGATCGAAGAGCTTCAGGAGATCGGCCGCGAAGGCGCGATCCACGCCCGAGCGGTCTGGCGCTTCTTCCCCGCCGAGACGGAAGGGGACCGGATCGCGCTACGTTGCCCGGAGACCCGATCGATCGCCGCGGAATGGACCTTCCCGCGCCAAGCCCGCGACGGCGGCCTCTGCCTCGCGGACTACGTGCTCCCGGGCGATTCGATCGCCCTGTTCGTGACCACCGCGGGAGAAGGGGTCCGCGAGCGGGTCGAAACCTGGAAAAAGAACGGCGAGTACCTGAAGAGCCACGCCTTCGCGGCCCTCGCCTTAGAAACCGCCGAGGCCGCCGCCGAATACCTCCACCATCGGCTGCGCACCGAGTGGGGCTTCCCCGACCCCCCCGACCTGCCTATGATCGATCAACTCGCCGCCCGCTACCGAGGCAAGCGCTACAGCTTCGGCTACCCCGCCTGCCCCGACCTCGCCTTCCAGCGCAACCTGTTCGCGGCGCTAGCCCCCGAGGAGATTGGGGTCCATCTCACCGAGGGAGACATGATGGACCCGGAGGCGAGCGTTTCGGCGCTCGTCTTCCAGCATCCGGACGCGCGGTATTTCGGCGTTTAGGGGCTGCACGCTAGGGAGGTGGCTTCACGCGACTCTGCCTTGGAAGACTTAGTAGCTTTGATTCCAAGTACTCCGCGGCCCTACGGTACTTACTCGGGCTGTTTCACAGCGTCTAACGACGCTTGTGGAGATGGGCTCGTCATGTCGGCGGCCGGTTCCTCTTCGTTTGTGCTTCGGATTTGTTCGATTGCCTCCAACATTTCCCGATAGCTCGGGTCGATAGCCAACCGGAGTGCCTCAATGTCGTTCCTAATTAGATCCAGGTTCAACTCAACCTGATCGCGGTGAAGATCTTCTTTCATCTCGCGTATAAATGTGTCCGTTTTTGAAAGTACCTCTCCGAGAGCCGCGTCTGCTTTGAGAGTACTTTCCGCGAGATTCACAAAAGGAGCTGCAAGGGATCTCTTCCATTTCTCGAAGCCGCGAAACAGTAAGAGGTCGATTACCGCAGTTGTGATAAAGGCTAACCCGAGCTGGCTAATAAGCTCGGGCAAGAGAGCCCAAGAACCACTGTCTGTGGTGCGGTGATCTCGATTCCCAAGGGTAAGCCATCCGAGGCGGAGTCCACCACCAGTAGTCCGTCCGATGAGGCCACGGTCCTGGCGCTTTTCTGGCCGGGGAGATGCGAAAGATGCAGGTACGCCGCGAAGGGCCGGCCCTTTCGGTAGGTGACTTGTAGTGCTCGTTCCGTCATTCGGACACTTGGAATTTCGTCACTACGACGAGCAGGGTCGAGTTGGATCGTAACAAAACGGTCGCCGGAAATCCGCGCGGCGCATCCTCGCGCCGGAGTTGGTCGTCAAAGCAGGCTCTGGCAACTAGGGCGGTGGCTGCTGTACTGTTCGAAGCATGACTAGGAGCTACACCGCGCGGTACTCGAAGATCGACTCCGGCTATATGGGACAACTCGTCGAATGGCCTGAGGTGGTGACGGAGGGCAGCGACATCGAGGATTGTCGCTCGATGCTGCGCGACGCCTTACAGGAAATGACCCTGGCCTACCAGGAACTGGGCAAAGAGATGCCCGCGGGGAACGACCTCTTCGAGCCGTTGTCCGTCGAGCTGGAGCATGTCCGTAAAACGGCGTGACCTGGTCCGGTACCTGGAGCAGAACGGCTTTCGCCTGCTCCGGGAAGGCGCGAATCACTCCATTTACACGAATGACTCGAAGACGCTTCCGGTCAAGCGACATGCGCAGATCGATCGGATCACGGCCAACGAGATCTGCAAACAGGCGGGCTTGCCGCCTCGCTTCTGATCCTGTCGGTAAGCCAGGTCACCTCCTGCATAGCGGAACCAACTCGGCGCCACGACGAAATGGCAGTTGACCCGGAAGGGGCTTCCCGCTGCAGTGGCGCGGTTCCTAAAGCGTAACACTCGGCGGGGGATCTGCTGAGGCCGAAAAAGGGGGCTCTCGCCCCCCTTCGCGTCGATCGGAAACGGGAGACTTCGAGACCGCTCAGCCGCAGTTCTGGTGGTAGGTCGAGCAACTGCCAACGCACTCCGGGCCGTTTATCGCGTTGCCGCAGATGCCCTGCTCGGCGCACTTGTAGCCGTCGTCGCTGCATGGCTCGCATGACAAGGACTCAGTGTGCCAACAGTACCCGACCTTCTCGTTGAGACCGCCACAGGCCGTGGGGCAGTTCTGCGCTCCGCTGGGCGTTCCCCAGCACGTGGGATAGCCATCAGGACAGCTTTCGAAATGGAGGAAAAGACTCACCGCCTCGAAGGATGCGGGCAGTGAGGGGGCCGCTGTAGGCAGCCAGCTGGCCGCCCCGACCGGCCTCCGGTCGGCGAGAACTTTGGCGCGGTAGGTCAAAGTGCCGCGGCGAGCGTTGTACCGGGGATCGCTCAGCTCCACGACCACGCTCCGTCCGAGCTGGCCCGGGGAGGTCGGGTTCACCGAGGCTGTCGGCGGGCGGGCACCCGCAAAGAAGGGCGGGAGGAATTCCTCGGTCGCGACAACGCCCGCCGCACGCTCCGAACCGCTGGAGAAATACACCGTGGAGCCGCTGACGTCCTGGAGCGTCAGAAGGTACTCGTTCGGCTTCCCCTTTCCGACCGGCTTGAAGGTTCCATGGCTCGCGGTCTGAACGTATGTCGCCATCTCGCCTCCGGCGAGCGCCGATTGCGCGGACTGGGGTGCCTTTTCGCCGGCCCTCGCACCGCCGGCGACCAGTAGACACGTTCCTGCGACGACCCAACTCAAGCTCCAACTCTTCATGGCCTCTCCCTCTCGGGTCTCTATGGACCCATCTGTTTGGTTTCGTGAGAGAAGACGCCCGAGCCGCCGAAATATCCCACCCCTCTGAAGCACCCAGGAGCGCGGAGCACTGGCACTCATTTTGCTAAATCGCTGCCCAGCGTTTCGCCCATGCGCCGATTCGGCGCGCCGGTAACGGCTGCGGGCCATGGAGCGCCGAAGTGGTTGTCGGGTCGATGTAACCGTTTCCATGTTTCTGACGTAATACAAGTGGCAGGCGGGGTTCGGGTCGCTCTCACGAGCATCCTCGACTCCTAAGATTTCTCCCCCAGCTCCTCAGCAAGGTGCCTCCGAGACGGCGAAACACCCTCTCGATGGCGGGTTGCGCCCGAGCCTCGCCTGCCTCCTAACCGAAAGGATTCGAAGGTCATGTCGTTCTCTTTGCGCCTCCTGGTTCGAGGCTCGTGTCTCTTTGTGCCTTCTCCGCGGGGCGACGGTCTTTACGCCCTGCTCTGCCCTCGGGGAAGCAACGCCAATCCCCGCCTCCGTTTCGACTCGCGCGACCTCGCCGAGGCGGGCGGGAAGACCCCGCTCGGCTGGCGATCCGAGGGGGCCGCCCGGTCGAGCGTGCCGGCCGTCGGCTTCTGGTCGTTGGCAGGGGCCGATCTCTCGCTCGCCGCCCCGCCGGCCATTCAAGCCGCCCAAGCTCCGGCGGCGCTCGAAGCCGATCTCGAAGCCGATCTCGCCTCGATCGGGCTCGGCCTCCGCTGCCTTGCGCCGAGGCTCGGCGGGGCTGCGGCCCTCGCCGCCGCGGGGCTCGGCGCGCGCCTGCGCCTTCCCTGGGGAAGCCTGGGGGCCTGGTCGTCCAGCCGCTGGCAGCGGCTGCGGGCGGGACGTCTGTTTCGCGGCGACGCGGCCGGTGGGTGCGCGTTTCTGATTGCTGAGATCGAAGCCGACGCGCTCGACATCATCGACCTCGAAGGCAACCGGAATCTCCGTCTCGCTCCTCACGCCAACCGCAGGCTGGAGCTCGAAGTGGAGCCGTCGGAACCGGTGTTGGCCTTCGCTGCCGAGGCGCCGAAGCGGGTGAGTGTCGGCTGATCGCAAGACGAAAGTGTGGCGCGACTTTTGCTCCTTGCTCGCGTAATCTGTGGTGGACTCTCGCCGCGCCCGGCGACGAATTCGGCCGACGCCGACAAGGAGGAAGAGAGGGATGAGCTACCCCCTGGAGGAAATCGAGGGTATCGGCCCGGCTTATGCGGCCAAGCTCGAACCGTGCGGCATCAAGACGACCTCCGCCTTGCTCAAGCGGTGCGGGAACCCCAAGGGACGCGCGCGCATCGCGGCCGAGAGCGGCGTCTCCGAAGATCTGCTGCTCAAGTGGGCGAATCTCGCCGACCTGATGCGCGTGCGCGGAATCGGCAGGCAGTACGCCGAGCTATTGGAAGGGGCGGGGGTCGACACGGTCAAGGAGCTGAGGACCCGGAAGCCGAGCCATCTCGCCGTAAAGATGGCCGAGGTCAACGCGGTGAAGAAGCTCACCCGGCGCATCCCGATCCCGAGCATGATCGAGGAGTGGATCGAGGAGGCGGCGAAGCTCGCTCCGGCGATCACGTATTGATCGGCGCGCTGGGGTCGGAGCGCTTGCGCGCATTGTAATTCTTACTCGCCATAGAGTCATTCTCGCCAATCGCCGAGCGGCAGGATCTCGCACGGCGCGCCCGCCGGTTGGGGCGGCGCTCCGGCGCGAACCCGGATCAGGGCGGTGCCGAGCGCGAAAGCGGCCAGATCGTGCGAGCCGCGCGAGAGCCTCGGCGTCGCGCGGATCGCCCCGGCGGAAAACGCCACCTCCGCGGTCAGGAAGCGGTCGCGCCCTCCGGCTCCGGCCAATGGCGCCGCGAGCTCCGCCGCGAGCGCGCCGCGCCAGAAGCCGTCGGTCGACCCGAGCCAACGCCGGAGGGCCGGACGGACGAACAGCCAAAAGCATGCCATGACCGAGGCCGGGTTGCCGGGCAGGCCGAACACGATCCCCCGGTCGTGGACCGCGAAGACCATGGGTTGCCCCGGCTGGATCGCGACTCCGTCGAGCAAGATCCGGCAGCCCAGCCGCGCGAGGACGCCTTCGACCAAGTCGTGCTCGCCCATCGAAACTCCGCCGCACAAGAGGAGCACGTCGAAACCGAGCCCGCGCTCGATCCGCACCGACAGTTCGTCCTCTCGATCCGGCGCGATCCCGAGAGATTCGGCGGTAAGTCCAAACGAGCGGCAAGCCGCGAGCAGGAAATCGGTGTGCGAATCGCGCAGCTGGCCGGGGGCCGGCTCGACTTCGGGCGGAACCACCTCGTCTCCGGTCGTGAGGATCGCGACCGTCGGCGGTCGGACCACCGGAACCTCGGAATACCCATGGGTGGCGAGCAGGGCGAGCGTTCCCGGACCGATCAGGGCGCCGGCGGCCAACAGAGGATCGCCCGCGTGCACGATCTCGCCGCGATGGCGGATGTGGTCTCCCGCGGCCGGCATGGCGGACAAGACGACAAGATCGCGTCCCCCGTCCGTCTGTTCGACCGGGATGACCCGGTCGGCGCCGGCCGGCAAGGGCGCGCCGGTCATGATCCGAACCGCGGAACCGGCGGGCAAAACGAACCCCGGCGGATCGCCCGCGCGAATCGCCCCGACCACCGGCCGCGGCTCGCCGTCGGCGACGAAATCTCCCGACAGGGCGTAGCCGTCCATCGCCGAAACGTCCGCCGCGGGCACGTCGACCCGCGCCGCCAAATCCTGGGCGAGCGTCCGCCCCGCCGCCTGCCGGCGCGGCAGAGAGACGGATCGCGCCGGGCGGCTTTCCAGCTCATGGGCGATTCGAGCCCAGGCTTCCTCGGGGGCGATCATGGGCATGTCACCAATGGTATCCTTCGCGCGATCCGAAAAGAGAACCGGGGCAGGCAATGATGCAGTCGCAATCGGAGGAAGACCTCCCCAGCCACGACGAGGAGGCTTCGTTTCAATATCGCGGGAGCCTCTCCGAGGTGGCCTTCCCGGAGATCCTGTACACGATCGACCGCTTTCAGGTGCCGGGGGTGATGGAGGCCTCGCGCCAAGAGTCGATCAAGAGGGTCTTCGTGCGCGAAGGCAATGTCGTTTCGGCCAGCTCGTCCGAGATCGAAGACAGCCTCGGCCATCATCTGGAGCGCAGCGGTCTGATCTCGGCGCAGGCGTTCGCCGAAGCGATGGTCGAGCGCCGGCAGACCCACAAGCGCCTCGGGGTTCTACTCATCGAGCGCGGCCTGCTCACCCCCGCGCAGGTCTACCAGGCGATCCGCCAGCAGATCGAGGGAATCGTCTGGAGCCTGTTCGATTGGCCGGACGGCGAGATCCGGTTCAAGATCGGCGGCTTCCGGACCCCCGACGCGATCCGCATCCAGCTGCCGATGCGCCAGGTGATCCTGCGCGGCATCGAGCGGTCCCAGAGCGCCAAGACCCTGGTCGCCCGGCTGGGACGCAAAGAGACGGTCTTCGAAGCCTGTTACCGCACCGAAGATCTGATCGAAACCGCGCTCGACGTCGACGAGATGCGCCTGCTCGGTCTGGTCGACGGCCGCCGCAGTCTGTTCGAGATTTGCACCCAGGGACCGCGGGGGGTGGCGGAAAACGGCAAGCTGCTCTACGCTTTTCACGCGCTGCAGTTGATCCGTCGGTGCGAGGTGCCCGCGGCGCCTCTTGCGGAGCCCCCTCTCGACGAGACCTCGGGGGCGATTCGCATTCGATTCAAGACGGTCACCCCCAAACCCGGTTCCTGAAGCGCCGCCTGTCCAAGTCCGAACACCCGGGTTCCGCGAGGAGTCGCTCCCAGATGCCGATCTACGAATACCAATGCCTACAGTGCGGCACGCGCACCGAACACCTGCAAAAGTTTTCCGACCCCCCTTTGCCCGCCTGCCCGAAATGCGGCGGCGAGGTGAAGAAGCTGATCTCCTCTCCGGCGTTTCAGTTCAAAGGGAGCGGCTTTTACGCCACGGATTACGCCGGCAAGAGCGGCGCCAAGACCGATTCGTCGCCCGCGGCCGAGACGAAGTCGGACGGCGCCAAGAGCGAGGGAGGTACCTCGAGCTCGGCGGAGACCAAATCGGAATCCAAGGCGGAATCCAAGACCGAAGCCAAACCGGAAAAGAAGGAGACGGCGGCAAAAGGGGATTGAGGCCAGGGAGAAGAGGTGGTTCGGCGAGGGAGTCAAACGACCACCACCTGGAGATGATCCGGAGGCTACCCGGAAAGGTGTCCTCTTACGCGCAGATAGAAGAGAGAGTATATTTCCAAGTTGGACGGCACGAAGTCCGCAGGGAGCGGCGCGCGGGTGTGTTTCAGGAGTCGATCCAGCCAACCGTGCCCCGTTTCTCACATTTGCTCGGACCCGTGTGTAGGCCCTGGAGGTTCCATGAAGCGTAGCGCCGTCGCAGCCTTCTTGCTCTCCGTCCTTCTGTCGAGCGCGGTCGCCCGCGCGACCACCTACCAGATGATGTCAGATGCCAATCTGGCCGACGCCGCGTCGGCGATCGCCCAGGTGCGGGTGATCGCGGTCGAGGCTTCGCCGGTCGCCGGGATGCCGAGCACGGACTATCTGGTCGAGATCGAGAAGCTGGTCAAGGGCTTCGTCCCCGGCAGCACGCTGGTCGTCCGGGTCCCCGGCGGAATGGGCGCCAACGGCTTGGGGCTCAAGATCTGGGGTGCTCCGGTCTTCCGCTCCGGCGAGCGGGCGCTGCTCTTCCTCGACCCGCACGCCGAGGACGGTACCTATCGCGTGGTGCAGCTGATGCTCGGTGCGTTCCACGTCGTGGACAAGGGCGGCCGGCGGTTCGCGATTCGCGACCTGTCGGAAGCGCGGGAGCTGGTCGCGACCCCCGGCGGCTCGAAGCTGATCGCCGGCTCCGATCGCGAGCGTGAGCTCGGCGGGTTCACGCGCTGGTTGGAGGATCGCGCGGCCGGCCAGCAACGCTCCGCCGACTACCTCGCCGCCGTGCCGGGCTCGGGGGCGCGCGAAGGCGATTTCACCTTGCTGCTGCCGGAAGACGGCATCCCCATCCGCTGGTTCCGCTTCGACACCGGCCTTTCGGTCCGCTGGCGAATCCACCAGGGAGCTCAAGCGGGCATTCCGCTCGGCCTCGCCATCGACGCCTTCCGCATCGCGTCGAGCGCCTGGAACGACGATTCCTCCTCGAACATCAACTACGTCTACGACGGAACGACGTCCGCCACCAGCGGCCTCGGGCGGTCGGACGACACCAATGCCATCCTGTTCAACGATCCGAACCATCAGGTCTCGGGGAGCTTCGACTGCGCTATCGGCGGGGTGATTGCATCGGGCGGTCCGTTCTTCTTCAACTCGACCCGCGAGTACAACGGCGTCCGCTACCACGAGGCGGTCGAGGCCGACATCGTGACCAACGACGGCACCGACTGTTTCTTTTCGGGCGATGCGAAGAGGGTCGAGGAGATCTTCGGCCACGAGCTGGGCCATACCCTCGGCCTGGGCCATTCCCACGAGCGCCAGGCGTTGATGTTCGCCAGCGCGCACGCGGACGGCCGGGGAGCGAGCCTGAATCAGGACGACCGGGAAGGGATCGCGGTGCTCTACGGCGACGGCTCGACTCCGCCGCCCCCGCCGCCGCCGCCCCCTCCAGGGCTCAAGGCGCCGAGCCTCCTGAAGACGCAGATCCTCTCTTCGACGAAGGTCAAGCTGACCTGGAAGGACAATTCGACGGTCGAGGAGCAGGTCTTGGTCGAGAGGAAGAAGATCGGCGGCAGCTGGCGCCAGGTGCTCGTGTTGCCCGCCAACGCGATTACCGCGACGGTGACCGGTCTCACCCCCGGTAAGCCGTTCGCCTTCCGGGTGCGGGTGAAGAAGGGGACCGCGTTCTCGCCCTACAGCGAGACCGCGCGTACCGCCAACCTGCCCACGCATTGAGCGGCGGCCCAACGAACCCTCTAACCCGCGATGCGGGCTAGACTTGCGGGATGGCTTCAGAAGCGCAGGGTTCCTCCCGTCCGGTGTGGCTCGTGGGCGCCGGATTCGCGATCTTCGCGGCGATCTTCGCCTCCTGGACCGCGAGCTCGTCCGGTTTCGACGACTTCTATATCACCTACGTTTACGCCCGCTCCTTCGCGACCGGTCACGGACTGACCTGGCCCGGCTCGACGGGGCTGGGCACCTCGTCGCCGTTCCTGGCCGTGGTTCTCGGTTCGCTCTCCGCGGCGACCGGCATCGATCTACCCCAAGTCGCCAACGGGCTCGGCTGGTTCGCGATCGCCGCCACCGCGACCGGCCTGTTCGCCCTTGGACGCCGCGAGGGGTGGCCGCGGGCGGGGCTATGCGCCGGGCTGCTCTGGCTGCTCGCGATCCCGGCCCACAATCTGATCGGCAACGAGTATCTGCCGGCGATCGCGGCGGTCGTCTGGGCGATGCACGAACGGTCCCGCGGGCGTCTCATCACAGCCGGCGTCCTGCTTGCCGTGGCGGCGATGTTTCGCGCCGAAACCGGGCTCGCCGCCCTGATCCTCGCGGCGTTGGAGCTTCGGCGCGACGACCTGCGGGGAAGCGTGCGCCGGATCGCGCGCATGGCTCTGCCGGCCGCGGCCCTCGCCGCCGCCTGGTTGGTCGCCCTCTTTTTCCTCGCCGGAACCGTAATCCCGCGCACCCTGGGCGCCAAGCAGGCCCAGGTCGAAAGCCGGATCGGGATCTGGTCGGCGACGCAGGGGCTCGAATCGGCGATCCGCGGCAGCTCCGACGTCTTTCCGTCCACCCGCCAAGCGCTCTGGCTGCCGCTCGCCCTGGCCGGCGCCGCCGCTGTTCTCTCGCGCCGCTCGCCGCGCCCGGTCACCGCCCTCGCCCTCCTCGCCTGGGGAGCGCTGCACCTAGGTCTGGTCGCCGCCCTGGGCATCTCGTTCCAGCACTGGTACGTCGGGCCTTTCCGCTTCGCGCTCCTCCTCCTGCCTGCCCTCGCGATCGAATCGCCGCCCTGGCCGCGCCCGGCCCTCCGGACGGCTTGGAGCCTGGTCGCCGCCGCGCTGTTCGTCGCGGTGCTTTTCGACTTCCGCGGCGAGGTCCAGATGCTTCACGAAGCGCGGCCCGACGGGCGCCGCGCGGCCTACGGCCAGGTGGCGCAGCTGGCAGGCCTCTACCCGCCGGGGACGCGACTCGCGGCCTGGGAGGTCGGTTTTCTCGGCTGGGCGAGCCCGCGCCCCGTCGTCGATCTCTTGGGATTGGTGAGCGAGCGGGCGACCCTGGCGAACATTCGCCGCGGGGATCTACGCGCGAACCTCGATCTCCTGCAGGGCGATCTCTTGATGACCACGCTCGGATCGCCCGAGATGCTGCGCTCGACTTTCGGGGAGAGCCACCGCTTTCTCGCCGACTATCGGCTCGACCATCTACAGCTTCGGCCGGCGCCCGCGCTCACGGTCTACCGCCGCGCGGATCTGCCGGGCCACGGCGAGGTGGAAATCGACCTGCTCGGCGAGTTGCCGCCGTCGGCGCGGATCGGGCCGAGGAAATCCGCGGACTTCGCGCTCTTGTCCCTGGAGCTGCTGCCGGGCGAGCGGGTCGAGATCGCCCTCGCGCCCGGGCCGACCCGTTCGCTGCGCTTCGCCGCTTCCACCCCGCGCGGGCGTGCGCGCTTGATTACAGCGGTCACGGTCGGCGCCGACTACCGGAAACACCCTCGAAGATTGCGCGACGACCACTGGGAGATCGTCGAGGCGCTCCTCCCGCCGGCGCCCGCGGGCGGGGTGATCTCCTTCCTCTGCGCCCCGGAAAGCCGGAAGCCCTGCTGGGTCGGCCAGCCGTTCGTCGCCCGGGCGTTCGAGCCGCCGCCCGACCGCAAACGTCGCCCGGGTCGCTCCGGCCGCCCCGGCGCCCCTGGAGGACACCGCCCGGCTTCGCAACCGAATCGGCCCGCCGTGGCCGATGCGCCGTAGAATCGACCCGATGGCCGTTGCCCGGATCGAAGAAGTTCTCGCCGAGGCCGAGCGCTCGCTCAAGGGCTGGGGCCGGCTTGCGCTCTGCCAGATCGTGCGCGCCGAGGGCTCGACGCCCGGCAAGATCGGCTGGAAGCTGATCGTCCGCCCGGACGGTACCTCGGCCGGCAATCTCGGCGGCGGCGCGTTCGAGGGCCTGGTGCGTTCGGACGCGGCGGCCAAGCTCGCGAGCGGCTCGGACTCCGAAATCAAGCGCTACTACTTCACCGAAGAGGCGGTCAAAGGCGAGCCGACCGGCATGGTTTGCGGCGGCATGGCGGAGGTTTTTCTCGAGGTGCTCCACGCGGCTCCCCTGCTGGTGATCTGCGGCGGCGGCCCGGTCGGCCAGGCGCTGGCCCGCGCCGCGGTGCTCGCCGGATTCGATCTCCTGGTGACCGACGACCGAGAAGAGTTTCGCCGCCCCGAGCTGTTTCCGGCCGGCAGCGAAATTGCTTCGGTCGATCGCGACTACGCGGGGGATTTCCTCGCTCCGTTTTCCCGGAGGGATCTGTTCGTGGCGATCGTCTCCCGATGTTGGGAAACCGACACCGCGGCCTTGGCTGCCGTGCTGCGCGCCGCGCCGCCCCACCTGCGCTATCTCGGGCTGATGGGCAGCCGGAGAAAGATCCAGCGCGTGCGGGCCGAGGTGGCGGCGCGCGGGCACGATCTCTCCCGGGTTGCCCTGCGGGCGCCGATCGGTCTGCCGATCGGCGGCGACTCGCCGGGCGAGATCGCGATCTCGATCCTCGCGGAGATGATCCGCGACCGCTACGACTCTCCGGACTCCACCCCGGCCACCGGTACCACCCAGCGGCGCGAGGCCGTCGAACAGGAATGCCTGACGTGATGAAGACGGATCGTTTTTGCCGGCACCTCGTGGCCGGCTTGATGCTCAGCCTGTTGTCGGTCGCCCCTCGGGTTGGGGCAAGCGAGCTTGCCTCGATCCCTAATCCCGAATCGATTGCGGCCTCCGCCGTCGAATGGCGACCGCTCCCCCTGGAGGGCGCGGATGTCCGGGCGCTCGCAATCGCTCCCGGTCATCCCGATCTGCTGTTCGCCGGAACCTCCGCCGGACAGGTCTATCGCTCGAACGACGGCGGCGCCAACTGGATCCCCGCCGGAGCCGCTTTACCCTTTCCCGGCTGGGTCGTGAGCTCGCTCCGCTTCGAAGCCGCCGGGTCGGAGGCGAAAAGCGGCGCTCCGCCCCGCCTGTGGGTCTCGCTGTGGGGCATCTGGAGCGGCGGCCACGTAGCGTCCTCTGACGATCTGGGCGTCACCTGGGCTTCGCGGAGCGGCGGTCTGCCCAACCTCCAGGTCTATGCGGTGGCGCCGGTCCCGGGCGAGGAAGGCCGCCTCTATGCGGCGACCGCCCAGGGCGTCTGGGGAACGCTCGACGCGGGCAAAAGCTGGCATTACCTGACCGCGGCGCTGCCCGAGATCGGCAAGGTGACCAGCCTGCTGGTCGACCCGCGCCGGCCGGGAACGATCTTCGCGGGCACCTGGCGCCAGGCCTATCGAAGCGACGACGGCGGTACGACCTGGCGCGGAGTGTTCGACGGGATGGTGCTCGATTCCGAAGTCTTCACCCTGACGCCCGGTTGGGAGGAGGGGGAGATCTGGGCTTCGACCTGCGGCTGGGTCTATCAAACGCTCAACGGCGGCGGCAGCTGGAAGCGCTACCAGCAGGGGCTCGGCGAGCGGCGGACTCCCAGCTTCGCGGTGCTCCCCGACGGACGGTTGCTCGCGGGCACGGTGGCCGGCGCCTATTTTTCGACCGATGGCGGCGCCACCTGGAAGCTCGGCTCGGATCCCGCCCTCTCCGTCCTCGCGGTGGCCGCCGATCCGGGCCGGCCGGAGCGCATCGTGCTCGGCACCGAAGGCTCGGGGATCTGGATCTCATCGTCCGCAGGGAGCGAAGGGTTCCACCCGGCGAACCGCGGCCTCACGAACCTCCGAATCGGCGGGCTCGCGACGATGCCCGGCAAACCTGACGACCCGAGCGACCCCGGGGAGCTATGGGTGGCGGTAAATCACGCCGGCCCTTCCTCCGGCATCTACCGCTCGGCGGACGGCGGACGCACCTTTTTCGACTTCTTCCAACTGCCGACCGTGTTGGGTCTGGCGGTCGATGGAGAGCGCGGGTTCGCCGCGACCGAGCGCGGCCTCTACGAGCGGCGGGGAGAGTCCTGGGTCCGCCGCCCGGAGCTGGGCGAGAAACGGATCGATGAGGTGGCGCGGACCGGCTCGCGAACCCTCGCGCGCACCGCCGACGGGCTGTTCGAGCTGCGCCGGTCGACGAAGGGCAAGGAAAGTTTCGAGCCGGTCAAACTCCCCGCGGGCGGCACGCCCCAATCGGCCGTTCTCTGGTCCGGAGCGCTCTGGGGAAGCGATCCGACTTCGGTCTTCCGCTTCGAGGAAGGTCTCCGCACGGCGATACCCACGCCGTTTCCCGGCGGCCGTGTGGAACGATCGAGCGCCGGCCTGCTCTATTCCGGCTCGGGCGGCGTCTTTCTGCGCACCGCCCCGGCCCAAGAGTGGACAGAGCTGGCGAAAGGACCCGCGCGCGTCATTCCGACCGGAGACGAGCAGCTCACGGCGGTGATCGTCACGGCGGACGCCGCCTATCTGCTCGACCGCGGTCAAACCCACCTTCGGCCGCTGTCGCTTCCCTTCCCGGCCCGAGACCTCACCGCGGCCCGGATGTTCGAAGGCCGCCTGCTCCTCGGCACCTCCGGCTACGGGGTTCAGGCGGCGGCGCCGTAGATCAGATTTTCGCCCGCCGCAAACGCAACGCGTTGGCGATCACCGAAACGGAAGAGAACGACATGGCGGCGCTCGCCACGATCGGCGAGAGCAGCATTCCGAACGCCGGGTAGAGAACGCCCGCGGCGAGCGGCACGCCGAGCAGGTTGTAGGCGAAGGCGAAGAACAGGTTCTGACGGATGTTCCGCATCGTGGCGTGCGACAGACGGCGGGCGCGCACGATACCGCCGAGATCGCCCCCCATCAGGGTCACGCTCGCGCTCTGGACCGCGACGTCGGAACCCGTCGCGAGCGCCAACCCCACCTCCGCCCGGGCGAGCGCAGGGGCATCGTTCACCCCATCGCCCGCCATCGCTACGCGCCGCCCGGCTTGTTGGAGCCGCTCGACCTCCTTCGCCTTGCCTTCCGGAAGCACCTCGGCGATCACCTCGGTAAGACCCAACTGGCGCGCGACGGCCTCGGCGGTTGCGCGGGAATCTCCCGTCAGCATGACCAGCCGGATGCCCTCCGCGCGAAGCGCCGCAAGCGCCGCGGGTGTCGAGTCGCGGATCGGATCGGCGACGCCCAGGAGCCCGAGCACTTTGCCGCCGCGGATCACGGCGACCACGGTCTGTCCTTCAGCGCGTAGCGGCGCGGCCGGAGTGTCCAGCCCCGAGACCAACTCGGTTTCCGCAACGCCCAACTCCGCGGCGAGCGCCCGGTTGCCGAGACCGATTTCCGCGCCTTCGAGAGTGGCGACCACCCCCTTGCCGGCCGGTGCGCGGAACCCTTGGACTTCGGGAACCTCGATTCCCCGCTCGGCCGCCCCCGCGAGGATCGCCGCGGCAAGTGGATGCTCGCTGCCGCGTTCGAGAGCCCCGGCGATCCGGAGCAGTTCGCGCTCGGTGATCTCCGTGGTCCCCGCGGTGGGCTGCACGGCGACCAGACGCGGTTTTCCTTCGGTGAGCGTACCGGTCTTATCGATCACGAGTGTGTCGATCTTTTCCAGCGTTTCGAGCGCCTCGGCGTCGCGAAACAAGACCCCCGAGCGAGCGCCCCGGCCGCTGCCGACCATCACGGACATCGGTGTCGCGAGACCCAAAGCGCAGGGGCAGGCGATGATGAGCACGGCGACCGCATTGACCAACGCGTAGGCGAACCGCGGCTCGGGGCCGAACGCGAGCCAAAGCCCGAAGGTCACGAGGGCGACCAAAACCACCGCCGGCACGAACCAGGAGGCGACCTTGTCGGCCAGCCGTTGGATGGGCGCCCGGCTTCGCTGCGCTTCGCCTACCAGGCGGACGATCTGTGCGAGCACCGTGTCGCTCCCGACCCGCTCGGCCCGAAAGACGAAGCTGCCCGAGCCGTTCACCGTGCCGCCGGTGACTTTGGCCCCCGGCTCTTTCTCGACCGGGATCGGCTCGCCGGAGAGAAGCGATTCATCGACCGCGCTCGCCCCCTCTTCGACCGTGCCGTCCACCGGCACCTTCTCGCCCGGACGAACGCGCAGCCGGTCGCCGACCGCAATCGCCGTGATCTCCACCTCTTCGTCCTTGCCGTCCGCCCCGACCCGCCGAGCGGTCTTGGGTGCGAGGCCGAGCAGCGCCCGGATGGCGGCCCCCGTCGAGCGCCGGGCGCGCAGCTCCAGCACCTGGCCCACCAGAACGAGTGTCGTAATCACCGCCGCCGCCTCGAAATAGAGCGGCGGTCCCCCCGCGTGGCCCGAAGCGGCGACCCCCGCGGGCAGCCAACCCGGAAAAAGCACGGCGACCAGGCTGTAGAGATACGCCGCGCCGGTGCCCAGGGCGATCAGGGTGAACATGTTCGGACTGCGAAAGCGGATCGAATCGAACGCCCGGACGAAAAACGGCCAGCCGCCCCAGAGCACGACAGGGGTCGCGAGCGCGAGCTGTAGCCACGGGACCCAAGCCCCATGAAGCGCGGTCACCCCCGCCATCCCGGCCATTTCGAGCACCAGCAGAGGTGCGGCGAGAGCGGCGCTCCCGATCAGCCGGCGCTGCATGTCGACGAGCTCGGGATCTGGACCCTCGTCCAACGTCGGTATCATCGGTTCAAGCGCCATGCCGCAGATCGGACAAGACCCCGGCTTGTCGCGCACGATCTCCGGGTGCATCGGGCACGTCCACTGGGCACCGGCTGGAACCGGCTCCGGCTTCGCCGCTTCCACCTTTGGCGCCAGGTACTTCTCCGGATCCTTCTCGAACTTCTCCCGGCACCCGGCGCTACAAAAGAAATAGGTCCGCCCGCCGTGCTCCGCCCGGTGCTTCGCGGTCGCGGGATTCACCGTCATCCCGCAGACCGGATCGAGCACGGTTTCCGCAGAAGCGGGAGCCGCGCCGGGCTCGGCAGGCTTCGGATCGTGATGGTGCGGGTGGGTGTGAGGGCCTGAAGGCATTGGAGGCTTAGCTTATCGTTGGGGAGAAGCAGAACCCTTCGGCATTCCTCATTGTTCCCGCGACTTCTCGACTGGTCCTTCGCATTCGGGGGGAGAGTTGATGCATGTTGGTGCAACCCGGTGTATCTTCCAGCTATGCCCACCGTCGAAAGATCTGTCCGCCAGAGCATCAGTCTTTCCCCGAACATCGCCCGGCGAGTCAAATCGCTCGCGAAATCGAACCGTACGAGCGCCAACCGGATTTTGGTCGAGCTGATCGAGTCGGGCCTCGAAGCCCGAGAGCAAGAGAAGAAGCGCTTCTTCGATTTGGCGGATCGCCTCGCCCTCGCCCAAGATCCGGAGGAGCAGAGCCGCCTCAAGGAAGAGTTGGCCCGCATGACTTTCGGTGACTGATGCCGAAGATCCAGTGGACCGACCTTCCACCCGCATTGCAAGACCATCTGTTCGAGCGGCTTCGAGAGCGAAAGATCACCGTCGAAGATCTCTACCAGCTGAAGCTGTGGCGAGAGTCTGAACCCGCCGCTCCGGATGGACTTTGGTACAAGGACTTTGGCTCATTCAAGGTCTGCGGAGAGGGGAAGTATCCGAAGACCTTTCTGCTCCCAGGACAGCCGGCGAAGGGTAAAAAACTCTGATGTCGCGTTATGTCCTGATCGACGCTCCTTCAATCCTCGGCCTGAGGCCGACCGGCGTCGAGTTGCTCCCCGAAGCCCTGAAAGCCGCCGGTCTGCAGGCCGGCTTGGACGCCGGCTACGCCGGTCGGCTTGAACCGCCACCTTACGAGCCGAGGCGCGATCCCGAGACGCTTCTGCTGAATCCGACGGGGCTGCGGATCTACGCGCAGCGGCTCGCCGACGCGATATCCGGTGTGCTGCGGGAGGGAAAGGTCCCGGTGGTGCTCGGCGGCGATTGCAGCAATCTGATCGGTTGTGCTTTGGCCCTACGTCGCGCGGGAAGGTACGGCCTATTTTTCATCGACGGGCACGCCGACTTCTATCAGCCCGAAGCGGAGCCAAACGGCGAAGTCGCCTCTATGGACTTGGCGATCGTCTCCGGAAGAGGCCCGCGGGTGCTGACCGACATCGAAGGGCTCCAACCGCTCGTGCGCGACGAGGATATCGTCGCGTTCGCCTACCGTGATGCCGAGGAACAGCGGGAGCATGGCAGCCAGGATATCTGCGCCACCGCGATCCACACCTTCCCTCTCGACCAAGTGCGCGCGGCAGGGATTGCCGAGGCCGCGGAGCAGGCGCTCCGGGCTCTGCTGTTGGAACGGCTACAAGGCATGTGGATTCACCTGGACGCCGACGTATTGGACGACGCGATCATGCCGGCGGTCGATTACCGCATGCCGGACGGGTTGGGATGGGACGAGCTGAGCACGCTGCTGCAAGTTCTCACGGAGTCCGGAAAAGTCGTTGGAATCAACATCGGCATCTTCAACCCGCGCCTCGACGAAAGCGGCTCACTGGCGCGTCGCTTCACCGAGTGCCTCGTGGCAGGTCTGATGCCCCGAAATTCCTGAAGGAAAAAACGCCGAGGGTCATGGACGTAATGTCCAAGAGTCCAACCGGATCGACTGCGAATCTCAGCTTGGAGGAGACGGAACCTCCGTTGGGAGAGACGAACCGACCGTTGGGGCGCTTCGGCGGCCGTTTGGAGGAGCTGGAACGCTCATTGGCGAGATCCGGACCTCGTTTGGAGGAGCTGAGACGGCCGTGAGCGAGTTTCGGTCGTCAGTTGGGAGAGATAGAACGGCGATTGGAGCGCTCCGAACGCCGATTGGGGGAGATAGAACGTCGGATCGGCCCCATCGGGGCTTCTACG
The DNA here is from genome assembly GCA_035995205.1 of Thermoanaerobaculia bacterium. Classification (GTDB taxonomy): domain Bacteria; phylum Acidobacteriota; class Thermoanaerobaculia; order Multivoradales; family UBA5704; genus DASYKS01. Next base: position 59,587 of record DASYKS010000017.1, read on the forward strand.
GCGCCCAAGGGAGTTTCTACGGCGCCCAATGGAAATTCTACGGCTTCCGATCGGCGACAGATCTCGCCCAACGGACGTTCTATCTCCCCCAAACGGCCGTCTGGGGCGCCCAATGGAAGTTCTACGGCTTCCAATCGGCGCCAGATCTCGCCCAACGGACGTTCTATCTCCCCCAGTCGGCCGTCTACGGCGCCCAATGGGCTTCCATTCGGGGCTTGGTCGATCGCCAACGTGGCCCGGAATCGCGGGCCTCAACAGCCATCCGTTCACGATCGTGGGGGTGGCACGACGTTGCCGGCAGTTGCCCCGAGCGCCATGCGAACGCCGTCCATAAGGCCCGGGATCGGGTCCTCTTGGGTCGTGGTCTCGATCGGCAGATCGTAGGTCCCGGCGACCAGACCGCGAAGGTCGAAGAGGAAACCGTCGACGAGAAACGACCCTACCTGCTAGCGCCCCTGTGATCTTCAAAGAACCGGTTCGGCGGGCAGAACTCCGCGGGAGGGCTGGGGGGCTTGTCAAGTGTCTTGGCGTGATCTGTTTCGGCTTCTGAGGATTGGGGTCGCCTGGACAGCGTCCGAGGGCGATGCGCGTTCGGTGGATACGACTTCCCGGCGGACTCTGGTGTCCGCTTGAGCGCCAAAGGCGCGTTCAATAACAGCCTGGGGTGAAGCCCCAGGAAACGAAACCACCCCCTCGTAGAATAGGGCTGAAAGCCCGCTCCATCGCGGCCTCGATGGAGCCCGAGCAGCCGCTAGTCTTCGGACGCGCGTTCCGCCACGAGTCTCCGCGACAGAGTCGCGGTCGGGCGAGAACCGGCGACCCGCCCCAAGCAGTCGACCCGCCATCTCGCCACGGTCGGGAATCACGCGGATCAGGATCTCGTCAGGTGCTTCGACGAGATTCCAGTCGAGCCGCCATCCGGGCTTGATCCCGAGTTTGCGCCTCACTTCAGCCGGGATTCTGACCCTATTCTTCTGTCTGATCGTCGTGACCATCGGAGGATGGTTGTCCTTAGGGGCTGGCACGTCAAGGCTGGCCGAATAGGATACCTCTGCCGTTCCTCAAGGCGTACAATCCAAAGGATGAGAATGCTCACGGCTCAGGTGGTCAACGGCAAGTTGGACGTCCCCGAGGGTAGTCTCCCCGAAGGGGGGACGATCACCCTGCTGGTTCCGGAGGGCGACGAGAAGGGCTTCGAGCTCTCCGCCGACGAAAGGACGCTCCTCCTGGAATCGATCGCCCAGGCGAACCGAGGCGAAGTCGTCGATGGCTGGGAGCTCGTGGCCGAGCTTAAGGCCTGAAGTTACGTCTCCGCGCCGAAAACGCTTGTTGCCGCTTCGCATGAATGACTCATGACACTAGTTCGCCCGAGACTCACCGATCATCACGGGATACTGGTGGCACAGGAGTCTATTGACTTCGCCATTCCGTTTCTGGATGAGGACATTCCTCTATATGTGGACCCATTCTTGTTGTGGAAGTCGCCTTCGATGCAGGAGACCTCCCTACATGTTGCCTTGATCTCAGCCTTTAATGGCATTGGCAGGCTGGCAACTGGGGGTAGAGTGCGCGAAGCGCGGCGCATTCTGATCGATCTTTCTGAATGCACCGAAGCTGGATTGGGACAAGCGCGGAATCGGATAGGGCGGAGAATCTCCGAGGCAAAGGCAGATGAGATCATCTCCCTGTTCGAAAGCATCCCCGACATTCAAGCCCAAGGACTACAGCATCTTGAGGCAGTTCAGCTCCTCGTTGACGGCATTGCAAAAGACCGAATCAGTGACTTCACCTGTAGCCTGCTGAAATCATTCTTGATCGACTTTACGATACATAATTGCAAGAATATCGGCATACCCACAGAGAGGGTGACGATAGAAAATTTGTATGATTCCGCAAGCCGCCAAATGGCATCTGAGGTTGTTGATTTGCCGGTAAACCCCGAAACAAAGGCGCCAATCCTATTGATTCCCAAGCGTTGGCTTAGATTCATGCCGTGGATCAACTACGACGGTTTCTACGACAACGCCTACTTGAAGCTTCCGGCGGGAGTTGCTCCAGAGAGACCTGAGCGAGTTGACGTACTGTCGTTCAACAGGCACAACTTCGGAGTTGTTAAAGCCTATCTCGATAGTCGGCAGAAAGTCGCAGCTGATTGCCACAATGATCCTCTTTTTCGTCAAATTCCAGTCACATCAGCCAAAGCGAAGTGGGCTGCCATAAGAAAACTTCCACCTGGAACGGGAGACGCTGCAGACAAGAAGTACGAAGGCTATATCGAACAGCTGCTAGCGTCGCTGCTCTACCCCCAACTAGACTTTGCCCAAGGGCAAAGCCGCACCGACTCCGGGGCACACATTCGCGATCTGATCTTCTACAATAATCGCGGAGTTGACTTCCTGGAAGAAATCCATGAAAAATACGGTTGCTCGCAAATAGTCTTCGAGATGAAGAACGTGAGAGAGATTCAAAGAGAACACGTCAACCAGTTGAACCGGTATCTCGTCGATCATTTTGGCCGGCTGGCGATTTTTGTCACCCGCAACCCCTTACCCAAGAGTATCCGTAAGAACATCGTCGATCTCTGGTCCGCGCACCGCAAATGTATCCTCGCCCTAACCGACGACGATTTACAGACTATGGTCACAGTATTCGAGAGCAAGCAGCGCCTTCCGATTGAGGTTTTGAAGCGAGCGTACGTGGACTTTACACGGAGCTGCCCTAGCTAGCTAGTCAGACAATTGACAGAGAGGCACATCAGAGAGGAGTAGCCTAATGTTACTGAAAGCCACAAAGAATCGGAAGCCCCAAAAGGACTCAGGTACGATCAAGCGGGTGGATGTAGCGATGTTCGAAAAGGTCCGGTCGCAAATGAGGCGGCTTTCTACGGACTTCGAAGCACTCTCAAAGAAGGCGCCCGATGCGCCCATGAGTAAATTTAAGCTGACCGTCGTTAACGAGAAGCTGGGTGATGCCAACCGATTCTTGGTCCCGCCATTTAAGCCTATCGAAGGGTTTGAGCTTTTCGATGACCCGATTCTACCGTCTAACAGTGATGCCGTGATGGTCCTTAATCAATACTTGACATGCCTTGAGCGGTGGCGTTCCGCCCACATTTACTTCGACGAGTCCAATTACCCGAAGCAGTGGGTGTGGAGCGTCCATGGTGACTCCATTCCAACAGAGCGCCCCACTAGCGTCCAATGAATCCGTTGGAACAGGAATTACCAAGGAATCGATAAGGTAGGAGGATTCTATGAACGCTGCCGAAATAAGCGACTTTGAATTGCTTCACGCCAAACTTCAGGGTCTCTACGATGAGGTCTTGACTCTCTCCAAGAAGAGTCCGTCGGATGCGCTCAACAAGTTCAAGATCAGGATTGCGAACAACATCATGGCGGCAGCGAACGCTTTCTTGCTAGCGCAGGGAGAAGCACTTCCGGTGGATGGAGTTGAACAACTCGACGATACCGACTTACCGTTCAACAGTGATGTTGTGATGATACTGTCACAGTACCTTCAGTGTCTAGAAAAACTTCGCTCGGACAACGTCGAAGAGTACGGCAGAGACTGGTATTGGATTGTCGACAAACACCGTTCGGAGCGCCGAGCCTCTACGCCCCGGAAACTCAAGTGATACTTAGCAACGCACTTGGATGCCATGTATTCTATGAAGATCACGCGCTCCAGCGGGAACGTTTTCGCGGATCTCGGATTCGACGAGGAGGAGGCCGAGCGCCTTAGGATTCGCTCCTCACTCATGATCGCGATCCGAAAGCTGATCGAGAGCCGCGGCCTGACCCAGGCCGATGCTGCCAAACTGTTCGGCGTCACACAACCGCGCATCAGCGACCTTGTCCGGGGCAAGATCGATCTCTTCAGTATCGACACCCTGGTCGACATGCTCGCTCGGGGTGGGATCCACGTCGACGTGGTTCTCTCCGAGTCGATGCGACGGGGGCGGCCTGAGGGGTCACCCCGAACGGTCTTGCCGAAGCCGAAGGAGATTACGAGTGTCCATAGATGCCTCTGTTCTGGTAGCTGTAATAGGAGGCCTTGTCACTGCATTGGGCTGGCTCGTTAGCACCCGGCTGACGGCTTCCCAAGAACGTCAGAGGCAGCAGGCGGACGCTCTCCTGAAATACGTTGAGCGTCAGCTCGAAGAGCTCTACGGCCCGCTGGCCTTTCTCATTTACGAGGGCAGGCGTACGTACGAGGATTTACTGGAGGCACTCGGCCGAACGTACGTGTTTGAGGCGAATGCCCCGCTTCCGGAGGATGAGCTTCGCATTTGGCTCTTCTGGACCGAATTTGACTTCCTCCCTCGCAACGCCCAGATCAAGGCGCTTCTTACGTCGAAGACGCATCTGATCGACGGACCCACCTTCCCCGATAGTTACATTGCTTTCCTGGACCATACCAATTCCTGGGAGATCAGCCATCGGCGATGGAAAGAACAAAAAGTTGAATATCCCTGGCACTCCAAGGTCAATTGGCCCGACGAATTCGAGAGCGAAGTCACGGACACCTTTCAGGACTTGAAAGCGAAACACGACGCTCTCATCGGCAAGCTGGAATCCGCGCCCGATCGCAAATCTTTCGATCGGTCGCTATGGGGTATCGATGTAAAGAACTGAAAACCACAGATTCGCTCCCAGGATCTGAGAAGATCGCGGGCGGAGGCAAGCTCCGCCCCTACGACCGAAGGCGGTAACCCCAGGGAATCGCCGCTCCGCTACTCCACCGTCACACTCTTCGCCAAATTCCGCGGCTGGTCCACGTCCGCTCCCCTTCGCACCCCGATGAAGTACGCCAGCAGCTGGAGCGGGACCACGTTCACGATCGGCTGGAGCAACGGCGAGACACGGGGGACTTCGATAATTTCGTGGGCCAGGCCCTCGAAGTCTTCGCGGGGGCCGTCGGTTACGACGAGGAGGTGGCCGTCTCGGGCTCGGACTTCTTGGAGGTTCGAGCGGACTTTTTCGTAGACGCCGTCTCCCGTGGCGATTGCGATCACGGGGAGGTTCTCGTCGATCAGGGCGATCGGGCCGTGCTTCATTTCGCCGGCAGGGTAGCCTTCGGCGTGGATGTAGGAGATCTCTTTGAGCTTGAGCGCCCCTTCGAGCGCGATCGGGTAATTGATGCCGCGGCCCAGGTAGAGGACGTTTTCCGCCTTGTGGTAGCGGCGGGCGAGATCTTCGAGGTGGGCTTCCTGCTTGCGGATGACCTGATCGACCGCGCCGGGTAGGTGGGCGAGATCGTCCAGATAGAACCGGTCGACGTTGCCTTCCCTTTGCTGCCGCAGGTAGAGCGCGAGCAGGTAGAGCGCGACGAGCTGGGTGGTGAAGGCCTTGGTGGAGGCCACTCCGATCTCCGGCCCGGCGTGGGTGTAGATCACGCCCTGGCTGATGCGGGTGGCCTGCGAGCCCTCGACGTTGCAGACCGAGAACAGCTTGGCGCCCCGCTCTTTCGCGGCTTCCATGGCGGACAGCGTGTCGGCCGTCTCGCCCGATTGGGAGATGCCAACCGCGAGCACCCGGCCGTCGACGATCGGATCGCGGTAGCGGTACTCCGAGCCGTAGTCGACCTCGACCGGAATTCGGGCGATCGTTTCGATCAGGAACTTGCCGATCAGCGCCGAGTGCCAGGAGGTGCCGCAGGCGAGCAGGTGAAGACGCTCGATCTTTTGGATCTCTTCGGCGGGCAGCGTCACCGTGTCGAACAGGATCTCGCCGGTCTCGAAGTCCACGCGCCCGGCGAAAGTGTCCTGCACGGCCTGGGGCTGCTCGTGGATCTCCTTCGCCATGAAGTGCTTGTAGCCCCCTTTTTCGGCCTGGACCGGGTCCCAGTTCAGGCGCTGGACCGGCCGTTCGGTGGGAGCGAGCAGGCGCCCGGCGCGGTCGAAGACCGCGATCTTTTCCGGGGTCAGCACGGCGAGGTCGCCGTTTTCGAGGAAGATCACGTTTCTCGTGTAGGCGAGCAGCGCGGCCGGGTCCGAGGCGAGAAACTGTTCGTTCTCCCCCTCTCCGCCCAGGCCGAGCACGAGCGGCGGCCCTTGCCGAGTCGCCACGATCTCCTGGCCGTTGCCCGCCGTGGTGACCGCCGCAAAGGCGTACATTCCTTCGACCTCGCTCACAGCGCGGGCGACCGCCTCGCGCAACGTCGAGCCGTCGAGGTACGAGGAAATCAGGTTCGCCACCACCTCGGTGTCCGTGTCGGAGGCGAACGTCCACCCCTCGGCGAGCAGCCGCTTTTTGAGCGGCAGGAAATTCTCGATGATGCCGTTGTGGATCAGGGCCACCCGCCCCTTGGAGTCGACCATCGGGTGGGCGTTCCTCTCGCTCGGCGGACCGTGGGTCGCCCAACGGGTGTGGCCCAGGCCGTAGACGCCGGAGATCGGCTCCTTGGCGAGTTTGACGCGCAGGTTTTCGAGCTTGCCCTCGGCCCGCGCGGTCTGGAAATGACCGTCCTGGACCGCCACGATCCCGGCCGAGTCGTAACCGCGGTACTCCATCCGGCCGAGGCCGTCCATCAAGAGGGGCACCACGTCCCGGTGCCCGACGTATCCGACAATGCCGCACATGGTTGGTTCTCCTAAAACTGCAAAAGGCTCATCACGCTACAGCCGCTGTTCCTGGGTGCGCGGGCGTCTCGCCCGCACCAATGCGGGCCGGAGGCCCGCGTACCCAGGAGAGGCCGGGAGTGTGTGCTGGCTCCGGGCGGCCACATAGGGCCGCCCCTACTTCCCCTCCGCCCGCGCCCGGCGCTGCCCCTTCAAACGCTCGACCGCCCCTTCTAAATTCTTCTGGCGTACGCGGGTCAACGCGAGCGCCCCTTCGGGCACGTCCTGGGTGATCACCGAACCGGCTCCGGTCTGTGCCCCCGCTCCGACTTTGACCGGCGCCACGAGCATCGTGTCGCTGCCGAGAAAAGCTCCCTCGCCGATCTCCGTTCGGTGCTTGGACTCCCCGTCGTAATTGCAGGTGATGACTCCGGCCCCGATGTTTACGTGAGCCCCAACCGTGGCGTCACCCAGATAGGCGAGGTGCCCGGCTTTCGCGCCGGGACCCAGCTCGGAGGCTTTCACCTCGACGAAATTTCCGATTTTTACGCCCGCGCGGAGCACCGTCCCGGGGCGCAGGCGGGCGAACGGCCCGACGCGGCAACCGGCTTCGATCCGTGCGCTGTCCAGCACGCTGTAGGGCTCGATCGTCACCCCTTCGCCGAGGACCGTGTTGCGCAGCCAGGCGCCCTGGCGCAGCTCGCAACCTGTGCCGATCTCAGTCGCTCCGGAGAGGGACACATCGGGGTGGATCAGCGCGTCTCGGCCGACCGCGACACCCGGCTCGATCGAGGTGCGCGCGGGCTCCAGGATCGTCACGCCCGAGCGCATCAAGGCCTCCAGGTGGCGGTCGATCAGGCGGCGGTGCGCCTGGGCCAGCTCGACGCGGTCGTTGATCCCCCAGCTTTCGGATGGATCGGCGAGGGGGTGCAGCTCGACCCGGTGTCCCGCCCGGGCGGCGTCGGTCACCGCGTCGGTGAGGTACAACTCCCCCTGGGCGTTGGTCGCGCGGAGGCGGTGGAGGTACTCGAAAACCTCGGGTGCGGGAAAAGCGTAGAGGCCGGCGTTGATCCGCTTCTGAGCGCGCTGCTCAGGCGTTGCGTCGCGCGCTTCGACGATTTCGGCGAGCGCGCCGTCGGTGGTTGAAAACACCCGGCCGAGCGAGCCCGGGTCGGCCAGCTCGGCGACCGCGAGCGCGCCCCAGGCGGTTTCGCTCTCGGCCCGCGCGGCGAGCGCCTCGATCGTGGCGGGCGTGACGAGCGGCGCGTCGCCCGAGAGGACGATCAGCGTCGATTCGTGCCCGGGGTCGGTGCGTAGGTAGGGTTCCACCTGCTGGAGCGCGTGGCCGGTGCCGCGCTGCTCGGCCTGGAGCACGAATTCGACATCCGGGGCCGCCAGCTCCGCCCGCACTTGGTCCGCGCCATGGCCGACGATCACCAGAATCCGCTCGCAGGCGGCGGCCCGCGCCGCGTCGAGCACCCAGGCAAGGAGCGGCCGGCCCGCCGCTTTGTGGAGGACTTTCGGCAGGGTGGAGCGCATTCGGGTTCCCTGGCCTGCGGCAAGGATGACCGCGATCCGTGCCCGGCGGGTGACGCCGGCTGCATTCGAAGCTTCTGGCCGCATCAGCCCTCACCCCCGGCCCCTCTCCCAAAGGGAGAGGGGAGAACAGCCAAGAGGTACTTTTGCTTTGCTCCCCTCTCTCTTTCGGAGAGGGGCCGGGGGTGAGGGCTGAGAAGGCGACAACGTTGACATGACTCTCTGGAGGCGCGGCTCATTTCGTTCCTCCAAGGCGTTCGGACCCGCTGCCCGGCCGCAGCCCACGGGCCGCAAGCTCCAAAGCCGCGCGGGCGAGCTTTTTCGAATCGTGGCGGACCAGCTCCTCCCCGGCCGAATCGGCGAGCAGGTCGGCTTCGACCACTTCAACGCCCATCTCCTCCAGCTCCTCGCGCACGTAGCGCACCGGTTCCGAGCCAACCTCGGCGTAGTGCTCTACCCAGCGTTGGGGGATCGGGGTGGCGCTGGCGAGCACGCCGTGGACCAGCCCCGCGCCCAGGTAGCGCTGGGTTTCGCGTAGGTGGTCGGCGCCCATCATGCGGTCGGTCTCGCCCGGCTGGGTCATCAGGTTGAGCATCAAGATCACCCGCGCCCGGCTGCGCTGGATCGCCTGGCGGATGCCGGGGATCAGCAGGTTGGGGAGGATCGAGGTGTAGAGCGAGCCGGGGCCGAGCAGGATCAGGTCCGCCCGTTCGAGCGCCGAGAACGCGGGCGGAAAGGCGGGGGGAGCCGGCGGGTCGATCTCGATCCCGGCCAACCGTTCGTTCGAGCCGCCGACCGCGGATTCTCCCTGGTAGAGCGTGCCCGAGACGCCGCGACCGCGGAGCACGACGTCGGTCAACGTGGCGGGAAACACCTTGCCGCGCACCGAGAGGATCGACTCCGCCGTCAGGATCGCTTGGTGGAAGTCGCCGGTGATCCCGGTGAGCGCCGTCAGGAACAGGTTGCCGAACGAGTGGCCGAGCAGGCCGTCGCCCGCCGGGAAGCGGTATTGGAACAGCCGGGCGAGCAGCGCCTCGTCGTCGGCCAAGGCGACCAGGCAATTGCGGATGTCGCCGGGGGGGAGCACGCCCAGCTCGCGGCGCAACCGGCCGGAGGAGCCGCCGTCGTCGGTGACCGTGACCACTCCCGTCAACTGGCGAAGCTGGCGGGTGCCGACGTGGTGCTTGAGCCCCCGGAGCAGGACGGACAGCCCGCTGCCGCCGCCGACCGCGACCAGGGAGAGCCCCGCGGCGTGCTGCGCGCGCCTAGGGGAGCTCGAAGAGGTGGCGGTGTTCGGCGTGTCGACGAAGCTCGGCGAAATCGGCGTCATGGAACGCATGGACTCGGTTCCTGGGATTGAGCTCGATCGCCTGGGCCAGCGCCTTGGCCGCCTCGTCGAGGCGCCCCTCGGCGGCGTGGATCGAGGCGACCAGGAAAGCGAACCGCTCGTCCTTTTTGTCGCGTCCGCCGCGGCGCGCAAGCTCCAGGGATTCCTTGATGTCCCCTCGGTTGCGCAGCATCACCGCTTCGAGGAACGGATCGCCGGGGGCGGCCGTCGCATCTTCGTCGGCCGCGGCGAGCTTCTGGCGGCAGATCGCGAGGAACTGCCGGGCCCGCGCCGTGAGCGACGGCTCGTCGCCCGCGATCACCTTCTCCAGCTCGGCGGCCGCCTTCTTCCATTCCTGCTTCTGAAGATAGGCGAGGCCCTTGGTCAGCTGTTCGACCAGCGGATCGGCCTCCGGGCGCGGACCGGCCGGGCGCGAGAACGCGACCGTCGGTTTCTCTTTCGGGGCCGGCAATACGCCGACCTCGATCAGGGCGGCGCGCACGGTCTTGTCGTCGGTCTTGAAGCGAACGGCCAGCTCGCCCAAGCTCTTCGTCTTGCCGTAACGCTTCAGGTAGGCGAGGTCTTCTTTCTGCCAACGCTTGGCCATCTTGTTTGGGGCTCTCCTCGGATTATCGTTTGCGCAGCTCGATCAAGATTTGCTTGGCGACCGATTTCAAAGTGTCGAAGACGCCGATCCCGGTGGTCGCCACCGCCTCGAACGTCGGCTCGCGTTTGTAGTTCAAAACTCGGTACATCTGGTCGACCGCCAGCGCCCCGGGCAGATCCCGCTTGTTGAACTGGAGCGCGTAGGGGATCGTCGGCAGGTCGTAGCCGTGCTCCTTCAAGTTCGCTTCGAGGTTGCGGATCGATTCGATGTTCGCCTCCATCCGCTCCTCTTGGCTGTCGGCGACGAAGACCACCCCGTCGACACCCTTCAGAATCAGCTTGCGGCTGGCGTCGTAGAACACCTGGCCCGGCACCGTGTAGAGGTGGAAACGCGTGGTGAAGCCCCGGATGCTGCCGAGATCGAGCGGCAGGAAATCGAAGAACAGGGTGCGATCCGCCTCGGTCGCGAGCGAGATCATCTTGCCCTTCGAATCGGGCGACGTCTTATTGTAGATATACTGCAAGTTGGTCGTCTTGCCTCCGAGCCCGGGCCCGTAGTAGACGATCTTGCAGTTGATCTCCTTGCTGGCGTAGTTGATGAACGTCATGGTCGTACAACCTCGGTCGGCGATTTGGCGGCGAAAGAATTCGGGAGCGAGAGGACCGAATCGTGGGCAAGCCCCAAACCGTCACTCGCTGAACAGAGCGTCGATGTCCTCGTCGGTAATCTCGGAAAATGGGCTTGCGGGGCCGCCGGGGGAATCCCCTCGCTCCCCCTTTTGCAGCATGGTCTCGAAGATCCGCTCCAGCTCGGCGCTCGCGCGCTTGACCCGCAGCCGCACCAACCCGAGCGAAGAGCGCTCGTCGAAGATGACGACCAGAATCGCACGTTTGGCGACGATCGAGATGTGGATGTGGTCCTGCTGCCCCTCATGGAACAGAACCGAAAATTCGCGCTCGCCGATCAGCTTGGCGAGCCCGTCGGTCGCCGCGACGTTGCCGGCGGTGAGCGAGGCGAGCGAGGTCGCGTCGAACTGCTCGATCTCCCCCGCGGCCGCGATCTGCTGGCCGTTCTTGTCGATCAGGAAGACGGCCTTGGCGTTGGCCTCCTGGCGTAAACGCCGGAGAGCCTCTTCCAAGCTCGCGTATTCCTCTTCGTAGAGGATGAAATCGGCTGAACCCATCAGGTGACCTCGTTCCGGATCGCCGAAAGATACAACACCCGGCCGCTCCGGTCAAAACGCTGATTCCAAATAACTTGTCTCGGGGACTAAGAGCTACCGGAAGTAGCGCCAACCGGTCAGGACATCCTGCTCGGCGATCAGGACCCGATTGCCTACCACGCGATGGGCCAGCTGCACCGGCTCGCATCCCCCATGTCCGTTGTTCACCCCGGCGAGCCGGAACGACTTGTCGCACTTGTTGCAGACCACCCAGTCGCCCTGCGCTTTGAAGCCTCGCTTGGTCTTGAAGCAGACCTCGCTGGCGTCGAAAGCGACTTGGATCGTTCCGCCCCCGTCGCGGCCGACGAAGAACTTGACCTCCTGGTTCGCCGGGTTGAGGAACCGATAGAACCGAACCTGTAGAGGCGCGAGCTTGGCCACGTCGATCGAGACGACGTGGTCGTCCCCGGCGCTTACCCGTTCGAAGCCGTTCTTGCCCAGCCGTCCCGCGAGGGCCAACTCGGCGACCAAGCCGACGACCACGAACAGGCCGATCGCGAGAATGCCATGTACCGGACGGAAGCGCACGGGCGCTATTGTGCGTCAAGGGGAGGGGCGGGGCAAGGGCGGCGCGAGCGGAGCGCGGCGGCGAGCTGATGGGGCATCCCCTCGAACGCTCCGGACGACATGGTGACCAGCACGTCGCCCGGTTTCGCTTCGTCGAGGGCGGCGGCGAGCAGCTCCTGGTTGGTCGAAAAGACCGCGGCGCTCACCCCGGAGCGGTTCAGATCGGCGGCCAGCGCGGCGAAATCGAGCCGCTCGCCGTCGCTCAGGCGCCCGGCGTGGAAGGTCGGCGCGAACAGCACCCGGCCGGCGCGGGCGAACGCGGTCTTGTAGAGGTCGTAGAAGAAGCTTCGGCCGGCGGTCAGGCTGCGCGGTTCGAACAGGACGATCAGACGCCGGTTCGGGTAGCGCTGGGCCAAGCCGCCCAGGGTCTTTTCGACCGCGGTCGGGTGGTGCGCGAAATCGTCGACCACGGTGATTCCCGCCGCCTCGGAAGAAGCGCCGAACGTGCCGAGATCCTCCAGCCGGCGCTTGACCCCCTCGAAGCTTGCGAGCGCCGTGGCCACCTCTCCGGCCGGCAGGCCGTCGCGCCGCGCCGCCGCCCAGACCGCCAGCGCGTTCGCCACGTTGTGCTCGCCCGCCAGGCGCAGGTCGATCTCGACGTCTCCCGCTTCCGGGTCGGCCACCCGGAAAAGGCTCCCGGCGGCGGTCGCAACGATGGGAACGTCCGGGTCCAACGGCCGGAGCGCGCATTCGGGTCCTAGGCCGTACAGGATCGCCGGGCAGGGGGCCTCTTGGGCGAGCGAGCGGAGCTCCGGATCGTCGCCGCAGGCGATCAGGCAACCGGTCGGGGGCAGGAGCGCGATCAGTTGGGCGTAGGTCGCGCGGAGCGCTTCGGGCGAAGGATAGAGATCGGCGTGGTCGTATTCGACGCTGGTGAGGATCAACGTCTCCGGCCGGTAGTGGAGGAATTTGGCCCCGCGGTCGAAGAACGACGCATTGTACTCGTCTCCTTCGATCGCGAACCGCTCTCCGGTTCCGGTATGAAAGCTCGCGGGCAGCCCTTTCGGCACGCCGCCGACGAGATAGCCCGGATCATGACCGCAGCGGCTGTAGACCCAAGCGGCGAGCGCCGTCGTGGTCGTCTTGCCGTGGGTTCCGGCGATTACCAGCGGCCGGCGGCCGGCCAGGAAGAAGCGCGCGAGCGCCTCGGGCATCGACAGGCGCTCGATTCCCAACCGCTCCGCCTCGACCACTTCCGGGTTGTCCCGGCGCACCGCGTTGCCCACCACCACCAGATCCGGCCGGGGGGAGAGATGGCTTACGTCCCAGCCGACCTGCGGCCGAATGCCCGCCGCTTCGAGCAGCGTGCTCATCGGCGGATAGAGCGGTCCGTCCGCGCCGCGGACACGATGGCCCTGCTCTTGCAGAAGGCACGCGAGCGGCGCCATGCCCGTGCCACCGATCGCGATCAGATAGATGTCCAGGATCGGTGTGCTCGCGGCGTCGAAGGCGTCAGAAGTGACAGGAAGACATGGGGTCGATTCGGGACGACAGAGTGTAGCATCCGCCCGTTCGAGCCGCGATTTTAAGTCCCTTGCCAAGGAGCAGGCCGCTATGAACCGAACGCCCAAGACCGCCATTTTGACGCTCTGCCTCCTCCTGCCGCTCGCCGCCGCGGCGTACGGGGAGGACACCCCGGCCGCGACCGCCAAACCGAAAGCGGTGATCGCCGAAACGACCTTCGACGCCGGAACGGTCGCCAAAGGGGAGCAGGTCGTCCACGACTTCCTGATCAAGAACGAAGGCCAGGCGCCGCTCGAAATCCAACGCGTCGAGCCGGGGTGCGGCTGCACGGTGGCCCAGTTCGACAAGACCGTGGCGCCGGGCCAGACCGGCAAGATCCACGCGGTGGTCGAGACCACGACGTTCAACGGCCCGATCTCCAAGGGCGTTTCGGTCTACACCAACGACACCGACAACCCGCGCATCCAGCTCACCATCATGGCGAAGGTCGAGCCCTACATCCAGGTGAAGCCGGGCTACGCGCGCTATCTGACGGTGCAGGGCGAGGCGAAGGCGGGCGTGATCACCCAGAGCCTGTGGGCGCCGGACGGCTCCGATTTCGCGGTCGAGGACGTGGTCTCCCCGTTCCCGTACCTGAAGGCGACCTTTCATCAGGCGAGCGAGACCGAACGGCTGCCCGACGCGAAAGGCAAGCAGTGGCAGGTCGAGATGAGCCTCGACAATTTCGCCGCTCCGGTCGGCAGTCTCGCCGATTACCTGACGGTTCACACCAACCACCCGAAACAGAAGCTGGTGCAGATCCCGATCTCCGGTTTCGTCCGCCCGGTGCTCGCGGTCACCCCGCCGTCCGGCGACTTCGGCTCGGTCACGGTCAAGGACAAACTGACCAAGACGCTCAACGTCCGCAATTTCGCGACCGAGGACATCAAGCTCACCTCGATCGATAATCCGCTGAGCGGCAAAGGGCTCGACTCGGCGTTCGACGCGGTGCAGGAAGGCCGGGAGTACATGGTCCGCCTGACCCTGGAGCCGGGCATGCCGAAAGGTCCGTTCACCGCGAATCTGGTGTTTCACACCGACAGCCAGAAAGTGCCGAAGATCGAGGTCGTGATCACCGGCAACGTGCTGTAAAGGGTTCTTCCCGGTAAGGGTCGTGGTTTCGTTGGGCCGAGAGCGCTTGGCTGCGGCCGAAGGCGCTCGAAGGAGAAGGAGCCAAACGAAACACGACCGGCTGCGATCCGGCGGGCGTAGCGCTGCTATGATCCGCGCTCAAGAAGGAGCTCCAGAGTCCCGGATCGCAGACCGCAGCCCGGCAAACCCCTCCCCGCGGGGTTGCGGTTGCCCTCCTTCCGGGCGGACCGAACATGATCGGCCGGGTCGTTTCTCACTACCGCGTCTTAGAGCGCCTCGGCCGGGGCGGCATGGGCGTGGTTTACAAAGCCGAGGATCTGAAGCTCGGCCGTAAAGTCGCGCTCAAGTTCCTGCCGCCCCACGTCAGCCCCACCGTCGAGACCAATCAGCGCTTCCTGCAGGAGGCGCGTGCCGCCTCCGCGCTCGACCACCAAAACACCTGCACGATTTTCGAGATCGCGGAGACCGACGAAGGCCAGCTGTTCATCGTGATGGCCTACTACGACGGCGAGACCCTCTCGGCGCGGCTCAAGCAGGGGGCGCTGCCGCCGACCGAGGCGGCCGACCTGGTGGCGCAATCGGCGCGCGGCCTCGCGCGCGCCCACCAGCAGGGGATCGTCCATCGTGACGTCAAACCGGCCAACCTGATGATCACCAAGGAAGGTCTGGTCAAGGTGCTCGACTTCGGCATCGCGAAGCTGGTCGGTGCCTCCCCGGTGACCCACGTGGGCAAGATCGTCGGCTCGGTCGAGTACATGTCGCCCGAGCACGCGCGGGGCGACGACATCGATGCCCGCGCCGATCTCTGGTCGCTCGGGGTCGTGCTCTACGAGTCGCTCTCGGGGCGGAAGCCGTTCCGCGCCGACCACCCGCAGGCCGCGCTCTACGCCGTCTTGCACCTCGACCCGAAACCGTTGATCGACGCGGCGCCGCACGTTCCCGGCCGGTTGCAGGACGTCGTCGCCAAGGCGCTTCAGAAGTCCCCGGACCAGAGATATCAAAACGCCGAGGAGCTGATTCGGGATCTGGAGGAGACGGAAAGCTGGACCGGTCCGACCTCCGCGTTTCCGAGCCAGACTCCCGTGCGTCCGCAACCCTCGGTCGCGGTCCTGCCGTTCAAAGACATGAGCCCGGAGCAGGACCAGCAATATTTCTGTGACGGAACGGCCGAAGAGCTGATCAGCGCGCTGTCGCGGGTCGAAGGCCTGCGCGTCGCCTCGCGTACCTCGACGTTCGAAGTGACCAAGGACGGCTCCGCCGACCTGCGTACGGTGCGCGAGCGGCTCGGCGTCTCGACCCTGCTCGAAGGAAGCGTGCGCAAGGCGGGATCGCGCCTGCGGATCACGGTCCGCCTGGTCAACACCGCGGACGGTTTCGAGCTGTGGAGCGATCGGTTCGATCGCGAGCTGCAGGACATCTTCGCGATCCAAGAGGAGATCGCCCGTTCGATCGTCGAGACCCTGCGGCCGAAGCTGATCGCCGAGGCCGGCCCGCTGGTGCTCCCCGCGGGCGGTTTCGACGTCTACAACCTCTACTTGAAGGGGCGCTTCCACTGGAACCAACGCACCGAGTCGGGGCTCAAGAAGAGCATCGAGCTGTTCCGCCAGGCGACCGAGAAAGATCCCACCTACGCCCGCGCCTACGCCGGTCTCGCGGACGCCTATCTGCTGCTCGGCATCTACGGCGCCGCGGCGCCCGACGAGATGATGCCGCGCGCCCGCGAAGCGGCCGAGAAGGCGCTCGGGCTCGACGGCAAGAGCGCCGAGATTTACGCTTCGCTCGCCTGCCTCGAAGCGGTCTACGAATGGGATTGGGAGGGCGCCGAGGAGGACTTCCGGCGCTCGATCGCGCTCGACCCGCGCTATCCGACCGGGCATCATTGGTTCGCGGTCAACGTGCTCGCTCCGTGCGGCCGGTTCAAGGAGGCGTTCGAGGAACTGCGGATCGCCGAGGATCTCGATCCGCTGTCGCTCGCGATCCACGCGAGCGTCGGCCTGGTGTTCATCTTCCAACGCCGGTTCGAGGAGGCGCTCGACGAGCTCGCGCACGCGATCGAGCTTGATCCCCGGTTCGCCGTCGCCCATTTCTTTCGCGGCCAGGCGCTCTCCCAGCTCGATCGCCACGACGAGGCGATCGGCGCCTTGGAGCACGCCGCCCAGCTCTCGGGCAGCGCACTGGAAATGCGCGCGGCTCTCGCCTGCGCCTACGCCCGCGCGGGGCGCCTGGAGCCGGCCCGGCGCATTCAGCACGAGCTCGAGGTGCGCTCGGTCGGCGGCTACGTTTCGCCGGTGCTGCTCGCCCAGATCCACGCCAGCCTGGGCGAAAATGGCAGCGCGATCGAAAAGCTTTCTCGCGCGATCCGCTGGCGCGCCGCCGACCTCGCCTGGCTGCGCGTCCGGCCGGTGTTCGATGGGCTCCGCGGCGAGCCGCGCTTCGAGGAGCTGCTGGACGAAATCCATCTCGGCTCCCATACTCTCTCGGCGGCCCATACCGGCCCTGACGACGACCTCGCCCCCACCCGGATTCTTTGACCGGGTTCTCTGATTCCAGCGCCGAAGCCCGCAAATAGGATCGAGCCATGAGGTGCGCGAGCTGCCAGAACGACAACCCGCCCGGCTTCCGGTTCTGCGGCCATTGCCGTGAGCCGCTGCCGTTTGCCTGTCCGACCTGCAAGGCCGAGCTGCCGGCCGGTTACGCCCTCCGGTTCTGCGGCTACTGCGGCGGCACGCTGCTCGGCGGCGAGCCCGCCGCGGCTCCGGCGCGCGAACCGGTGTTTCCTTCGCTTCCGACGACGACGGTCGAATCGATCACCGGCACGTTCTCGGTCTCCACCGAGCTGATGCGCACGGTCACGGTCCTGTTCTGCGACCTGGTGGGATCGGTGGCGCTCGCCGACCGGCTCGATCCGGAAGAGCTGCTCGAAGTGGTGCAGAGTTACCAGCGGGTCTGTTCGGAGGCCGTCGAGCGCTATGGCGGCCACGTCGCCCAGCTCCTGGGCGACGGCTTGATGGCCTATTTCGGCTTTCCGTCCGCGCTCGAGCATGATCCGCAACGCGCGGTACGCGCCGGGCTCGACATCATTCCGGCGGTGGCCGCGCTCAGCACCAAGGTCGAAGCGCAACACCAAGTCGGACTTCAGGTCCGAGTCGGCATCCATACCGGCCGCGGAATCGCGAACCCGATGATCGATACCCGCGAGACCCTGGTGGTAGGCCAAGTTTCCAACATCGCCGCGCGCATCCAGGCGATCGCCGAGCCGGGGACGGTCGCGATCAGCGGCAAGACCTACCCTCTGCTGCGCGGGTTGTTCGACTGCGAGTCGCTGGGGCCCCACGAGCTGAAGGGAATCACCAAACCGATCGAGGTCTTCCGGGTGCTCAGCTCGCGCGGTTTCGTCAGCCCGTTCGAGGTCGAGCGCGACAAGGGCCTGCGCCCGCTGGTCGGGCGCAGGGGCGACGCCGAGGCGCTCGAACGCTGCCTCGATCGCGCTTGCGAAGGGCGCGGCCAGGTGGTGGCGGTGGTCGGTGATGCGGGCATCGGCAAATCCCGTTTGGTCCAGCACCTGCGCGACAAGGCGAACGGACGGATCGGCTCCTGGCTCGACGGCCGCTGTTCGCCGTTCCAGACCAACAGCGCTCTGGCGCCGGTCTCCGAGCTGCTCCAGGGACTGTTCGGATTGCGCGCGGACGAATCGATCGACGCGACGATCGCCCGGCTTGAGAAGGGGCTGCGTCCCTACGGCCTGATCGGCGAGGAGGTTCCCCTGCTCGCCTCGATGCTCGGCCTGCCGATCATCGACCGCTTCCCGCCGCTCGATCTATCCCCCCAGCGCCAGAAGGAACGCACCCTGGAGACCCTCGTTTCCTTGGTGCTGGCGATCGCCGAGAAGGGTCCGGTGGTCTTCTTCATCGAGGATCTCCATTGGGTCGACCCGTCGACTTTGGAACTGCTCGGCATGCTGGTCAGCCAGGCGCCGACCACCCGCCTGCTGATCCTGCTCACGCTCCGGCCCGACATGGTGCTGCCCTGGAGCGGGCGCGCCTACACGAATCAGATCACCCTCGATCGACTGACCGACGAGGAAATCGAACAGCTGATCCTCGAACGGACCGAAAACCGGCCGTTGCCTCCGGAAGTGCTGCGGCAGCTGATCGCCAAGACCGACGGCGTCCCCCTGTTCGTCGAGGAGCTGACCCGGATGGTGCTCGACTCGGGCCTGCTCCATCCGATCAACGGCCGTTACGAGCTGGACGGACCGCTGCCGTCGCTCGCGATTCCGGCGACGCTTCACGATTCCTTGATGGCTCGGCTCGACCGCCTGGCCTCGGTGCGCGAGCTGGTGCAGCTCGCCGCGGCGATCGGCCGCGAGTTCAGCTTCGACATGATGCGCGCGGTCGCGAGCCTGCCGGATCTCGAGCTGCGGCGCGGCCTCGACCAGCTGGTGGACGCCGAGATTCTCTACAAGCGCGGCGTGGCCGGCGCGATCACCTACTCTTTCCGCCACGCGTTGATCCAGGACGCGGCCTACGAGTCGCTGCTCCGGAGCACCCGGCAGCAGTACCACTTGCGCATCGCGCGATCGATCGAGGAGAAGTTCCCGGATCTCGCCGAAGGACGGCCCGAGCTGATCGCCCAGCACTGGACGGAGGCCGGGCTCGCCGAGCGGGCGATCACCTATTGGCTGTCCGCCGGCCGGCGAGCGACCGAGCGATCGGCGAACCTGGAAGCGATCGGTCATCTGGCGCGCGCGCTCAAGCTCTGCGAGACGCTTCCCGCGGGCGCGCCGCGCGACCGTTCCGAGCTGGACCTGCGCACGATGCTGGGACCCGCCCTGATCGCCATCCGGGGCTATGCGGCTCCGGAGGTCGAGGCGAACTACGATCGCGCTCGCGAATTGTGTACGCAGGTGGGCGACGCGCCGCAGCTGTTCTGGGTGCTCCGCGGCCTGTGGGCGTTCCATCTCGTCCGCTGCTCGTTCGAGACCGCGCTGGAATTCGCCCGGCGGATGACCGAGATCGCGCTCGGCCGCAAGGACCGCGCGCTGCAGTTCGAAGCGCACCTGTGCGCCGGCATGCCCCAGCTGTTCCTCGGCGAATTCGCCGCCGCGCTCGCCGAGCTGGAAGCCGGGCTCGCGCTCGATTCGCCCGCGCGCGACCGGACCCCCACGTTCCATACCGGCTTGGACGTCGCGGTGACGACGCTCGCGATCTCGGGCGTCGCCCTCTGGCATCTCGGACAAGCCGACGAAGCGGCGGAGCGCTGCGCCTCGGCGATCCGGGTCGCACGCGACGTGATCGCCCACCCGTTCAGCCTGGCCGACGCGCTCTCCTCGGCCGGATGGGTGCATCAGCTGCGCAGCGAACCGGCGCGGGTGGCGGAGCTGGCCTCGGATCTTCTGGCGCTGTCGACCGAGAAGGGTTTTTCTTCCGTTGCGCTCGGCAACATGCAGCTCGGTTGGGCGCTGGTCAAGAGCGACGACCCGGACCGTGCGGAAGAGGGCCTGAGGCGCATGTTCGAAGGTCTCGCCGCGTACCGCACGTCGGGCGCGCGCCTTTCGGAAATCTATTTCCTCTCCCTGCTGATCGACGCCTTTGCTCATCTCGGCCGCCGGCAGGAGGCTATGCAGGCATTCGCCGAAGCGCGGGCGCTGGCCGACCTGCTCGGGCCGCGCTTCTTTTGGCGCGCGCAGCTTCTCTGTCTCGAAGCCGAGCTTGCCGCGGGCGAGCCCGAGCGGGCGCGGTGGCTTTACACCGAAGCGCTCGAAGTCGCCCGCGCCCAAGGCGCGCCGGGCCTGGCGCAGCGCGCCGAGAGCGGTCTGGTGAGCCTCGGCGGCTTGTCCAGCGGAGCCATTCCCTCATAGCGAAGTGCCACTGAAAGCATTGACACCGTTGATCTTGCGCCCGCGCGTGTGCTACCGTCGGGCGAGCAATCCTGCACAATGAACGCTCTAAGAGGAAGTCGATCGGGAGGGCTTTGAGATGGCCGACACGCTCATCATCGTCAGTGAATCCGGCAAGGTCTACCAAGTCACGTTGGGAACCGGCCAATCCACCGAGCTCAAGGCGGACGATCAGAATGCCGAAGCCGCCAAGAGCAAGGCGGCCCACGGGGTGGTGATCGCCGACATCGATCCGAACGTCGAGCAGAGAGCCGCCGGCCCGGGAGAGAAGCCGTTCACGATCATGTGTACGTTTGTCAACCTTCCCTCGATCGGCGACAATTAGTAAACGACGAACATTTGGCGCGCACGCGCGTAGGTGATCCAGGAGGGATTTGAAATGGCCAGCACTCTAATCATCGCCGAAGACGGCAAAGTCTACTGTGTCACGCTGGGAGATCCGGGCGAGGTCGTGGAGCTTAAATCGGGAGATGAGACTTACCCCGAACGCGCTGCCACCGCCGATGCGGCCCAAAAGATGATCGACGATGGCGTCCACCTCGCCGACATTCCGGCGCCCGCCCAAGAAGGGATACACGCCGCGGCCGCGCAGATCATCATGGGCACTTTCGTCAACCTGCCCTTGCTCGGCGAGAAGGCCGATTGAGGATCGAAATGGCCGACACGCTCATCATCGTCAGCGACAGCGGCGCGGTGTACCAGGTCACGCTTGAAAAGGGCGGCACGATCAAAAAGCTCGGGCCGAAAAACCGAACCGCCATCGCCGCCCAAAATAAGGCGGCGGCCGGGGCGAGGATTGCCGAGATCACCCAGGCTACGGAAGACAGAGCGAAGGGCGCGGGCGAAGTGGCGGCCATCATCATGGGGACATTCGTCAACTTGCCTTTACTCGGCGGCGCCGGGAGCGCAGGCAAGAGCAAATGAGGAGCGGAATGGGTCACCCCACGATCGTTTAGGCATCATCCGTGAGTGGAGTGCCCCCAAAAACCCCCAAGACCTTCCGGCGCGGGACCCACCGCACGCTCGATCCGGAAAAAACGGTCGAGCGGCTCGTCGGGCTCGCGCCGGTCTTCGGTATTACGCGGGTCGCAAACGTCACCGGCCTTGATGTGATCGGCCTGCCGGTCGTGATGGTCTGCCGGCCGAATTCGCGCTCGCTCGCCGTCTCGCAGGGCAAAGGGCTCGACCTCGCCGCCGCGCGCGCCTCCGGCTTGATGGAGGCGATCGAGCTTTGGCATGCCGAGCGGATCGACCGGCCGGTTCGCCTCGCGACCCATAAT
The DNA here is from genome assembly GCA_035995205.1 of Thermoanaerobaculia bacterium. GTDB lineage: Bacteria > Acidobacteriota > Thermoanaerobaculia > Multivoradales > UBA5704 > DASYKS01. Next base: position 81,179 of record DASYKS010000017.1, read on the forward strand.
CAACTGCGGTTCTCCCATCGGATCGCGAATCTCGACGGCCTGCCCCGCACCTCGGCGGGTATTTTCCACGACGAGATGAAGACCCTCTGGATCGAGGGGGTCGACTTGCCTACCGGTGAGCCGGTCCTGGTCCCTTACGAGCTGGTTCACATGGACACGACCCGGCCGATGCCGCCCGGCAGCGGCTGTTTCGCTTTCTCCTCGAACGGTCTCGCCTCCGGCAACCACCCGCTCGAAGCGATTGGCCACGGCCTGTGCGAGGTGATCGAGCGCGACGCGAACACGCTTTCCGAGTTGCGCGGGGAAGCGGCTGAAGCCGCGGCGCGGGTGGATCTCGATTCGATCGACGATCCGCTCTGCCGCGAGGTGCTCGACCTCTACGCCCGGGCCGGCGTCGCGGTCGCTGTCTGGGACATCACTTCCGACCTTGGCGTTCCGGCGTTTCGCGCCTTGGTGCTCGACGCGGAAGCCGATCCGTTTCAGATCCGCGGCGCGGGCGGCGGCATGGGGTGCCATCCGAGCCGGGGCGTCTCCCTTCTGCGCGCATTGACCGAGGCCGCGCAAAGCCGTCTTACGACGATCGCCGGGGCACGGGACGACCTGCCGCTGCGCAAGTACGAGGCCTGGCGCGACGCCGATGCGCTCGACCGGCTGCGCAAGAGCGTCGTCGAAGCCACGCCCCGCCGGGACTTTCGTTCCGCGCCGGATTTCGCGGCCGAGACGTTCGAAGAGGATCTCGCGGCGCTCCTCGGCCGGCTTGCCTCGGCCGGCTTTTCCGAGGTGATCTCGGTCGACCTCACCCACCCGGGGCTCGATCTCCCGGTCGTTCGCATCGTGGTTCCGGGCCTCGAAACCTCCCGCGAGATCCCCGGCTGGGTACCCGGAATGCGGGCTCGTGCGGTGGCTATAGAAGCCGCGGAGGCGCGATGAGCGCTCTCCCTTCCGGCCGGATCGTCATCTTTTCCGGCCCGACGCTTTCGGCGGACGAAGGCCGGCGCGAGGTGCCGGAGCTGGCCGATGCCTCATGGCGCCCGCCGGTCGCGCAGGGCGATCTCTACCTCGCGGCGCGCGAGCGCCCCTGGGGCATCGGGATCGTCGACGGCTATTTCGATCGCCTCGCTTCCGTCTGGCACAAAGAGATCCTCTGGGCGCTCAGCGAAGGGGTTCACGTGTTCGGCGCAGCTTCTTTAGGCGCGCTGCGCGCGATGGAGTGCGCACCGTTCGGCATGGTGGGCGTGGGGAAGATCTACGCCGCGTTCGCGAGCGGCGAGCTGACCGACGACGACGAGGTCACGGTGTTCCACGGTCCCGCGGCGACCGGCTATGCCGCGGGCTCGGAGGCAATGGTCAACCTGCGCGCAACGTTCGCCGCGGCGGCAGCTGCCGGGGTGATCGGCGAACCGACCCGGGGCGCGCTGGTCGCGATCGCCAAAGCGCTCCTCTACCCGGAGCGGGGGATGGCGCTGGTGCTCGAACAGGCCCGCCGCGCCGGGCTTCCCGCCTTCGAGCTGGCGGCGTTGGCGGCGTGGCTTCCGACCGGCCGGGTGGATCAGAAAAAGCTCGACGCGCTCGCGATGCTCTCGCGAATGGCCGCCCGCCGAGTCGAGCATCCGGGGCGTTTCGAGGCGACGTTCCCGTTCCAGCGCACGGAAGCTTGGGAGGCGGGGCGAATCGCCGCCGATCAGCGGACGGCGCTCGCGGCGGGCGAAGGGTCCGAGATCGATCCGCTCGACGAGCTGCGGCTCGGTGGGCTTGCGCTCGGCGGCGAGGAAACCGCGAGGGAGGGCGATCGGCCCGCTGCCCAGGCCGCCCAGACTGCCAAGACCGCTGCCCAGGCGCGAGTCCTGGCGCTCGCCCTCGCCGATCACGGCGGGCTGCGATTCGAAGATTCGGCCCGCGACCATGCGCTCGCCCGTTTTCGCCACAAGCACGGCCTCGATGACGAGGAGCGCCTGGCCGCCTTCCTCGCCGAGCAGCGTCTGGATACTTCCGACCTCGCCCGTCTGGCCTCCGACGAAGCGCGCATCGAGCGGGTGCTGCCGCTGATCGAGCCGCTGATCGACGGCGCGTTGCGCGACGACCTGCGCGTCCGCCGCGCCTACGCGCCGCTCGCGGAACGAGCCGAAGCGAAGGCCCGGGCGCTCGCCGCCCGCGGCCTCTCCCAGCCCGGAGTCGCCGATACCGGCCTCGCCCTTCCCGACCTCTGGCGCTGGTTTTTCGCAGATCGTCTCGGCCGGCCCGTGCCCGCCGATTCGAGCGCGCTCGAACGAGCCGCGCGCGATCTCGGCTTCAGCGGAACCGACCAGCTCCGGAGAGCGGTCGTCCGCGAAGCGCTGTTCGTTCGGGGGTAGGGCGGACTGGCGGTGTAGCGAGGGATTTGCCGTCAGGCCCCTTGAAACCAGGGCTCGCGGCTGCCGAATTTCGTCGCGAGGGTGGCGCCGACGCCGATCAGGGTCGCGACCGTCCAGGTCCAGACTCCCAGGTAGGGGACGAACTTGACCAGGCCGAGCAGCAGCAGGCCGAGGGTCGCGGCGCTCGCCGGGCGCATCCGCCGCCGGAAGATTCGGGTGAGGATGAAGTCGCCGAGAGCGTAGAACACCGCGACCATCCCCCAGAGCTTGAGCGCGAGCGCCGCGAGCACCACCAGAACGAGCAGCGGCACGCCGACCAGAGCGCCGGCAAAGGCGCTGAAAAAGAGCGCGGTGAGCACCAGGGCGAGCACGCCGACCAGGCCGGTCGCGAAACCGCGGAACGGCTCGCCCTTGATCTGATCCGCGGTCGAGATGAGCTGGCGTCCGCAGGCGGCGAACAGCAGCATCAAGAGGGCCGACCAGGCCGCGAGCAACGCGAGCTTCGCTCCTACGACCACCGTCGAGCGGCTTTCAAGGCCGAGACTCGGCCCTTCGAGCAGGGTCATCCAGGCGACCGACGCGTTGCGGTAGGAAACCGAGCGCCCTTCGATCCGCGCCCCGGGCGCGGCCGAAATGGTCCCGCCCAGAACGAACACGTCGCCCGCGACCCGCGCGCTTTCGGCGAGCCGGGCGTCGCCGCCGAGCACCACGACGTCACCCGTGACGCTGCCGGAGATCGCGACCGACCCTTCGATCGCCGCGACGTCGGCCTGCGCCTCGCCGTCGAGGATCAGATCGCGGCCGATCGCGACCAACTGATGCCGCGCGACGCTTCCTTTCGCCAAACGGAGGGCCACCTGGCCGGAACCGGAGGCGTCCGCCGGGGACGGCACGGCCGCGGCGGGCAAGGCCGGCAGGGCGAGGACGAAAACGGCCAGTGTGAAAGCGCGGATCGGCACGGCGGGGAAGTGTATCGCTTGGCGGCCGGATCGTCCCAGGCGATCGGCCTGGGTACGCGGGCGTCTCGCCCGCAAAGGCGGGCCGGAGGCCCGCGCACCCAGGAGAAGCCGTTCGTTTTAGCGCCGGGCGCGCAGGATTCCCGGGGCTTCCTTACGCCGGCGGACCAGCGAGATCAGCAGAAGGTTCAGGCCGGCCACCACCGCTCCGAACAGGATCATGCGCAAGGGGGAGGAGAGCGTTTCGCCGATCGCCAAGCCGAAGCCTTTCCAGGTGGCCGTGAGCAGGCCGGCGCCCGCGAGGACCGCGGCTTCGAGCAGATTGCCGATCGCGACCGCGGCGCCGAGCAGGCTCGAACCGGCTCCGGCGGACGAGCCGCCCAGGAAGAAGACGACCGCCGAAGCTCCGAACGTCGCGAGCAGGAAGCAGGCGGCGAGCGGGAAGCTCCAGGTCCGCGGATGGCGGGATTCCCATCCGGCGGGCGGCAGCGCGGACATCACCGCGGTGCGGAAATCGGGACGCACGGAAATCCGGCTCTCGGCGAGCAGGCCGGAGACGCGGGCCAACGCGGCCCGCTCGGCCGCGGGCAGATCGTTCAGGGCGGCGGGCTCCAGCTCGAGATCCGCCTCGATCCCGCCTCGCCCCTCTGGCCCCTCTGGATGAATGGCGCCGTTCTCTAGGTTCATCATGATTCGACTCGTCCGCCTCGCCAATTCCGTTCGTCTGTGTCTCGTACGTCCGCGCCCGCCGTCAATTTCAATCTCATCCCTCAGTCCGTCAGAAAATCCGCCAGCTTCTCTTTCAGCATCTGGCGCCCCCGGAACAGCTTGTTCTTCACCGTCCCGAGCGGCATGTCCTTCAGCTTCGCGATCTCCTCGTAGGCGAGCTCGCCGAAGTGGCGGAGCAGGATCAGCTCGCGGTACTCCCAGGGCAGAGCGTCGATCGCCCCCTGGATCGCCCCCCCGCGTTCTTGGTTGCGCAGCTCGCCGTACGGGCCGCGCTCCCCCGAGGGGATGTCCCACTCCCGCACCTCGCCGCCCGCGTCTTCCTGCTGCAAGGAGAACAGCTTCAGACGCCGGCGCCGAATCTGATCGATCGCCGCGTTCTGGGCCACCCGGAACAGCCAGGTGGAGAACTTGTACTGCGGATCGAACCGGTCCAGGACCTGGTAGACCTTGAGAAAGACCTCCTGCGCCAACTCGTGGGCGTCGTCGGTGTTGCGGAGCAGCCGGAACAAGTAATTGACCAGCCGCCCCTGGTAGCGCTCCACCAGATCGCCGAAGCGGTCGGGCTCGCCTCGAAGGGCCGCCGCGACCAATTCTTCGTCGGTCCGGTCCGTCCCTCGAGTCATGGCTGAATACGGGCTTGTGCGAACAAGGTTGCAGGAGGGGTTCGGCAGCCACGGCGGCCCCCGTCGCCGGGGCACCGGAGCCGGCGTCTTACGGTTTCGGGCTCTCCGGCGCCAGGTCGCCCCGCAGGCTGAGCACGCCCTTGGCGCGGCCTTCCAGCAGATCGAGCAGGTCGACCTCGATGCCGTGGGGAGACGACTCGACGATCCGTCCGACCTCTTGGCCGCCCCGGCGGACGATGATCGTCGGCACGAACTCCAGATCGACCCCGGCGAGCAGCGCTTTAGGCTCCCGCTTGGTCTCGTCGACGCCGATCAGCTCGATCGCGGCGGGGAACGAACCCCCCATTTCGTCGAGCGTCCGGAACAGGCGCGAGACCTCGCGCTGGCTGTCGCCGCACCAGGTGCCGAGATAGACGGTGACCGTGGCGCCGGGAGCCACCTTGCCGAGCGAGCGCACCGCCGCGGCCTCCGGCGAAGCCTTCCCTTCGGACAGAACCCACTCCGGCGCCGCCTCTTCGACCTGCTCGCGGGTGACCTTGCCCACCAGGACCGAGGCCGACGCCGGAGCGGCCTCGACGGCCGTTGGCGGAGCGGCCGGTTGCGGAGTGAGCTGAGCCACGGCCGAGGCTGCCGATAGCCCGGCGAAAGCAAGCAAGAGAGCCGACGATCGAGTCTGCATGGCGGCGGAGTCTACCGTAGGGGCGGCCCCCCGTGGCCGCCCGCGATGCGAGACGAGGTTTCGAAGCGGTTTTCCCTGGGAGCGCCGAGCACCAGCTCGGCTGTTTTGTCGACCTCCGCCGCCTCGGTGCCGAGCTGGTGCTCGGCGTTCCCGGGAAAAGCTTTTAACGGTGCTTTGTGACGGGCACCTCGGCAATCCGGACGATCCGGTCTCCGGCTTGGATCTGGTCGAGCACCGCGTCGCCCGCCACGACCTTGCCGAACGAGGTGAATCCGCCGTCCAGGTGGGGTTGGGGCGAGAGGGTGAGGAAGAACTGGCTGCCCCCGGTGTCCGGTCCCGCGAGCGCCATGCCGAGCACGCCGCGGTCGTAGCGCAGGCGGCCGATCTCATCGCGGATCGAATAGCCCGGGCCGCCAATGCCGTCGCCGCGCGGATCGCCCCCTTGGATGACGAAATCCGGAACCACGCGATGGAAAGTCAGGCCGTCGTAAAACCCCTGCGCGATGAGCTGAAGGAACGACAGGCAGGTGAGCGGCGCGTCGCGGCAGGTCAGATCGACGGTGATCGTTCCCTTTTCCGTTTCGATCGCGACCCGATGGGGCGGCCAGACCCGCTCCAACATCTCGCCGTAGTCCTCGGTGCGGCGCGCATCGTCCGGCGGCAGCAGCTCCGGGGCCGGGGCTTCGAGCTGCTTGAACAACTCGATCGCCGCCCGGCGCAGCACGTATCCCTCTTTCTCCACCACGTATCCCGCCATTTCGAGCACCGCGACCCGCTCGGCGGGAACGGCCTTCACCCGCGCGCCGAGCGCCCGCAGGCCGGCGAGCCCCGGCTCTTCCGATTCATCGACCAGGGATTTGGCGACCGCGGGTCCGAGCGCCGCCATCGGCAGCACCGGATGCTCGCCGAGCCAATCGAGTGCCGGGAGACGCACCCCTTCGTCCGGATCGGTGAGGATCATCGTCACCCGCTTCTCCCCGGCCGCCGCATCGTTCGGCGGCAGAATCTCCAGCCAGGCCGCGGCGACCGCGCCGCGCACGGTCGGGCTCGGGTCTTTCCACAGCAGGTCGAGCGCGCCGGCGTCTCCCAGTTTGCCGGCCGCCTCCGCGGCGTGGGCGCGCAGGTCGGAGGTCTCCAGAGTTTCTTGCGCGTCTTGCCCGTCCGGCGTCCCCGGGGAGACCGGCGCCGTCGCCCGGGCGATCAGCTCCGCCGCGTGCGGATCTTTCCCCGTTGCCAACGCGACCAAGGCGAGCCCGCGCTCCCGGCCCGCTTGTTCGGCTCGTAGGCCCAGCGCGGTGGAAAGATTCGGGTCGGGCAGCCAGAAGGCTGCGGCTTCGATCGCGGTCGAGCGCACTCCCGGGCGGGCATCGGAAATCAACGTCAGGAGCGGCGCGCGCCAGGCGTCTCGCGCGGCGAGGGCCTCCGGCGTGGTGATCTTCCCTTCGGTCCACAAGCGCTGCCCGGCGCGCAGCGCTTGGATCACCGGCGGCAGCTCGGATGCTGCAAGCAGAGGCAGGAGGCGCACAAGGTCGTCGCCGGTACCGATCTGCCCGAGCGCCCGGGCCGCCCAACCGCGGATGCGCGGGTCGGGATCGTTCAACAGGCCGCGGAGCGGCTCCGCCGCCGAGGGGAACGGGTCGCGCGCCAGGGCGTACGCCGCGAAGAAACGCTGCTGCGGATCGGGTTGCGCGGCACCTTTTACCGGCTTGGCCCCCGGTTTATCGCCGCGCCGACTCTCCGCGCCCAGCGCAGCGAGCGCGAGGGGCACTCGCTCTTCCTGCTTGAACCGGAACAGAGACGGCGTGAGCCGCGCCCAGCGCTCCGGCTCCGGCAACGGCGCGAGAGCCAGACCGACGGCCGCGACGTCCGCGCCGATCTTGCCCAGCGCTTCGACCGCCAGGCGTCCGGTCTCCCGGTCGGCATCGACCGCCGCGTGCAGCAGCGCGGAGGTCGCCGATTTCGCCCCCTCGTCCTCCATCTCGCCGAGCGCGAACGCCGCCGCCCTCCGCACCGCGGGCTCCGCATCCTCCAACATCCCGAGCAGCACCGGCCGTCCTTCCGCCGAAGGGACCCGGCCCAACGAAACCGCCAATTCCTCGCGCAACCCCGGCCCGCCCGAAGCCGCGATCTGCACCGTCGTCGGGTCGTAGATCTGACGATCGACCAGCAGCAACAGCATCGAGCGGATGTCGAGATCGGAGACCGTGTCCGCCCGTCGCGGCCGCGGCGAGCCGGTGCAGGCCACGGCGGAGAGCGCGAGGGCGAGGAGGAAACCGGCTAGCGGGACCTGACGTAGCCGCGGATCGTGCGTGCGGTTCATACCTGTCTCTCATCCCTTGGGCCTGCGGGTCGTGGAGCTTGGGCGTCGCGAACACCCCGAGTCTACGTCCGAACGGGATGGAGCATCGTGGAGTCATCGCGCAGGTTGTAAGTCTTGCGCAACCTGCTATCATCGACTCATCGCAATCATAGAAAATGAGCGCCATCGAAGAAGACCAAAACTAAAGAAATGAGCGCATTGGGACTCGCACTGGCTCGCCGGGGAGCGGACCTTCATCCCGCCATCCTCCGGCGGCTGTTGGACCGCATGGCTCATCGCGGCCGGGATGGCTGCGACACGGCGGGCGGAGGTGCGGGCGCCCTCGGTCATCTCCACTTCCGGACCACGCCGGAAGAGACGGGCGAGCGTCAGCCGGTGGTGGTGCCCGGGCGTTGGGCCTGGCTCGCGTTCGACGGCCGGATCGACGACCGCGAGGCGCTTTGGCGTGCGCTGCCCAATTCTCCGGGTCCGTTGGCGAGCTTGAGCGACGCGATGCTCGTCGCCGCCACGTATTCCGCCTGGGGGATCGCTGGCTTCGAGCGCATCCTGGGGCCGTTCGCGATCGCGATCTGGGATGCCGACCGGCAGGAGGCGATCCTCGCGCGCGATTCGCTCGGCGGACGCGGCCTCGCCGTGGCGCTCGACGACCACCGGCTGCTCGCCGCCTCTGAGGAAGGGGCGTTGGCCGCCGTGCTCGGCCGCGAAGCGGAGCTCGACCGGGCAAGGATCGCCGCCTATTTCTCCCTCGAAGACCCTGCCGCGGGGCGCACTTTCTGTCCGGGGGTGCGGCAATTGGCTCCGGGCGAAATTCTGATCGTGCGCGGGGCTGACGCGCGAAGCGAGTGGCTTCCTCGCCCGCTTCCCCTGGCCGGCCTTTCCGCGGCAAGCCCGGACGAGCGCGCCGAAGAGCTTCGCCATCGTCTCGATCTCGCCGTCCGTTGCCGCCTTCGGGCAATCGGGCGGCCGGCGGTGTTGTTGAGCGGCGGGCTCGATTCGTCGCCGATCGCCGCTCTGGCCGGGCGGGCGCTGCCCGCGGGAGAACGCCTGCGGGCTCTCTCCTGGGTTTTTCCGCGCTACCGCCGCGCCGACGAAAGTGGGCATCTCTCGGTCTTGGAGCGCGAGCTCGGCCTGGAGATGCATCGCCTGCGGTGCGACGACGACGGGCCGCTCGCCGATCTCGCGTCGTGGCCGACCCACCCGGCGACCCCGGAGCAGAACGCCTATCGCCGGTTTCACGCCCGCGCCTATGCAACGGCGAGCCGGCTCGGCAGCTCGGTCCTCCTGTCCGGAATGTGCGGCGATCAGCTCTACGGCGGCGCGGAGCACCGGTTGGCCGAAACGCTCCGCGCCGGGCGTTTCCTTGCGGCCGGGACCGAGCTGTGGAGGCGGGCGGGCGATGGAGCCGGCTCGCTTCGCGCGTCTCTCGGCGCCCTCCTGCCCGATCGGCTGCGCCTGGAGCGGGCCGCCCGGCGACGGGCGGAGAGGTTTCCTTGGCTCACCGAAAGCGCACTCGCCCTGCTGCCCGATCCAGTCGAGCGCGACGGCTGGGCGGCCGGGTACCCTCGCCCGGCCCAGGCGAGGAGCCTGCTCGGCGCCGCCAACGGTCATGGTTTTTCGATCGAGCGCTACTACTGCGAGGACCAGGGCGTCGAGGTTCGCCACCCGTTGCGCGATCGGCGGTTGATCGAGCTGTTTTTGGGCTTGCCGGCGGAGGATCTCGGCGGCCCCGGGATCTCCCGTCCCGTCATGCGGCGCGCCATGGCGGGCCTGCTCCCCGCTTCGATTCTCGCGCGGCAGGACAAGGCGACGTTCGAAGATCTGTTCCTCGCCGGGGTCTACGCCAGCCCCCACGGTGCGGTGGCCGCGATGTTGCTTTCTCCCCAAGCCGCATGGCGCGAGTACCTGGCGCCCGGCTGGATCGAAACCGGCTGGCGAGAGCGACGAGCGGGCCTTTACGGCTTGCTGGTCTGGTTGGCGGTTTCGTTTGAGATCTGGTGGTGGCGCCGGTCGCAAGGACATACCGAATCGCCTCTACAGGCGATTTCGGCCCGCCGGTAGAGAGTGAGTCAGCCATCTCCCATCCGGAAAATCCAACCCTAGTGCCTCTCCCGCGGCTCCCCGCCGCGGGTGCGAAGCGCCGGTACGAGTCGCCGCGGCTGGTGGTGTTCGGCGACTTGCGCACTTTTACCCTCGGGCCTTCTCCCGGAATCGGTGAGAGCGGCAATCCCGCTTTATTCAAGTCTCACTGAGTGGTTTCAAGAGGTGGTCAACCATGTCGATCCAATTCGTTCCTTTCGCCATCTCACGCCGTCTCACATTCGCGACGGCCGTCGCCCTCGGCGCTTCCGGTTTCCTGTTCATCGCGGGGCCGGTTGTCGCTCTGACCTACACCTACACGAATACGACAACCGGCACCGTGAACTTTTCCGCTGCCGCGGCTGGGGCGGCAGGGTGCGCCACGCCGCTGGTGCGGACGTTTGCGGTCGCCGATTCGTTCACGGTCTCGCAGGTCGGTCTCGGTTTCAATCTCGACCATGTCAACCGCGGTGATATCCGCATCACCCTCGTGGCCCCGGGCGGGACGTCCCTGCAGCTGATCGCGGGCACCGCCGGGGCCGGCGGCGACGCGGACGACAACTTCGACATCCTGCTCTCCTCCAACACCGAAGGGGCGCTCGACGACGCCGACACCGATCCGACCGCGGCGCCTTTCTTCAATCGTCTCGTCGCCGTGGCGAACATCGACACCACCTTCGCGGGGGTCGCGAGCAGCGGCACCTGGACGCTGAATATTTGCGACATCAACAACAACGCCACCAACGCCACGTTCAACCGCGCCTATCTGATCCTCGCGAGCAGCACGGCGGCGGTCGCCACCTGCACCGGCACCGTGACCTTCGATTGGGGCGCCAACGGCAACGCCGTCGCATTCACCAACACGACCGTCGGCGATCTCACGGTCACCCAAGGCGCGACCAGCGATTTCGCCGGAACCGGTGCGAGCGCCGCGGGAACTCTCGGCAACGAGATCGTCACCCGGACCACGACCAACGGCAACCACGCCGGGTACTACTCGATGTCGATGGATGCGACGGCGCTCGCCGGAACCCAGGACAACGAGGTGGTGGGCCTGGTGTCGACGCTCAATTTCTCCCGGCCGGTACGCGACCTTCGATTTACCTTCTTGGACGTCGACATCACGGCGGCCTCCTGGGAGGACCAGATCGAGCTGGTGGCGACCGGGCCGGCCGGTAACCGGGTTCCTTACACGATCACGCCGGTCGCGGGGGCAACCACCCAGGTCGCGGGAGATCTCGCCGAGGGGGACACCGCTTCGGCGAACACCGCCACCAACGGCAATCTGGACGTCGTGGTATCGGGCGCGGTCTCCTCTCTCACGCTCAACTACACCCAGGGGAGCGATCCGGCGAACGAGAACGTGTTCATGGTGGTCGGCATCGGCGACTTCTCGTTCTGCGGCTACGACTACGGCGACGCGCCGAACAGCTACGGTACGCAGCTCGCGGGGGGCGCGCGCCACGCGGTGGGCGACCGGACGCTCTATCTCGGCACCAACCCGCCGGACGGCGAGGCCAACGGCCAGCCGGCCGTTGCGGGTGCCGCGGCGACCACCGACGACACGACCCAGGTGGGCGGCCTCGACGACGAGGACGGGGTCGCCTCGTTCCCCGCCTACGCTTCCCCTGCGACGAGTTACACGGTGAGCGTGACGGCGGTCAATCTGTCGGCCACCCTGGCGGGCTCGCTGGTCGGCTACATCGACTGGAACCGCGACGGCGATTTCGCCGACGCGAACGAAATCTCCGGCACCGTGAGCGTGCCGGCCAACACGCTTTCGCCCACCGCGTTCAACGTCACCTGGAGCGCGGTGCCGACCAACGCCGGCGGGACGACCGCGACCTACGCCCGCTTCCGGATCTCGTACACGGCGGCCGAGGTGACCACGCCCACGGGCGTCGCGACCAGCGGCGAGGTCGAGGACTATCAGATTCCGGTCAACACGCTGCCCGTGACTCTGGCGTCGTTTTCCGCCGTCCGGACCACCCGCGGCGTAGATGTCGAATGGACGACCGAGACCGAGACCTCGACCGTCGGCTACGCGCTGCTCGGCCGCAAGGGCGCGAAGGGTCCGTGGCAGCCGCTGACGCCGAAGCTCGTGCCGGCGCGTTCGCTCGATCGGCTCGCGCCGCAGAGCTACCGGATCGTGCTGGCCGACGCCGGCTGGTCCGAGCTGCTGCTCGAAGACGCGGGCGTCGACGGCGAGCGAACCCGCCATGGGCCGTTCGCGCTCGATCGCCCTTACGGCCGGGCGCCGACCGCCGAACCGATCGCCTGGGCGAACGTGCGCGCCGAGATCGCCGCGTCCGCGGAGGAGGAGCGTCGGGCGATCTCCCGTGTCGCGCGCCCGCCGTCGGCGGAATTGCGCGTCGCTCTGGACGGCCTGTACCGCGTCACCTACGAAGATCTGCGCGCCGCGGGGATCGACTTTGCCGGCGTGAGCGCCGATCGCCTGTCGCTCGAAATCGCGCGCAGCGGCAAAGGGGTGCCGATCTACGTTCGGGGGACCGAAAAGAGTGCGGGGGACTTCGGTCCCGGCGCGTTCCTCGAATTCCGCGGCGAGGCGGTCGCGGACAGCCTTTATACCCGTTCTCGCGTGTACCGCCTGACCGCCCGTTCGGCCGGCCGGCCGTCGCGGGTGCAGGTGGAAGACGGCACGCCGCAAGGGGCGGGGGTCGCCTCGTACCCGGAGACGCTCGCCGTCGATCGCGACCTGGTCTACAGCTTCGCCTCGCCGAACGGCGATCCGTGGTACGAGGCGCCGGTGCTCGCCCAAGGGAGCCCGGCCGCGAAGAGCTTCGCGCTCGAAGCGGATGCCCTCGCCGGAACCGAAGCCCGGCTGCACGTCGATCTCTGGGGAGTGACCAATTGGCCTTCGACCCCGGACCACCACCTGCAGATCTCGCTCAACGGCACACAGCTGGTCGACGAGCGGTTCGACGGGCTGGTCGCCCGGAGCTTCGATCTCGCCCTGCCGCCCGGCGTGCTGTTCGAAGGGACCAACAGCTTGGAGGTCCGCCTGCCCGGCGACACCGGCAATGCTTTCGACCTGATCCACGTCGACCGCTACGCCCTCACCTATCCCCGCCGCTTCGTCGCGCGCGGCGACCGGCTGAGTTTCCCGGCAGCGCCGGGAAGAGAGGAGGTCTCTGGCCTAAGCACTCACGACGTCGTGGTCTACGCCAAGGGCGGAGCGACGCGCCTGACCAACGTAGCGATCGACAATGCCGGCGTCGCGTTCCGGGCGGCGTTCTCGGTCCCCGGCGCCGGCCTCGAGAGGAACTCGGGACCGATCGATCTTTCGACCCCCGCGGCGATGCTGCGGCCGGCGATCCAACCGGCGCGCGAGGTGCCCGCCGACCTCGGCCTTCGTCGGGCCGATTACCTCATCGTCACCCACCCGAGCCTGGCGGCCGAGCTTGCGCCGCTGATCGCGGCGCGCGAGAGCGAAGGGCATCGGGTCAAGGTGGTCGACGTGCTCGATCTCTACGCGAGCTACTCCGGCGGCGAGATCGACCCGCAAGCGATCCGCAGTTACGTCCGGTACGCGGCCGAACGTCTCGGCGCGCGCTATCTGTTGCTGGTCGGTGCGGACAGCTACGACTACCTCGACCATCTGGGCATCGGCTCGGTGAGCTTGATTCCGACGCCCTACGTGCAAACCGACGACCTGATCCACTTCACCCCCTCCGACTCGGTCTACGGCGACCTGGACGGCGACGGCGTGCAGGATCTCGCGCTCGGCCGTTTCCCCGCGCGCACCGCCTCGGAGCTGCGCCAGTTGATTGCCAAGACCCTGACCTTCGGCGCCGAGCGGACCGGCGCGCTGTTCGCGGCGGACGCGACAGATGACGAGGGCGCCCGGACGTTCAGCTCGATCAGCGACCAGCTGATCAGCCAGGTCCCCGCCGCCTGGCCGCTGGGTCGCGCCTATGTCGACGACCTGGGCATCGCCGCGGCCCGCTCGGCTTTGATCGCGGCCTTCAACCAGGGTCCCGGCCTGGTCCATTTCGTCGGCCACTCCGGCCCCACGGTCTGGAGCTTCCAAGGGCTCTTCTCGGCGGCCGACGGCGATGCGCTCACCAACGTCGGCCGTCCCTCGGTGGTCGTCCAATGGGGATGCTGGAACACCTACCACGTGGCGCCCGAGGTCGACACCCTGGCGCACCGGCTGCTGCTCGCCGGACCGCAGGGGGCGGCCGCGGTGATCGGCTCGGCGACCCTTTCCCGCACCGAGTCGGATCAGCTGCTTGGACCGGCTCTGCTCGCCCGGCTGATGGTTCCCGGTGCGACGCTCGGCGATGCGTTGGTCCAAGCCAAGCGGGCGATCGCCGTCGGGGGGGATCTACGCGACGCGCTGCTCGGCTGGACGCTGCTCGGCGATCCCGCCCTGAGGCTCCGGCCATGAACGTCGAGGCCCGGCCCCAAGAGGGAGAGGCGATCCTCCGGTTCGGCCCATGCGACGAGGGATTCGGCTACACCCTCGCCGGGCGACCGTTGTGGACCGACCGGCCTCTCCCGAGCCTCGGCCCGCCCGAGGCGCGAGGACGCTTACCGCAGGCCGTGGCCCCATTGGTTCCGATAGCGACCTCCGATCCCGATCGCTTCGAAGAGCTGGCGCTCGGACCCCCGATCCTGCTGCTGCTCGCGGTGCGCGCGATCTGGGCGCTGCACGCGAGCGCGGTCTTCGTCGCGGGGCGTCTCTTCGTTTTCCTCGGCGAATCGGGGCGGGGCAAGTCGACTCTCGCGGCGCTCGCGTTCCCAGGTTGGGAACGGGTGGCCGACGACCTTCTGCCGTTCGAGCTGGTGCGAGGCCGTCTCGTGGCGCACCTCGACTATCCGCAGCTCAAGCTCGATCCGCCGCGCCGGTTGCGCGAGCCCGCGCCGGTCGCCGCCTTGATCGCCCTCGCGGGTCCCGGCTCCGCCTCCGAGCCGCAGCTCACACGGCTCGCCTTGGCCGAGACGGCGCGCCTATTGATGAGCCAGACGATCGCCGCGCGGCGGTACAATCCGGAGCTTCTGGCCGCCCACTTTGAGACCTGCCTCTCCGCGGCGAACGCCGTTCCCGCCTACCGTCTCTCGTTGCCGCGCGATCTCGTCCGGCTGCCGGAGGCCGGGAAATGCATCTCGGGTCTCGCGCGGTCGTAACCCTTTCCTTTTCGGGCGGCACACGGCGGAAGGTCTGATCTGCCGCCCGTAAACGGAGAGTCTCGAAAGTCAGGGGCTCATGTTTTCCTGGGTACGCGGGCCTCCGGCCCGCCATTGCGGGCGAGACGCCCGCGCACCCAGGAGGGACCGGTGCGCGGAGGCGATCCGCACTCACCCGACGAATCGTCATCTCAGCTCGCCGAATCCGCTTCTCTCCAATAGGGAGAGCCTCGAAGGTCCGAGGCTTACGTCTCCCGATCGGAGAAAGCCATGGCGAAATCAAGTTCCGTCCGCCGGGCCGCCCTTGGAGCGGCCCTCCTCTTGTCTCTTCTCTTCGGGTCCGCGCCGCCGGCCGCCGCCCAAGTGCAGGTCGGCCCGCCGATCTGCATCGAGCCGGTGCCGATCGATCCGCCCGGTCCCACGCTTACGCCCTGGAACTACGAGCGCGACTCGGGCGAGTACGTCTGGGGCGAGCATCAGTTCTATGAGGATCCGGGCGACACGGTGTTCAGTCTCGCCCGCGATCTGGTGAGTCTGGGCGCCCAGCAGCCGGCCACCTACACCGATGTATTGCTGTTCAATTTCGCCCAGTTCGATCCGCCGGAGGGCATTGCGACCACCGGCATCGGAACCCGGAAGTTGATGGAGGCGTCGCTCGAAGGCAAGGGGCTCTCCCTGCTGGTCAACTACAGCGACGCGAAGATCGATCCGGCGTTTGCCGACCGCTACGGCAAACCGACTTTCTTCCAGTCGATCGACGGCCACCACCAGAACGTCCAGACCAATCCGCCGGTGCCCTGGAGCGGCTTCTCGCAGGTCTTCGTCTCCGCCACCCGCGGGGCTTTCGGCTGCGCGTTCCAGAAGGTGTTCGTGGCGGTGCCGGCCGATCCCGATCCGCACCCGGTCGCCGCGTCCTCCGTTGCAGGTTCCTTCGACGTCCTGCCGATCAATCCCATCTGCGACGATTTGTACGTCACCGCGGGCATCGGCTACGGGCTCGCGGACCTCGATCCCGATCCGGCCCAGCAGGTGATGGCGGCGCAGGCGCAGACCGACCTGCTGATGCGCCGCGACCCCGCGACCGGCATTTGGTTCGACGTCGCGCAGGACGCCTGCCCGACGGGGCCGCGCATTCCCGTTTCGGCCTCCGCGGGCAACAGCTCGGGCGTGGTGTTCCGGGATCTGAACGGCGACGGCTGGGCCGATCTCTACGTCGGCCGCCACGGCGACAATTACACCGGGGCGACCAACGTCCTGCTGATCAACGACGGCACCGGGTGCTTCAAAGACGAGACGGCGACCCGGATTCCGGGCGAGCCCGCGCGGGCGACGAACGAGGTCGCGGCGATCGATTTCGACCAGGACGGCGACCTGGACCTCGCGGTCGCCAACCGCTGCGCCCGGGGAGGGTGCGGTGTGGAGAGCGAGGACTACGTCCTGATCAACAACGGCACCGGCCAGTTCACGGTGTCGGCCATCGCGCCCGGCGTGCGCACCGACAGTCGGAGCGTGGCGCTCGGCGATTTGAACAAGGACGGTTGGCCCGAAATCGTGCTCGGCAACGCCGGCTCGGACGGCTTCAGCCAGAACCTCGCGCTCTCCCCGGCGGAAGATCACCGCATGGAGATCTACGTCAACAATGTCTCTTTCGGCGGCACGCTCAACGCGTTCACCGACTTCATGAACCCGATCCTCGACCCGTTCCCGCCCAACTTTCCCGCGGAGCACGAGGTGACCGCGCCGCTCACCCAGCAGGTTCTGCTGGTCGATCTGTTCGGTCCGCGGACCACCCCGCCGACGCTCGCCGGCAATGCTCCCGACGGCTGGCTCGACCTGGTGATCGTGAACCATCGCGATCTGCTCAAGCACGACAACTTCACCGCCTCCGGCAGCCGCATCTGGGTGCTGTCCAACAAGGCGAACTGGAGCGCGGGTTTCCCGACCCTCGAGGGCTATACCGCGTTCCCCTCGCCGTGGGTCAAGACGGTCGCGGTCGCCGACTTCGACAACAACGGGTTCAAGGATCTGTTCCAGGGGCGCGGCAATCGCTGGAGCGGCGTGCTCCCGGAGCTCCAGGCGAACCTCGGTAACGGCCCGGGGGCGGCTCCCGGCAAGCCCTGGAACGCCGACGACCTGTTCAACGGCTTCGCTACCTTCAAGAGCTACCAGACGATGCCGGCGACCGAGCATGGTTACGGGTTCGATTTTGCCGACGTCGACGGGGACGGGGCGCTCGACGCGCTCCAGACCTCGCGCGGCTACGACTACCTGGTGCTCGGCCTGCTGGGTTCGGGCGAAGCCGAGCACGAGGACTACGCCTCGCCGAGCGCGGGCACCGGCGTCACCAGCAACAAGCGCGGCCGGCAGATCCCGCAGGGGATGGAGGACGGCGTATTCGCCGATTTCGACAAGGACGGCGACCGCGACGCGCTGCTCGCCTCGCAACGCACCCCCGGCTGGGGGCACTGCCCGGACACGACCCCCGACTCGATCGTCCTGGTCAACTCGGGAAGCGGCATCTTCGGTTACGACCCGATCTACACGGCGTCCAGCTGCTCGAACGACGACTCGCGGATCGACCTGAACGGCCGCACCTCGCAGCCGCAGCCGGGGATCGCAGACCGGGCGGTGGCGGGCGACCTGGACAACGACGGCGACACCGATGCGATCGTCCACCTGTTCGAGATTCTCCCCAACAACTATTCCGGACCGACCCCGCTGGTCTCCGCCCCGTTGTTCCCCCTCCCGATCGGCAGCTACGCCTTCGGCTGGCGCTATCTTCAGAACATCATCGGCCAGCCGGGCTCCGGCCCCCTCTGGTTCAAGGACGTGGCGCCGACCCAGATGCGCAATCCGGCCGGCACCTTCGACCCTGCCTGGAACCGCGGCCTCGGCATGGACCTGCTCGCCGACTTCGACAACAACGGCGCGCTCGACCTGTTCACGACCGTCGGTTTCGCCAAGACCGCGGCCGAGGTCACGAACGTCTCCCAGACGAAAGACCTGCTGTTCCTGAACGGCTTCGGCACCGCCAAGGGGATTCTCACCGAGGCCTCGGCGACCAAGCTGCCCGCCTCCTGCACCGACCAGGTCTTCGGCGACATCAGCTACATCTCGTGCGGCTCGTTCGGAATCGCCCAGGGCGACGTCGACAATGACGGAGATGCCGACGTCGCGATCGGCCACTACGGCCAGGGAGGACGAACCGATTACCCCTGGCTGCTGATCAACAGCCTGCCCTCCGGCGGGACGATGGTCGACCAGTTCAAGACCAAGGTGAACGTCAACACGCTGTCGCCGGTGATCCACACCGCGCCGACCGATCCGGCGAGCAATCCGACGCCGGGGATGGACCGGGCGATGTTCCCGGCCTTCGCGGATCTCGACGCCGACGGCGACCTCGACCTGATCTACCAGGTGGTCGACGACCTGCCACGCGTGCTCTTGAACAACGGGGTCGATTCCAACGGCGACGGCCTGATCACTTCAACGGACACGCCGCCGCCGGGCACGTTCTCCGACGTAACACCTTCGATCCTCACCCGCTATCGCCGGACGACCGACTCCCAGGATTTCATCGCCGTGGACGTCGATCAGGACGGCGATCTCGATCTCGGCAACGACCCCTTCTCCGACCGGGTCGGCTTCTGGCGCAACGACCTGCCCGGGGTCCCCGGCTTCCCCGCGGTCACCGAAGCCTGGCCGCGCGTCGGCTCGGTCCGCCGCGCGCGGATCCGCCTGGAAGGGATCAACCTGGTCAACGTCGTGAAGGTCCAGCTCCGCTTCGCCGGCGGCGCGATCTGCGAGCAGCCCGTAACGGCCCCGGTCGGCACGGATGGCAAGCACCTCGACTTCATCATTCCCCAGACCTGCCCATTGGGCCTCGCCCAGGTGCGGGTGCTGCGCGCGGCACCGTCGTGCGGTAACCCATCGGTCACGATTCAGAAGTGGAGCCGGCAGTACTTCGGGTACTTCGTGCAGGGATAAGGGGAAGCCTCGGAGGTCCCCCTCTCCGCCCAACCGGCGGCGGAGAGGGGGTCTCGGGACTTCAGGGGTGAGGGTCCAGCAGTCCCACGCCGCAAGGGTACAGGACGAGGTTCCGAGAAAACGATAGGTCCGGCCAGATTCTTTGTCGTGGGGTCTGGAACGCGCGCCCAACCGGGCGGAACGGGCGCCGGAATCTATGGAAGCGACGACAGCTTCCAGTGGAAGCGGCCGCATTTCCAGTGCAAGCGACGATCGTTTCCAGTGGATCCAGCCCAGAATCCAGTGGAAGCGGCGACAGAATGCAGTGGATTCAGCCGCAGAATGCACTGGATTCTGCGATCGAATGCAGTGGAAGCGATCGTCGAATGCAGTGGATCCGCCGCAGAATCCACTAGAAGCGATCGTCGAATGCACCGGATTCGGCGGCCGGATGCAATGGATCGGACGGTCCGTTCCAGCAGATTTTCCGCCGCTGCCGCCTCTCCGGACCTCGATCCGGCGGTGCCGGTCACCGCTCGCGGAACCCGCCCCCCGAGTCCGGCCCCGGCAGCGGCCCGAAGATCTCCGCCGGGTAGCGCGTGATCAATCCGGTCACCGGATCGGGCGCCAGCCAGCCGAGCCAGCCGGCGCCCGCTTCATCGGACTTCGGCGCCTCACCCTCTCCGTTGGAGCCCGCGCAGCACCTCGCGGGCTTGCCGGGCGGTCGCCGTCTCCTGGCGCAAGGACTCGGCGAATAGCGCAATCGAGGCGATCCCTTCGCGGCGGATCTTCAGGCCGGCGAAGGTCGGCTGCGACTCCTCGATCAGCGCGCGGGCTTCCGCGGCTCGGCCCTGATCGAGCAGCCAGGCCGAGGCTTCGAGGGCGGCCAGCGCGGCATCATAGCCCAGCCCTTTGTCCTCAAACTCTTGCTTCACCTCGATTAACGCGGAGATCGCCTCGTCCGGGCGACCCGCACCCGCCGCCGCCTTCGCTTCTAGCCATTGCAGCCGCAGTTGGTCCAAGTCGTTCTCGGACTCGACGAGAGCCCGCACCTGCGGGAGCAACCCCTCCGCCTCGGCCGGGCGCTCCAGATCGAACAGGTTGACGGCAAGGTTGAACAGCGCGCCCCAACGAACACGCGGCGGGTTGTCCGGGCCGTCGGCCTGGGTTTCGAGCGCTTCGACGGCGCGACGCAGAGCCGCTATTGCGTCTTCGGAGCGGCCGGCCTGTTGAAGAGTGAAAGCCTGGTTGAGCTCCAGGAATCCAATTTCGGAAGGGCGGGCGACCGAGAAGGCGCCTTCGTAGAGTTTAAACGCCTTTGCGAATTGGCGCCGGCCTCGGCAAAGGGCCGCTTCGCGGTCCAGGATCCTGGACCGCGAGAACGGCGACGCACCTGCGGAAGGTGTCTCCCTCTTGGCAGCGGCGAAAGCACTCTCCGCATTGACGTGGTCACCGATTACCCGGTAAACGTTGCCCAGGTACACCCACGCGTATTCCCGGGCCGCCGCACCAAAGGCCGAAGCAGAGATCTTTTCGGCCACGCGAAAAGCCAGCTCGGCGAGGAAGCGGGCTTCGTCCGTATCGCGCGCCACCTCCCGTTCGCTCTCGTGGGCCAGCCGCTCGACGAACGCCCAGGCCTGAAACGGGGGGGAAAGGTCCACCAGTTTGATTCGCTCGCCCTTCGCCAGGGGGGCGAGTTTCTGCCAGAGCCGCCGGGCGAACGCCCGCTCTTCTTCGGCCCTTTCGCCCTCCTCGCCCCCACCCGCCAGCCGCACCGCAACCTCGCCGAGCGCCGCTTCGGCCACCTCCCGCTCCCGCTCGGCGATCGTGCGCTCGACCGCCGGCTCTCCGGAGAACGCCGGCGGACGAGATCCCGCGGATTCGATGCGGGCGCGGGTCGCGGGTCGCGGACAATGCCGGCCGGTCTCGTACGCGGAGAGGTTCGCCCGGTTGACGCCGGTGACCTCGCTCAGCTCGGCTTGCGTCAATCCCAGGGAGACTCGAAACAGCTTGAGCGACCGCCCGAGTTCCGGGCCGGGGATCAGCTCAAAAGCCCCCTTCGAACCTTCCGACGTGTGCAGTTTCTTCCGATTTGTTCCCTTGGCCGTCCCCTGCATAGGACCCTCCCCCGTGAACGATGTGCGGCATAGTCTCTTTACCCGATTAAACGGGTGAAAATCCCGACCAAAGGAGACTCGCCGTGTCCCGAACGCTCCGTCGCTTCGCCGTCCCCTTCGCCCTCGCCCTGCTCTTCCTGCTGCTCCCCAACCCGCCCGCGCTCGCCGCGCCGGGGACGGGGGCCTTCCGAATCACCGACTGGCTGGAGGTGTTGACCCGTCTCTGGGCGGATTCGGGCTGCATCCTCGATCTGCACGGCGGGTGCCGCGACAGCGCCGTCCTGCCGAGGGACGAGGGATGCGGGATCGACTCCGGCGGCAAATGCTCGGCCACACCGATTTGGGCACCGGCCGGCTGCATCCTCGATCCAGGCGGACAATGCCGCGACAGCGCGCTTCCGTCGAGGGACGCGGGATGCGGGATCGACCCCGGCGGCAACTGCAAGCAGTGAAGGCTCACTGACCGGCCTCTAGATCTGGCGCAGCGAGGGCGTACCCTCGCTGCGCTCTATAGGCGGCGAGGGCGCGGTATGCCAGGCGAGCCTGCTCGGCGGTCGCCCGTTCCAACTCGGCTGCGGCGAGGAACAGGCGCACCGCGGCAAGCTCTTCCTTTTCGATCTCCAGGTCGCGAAAGACCTTCGCGGCCTTGCGGGCGAGAGCGCGCGTTTCCGCATGGCGGCCGGCCGTCAGGTAGCACTCGGCTAGATTGAGCGCCGAGAGCCCGGCATCGTAGTTGAGCTCTTGGGCCGTGAATTCCAGCCAGACCTGTTCCAGAGCTGCGGTGGCAACCTGCGTCTCGCCGAACGCCAAAGCGGTACGCCCCTCCAGCCAATTGAGGCGCACCAGGTCGATCGTGTCCCGCTGCACTTCAGCCAGAATACGCAACCCAGGCAACAGGGTCGCAGCCTCCTC
The DNA here is from genome assembly GCA_035995205.1 of Thermoanaerobaculia bacterium. GTDB lineage: Bacteria > Acidobacteriota > Thermoanaerobaculia > Multivoradales > UBA5704 > DASYKS01. Next base: position 103,059 of record DASYKS010000017.1, read on the forward strand.
CGCCCGACCCAGATCGAGCAAACTCGCGGCCAGGTTGAACATTGCCACGACCCGATGCCGAGGCTCGGTCGTCTCGTCGAGGTTGGCATGCGCTTCCCGCAACGCCGAGAGGGCCCCTTCGGCGTCTCCACTCTGTTCGAGCACCGCCGACCGGTTCAGCCACAGCATGCCGACCTCGGAAGGATGGGCGATAAGGAGCGCTTGATCCGAAAGCTTCAACGCCTCCCCGAACTGGCGCTGATCGCGCCGCAAGGACGCCTCCCGATCCAACATCCGCGCCCGCGAGAAAGGCGACATCGCCAGCTCGCCCACGCCCTGTCCCTCCCTCTTCGCCCGGGCAAAAGCGGACGCCGCCTCGGCATGCGAGCCCTTCACCCGCCGGGCGTTGCCCCAATAGCACCAGGCGTATTCTTTCGCCGCCGCCTGGAGCGCCGGGGGGCCGGGCACGTGATCCGCCGCCCAGACGGCGAGTGCGCCCAGCTCCAGCGCGTCGTTCACGTTCCGCGCCGCCGCCCGTTCGCTCTCGTGCGCCAGGCGTTCCACCGTGGCCCAGGACACATAGCCCGGCGTGTGGTCCAGCAGGAAACGACGGTCGTCGTGCGACAACCGGCGGAGGGCCTCCCAGACCACCGCCGCTTGCGAGCGCGCCGCTTCGAGCAGCAGATCGCTTCCGGCCGAGTCGAAATTCTGCCGCCTCATTCTCCAGATCTTCGCCGCCGCCAGCTCCAACACCTCGCGCAGCTCCCGCGGCAGCTTGAGCTCGTCGTCCAATGCGCCGGCGTCGGCGATCGATCGGATCGCCTCCAGGGCGCCGAGCGCGATCTCGACCGCCGCTTTCGGAGCGCCCATCAGCGCCGCCAACTCATCGAGCCGTTCGCGTTCCAGCGGCTCGGCGAGCCGGCCGAGCTCGTAGTCGCTGATCGTAGCCGGCGACACCCCCGCCATCGCCGCAAGCTCCTTCTGGTCCCAACCGAGCGCTTCCCGGACCAGGCGGAGCGCGGCATTGGTCAGCCAGTCGACCAAGTGGGGCATCGGGGCATCTCCTATAGAGGTTCTCTAAGCAAAGGTGTGTAACACAGATCGATCGTGACAACCAAGAATCGAGGATGCCTTCCGAAGGGGTGTTTAGCCCTCAAAGGGCGCCGATTTCGAGCAAAAATGCCCGAAAAGTTGGATGAACGGCAGCCGGGTGAAGTAGCTCAAGCAAGTTTGCTCCAAGAGTGGAAAGTGTGACCTACGCTCTTGCGCATGGACCCATTCACCCCCGGGCGCGACACGATGTCAGGCGAGCGAAGGCAATTGTGACTCCCCGCCAGGACGAGCGCGCAGAGCTTCGCCGAGCGGCGGCGGAAATGTTCGCCCGAGCCGAGAGCTTTCGGGATCTTGCCAACCTCGAAGGCGCCGCGAGGCTGTTCGGGCGAGCCGCGGGAACCTGGCGCTCGACCGGCGACGTGCTGGAGGCTGCGGACGCCTATATCGAGCTCGGGGGAGTCCTGCTGCAGCAGGGGCGAGGGCAAGTCCTGCCGGATCTCGCCGCCCGGGTCTCGAATCTGCTGGAGATCAACCCGCTCCTGAAAGGAGCCCGCCTGAAGCTCCGGGTCTTCGCCGTCTTGATCGCGGAAGGCGCCACGAAACGAGAAGCATTCCTCGGCCTCGTCCTAGAACGACAGCTTGGCAGAACCCGGGCTGCCCGATCACAAGACACCGAGGAACAGCAGCGCCCTACAAGTCAACGCCCCGCAAGCTCGCGCCGGCACCCTCGAAGGAGACGTTCGTGATGAAGCCCGAAGTCACCAAGTTCCGGCTGGTCCTCGATCTGGACGTGGTGAGAGGAAGCCGCTGGCGCGAATTGGCGCCGTTTCGCGAAGCGGTGTTGTCCCACTTCGCCGATCCGGCGCTTCGCGCGAACCTTGCCGCACTGAGCGAGGCCCTTGCCGATCAATTGCTGGAGCTCGAGGAGGAAGGTGGCGACCTGGGGGAGCCCTGGCCGAAAGTGCATCTCCGGGCGTTGGTTGCGGACGTTCGCCACTCACGGAAAGGGCTCCAAGAAGTCGTGTCAAATCTCGAAGAGGATGACTCCATAGCTGATCGGCAGCGTTTGATTCAGGTTGCCGCGGAGTTGATCCGGGGTCTCGATCGCGATCTCCCGAAAATTGAAGACTTCCTCGGCCCGCAGCCGCAACCCCGTCCTCCAAAGCCTCCAAAGAGAGGACGCGGGAACACTCGCGTGGCGAAGGCAAAAAAAGAGTAATGGAAACTCCAGCTCGGGGAGCGTTCCCTCGATCGAAAGCGCCTCCGCCCGGGCCGCCGGGCTATCCGGCTCCGGTGCGCGATCCGGACGTTCGGGCTGGGACGCCATTCCTCGCTTCCTCCTGGCTGTCGCGATGTGCGAGGAAGCAGTTTATCAAGCGGGTGCTGCGGGGGCGGGCTTCATTTGGGGTAAGTGGGATTAGAATCAGGCCATGTCAGAACCGATGTCGGGCGGTGCATATACCGCGGCGCGCGCCGCGGCGCTTTCGGGAGTTCCCGGGAGAACGGTCCATTACTGGGCGCAGAACAAGCACCTGCTCCCCTCCGTCTCCGACGCTCCTCGGCTCTATTCGTTCGCCGACCTGTTGGCCCTGCGGGTGCTCTACTGGCTGCGGCAACCGAAGCATGCCCTTGACCACGAGATTCCTGCCTCCTCCATGCCGAGGATTCAACGCGCGCTCAAGGAGATTCACCGTCTCGGACTGGATTGGATCGAGGACGGCCAGAGCACGCTTGCCGTCACGCTCGACGGGAACGTCGCGATCAACGCCCCGGGCCTACCGCCACAGCGCCCTGACGGTCAACTGTTCCGGGCCGATGTGATCGACGTGTTGGCGCCATTCGAGGGCCTGGAAGGAGTAGGGGGACCGGATCTGCGGAGACCCCGACCCTTGTTGCGGATTCTCCCGAGGAAGATCTCGGGCGCTCCTCATATCGAGGGTTCCCGGCTACCGACGGAATCGGTTCATGCCCTCGCGAAGCGGGGCTACTCGGTCGGCGAGATCGTGAGCATCTATCCGTTCGCGAGCGTCGAGGCCGTAAGCAATAGCATCGATCTTGAGCGGCAGCTTCACGGCGACGTCGATCTCCAAGTCGCAGCGTAGCGAGCGTGGACAGGCGCCGGTTTTGCGCTGGACGAGGACTTCCCGGTGCGAGAAGCCGACCTCGTGCCGACGAACTTCCTTTCGATTAACATTAACTCTGGCTCGGGAAGGTTCGCCGCGATTTGTTAAGCGCCAAAGGCGCGCTGCCATAATAGCCTGGGGCGAAGCCCCAGGCATGAGAGCGGAACCTTAACACAGGGCTGAAGGCCCGCACCAACCAACGCCCAGCACAGCGGATAGGTCGGGCCTACAGCCCTCGGAAAAAACACCGGCCGAATGGAAGCCTAGGGCGAAGCCCTAGGCTATTATGGGGTCGGGCCGTTGGCCCTCTCCGTTGTGAAATGTTAAGAAGCGCCGAGTGTCGCATCGCCCATTAAGTGCAATGGCCTCCATCTCGCCGTTGCGAGCGAGACGCCCGCGCACCCAGGAATTCGCCGCGTTTTGTTAAGCGCCAAAGGCGCGCCTTCATAATAGCCTGGGGCGAAGCCCCAGGTACGAGTGTCGGCACCTTAACAAAAGGGCTGAAAGCCCGACCTATTCAACGCGGTGGCATCCGGCACGTCCCGCCGCCCGCCGCGGGCAGGTAGCACTCCTCGACGTAGTCGCGCACCATGCGGTCGGCGTTGAAGCGCCAGGCCATCGTGTGGATCGCGCGCTTGACCCTCTGGATCCAGGCGTGCGGCAGATCCTCGCCGTTGCGCTCGTAGTAGAGGGGGATCACCTGCTGTTCCAGCACCTGGTAGAGCGATTCGGCGTCGCGGGCATCCTGGATCTCCGGATCGGAATGGCTCTCGCCGTGGCCGATCGCGAAGCCGTTCGCTCCGTCGTAGCCCTCCGCCCACCAGCCGTCGAGGATCGAGAGGTTGAGCACGCCGTTGAGAATGCATTTCTGGCCGCTGGTGCCGCAGGCTTCGTTCGGACGGCGCGGCGTGTTGACCCAGACGTCCACCCCTTGCACCAGTTGCCGCGCGACGTGCATCGAATAGTTCTCGACCAGAACGATGCGGCCGGCGAAGCGCGGATCGTTTTCGAGCTGCGACACCTTCCGCACCAACTCTTTGCCCGCTTCGTCGCGCGGGTGCGCCTTGCCGGCGAATACGATCTGGAGCGGCCGGGCGGGATCGCCGACCAGGCGGGCGAGGCGGTCGGGGTCGGCGAGCAATAGATCGGCCCGCTTGTAGGTGGCGAAGCGGCGGGCGAAGCCGAGGGTCAGCGCCTCGGCATGGAGCGGCTGGGCCGGCTCCTGCAGGTTTTCCCGGTGGCGGCGGTCGGCGAGCCGGCCGCGCACGAAATCGACCATCCGCCCTTTGAGCACCTGGTGGACCTCCCACAGCTCGGCGTCCGGCACCTCTTCGATCCGCTGCCAGAGGTCGCGGTCGGCCATCCTTTCGGTCCACTCGGCGCTCACGTGGCGGACCAGAAGCTCGTGCATGTCCGTCGCGATCCACGTGCGAACGTGGACCCCGTTCGTGATGTGGCCGATCGGCACCTCCTCTTCGCTTTTGCTCGGATAGAGGTGATGCCACATCTTGCGCGACACCCGGCCGTGGAGCGCGGAGACGCCATTGGCCCGGCGGGTCAATTGAAGGGCGAGAGCGGTCGGACAAAACAGCGAGTCCGCTTCGCCCGGCTTCTCCAGCCCGAGAAGGACCAGCTCTTCGGGGGAGAGCCCGAGGGCCGGAAAGAGCGGCGCCAGGAAGTGGGCGGCGAGGCTCGGATCGAACCGGTCGTGCCCCGCCTCGACGGGGGTATGGGTGGTGAAGACCGACATGGCGGCGACCTCGCGCAGCGCCGCCCGGGCCGAAAGCCCTTGAAAGGCGGCGATCTGGTGCGCCCATTCGAGCAGGGCGAACGCCGAATGCCCTTCGTTCAAGTGGAGCACGGAAGGATGGATGCCGATCGCCGCAAGCGCGCGGCAGCCGCCGACGCCGAGCAGCACCTCCTGCTGAATGCGGGTTTCAGTGTCGCCGCCGTAAAGCCGGTCGGTGAGCGAACGATCCTCCTCGCTGTTCTCGTCGTCGCGGGCATCGAGCAGCAGGAGGGTGCAACGGCCGACCGCGACGCGCCAGATCCGCAGCTGGACCGTGCGCCCCGGCAGCTCGACGGCGACCCGCACGGGCTGGGCGTCCGGCCCCTGGACCGGCGAGATCGGCAGCAGCCCGGAATCGACCGGCTCGTAGTGGTCCCGCTGGTCGCCCGCGGCGTCGATCAACTGGTGGACGTAGCCCTGGTGGTAGAGCAGGCCGATCCCGACCACCGGAACCCCGAGATCGCTCATGCTCTTCAGGTGATCGCCGGCGAGCACGCCGAGGCCGCCGGAGTAGACCGGGATCGACTGGTGAAGCCCGAATTCGGCCGAGAAATATGCGACGGGACGCGCGAGCAGCGCGGAGGCATGAATCGCGCCCCAGCCGTCTCCCCCGCGCAGGTATTCGCCCAGGCGACGATGCGCCTGGTCGATGCGCGTCTGCATCTCCAGAGAGGAAACCCGCCGCGCGACGCTCGCGTCGTCCAAGCGGTGGAGCATGGCGACGGGGTTGTGGTAGACCGCGGTCCACGCTTCCGGATCGAGCTCGCGAAAGATCGACCGGATCTCCGGGCGCCAGGACCACCAAAGATTCTGCGCCAGCTCGTGGAGCTTACGCATCAGTTGAGACGTCTCGGACATACAACTCCCCTCGGGTTAGCCCGGATGAAGGCCGGGACTATAACCGAGGGGAGCTTTCCGAGTGCGCCGTCCGGAGCCGCGCTAAGGCGAAACGCAGATGTGATCCGGATCGTTGGCCGAATTCTTCGACGGATTGTTGACGTACCGGACCGAGCAGTTGGCGTTCGCCACGCCGGTGATCCAGGTCTCGACACAGGTGCCGGTCGAGTCGTAGAACACCACGACGCAATCGGCCCCGAAGTCGGGCGGCAGCGGCTCGGTTTGCCCCACCTCAAGCTTGAGGAAGGGACCGAAGTCATAGGCCGAGAAATCGACGGGCTTGCTTGAGGACTCCCCGCTTGAGTAGGCCACCAGGCTCCGGGTCGTTTTTACGCCTCCGCGCTTCCCGCCTCTCCGGCCGAGGTCGAAAGCCAGCAGGCCGAAGGTCAGAAGGGCGGCAGTGAGCCCGATCAATCCCACGGGCGAGCGACCGCAGCGCGCGAGCTCGAGGGCGAAGGCGGCGGCGGTGATTCCCGAGGAGTACAGGGCGTACGTTTCGATCGTCAAGGTCGGCCGGGGCCTGCCGACGGTGGCGACCGTTCCGGTATCGTCGTCGTTGCTGACGGGCATGTGGTGTTCCTCCTCCCCAACCCACGGGGTTCGATTGTTCGATCGGCGTTCCGGTCGATTCTCGGACCGGCCGCTCAGAAATTTCGCTGACGCTACCTTTGGGCGTTGAGACCGACGGAAAGGTTACCTTATCGGCGACCCGACGAGAACGAACGGCGCCCAGAGGAACGGTCGTTGACGTTCGCGGATTCGCTCCAGCTTCGCCTGGCGGAGCGCTTCCGCCTTGTCCAGGCCGCGTTCCAGATGGCCGTAGAACGAGGTCATGAGCTTGGCGGTGGCCTCGTCCGGCGCGCGCCAGAGGCTGACCGCGACGCTCCTTGCTCCGGCGTAGAAAAAGGCGCGCGGCAAACCGATGACGCCTTCTCCGGGAACCTGCTGCCCGATCGCGGTTTCGCAGGCGGAGAGCACGACGAGATCCGCATGGAGGTCGAGGCGAAGCACTTCGAACGCTTGCAGCAGGCCGTCTCCTCCGGACGGATCGGGTGCGAGGCGCAGGCCCATTCGCTGCGGATCGTCCGACAAATAGCCGTGGGTCGCGAAATGGATGCGCCGCGCGCCGGACAACGCGCCGCGCAATCCCCGCAGCCCCGCTTCGGTCGCGGCGCCGTCCAGCAGCAGGCGGCTCCGCTCCGCCGGGTAGAGCGCCGCGATTCCCCGCACCTCGTCGTCGACCCGCGCGAGAACGGCCGAGCCGTCCTTCGGATCGCCGACCGCGATGCCGACGAGATCGAGATCGTCGGCGACCGGCAGCTCCCCGAGCCGCGCGAGCACGCTGGCGGAGGGAGTGTAGGAGATCGTCTTGGTCTCGATCAGGTAGGAAGGGAGGGATCCCGACGGCACTGGAGGGATGAGAACCTCGAAAGGAAGGAAATAGAGATCGCCGTCGGCGGCCACGATCAGCCGGCTCTTTCCGGCGAGCAGCTCGGCGGCTGGAGCGAGCAGGAGATCGTAGAGTTTCCGGGCGTCGACCCGCAGCGCCTGCTCCAGACCTTGCCCTCCGGCGAGGCGCGCGCGAAAGGGCGGCAGGAGCTTCGCGATCGCAGGTTGGTCCAGCGGCAGGGCGCGGACCTCGTCCCGGGTGACCGCGAAAAGGTAGGCCGCGTCGGCGGCGAGAACGTATTCGAGCAGGATCTCCTTGTCGCCCAGCTCGCGCTGGATGTCCGGCGCTCCGAGCGCCCGGGCATAGCGCACCGCGGCGTACCGCGGATCGGCCGTGCGCAGGCGCCGCTCGACCTCTTGCAGAGTCGCTTCGAGGGTCGCGACCCGAGCGTCCAGGCGCTGGTGCTCGGGAAGCTTCGGATCTGCCGGAAACGTTCTCGACTGTGCCTGCGCGAGGTTCAGCTCGCGGTCGAGATCGAGGCTCTGGCGAACCAGACTTGCAAGCTCCGGATTGGCGTTTCGACCTTCGGCGAGGCTCCGCTCGACCAACAGGTCGAGGAGACTGCGCGCCCGCGCCGCTTCGCTCGCTTCGAGCGCCTGGATCTCGAAGCCGGAATCGGGATGAAGCTTCGCGAGGCGCAGCAGGATTTCGATCTGCAGCTCGAAGGTGCGGCGCCGGCTGGCGAAAAAAGAGGCCCGCAGCTGAGGGCTCGCCACCCGGGTGCGAAGGTCGTCGATCTCGCGCACGGCGTCTTGGATCGCCGCGAGCCCCGGCTCCAGCTTGCCGCTCTCCGCGAGGATCTCGGCCCGGCGAGTCAAGACCGCCGCGCGGCGCACCGGATCTTCCAACTTCTCCGCCAGGGCGAACGCCGAGTCGAGCCGTCGGAGTGCGCCGGGAACGTCACCCAGGCGAGTTTCGGCTCCGGCCAGCTCCAGCTGGGCGTCGGCCTGTCCGGCCAGATCCCCTGCTTGGACCATGCGGTCGAGCGCCTTTTTGAGGACCGCGTGGGCGGCCAGGATCTCGGCTCTCGATCCATGGGCTGTGCGCCGGAGCTCCACCCGGCCCTGCAAATAGAGCGCGAGTCCCTCGCTGCCGGGATCGCCCACCTGGGCGGCTAATTTCGCGGCTTCGGCGAAGCTCTTCTGCGCATCGTCGAACCGGCCGAGCGCGGCCTGGCCGAAGCCAAAGTTGCACAGAGAGTTGCTTTCGGAGCCGGTGAGGGCGAGCCGGCGGAAGATCTCCCGCGACCTCGCGAAGCTCTGGAGGGCCGACTCGTACGAGCCGAGATCGGAGCTCAAGCTGCCGATGAGATTGAGCGTCGAGGCTTCCCATTCGGGATCCGATTCGCCCTTGCGCAACGCGACGGCGCACTGGTCGAGCGCCTCGTCGAGCAGCCCGAGGCGCGAGGAGATGGCGCAGCGCTCGTGCCAGACCTGCCAGCCGATGCCGGGATCGTCGAACCCGAACGCCTCCGCCTGGTCGAGATAACGACGCGCCTCGTCGACGTTGCCGCTGTTCGATTCGGTGAACCCGAGCTGGAGGTACAAGCTCGCGATCTGGAATCGGTCCGAAATCGGCAGCGCCAACAGCTCCAGGTAGAGCTGGCGCGCGGTCGGATAGTCGCCCGCCTTCGCCGCGGCATTCGCCAGATTCCGCGCCCAAGAGGAGTAGGGGAACTTGGGTTCCCCCGGCCAACAGCGGGCCAGCTCGACGGCTTGCTCGATGTAGCGGCGGGCGTCCTTGACGTTTCCTTGGTCGAGCAGGGTACGCCCGAGGAGGTTCCAGACCTTGCCGCAGACCAGGGCGGCGCCGGCTTCCTTCGCGGCGAGCGGGGCCAGGCGATCGACCAGCGGCAGGGCCTCCTGGAGCGTTTCGATCGCCAGATCGGCTTTCCCTTGGCTCCAGAGCAAGCGGCCGATGCGGTAGAGCGATTCGATCTCGCGCGGCAGGTCGAGGGCGAGCTGGAAGGAGGCGCGCGCCGCTTCGAATCCCTTCTGGGCTTTCGGGAAGTCTTCGCGATCGGAATCCGCCAGGGCCGCGCCGAACGCCCGCTCCCCGTCGCAGCGCTCGCGATCGTCGGGTTGCGCGGTTCCCCCCCGAATCCAACCGACGGTCGTAGCGCCCGAACCGGCATCGACGTCGCTCCGGCGCAAGGTCAATCGATAAAGTCCCGATTCCGCCGCGAAACCACACAGAACTTGAGGCGGTGTCGCCTCGCGCGATTCCGCTTCGACCCGATTCGAAGGAGCGAGCAGCTCGACCGTCCAAGCGTGGCGCTCGGCGTGATCCACCGCGAGCTGAAAGTATTCGCCCGCGTTCATCGTCAAGGAAAAAGAGCATGTCGAGCCGGGTTCGAGATCGACCTCGACGCTCTGGCCGAGCGTGAGCGGCGCGGCCTCTTGCGGCGCGGAAGGCAACGGAGCGGAGAAGCCGCCGAGAAGGAACGCCGCGAGGATTCCCGCGAGGCGGTCTCGCCTCGGTCGGACCGATCGGATGATTTCCGCGTGGATCGTCAACCAGGGCTCCGGGGAAACAGCGTCGGTAGAAGGGACTTTCCAGAGTCGTCGGTCCGGTCGATTCTAGCCCGAGCGCAATGTCCGATGCCCGAGCTTTGCGGCTAAGATCTAGGTTGTCGCTAGGGGGTGACGAAGTATGCAAGGGGAGGATGCGGAGGTCGTCCGGGGGTTCCTGGGGGGGGAACGCTCGTCCATTTCGACCATCGACGGTTGGATCACCCGTGCGGCCTGGCCCTACCAGCGCCGGCTGGCCCACCGCTGGGACGACGTGCTCCAAGAGATTCGCCTGGAGATTACGCGCCTGCTCGGGCAGGGCAAGTTCCGCGGCGACTCAAGCCTCAAGACCTATCTTTGGCGCGTCGTCTCCCACACCTGCCTCGATCAGGTGCGGGCTCAGAACAAGCACAAGTGGGAGGATCTGGACGAGCTCGAAGGGGCGGACCAGCCGCACTCCCCGGGGCCGAGCCCCGCCGAGACGCGGGTCGACCGGGATCTCCTGCTCCGGGTGCTCGATCGCGTCCCTTACGACTGCCGGAACCTCTGGCGCATGCTCGCCGCCGGGCTGTCCTACAAGGAGATGGGCGACCGCATTGGGGCGGCGGAAGGCACCCTGCGCGTGCGGGTCCTGCGCTGCCGCGAGAAGGCGACCAGCGCGCGGGCCGAGCTGCTCGGCGGCGTCGCGGGGGTCGCGGGCGATCTGGTCGGTAACGTCGAGAGAACTTCCGCGCCTAAACGCCGCGGAGGAAATGCGAATGATCTTCGATGAAGCCGTTCGACCTCTCCCGTGGCTCTCCCGATCGGCGGCCGGCGAGGATGCGGACGTGGCCAATAGATTTCTCGCCGGCGACCGGCAGGCGATCCGGACTATCGATTCCTGGATACTTCGCGCGGCCTGGCCGTTCGAGCGCCGGCTGCGCCATCGCTGGGACGACGTGCTCCAGGACGTCCGCCTGGAGATCACGCGCCTGCTCGGCCAGGGGCGTTTCCACGGCGATTCGAGCCTCAAGACCTACCTGTACCGGGTGGTTTCCCACACCTGCGTCGATCAAGTGCGGGCGTTGAACCGACGGCCGACGGAGGATCTGGACGATCTCGCCGGGATCGATCAGCCGCACGCCCCCGGGCCGAGCGCGGCCGACCGAGGAGCCGATCGGGATCTCTTGCTGCGCGTCCTCGATCGGGTCCCGGGCGAGTGCCGTTCCTTGTGGAAAATGTTGGCGTCGGGGGTCTCGTATCGGGAGATGAGCGACCGGATGGCGGTCGCCGAAGGAACCCTCCGTGTGCGCGTCTTGCGCTGCCGTGAAAAGGCGACCCGCGTACGATCCGAGCTGCTCGCGGGGAGCCGCGGTAACGGATCGCCGCGGATCGCGCCTAAAAAGAGCGGAGGGAATGCGAATGATCTGCGATGAAGTGGTCCAGCGTCTGCCCTGGTTCTTGAACGGCTCCCTCGCTCCGGAGGAGCAGAGCGAAATTCGCGCTCACCTGACGGACTGCGCCGCCTGCCGCTCCGCACTGGCGGAAACCCGAATCGGCTACCGCATCTTTTCGGCTCACGTGCCGTCCGAGGCGCTGGTCGACTACGCCTGGGATCGGACGCCCGAAGGGCTCGACAGCGGCCTGGTCGAACGCCATCTCGAAGATTGCGCGGAATGCGCCGCGGAGCTCGAGCTGATCCGCACCAGCCGGCGCTTGGCCGAAGAGCCGGAGGTCGCGCTGCTTCGGCCCAAGGCCCGTCCGGTAACCGCCACGGCGCCGCCCCGGTTCTACCGGGCCTGGCAGGCGACGGCGCTCGCCGCGGCCCTCGGCGGCGTGGTCGCCTTCTCCGCCTGGACGCACAGTGAGCAGCAGCGCCAGCAGCTCGGCCACCAGGTCGCCTCCGCCCGGCAGGACGTGGCCGAAGCCCAAAAGGGCCTCGCGAATCTGACCGCCCAGGTGGGCCAACTTCGCGAGCAGGCCGCCGCGCGCCCGCTCCCGGTGACCACTCCCGTGCCGTCCGAGCCCGCGGGGGGCTACGGTACCGGCAGCGTAAACATCTTGATCCTCACCGCCGAGCTGACCCGGGGGGGAGAGCAGGAGGCGACGCCGTCGCTTTCCGTCAAGAGCCAGAGCGCCCCTCTGATCATCAGCTACGACACCGAAGGCAAGCCCGCCGCCCGCTATCAGGTCGAAGTCCGGCGCGGCTCAGTCCCGGTGTTTTCCGACCCGGCCCGGTTCGACGAAAACAGCGGCGGGGTCCTGTTCCAAGTCAATCCGTCGCGGCTCGGCAAAGGCAGCTACACCCTGATCCTCTCCGCGATCGAGGGCGGACAGGCGAAGAAGATCCAGAGCTATCGGTTCGACGTCCGGTAAGGGGAGTCCGGGCGACTTCAATTCCGGTTTCAACCATGACTTAGGCCTCCTCATAAATTTAGCGGCCCGGGTAAAGTTAGCCTTTTCGTTAGCGCGCGGACATGTCAAGCCACCCGCCGGATCGCTTCGGCGGCCGGCGGCCAACGTCCGGAGAAGAACGCCTCGACCGCGGGGAAGAACTCGTCCGGCTTTTCGAGGTAGGGATGGTGACCGGCGGCCTCGATCGGCAGGAAGCGGGCTTCCGGTGCCCAGGCCGCCCATTCTTGCGAGGCTTGAACGGGGACCAGGTCGTCGGTTCCCTGGATCACCAGGAGAGGCGCTTTGAGCCGGGCGAGCTGCGGGCGGAAATCCCAGCGGCCCATCTTCGGCACGATGTCGCGGAAGTAGAGGGGCATCGTGTGCTGCGGCCATTCGTTCGGGAAGCTCGCAATGTCAGCGAGCGGAAAGCGCTCGATCGCGGCGGGCTCGCTGATCTGGGCCGGCAGCAGGAACTGCGCGAACCAGGCGCGGCAAAACGCCACCGGATCGGTTCGGTCCACCTCCGCCTTGCGCAGCGCTTCGAGGCGCGGCACGCCCGGCGGGACGATCAGAATCTCGGGGGAAGGCAGCTCCTGCGTCCACTCCCCCGGGATTCGCGGCGTGATCGGGCAGACCAGCGCCATCCGTTCCACACGGTCGGGGTTCGCGACCGCGTAGAGCGCGGTGATCGCGGCGTGATAGCTGCTGCCGAGCAACGAGAGCCGGTCCGCGCCGAAGTAGCGGCGGACGGTTTCGAGATCTTCGACGTCCGCTTCGAGCGACAGCTGGCGCGATTCGGACACCGTGCTCGACCGGCCGCGGCTGCGCGGGTCGTAGAACAGGAGCGTCCGGCCTTCGCTCAAGGGGGCGAGCAGCTCCGCCAGCCAGTTGGCGTTCGGCACCAGGACGACCTCCGGGCCGTTGCCCACCGTGCGGTAATAGAGGTGGAGGCCCGGACGGACGAAGACGAATCCCTCGGACGTCTGCATGGGGGAAGCATAGACCGAGCGGCCGGCGGCGACCGAGATCAGCCGCGCAACGCGTCGAGCGGATGGATTCCCCCGTTGTGCCAGGAGGCGTCCGGGTGCTGCAGCTCGCCCGGCCTCGCGAAGCGCGAGACGCCGAGGGCGGCGAGCGCGGGGCGCAGCGCCTTGGCCTCCGAACCGGCGAGCGCCACGCCTTGCAGCCGATTCGCCCAAGGAGACAGAAGGGCGGGAAGCCGCGCCAGGTCGTCGAGCGGGTGGATGCGGACGGTCCTCAGGCCAGGGGAAGGGACGAATCGAGGGTCCGGCTCGACGATCACCGTGCCCTCGGAAGGGCTCGAACCCCGAACGTGCAAGCCGCGCAGCTCGGCCGACAGCCGCAACTGCTGCACGGCGGCGAGATCCTGCGGCTCGGCCGGTCCGGGCGGCCAGATCCGCGCGAGACGGGCGAGCTCCGCAGCCAGAGCGTCGGCTAGCTCCATTGCCGGTAGGGTCGTATACACGGCGGCGATCGACAGGCAACCCCGCTGGTCGAAGAGCGCGACGTCTCGGGCCAGGCCCGCGGCCAGATCGCCCATCCCCGCCTCGTGCGCGCCGACCACCGCGAGGCTGGTCTTCGGGCCGTAGCCAACCAACTTGCCCGGCGCGCGGCGGGCGAGATCATCGAGCGTCGCCTGGTCGCCGTAGGCGAGCACGCGCCCCGCGCGTTCCAGGATCGGCCCTTCTATCCTTGAGTTCCCGCCGGGCCAGGTCGCCGCAGCGTAGGCGCCGGCAAACGCCTCTTCCCGCGCTGCCAAGGCGGCGAGGAATGCGGGGGCGAACCAGGGCTCCGCGGACGACGACTTGAGCAGGGCAGCCCGCCTCAGGGCGACGGCGGCCGCGAGCGGCTGGACCGCCAGACCGGGGAGGTTTCCCGCGAGGATCGCGAGCACGAAGCCGGAGCCCCCGGAGGCCACCGGCCGCCGCGCGGCCGCGGCGCGGAGCAGGGTGCGAAAGGGCGCCTCGCGCACGCCTCCCAAGACCGCCGCGAGCCCCGCTTCGAGCCCTTCTGGGGAGAGCCGGCAGGAGCGCAGGAGATCGGGATCGAGGCTCCGCCGTTCGGGACTCTTGGGATCGAGAAACGCCTCGACGGTCTCGCTCCAGGCCGCGATCAACCGCTCTTCCGGCAGCCTCGCGAGAGCCGGTTGGGGCGCCGCGAGCGTTTCGACGAGGGGGGCGATCAGGGCGGGGTCCACTCTTGGGATCGTAACCCGCAGTAAGCTCTCGGCCATGGCTCCGGCGCCCGAATTCTCCGTCGTCGTTCCGACTTTCAACCGGATGGACGTCTTGCCCGAGGTGCTCGCGGCGCTCGATGCCCAGGTCGGGGCGCCGCCGTTCGAGGTCGTGGTGGTCGATGACGGCTCGACGGATGGAACGCCTGGATTCCTCGCGGATCGGACCGCCGCGGGGACAGGCGTGCCCTTCCGGCACCTGCGCCAGGAGAACCGCGGCCCGGCCGCGGCAAGAAACGCCGGGGTGGAAGCCGCCGCCGCGCCGTGGGTGGCCTTTCTGGGGGACGATACCGTCCCCGCGCCGGGATGGCTCGCGGCCCACCGGGATGCCCACCGGCGCGGCGGGGACGATCCGCTCCAGGCGGTGATCGGCTATACCGGGTGGCATTCGCGCATGCGGCTCAACCCGTTCCTGCGCTACATCAACGAGCACGGGCTCCAGTTCGGCTACGCGCTGATCCGCGAGCCGGAGGACGTGCCGTTCAACTTCTTTTACACCTCGAACCTCTCGCTCGCGCGCGATCTGCTGCGCGCCGAGCCGTTCGACCTGCGTTTTCCCTATCCCGCATGGGAAGATATCGAGGTCGCCTACCGGATGAAGAAGCAGGGATTGCGTCTCTCCTACGAGAACCGCGCCCGGGTCGCCCACGACCATCCGACCGACCTCGCCCGCTTCGCTGTGCGCCAGGAGAAGGCGGGATACTGCGCCGTGGTGTTCTATCGTCTCCATCCGGAGCTGGGGGCTTTTCTCGGCGTGGCGCCCGAGGGACCTCCGCCCGTGCCTCCGGAAGCGCGCCAGCGGCGGCTGGAAAAGTTGGTCCGCGCCTTGCAGAATTGGCCATTGTCCCTCCCCAAAGCGTGGGAGGAAGTGCTCAGATTTCACTACGTGAAGGGTCTTCACCGTGCCTGGCGGCAAGGTGAGCCAACGACCCAAGGAGAAGTTCAATGACGATACGAACTCGAGAGTCGGTCGCCAGCGCCGCCCGCACCACCGCGTTGGGTCTCTCGTTGTTCTTGGCGCTGGGCGTTGCGGCGACACCGCTGGCCGCCCAAGCGCGCGCCCATGGCGGTCACAGCGACGGGTCGGCGGGCGAGGCGCCGCACGCGAGGACCGAACCGGGGGGTGGTGGGGGTGACCGCGGCAGTTGGAACCATGGCGGCGGCTCCGGCGGCTCGTCCGGCGGCGGCCCTACGGCGAGCCCGGGCTCGGGCTCTTCCGGCAACGACGGGTCGACCGCGCAGCCGCGATCCGGTTCTTCGGGCGGCGATCGCGGACAATGGAACGATCGTAGCCACCGCGGCGGGGATCACAGCGGCGGCCGGCGTTCCGGCGGCCACGGCGGCGGGCACTACGGTTATGGCTATGGCAGCCCCTACTACAACCCCTGGTGGGGCTGGTGGGGTTGGGGCTGGGGCTGGGGTGAGCCCTATGGCTACGGCGGCGGTTACGGTGGTCGAGGCTATGGCACCGGCGACGATCAGGGTGCGCTCGACCTCGACATCTGGCCGGCCGACACCCAGGTCTGGCTCGACGGTCAATACATCGGCACGGTCGACGATTTCGACGGTTTCCCGACCTATCTCTGGCTCGAAAAAGGGACCTACGACCTCGTCTTCTACCGCGACGGGTTCCAGACGTTGGCCCGCCAGTACTCGATCTATCCGGGGCTGACGATCGACGTTGGCGACCGGTTGGTGCAGGGTACGTCGGTTCGGCCCGAGGATCTGCCGACCAAGACCCACGTCCGGCGTGACACCCGGATCGAGGACGATAGGGAGCGCTCCGAGCGGATCGACGCCGACCGTGACCGCTATCGGGATCATGACGCGCCCGACGCGGATGACCAGAACAACGGCCGGGACCTTGGTCCGGCCGGCGCCGACGAGCAGGGTCGCTTGATGTTGTCGATCGAGCCCGACGACGCCTCGGTCTATCTCGACGGCAAGTTCGTCGGCACCGCCGCAGAGATCAGCCGCCTGCACCGGGGCCTCGCGGTCGACGCGGGCCAGCATCGGATCTCGGTCGTCCGCCCCGGACGCCGCGGTTCGGAGCAGACGGTAACGGTCCGGCCCGGCAGCGAGCAGGAGGTCGAGATTCAGTTGGAGCCGAGCGGGGAGTAGAACCCCCGTCCTGGCGAGCAAAACTCGGGCGCCCTTCCGGTCAGGAAGGGCGCTTTTTTCTTAGGTCGAGGCTTACTCACCACCCGCCGTTCCGGTTGCAGCGCTCGCCGGCTCGTTGCCTTCTCCGGCTCCGCCTTCCGCGGAGCGCGGCAACACCCGAAACAAGACGACGTGCTCGCCCACTTCGAAGCCGCCCTGGGCCACCGGCCGGGCGTCGTGCGCGGCGCTGGTGAGGAAACTCTCGATCCGGCCGATCGTCTCGCGGATCTTCTCGGTCCAGCGCAGCGGATCGGCCGCGGCTCCGGCGCCTGGGCTTCGCGTTTCGCCCGCCCGGTCGCGCTCCCCATTCTCTACCGCGTCATAGCGACGGAAGAACTCCTGGCGCGACAGGCCGTAGGCGGCGAGAACCTTGGCGAGCGTACCGAGCGTGATCTCCTGCTTGCCGGTCTCGATCCGCGACAACTGGCCCTTGCCGACCTTCGCGACGACCGCCAGCTCGGACAGGGTCTTGCCCTGCTCCTTGCGGACCCGACGCAGCGTTTCTCCTACCCAAGCGAATGTCCTCGATTGCACGATGGCGCAATCTACTCGCGAAAGTCCTCGTTTGCAACGCTAAGTCTTTTGCGGAGAGTATCTTGCGGAGAGATCTTGGTTGTCGTCGAAGACAACCCGCGCGCACCTGTGGTGCGATCCATACAACTCTTTTCCCGTTGCCGACACCGATGTTTTCCCTGGCGAAACCGAAAATCGAATCGAGGTCGAATCGGCGCGGGGCCTTGTCGACCTCCACATTCACCGTGTTAACCTTGGATTCCATGCCAGAGGTGCAAGTCGTGGGCGTGGGGGACCCTCCGGTACCGTACGAACCGTTGCGGGTCCTGATGCCATCGCCGATCGGTTCGGTGGGCGTGGAGCTCTGCGGTACCGTGATCACGGGGATCGTCATCGTGCCGGATCGCAAGGCGCGAGGCACCTATCAGCCGCTCCACGATCTCGACGAGTCCGACACCCTGGACGAGATTTTCGGCAGCTTGGCCGAGTATTTCGCGGGCGCGCGGCGCAAAATAGAGCTCGATTTCGACCTTGGGCCCTCCGGCGTCGCCGGGTTTGCCCGCCGGGTTCTGCGCGAGGCCGCCAAGGTCGGCTACGGCAAGACCCGGACCTATTCGAGCCTGGCCGAGGCCGCCGGCCGGCCGGACGCCTATCGGCAGGTGCTTTCGATCCTGCATGAGAACCCGATCCCGATCCTGATCCCTTGCCATCGGGTGGTCACCCACAAGTCGGGGGTCGGCAGCTTCATCGCGGGCGAGAAAAAGAAGCGCTGGCTTCTCGATCTCGAACGCAAGAGCCTGAACGCCCTCGACGAAGGCCTCGAGTAGGTCGTGGTTTCGTTTGCCTCGAAACCCCTTACGGAGCGAGCACCCTCAGTTTCTCGGTCGAGATCGACAGCGTGAGCTCGCGGCAGCCGCCGAAGGCGTCGCCGTCGATCTGGGCGCAGGTGCCGGGGGGGAGCTTGATTCGGATGTCCCCTTCGACGGCCAAGATCCGGACATTGTGGCGACGGACGTGCCGGCCGAGCGTGAGAGCGAGGGCGAAAACGAGGGTCGCCGCGCGGGTCTTGCCGTGAAACAGGACCAGCTCCAAACGGCCGTCGTCGGACCGGGCGGCCGGGGCGATTCGATAGCTGCCGCCATATAGATCGATGTTGCAGGCGGCGACGAGGGATGCGGTGAAGCGTTGTCCCCCGGCTTCGATTTCGATTTCCGGATAGCCGTAGCGCCACCAGGCGGCGAGCCCTTGGAGTCCGATGCCGATGCGGCCGAGGGTGCGCTTCCATCGCGGGTCGAGGGTTTCGAGCAGCCAGGCGTCGAGGCCGCACGAGACCATCATGAGGAACGGGTGATTTCCGTCCGGGCTCGCGCAGAGGCCGACGTCGAGCGGAACGGAGCGGAAGCTCCCGGCGGCGCGAGCCACGGCGAGCGGGTCGAGCGGCAGCCGCAGTGCCCGGGCGAGCACGTTCGTCGTGCCGCCGGGGAGAATGCCGAGCGCCGTGGTGCTGTCGAGCAGACCGGCCGCGGCTTCGCGGACCGTGCCGTCCCCTCCGAACGCGAACACCGCCTCGTCGCCCGCCGCGGCCCGCTCGCTGGCGAGCAGGGTGGCGTGACCCGGCCCGGTTGTCGGGAGAGCCTGGGCGGCGAAGCCCGAGGCGCCGAGCGCTTCGAGCAGCGCGGGTACTCTCGCTCCCAGTTTGTGCCGCCCGGCGGCGGGGTTGTAGATCAGGCTGGCGGAGCGCACGGCTTGGTTCTCCGCAGGCTGTCGCCGGCTCCGTAGGATGAAACAAGGCGGGTTGGGCGTAGGGGCGGACCTATGTGTCCGCCCAGGCGCGCGGCGGGCGTGGCATCCCAGCGCGGACACGCAGGTCCGCCCCTACGCGGATAGGTCGGGCTGTTTGCCGCCACGAGTTTCTTTCTAGGTCCCTAAAACAACATCCGCTCGCCCGGGGGCGGCGCGTAACCGAGGTGCTCGTAGGCGCGCCGGGTGGCGACCCGGCCGCGGGGGGTGCGCTGGAGGAAGCCTTCCTGGATCAGGTAGGGCTCGTAGAAATCCTCGATCGTTCCGGAATCCTCGCCGACCGCGGCTGCCAGCGCCTTCAGACCCGCGGGGCCACCGTCGTAGTGCTCGATCAGGGTGTTCAGGATCTTCCGGTCGAGGTCGTCGAAGCCGTACTCGTCCACTTCCAGCAGGGTGAGTGCGTTCTGCGCGACTTCGTTGTCGATGCCGCCGGTCCCCAAGACTTCGGCGAAATCGCGGACCCGGCGCAGCAGGCGGTTCGCCACGCGCGGGGTGCCGCGGCTTCTACGGGCGATTTCGTTCGCTCCCGCGTCGTCGATCGGGATGTTCAGCAGCCGGGCCGAGCGGTGGATGATCCGCGCCAGCTCCTCCGGGCGGTAAAAGTCGAGCCGGTGGACGATGCCGAAGCGGGCGCGCAGGGGCGAGCTGATCATTCCCGCGCGGGTGGTGGCTCCCACCAGGGTGAAGCGCGGCAGCTCGATCTTTACCGTCCGCGCGGCGGGACCCTGGCCGATCACCAGATCGAGGTTGTAGTCCTCCAGCGCCGGATAGAGGATCTCTTCGACCGTCGGCCCCAGGCGGTGGATCTCATCCACGAACAGCACTTCGCCCGCCTCCAGGTTGGTCAGAATCGCCGCGAGGTCGCCCGCCCGTTCGAGCACCGGGCCGGAGGTGGTTCGTAGCGGCGCCCCCATCTCCGTCGCGATGATGTGCGCGAGCGTCGTCTTGCCGAGCCCGGGGGGGCCGAACAGCAGCACGTGGTCGAGCGACTCGCCCCGGCCCCGCGCCGCGCGGATGAACACGCGCAGGTTTTCGAGGATCTTCACCTGGCCGACGTAGTCCTCCAGCCGCTGCGGCCGGAGGGTGGCCTCGACGCCCAGATCCTCGACACTCGGATCGCCCGAGACTAGTTTGGCGTTGAGCATTGAGGGGGCATTGTAGCTTGCCATCCTCCCGCCGTTCCGCGAAACTTCCCGGTCCAATGCGCGGACGCCCGATGGACCTCGAGAAGCAATTGAACCCGGAGCAGATCGCCGCGGTCACCCATGGCGAGGGGCCGCAGCTGGTGCTCGCGGGGGCGGGATCGGGCAAGACCCGGGTGATCACACACCGGATCGCCTGGCTCGCCGACGAGCGAGGGGTCGATCCGTCGCAGATCGTCGCCATGACGTTCACCAACAAGGCGGCCGGTGAGATGAAGGAGCGGGTGGGGGATCTCCTCGGGATGCACCCCCTCCCCACGTTCGTCGGCACCTTCCACCGCTACGCGCTCGTCCTGCTCCGCCGGTATGGCGAACGGGTGAACCTGCGTCGCGATTTTTCGATCCTCGACACGCAGGACCAGCAGAACCTGATCAAGCAGGCGCTCACCGTCGAAGGGTTGTCGGAGAAGGCGTTCGCACCGCGCGCCGTGCTGGCCGAGATCAGCTCGGCGAAAAACCGGCTGCTCGATCCGGCCGGCTATGAGAAGACCGCCGAAAACTTCTTCCAGCGGAAAGTCGCCCAGCTCTATCGCCGGTATCAGGGGCTGCTCCAGCAGGCCGCCGGGGTCGATTTCGACGACATGATTTCGCTCTCGGTCCGGCTGCTGATGCGCGAAGAGGAAGTCCGCGATCGGGTCCGGGCACGCACCCGCTACCTCCTGGTCGACGAGTACCAGGATACGAACCACGCCCAGCTGCGCCTGGTGCAAGAGCTGATCGGCGAAAACGGCAACCTCACCGCCGTGGGCGACGAGGACCAGGGGATCTACCGCTGGCGCGGCGCGGACATCGACAACATCCTGGAGTTCGAGAAGACCTTCCCGGGCGCGGCGATCCGCAAGCTGGAGCGCAACTATCGCTCGACCCAGACGATTCTCGACGTCTCGGGCGCGCTCGTCGCCCACAACGTCCACCGCCGCGGCAAGACGCTCTGGACCGAGGCCGGACCGGGGGCGAAGGTGGAGCTTTACAAGGCGTCGGACGAGGGGGACGAGGCGCGCTGGACGGTGGACAAGCTCCAGAAGCTGCGCGACCAGATGCGCTGGCAAGACCTCGCGGTCCTGGTGCGGACGAACGCCCAGACCCGCGCGATCGAAGAAGAGCTGCTCAAGCGGGAGATTCCCTACACCCTGGTGGGCGGCACGCGCTTCTACGAGCGGACCGAGATCAAAGACCTGGTCGCCTACCTGAAGGTGCTGCGCAACCCGCACGACAGCCTATCGCTCGCGCGGATCTTCAACCAGCCGCCGCGCGGCTTGGGAAAAACGACCCAGGCGATGCTCGAACAGCGTTCCGCCGAGCTCGGCCAGCCGCTCTGGAACGTGATCGCGCTCGACGACTTGGGCCACCTCCCGGCGCGGAGCGCCACCGCGGTGGGCAAGTTTCGCGACTTGATTCGCAACCTGCAGAAGGCGGCGGCGGATCTGCCGCTTCCCGCGCTGCTCGACCGGCTGCTCGCCGCGACCGGCTATCTCGACCTCTACGGCCGGGGCGACGACGAGGACAAGGCGCGACTGGAAAACATCCAGGAGTTTCTCTCGGCGGCGCAGGAGTTCACCGAGGCGAACAGCTACAACGCCGCGACCGACGAGGATCTGATGACCGCGTTCCTCGACCACGTCTCGCTGGTCGCCGACCTCGACGGCTGGGAGGGGGAGAAAGGGGTCTCGCTGATGACTCTCCACAGCGCCAAGGGGCTCGAATTCCGCTCCGTGGTGGTGGCCGGTCTCGAAGACGGGCTGCTGCCCCATTTCAACTCGCAGGGCGCGCGGGAGAACCTGGAAGAGGAGCGCCGGCTGCTCTACGTCGGCATGACCCGTGCGCGCGAGCGGCTCTACCTCACGAGCTGCCGACGGCGGCGGATCGCGGGGCGCTACCAGGACCAGCTCGAATCGCCGTTCCTGGGCGAGCTGCCGGAGGAGCTGCTGATCGTCACCCGCAGCCCCGAGCTGGTCGGCTATGAGCGCTTCTCGCCGCAATTCTCGCAGCAGAGCGCGGGGATCTATTCGTTTTTCGGCCAGTCGCCCGCCTCCGGCGGGTCGACGGCTCCGGCCGCCCCGGAGCCACGGTACGGCTCGCCGCAGAGCCCCGAAACGCGGCGCTCGACCGAGGGCTACGGCCGCCCGGCGAGCCCGCCGCCTTTCTCGAACCAACCGGCAACGCGGCCGGCGTCCCCCGCCCGGCCCGCCGCCCCCTCAGGCTACCGCGAGCGAACGCTCGAACCCGATCCGGACACCCTACCCCGCCGGCCGGTCAAGCGCGGCAGCCGCGTCCGCCATCCCACGCTCGGCCAAGGGGTCGTGCTCGAAATGGACGGCCAAGGCGACGACGCGAAGATCACCGTCTTCTTCGACAAGGCAGGCAAGCGCAAGCTGGTGGCGAAGTTCGCCAACCTGGAGATGCTGTAGGCCGAACCCGGCTCTGATCGCGCGGCTGTCGAATCAAGCCGAGGGCTTGAGCCGCGAGTACAGGTAGTTGTCGACCCGGGCGCCGCGCAGCCGGAAGTAGGAGCGGAGAATCCCTTCGCGGGCGAAGCCGGTGCTTTCGAGCACGCGTTGTGAGCCGACGTTGTCGAGGGCGCAGCGAGCCTCGACCCGTTCGATCTGGGTGCTCGCGAACAGGTCGTCGACCAGCAGGGTGATCGCGCGCTTCATGATGCCGCGGCGCTGGAACGGGGTCGACAGCGCGTAGCCCAGTTCGGCCAGGCCGTGCTCCCAATTGCCGATCACCAGCGTGATCCAGCCGGCCGGCTGTTCGCCGAGCTGGATCACCCATTGGTATTTGTCGCCCCGGCCCTTGTAGAGATCCGAGATCCGTTGGTGCGCGAGATCCGAGCGCAGCTGCGAGGCGGGCAGATCGTTGAGCGGCTGAAAGCGTCGAACCGCGGGCTCCGAGCGCCAGAAGCGGAGCAGGTCGGCGTCGCGCGGCGTCGCGGGCCGGAGCGTCACCTCGTCCGCTTGGGGTTGGGGTTCGATCAGTTCCAGGGGCTGCATTCGCGGCTTCCGGGCGGCGGTCGGTTGTTTTGCGTCCTGGGCTCAGATCTGCGGCTCGGCGACCGAATCGTGGCAGGACCGAGAGCAGGAACATATACGAGATAGTAGGACCCGAGGAGGACCGTTGCCTAAAGCTGCCGCATCGTCAGGGGATTCCGATCTCGAACGCCCGCCGGACCGCCCCGCCGGGGGTCGAAGCATCGCATTCATCCTCGCGGCCCTGCCGCCGATCGCGACGAGCCTCGCTCTGCTCCTGCTCTACGATCTTGCCCGTCATCCGGCTTTCACCCTGCTCGTGCTCGGCCTCGGCGCGGCCGGTCTCTGGTTCTCGGTGCGCGGCCTTTCGCGCGCGGCCCCAACGCCCTCTCTCGGCCGGGCGATTCTCGGCGTCGCGCTTCTCGTTCGCCTTCTCGTGATCGCGTTGCCGTCGACCTTATCCGACGACGCGCGCCGCTATCTCTGGGACGGCCGGGTGGCCGCGGCCGGCTTCAACCCGTACCGGGAGCCCCCCGATTCCCCGCGCCTCGCCCCTCTGCGCGACGAGCTTTGGCGCCGTCTGCCGCACCGCGAGGTGCCCACGGTCTATCCGCCGCTCGCGCTTTCGGCCTTCAGTATAGCCGCGCGCTTTCCGGTTCCGCTCCCGATCTGGAAGCTGCTCGCCACAGCTGCCGACCTGGGAGCCTGCGCCTTATTGCTCGCGCTCGCCCGCCGTTCCGGCCTGCCCGAAGCGCGGGTCGCCTGGTACGCCTGGAACCCGCTCGTCGTGCTCGAAGTCGCTGGCATGGGACACGTCGACGCGCTCGGAGCGGCCGCCTGTATCGGAGCGGTCTGGGCCATTTCGGTCCTGCCCCGTAGACCGGTAACCGCAGGAACGGCCGCCGCGGCAGGCATTCTCGCCAAGCTCGCCCCTCTCGCCGCCCTGCCGATGTGGGCGCGCCAGAGCCGCCGGCCCTGGGCGTTCCTGCTCGTCGCGCTGGGCCTCTCCGGGTTGGCGCTCGCGCCCGTAGTGATTTCGGTCGGCGGCCTGCCGCCCGGGCTCGCCACCTACGGAGTCTCCTGGGAGTGGAATGGCCCGCTCTACGAGCCCCTTTGGCGCGCGCTCGAATGGGCGGGAGCCGGCCCGGCAACGCACGCGGCGCTCGACGCCGCGAAGGCGCGCACTGAGTGGTGGACCTTCTGGAATCCCTTCTACCCTTACGCCTATCCGCGCTTTCTCGCCAAGCTCCTGCTCGCGGGCTTAGCCCTCGCCGCGGTCGCCGCCTCGTTCAAAGAGCGCGATCCGATTCTCGGTACCGGCCGTCTGTTCGGCCGGCTGATGCTCACATCCGCCACCGTCTATCCGTGGTATCTCCTCTGGGTGCTCCCCTGGGTCGCCCTTCACGAAGAGCGCCGTTGGCTGCTGCTCGCGGCGCTTATGCCGCTCGCCTACGTGCCCAAACTTTTCGGCGTGCCGCTCTGGCCCTGGGTGTACCTCGCCATCTGGGCGCCGTTCGCGCTCTTCTCGATCCTGGGAAAACGATGGTCGCCCTCCTGACCCTCTCCTACCGCGGCACCGCCTACGCCGGCTGGCAAAGGCAAGAGAACGCCCTCGCCGTCCAGCAGGTCGTCGAAGAAGCGCTCGCCCGCCTACTCGGGCTGGCCGAAGGGGAAGTCGTTCGCATCGTGGGGGCGAGCCGCACCGATGCCGGAGTCCACGCCAGGGGCCAAAGAGCCCACCTCGACCTCGCAGCGATCGGCCGCCCCGACTTCCCCCTCCGCGGCTTGGTCCACGGCACCAATCACCATCTGCCCGAAGACATCCGCGTGCTGACGGCCCAAGAGGTTCCGGAAGGCTTCCACGCCCGAAAATCCGCCCTCGCCAAGCAGTACCTCTACCGCCTGAGCCGCGCCGAAGTCCTCTCTCCGCTCGACTCCCCGTTTGCGGTGAAGGTCTCCCCGGCGATCGACCTAGAGCGCCTCAACCAAGCCGCCGCCCGCCTTCCTGGCCGCCACGATTTCACCGCCTTCACTCTCGCCGGGGCCGCCCACGGCGACCGCCATCGCGAGATGTTCGCCGCGGCCTGGACGGAAGAGGGGGAGGAACTGCATTTCCGCATCGAAGGCGAAGGCTTCCTCCGCGGAATGGTGCGCTCGCTGGTCGGAACGATGATCGAGGTCGGGCTCGGCGAGCGTTCGGTCGAGGACTTCGTGGGGTTATTGCGCGGGGCCGGGCGGGGGGAGGCGGGGTCTACGGCTCCGGCTCGGGGGTTGGTTTTGGAGTGGGTTCGGTATTAGGGCTCCTACCTCGCGTGCGATCCCGCCCCCGGAGTTCCGGTCCGCGGGTGCGTCCTCACCCACTGCACATAAGCCCAAAGTGCCGCGAGGTCGGCGTCGGTCGCCCGCGGGCCATAGGCAGGCATTTTGATCGGCTGACGGTTGAGAAACGCCCGGGCGGCGGGATTCCGTTTCATCCGCAAGGAGACCCCGTTCCGCACCCATTGGCGAAACTCGGCTTCGTCGGCGACCAGCTCGGTGAAATCGGCGCCGTCCCAGGGCGGCACGTAGCCTTTGAACGATCGGGGGTTCTGGATCAGTCCGCGCCCTTCGGATCCGTGACAGCCGAAGCAGCCGAGCGCTTGGGCGCGGCTCATGCCTTCTATCTCTTTCGGGTCGTCGGGGCCGCCCGCGGCGGATACGGTTTGCACATAGGCCGAAAGGTCGGCAAGCTCGCGTTCGGAGAGAAGGCCCCGGTAGGCTGGCATGCGGAGCAGAGCCGCCTTGTCGGGCTCGTGGCCGGGCGGATGGCCGTCGAGAATCCAGGCGCGGGTGTCCTCTTCCCGGTCGTTCCACATCATCCAGGTGCCACCGCTCCACTCCGGCACGGTTTCGCCTTGAGCCCCCGGATTCGGGATACCGCGCTCTCCGCCCGGTCCGTGGCAGGCGAAGCAGCCCATACTCGTGGCCACCTTCCTGCCGCGCTCGACGGGTGTGGCGCCTGCCGCGCCTTGCCAGCGCGTGCGGAGCGCGAGAAATCCGAGCAGGGCGCTCTCGGCGGCGAGCGCGAGGACGAGAAGAAGGGTGAGAACGGAACGCTTCGTCATATAACTCAGTCGCCTGCCAAAAGCTTACATTGAAACGGCTTGGCGCCTCCCGTTCCTGCTTCCGCCAAGCCCTCTCCTGCTGGTCGGGGCCGAGCCGCTGGCGTAGGTGTTGCCGGCGGCGTAACATGACGTAACGTGCGGGGACAGTCTCCGGCCTGCACGGTCAGGATGAACGCCATGGCCAGAACCGAGATTCAACAGATGGTGCGCCGCATCGTCAGTGGCTTTCACCCCGAGAGGATCATTCTTTTCGGCTCGCACGCGCGTGGCGAAGCAGGGGCTGACAGCGACGTCGACCTGTTGGTTGTGATGCCCTTTCTGGGTTCAAAGCTGGAGAAACAGATAGAGATCAGGCTTGCCCTGCGGGGCATCTCTGTCCCGAAGGACATCGTGGTCACGAGCCCGGAGGAATTCCGGTGGCGGCAGGAGATCCCCGGGACCATCGAGCGGCCTGCGGCACGGGAGGGTAAGATTCTGTATGCCCGACCGTGAGCTGCGGATCGTCGTATGCAGAGATTGGCTGTTGAAGGCTGACAACGACCTCGCGAATGCAGCCCACACTCTCACCCTCGGGGCGAGCTGTCCTACGGACACGGTTTGCTTTCACGCCCAGCAATGTGTCGAGAAGTACCTGAAAGCGGTTCTGGTCTTGGAAGGGATCGACTTCCCCAAGACCCACGACCTCGAGAGGTTGTGGTCGCTCGTGCCCGCCGAGCTCAGACCGGACCTCAGCTCAGAGGAGCAGGCGCGCTTGACCGAATATGCAACGAGCGCTCGGTATCCCGGCTGGGAGGAGATTTCGCTCGCCGCAGCGCGCCGCGCGGTGGCGGTAGCGCGCAGGGTTCGCAGGCTCGTTCGGCGGTCACTGCCCAGAAAGGCCCTTCGCAGGCCGACAAGGACGAGTTCCTGATCCGCAAGGCGACCCCGGCCCCGAATCCTCGTTGGGCGAACCCGCGGGAGCAAAGCCTCTACCACGCACACAGGAATTTGCTATGACTGACATTCCAGAGCTTACCGAGGAGCACTTTGCACGGGCGATTCTGGCTCAGCTGCGGAAGCGCCTGATGGCGGGGGACTTTGAGTCCGGCGAGGATGTCGCGGCGCTACGGCGATTCGTGGCGCTCACCCAGACGCAGTTTGCGCAGGCTATGGGAATCAGCGTCCACACCCTCAGAAATTGGGAGCAGAGTCGCCGACGCCCCGAGGGTCCCGCGATCGCTTTGCTGCGGATCGCGGCTCGGCATCCACGGATCTTGCGCGAGAACCTTGAGACCGCGGCATAGCGAGGCGAGGCGGGTGGGACGAGGCGACCTGTGGCGGCTTCTCGCTCAGCTCATCCAGCCTCTTGACCTCGCCTCCCCGCCCTGAGATGATAAAGATTCGCGCCATGGGCGGGTAGGCGTTTCTTGGTTTGTCGAACGTCGCCTACCGTACGGACCCATCGGGCCGCGCCAGAAGAGAGGTGATTTCGGATGCCCGTCGTGCACGTGCGAGAAGAAGAGAGCTTCGAGAATGCCCTCCGCCGATTCAAGCGGAAGATCGAGAAGTCCGGCATTCTGACCGAGCTGCGCAAGCGGCAGCATTTCGAGAAGCCCTCCGTCAAGCGCAAGCGCAAGACCATCCAAGCGCGCAAGAAGCAAGCGCGCAAGCTGGTCGAGGAGCGGCGCCAGGGACTGTCCTGATCCGCCGAGGTTGACGCCTCGCGATCCGAGCAGCACCCAAAGCGGGAGAGGGGTTGTTACCCCGCTCCCGCTTTTCTTTTGACCCCAACCTGTTGAACCTAATTACCGAAGAGCCCGTGATGAACCAGCCGCCAGATTTCGAAGACGAGAGCCCCGAGGAGCCCGACGGGAGAGCCCAAGTTCTCTCCGAGGCGACCGCCTTGGCGTTGGAGCTGCCGTCGCTGCTCGAAGTGGTCGCTCATTTCGCGTCGACCGATTTGGGGCGCGAGCGGGTGTTGGCTCTCGCTCCGTTTGTCGAGGAAGAGCCTCTGCTCGCCCAGCGGCGGCGGATCGAAGAGGCTGGCCGGCTCATCGGGCTGGGGCCGCTGGTCCCCGATTTCGACGTTCCGGTGGGCGAGCTGGTCGAGCGTTTGGTGACCGGCCGGCCGCCGGTTCAAGGGCTTGACCTGGTTCGCTTGGCCGATCTGCTGCGCGCTTCGCGCCTGGCGGCCTCGCGCATTCGCAGCGCCGAATCCTGCCCGGCTCTCCTCAAGATCGCTCTTCGGGTGCCCGACCTGCAACAGCTTTTGTCGAAAATCGACCGCGCGCTCGACCGGCGGGGCGAGGTACGGGAGGACGCGAGCCCGAAGCTCGCCGCATTGCGGAAGCAGATCCGCCGGGTGCGCGACCAGCTCTATTCCGAGTTGGGCGGCTACGTGCAGAACCATCGCACGGAGCTGGCGGAAGAGACGATTCCGCTCCGCGGAGGACGACTGGTCCTGATGCTCGACGCGGGCGCCAAGGGCCGGAGCGGCGGTTTGATCCACGGCCGCTCGGGCACGGGCAAGAGCTTCTACTTCGAACCGATCGAGGTCGTCGAGTCGAACAACGAGCTGCAGCAGTCGGTCGAGGACGAAGAATCCGAGCGGCGGCGGATCTTGAACGAGCTGATCGCCGCGGCGCGCGCCGAGCTTCCGGCGATTTCCGGACCGGGCGGCATCGCGGATTTCGTTGCCGAGCTCGACCTGCTCCAGGCCGCCTTGCGCTACGCCGCGGTCGCCGAGGCTCTGCTGCCCGAGATCGGACCGGGTGCGGGAGCGTCTTCCACTTACTCCCCCGAGCTGATCCTGCTGTCCGCCCGCCATCCGCTGCTCGATTCGCGCCTCGCCGAGGCACGGAAGGAAGCGCTCGGCCAGGCGGGGCACGGCGGGACGATCGTGCCGCTCGATCTTTCGCTCATGGGGGAGCGCCGCATTCTGGTCATCACCGGCCCGAACGCGGGCGGCAAAACGGTCGCCTTGAAGACCGCCGGCCTGCTTGCCGCCGCCGCGCTGTGCGGCCTGCCGATCCCCGCCGCGATCGGCAGCCGGGTGCCGTTCCTCTCCCGTCTGGTCGCCACGGTGGGAGACGAGCAAGATCTTTTGGCTGACCGTTCGACCTTCAGCGGCCGTCTGCTTCGCCTCAAAGAGGCGTGGGAAGCGGCGGGGCCGAACAGTCTGGTGCTGCTCGACGAGCTGGGTTCGGGCACCGATCCGGAGGAGGGGGCTGCCCTCTCGACCTCACTGCTCGAAAGTTTGGCCGAGAAGAAGACGCTCGCCGTCATCACCACGCACCTCGCCCAGCTTGCGGCCTCGGCTCTGGAAACCGGCGGTGCTTCGTGCGCCGCGATGGAGTTCGATCCGCAGACCGGCCGGCCGACGTTCCGGCTCGTGCCCGGCCCGCCGGGAGGGAGCGAAGCGCTCGCTTTGGCGCGCCGTCTTGGCCTGCCGGCCGAATGGCTCGATCAGGCGGAAGCCCGGCTCGGCTCCGAGCACCGCGATCTGCGCCGCCTGCTGGTCGAGGTCGAGCGGGCGCGGCAGGAGCTGGCCGAGACGCGTTCCGAGCTTGAGGTCGAGCGTACGGACGCCGAGAAACTCCGCCGCCGGCTGGCCGAGGAGCTGGCCGCCGCCACGGAAGAGCGGAAGACCGTGGGGAAGAAATTGAAAGGCGATCTCGACGCCTTCCGGCGCGAGACCTCGGCTCGGCTGCGCGATGAGGTCGAGCGGCTGCGCGAGCGGTTCGAGCAGGGCAAGCGGCGCGGCCTGGAGGTGGAGGCCGCCGAGCGCTTGTTCGCCGAGGCGCCCGAGCTGGTCTCCGAGCCGGAGGCGCCCGCCGGGCCGTTGCGGGTCGGCGGCCTGGTGCGCCATCTGGGGCTCGGCTGGCAGGGGAAGCTCGAAAAGCTCGAAGGGAACCGGGCGGAAGTCTCCGTCCATGGAAAAAGGGTCCGCTGCCGGGCCGAGGAGCTGGGCGCGTTGGCCCCCGGGAGCGACGGACCGGCCAAGGCGGAGGCGTTCGTCGCCGCGGATCGCGCGGGCCGGGTCGAAGGAAGCGTAAGAGGAGTGCGCGCGCCGCGCGCGGTGCCCGGAGGAATGGGGGGCGTGCGCGGCAGCTCGCGCGATGCCGAAGAGAGCGCTTCGAGCCCGCCGGAGCTGCACCTGATCGGCCAGCGGGTCGAATCCGCCCTCGAACAGCTCGACGCCTATCTCGACCAGGCCGTTCGCGGCACCCACAAGGAGATCCGCGTGGTTCACGGCCACGGCTCGGGCAAGTTGCGCCAGGCGGTCCGCGAGCACCTGCGCGGCCACCGGGCGGTCGCTAACCTTCGGCCGGGCGATCCGGAAGAAGGCGGCAACGGTGCGACCGTCGTGACTCTCAAGAACGCCTGATCGCGCCTTATTGGGGTGAGAAGGAACGGATGTGCGCCGCCAAACGTTCTAACTCTTGCGGGGCGCCTTGGTGCGGCGCGCTCCGGCGCTCGATGTCGCGTCCTCAATAAAGGGGCGGCACGCACTCCAAGAAGTATCCCGTGAGCAGAATTTACCGGCGACAGGAAATTGGCCGTCCGCAGGCGTCTCAACCGTCAACGAATCTAAGCCATCTAGGCAACGACCATGGCCCTCGGCAACGTACATCTGACTCCGCAGCTGATTCAGGCGGTCCGCGACGCGGCGGACATCCTGAACGTCGCCTCGGAGCATACCCGGCTGCAAAAGGCCGGGCGCCGGTACCAGGGTCTCTGCCCGTTGCACAAGGAGAAGAGCCCCTCGTTCGGCGTCGATCCCGGCCCCGGACTGTTCTACTGCTTCGGTTGCGGCCAGGGGGGCGACGCGATCAAGCTCCACATGCTGCTTTCGGGGGACGACTTTCCGGCCGCGATCGAGTCGCTCGCCCGCCGGTACGGCATTCCGCTCCCCGCGGCGCCCGAGCGGCGCGGGGGCCGGGACGAGCGCGATCTGGAAGGGGCGCTGGCGGCAGCCCAAGGGTATTTCGTCGACCAGTTGAAGCGCTCGACGTTCGCCCGCGGGTACCTCGAAAAGCGGGGGATTCCGGGCGCGCTGATCGACCGTTTCGGCCTCGGGTTCGCGCCGGACGGCTGGCGCGGTCTGTTCGATGCCCTGCGGGGCAAAATTCCCGTCGGCGACCTCGAAGCGGCCGGCCTGGTCGCGCGGCCGGAGCGGAGCGCCGAGCGCCAGGGCGGCGACCCGTACGACCGTTTCCGCAACCGGTTGATGTTCCCGATCAAGAACGCCGCGGGCCGGCTGGTCGGCTTCGGCGGCCGGGCGCTGGGCGACGACAAGGCGAAGTACGTCAACACTTCGGAGACCGCGAGCTTCCACAAGGGAAACCTGCTCTACGGCCTCGACCAGGCGAAACGGGCGATCCGCGAGAGCGGCCGGGCGATCCTGGTCGAAGGGTATTTCGACGTCCTCGGCGCCGTCGCCTGCGGCCTGGAAGGAGCCGTGGCGGGGATGGGCACGGCGCTGACGCCTGAGCAGGCGAAGCTCCTCAAGCGTTATGCCGAGGAGGCCGTGATCGCTTACGACGGGGACAGCGCGGGGGAGAACGCGTTCCGCCGCGCGCTGCCGCTGCTCCTCTCCGAGGGGCTCGCCGTGCGCCGCGCGCGCTTCCCCGACGGGCACGATCCCGATTCGCTCCGCCTCGCCCAAGGGCCGGAGGCGGTCGCCGCGGCGGTCGCCGACGCGCCGGACGGAGTGGTCGCCGAGCTGGAAAGGGTCGCCCCGGCGGAAAGCGCTCATGAGCCGCGCGAACAGGCCAAGGCCGCCGCGGCGGTCGCCGAGCTGCTGCGCCCGATCCCCGACGCGATCCTGCGCTGGAGTTACGCCCGGGTCGCCGCCGAACGCATACAGGTGCCCGCCGAGCTGATGTCCCGCCGGATGGGATCCGAGGCTCCCTCTCCCAACCGGGGCGAAACGCCCCGAACTTCCGGATTGCCGCCCGAATCGCCCTCCCCGGCGCTTCGCGGCAAGCGCCTGGTCCGGACCACGGAGGAGCAGGTGCTGGAATTCCTGCTCGCGGGCGAGGCCCTGCCGGCGCTTTCCGAGCTGCCGGAACCCGAAGCGTTCCTCGATGCCGAATGCAGGAATATTTTCCGCGCGTTCGTTGCTTTATACGGCCGGAGCAGTGGCTCCCCCCCGGATGTTCGCTCGGTTCGCACCGAGCTCGAACCCGATGATCGGGCGATTGCCCGTCTTTCTCAAATCGTGATAGAAGGCGCCGTTACCCTGGGAAAGCCTGGGCTTTCCGGGTCCCTCGAAAAACTAGTACGCCGTTGGCAGCAACAGCGGCTCAAAGATCTGGCGAGCGAGATCCTTCGGGCCGAGCGCGCTGGGGACCACGTTCGCTTAGAGAGGCTCCTCGCCGAGAAGACGAGGTTGGCCCGCTCCCTGCATTCCCGGAATTCCCGGATGAGTGCGGGAGATTCTATAAGTTGACGCGTCGGTTCCCGCAGCGCGATTCCCCAATGACCCGCTCTCCAAAGACGCCGCGAGGAGGCTCAACTTGACGATTTCCGCCTTGGCACCGGTCGAAGAGAAATACTCCTCGGTCAAACAGCTCATCGAGCTCGGTAAGGAGAAGACCTATCTTCTCTACGACGAGATCTACGAGTTGCTGCCCGAAGAGGTGGTCGCCCTGCCGGACGAGCTGGATGAGGTTTACCTCCGGTTCGCGGAGCTCGGCATCGACGTGATCGATCGGCCGGAGCGCTATCAGAACCGCGACGAGTCCGAGTCGGCCACCCACGAGTTCGACAAGAAAGAGGACGAGACGACCGAGTTCGGTCTCACCGTCCATGAGAAGACCAACGACCCCGTCCGCATGTATCTGCGCGAGATGGGCACCGTCCCCCTGCTCGACCGCGAGGGGGAGGTCGAGATCGCTCAGCGCATCGAGCAGGGCGAGTGGCTGATCTACGAGGCGCTGTGCGAGAACCCGGTGGTTCTGCGCGAGCTGCTGCGCCTGAACGAGATGGCGCAGCGCGACAAGCGCCTGATGATGGAGCTGATGTCGTCCGACCCGGACGAGCCGCTCGATACCAAGGCGGCCGACCGGATCAAGAACAACCTGCGCGTGTTCGAGCAGATCGCCGTCAACGACACCGAGATCGGCGAGCTGCGCAAGCGCCAGAAGCGCTGCAAGCCAGACGGCGAGAAGTACCTGGAGATCGAGCGCGAGATCGACCGGGTCGTGGCGCGGATCGCCAAGGACATCCGGACGATCGACTTCTCGGTCCAGACCCGTAACCGGCTGGTCGATTTCCTGAAGGACATCGACCGCCAGTTCTCCCGTTTCGAGCTGGACATCAAGCGGGCGCAGACCGCTCTCAAGCGCGAGACGAACGAGGATCTGCGCGCGCTCCACCGGCGCCGGATCGAGAAGTACCGCACGGCTCTCCGCGAGCTGGAGGAGCGCTACGGCACGACCCACGCCGAGATCGCCTCGACGATCGACAAGATCCGCGCGGGCGAATCGGTGTGCGAGCGGGCGAAGGAAGAGCTGATCGTCGCCAACCTGCGGCTGGTGGTCTCGATCGCCAAGAAGTACACCAATCGCGGGCTGCAGTTCCTCGACCTGATCCAGGAGGGGAACATCGGCCTGATGAAGGCGGTCGAGAAGTTCGAGTACCGGCGCGGCTACAAGTTCTCGACCTATGCCACCTGGTGGATTCGCCAGGCGATCACCCGGGCGATCGCGGACCAGGCGCGGACGATCCGCATCCCGGTCCACATGATCGAGACGATCAACAAGCTGACCCGGACCAGCCGTTCGCTGGTCCAGGAGCTGGGCCGCGAGCCGACCGCCGAAGAGATCGGCGAGCGGATGGACCTGCCGGCCTCGAAGGTCCGGAAGATCATGAAGATCGCCCAAGAGCCGATCTCCCTCGAAACGCCGATCGGCGAAGAGGAAGATTCGCACCTCGGGGACTTCATCGAGGACAAGAACGCAGTGTCGCCGATCGATTCGGTGATCTTCACCAACCTGCGCGAGCAGACGCGACGAGTGCTGAAAACGCTTACGCCGCGCGAGGAGCTGGTGCTCAAGATGCGCTTCGGCGTCGGCGACGGCTCGGAGCACACGCTGGAAGAGGTCGGCCGGTCGTTCAACGTCACCCGCGAACGGATTCGCCAAATCGAGAGCAAGGCGCTGCGCAAGCTTCGCCACCCGAGCCGCTCGACGAAGCTCAAGCCGTTCCTCGACACCGCCTCGTAGACAAAACTCACCTGTAGAGAATTGACGCCGTAGTGCTTCAGAGCACTACGGCGTTTTTGTTAGCGGCTTGGCGTGGAGGGCGTCCAGGGAAGGGCGGACGCCAGTTATGCAGACCTTAGCCTCGTCGCCATAAGATCCATAAGTCATGGTAAGGTCTGTTGAGATGGATGAGCTCACCAATCCTTACCGTCCGGGCGCCGGAGCCCAACCGCCTGCTCTAATCGGTCGAGATGAGTTGATTGAGCGATTTGGAGTGACCTTACGCCGGGCTCTCGCAGGCAGACCTGGGAAAAGCCTAATGCCCATCGGGCTCCGGGGCGTAGGCAAAACGGTCCTTCTCAATCGATTCGTCGAAATCGCCGTGACTGAAGGCATCCGCTGTGCGTACATTGAAGCCCCAGAGACCAAAAACTTCAGGGCTCTTTTCGCAGCGCATTTGAGAAAGGTGCTGCTAACCCTGAGAAGCACGGGACCCACGCATGCGATCAAGAAGGCTCTTGGTGTATTGAAGGCATTTAGCCTTCAGCTGCCAGACGGATCATCAGTAAGTATTGACGTTGAACCGCTCTTCGGTCAGGGGGACTCAGGAATCCTCGCCGAGGACATCACCGATCTCCTAGTAGCAGTTGGTGAGGCCGTCCGCTCGCGAGACTCGGGCTTCCTCCTGGCGATCGA
This sequence comes from Thermoanaerobaculia bacterium, assembly GCA_035995205.1. Classification (GTDB taxonomy): domain Bacteria; phylum Acidobacteriota; class Thermoanaerobaculia; order Multivoradales; family UBA5704; genus DASYKS01. Next base: position 138,120 of record DASYKS010000017.1, read on the forward strand.
CGAAGTTCAGTATCTCTCGATCGATGAATTGGCCGCCCTGATCATGGCTGTGCATCGCACGACACAGTCCGATCTGCCCGTAGTTCTAGCAGGGGCAGGTCTTCCCCAGCTGCCAGGCATTGCGGGAGATGCGAAATCTTACGCGGAGCGGCTGTTTGACTTCCCTGAAATCGGCTCGTTGATGCACGATGATGCAGCGGCGGCGCTCTTGATCCCGGCCCAAAAGGCGGGGGTCGAATTTCAGGAGTCGGCACTCCACAAACTCGTAGAGTTAGCCCACGGTTACCCTTACTTCCTGCAAGAGTGGGGCTATCACGTCTGGAATTATGCCGAAGCTTCTCCGATCAGCCTCCACGACGTAGAGGCCGCTCGAGAGTCGGTGATCAGACAGCTAGATAAGAACTTCTTCCTTGTCCGCTACGATCGGCTTACCCCAAAAGAAAAGGAGTATCTCCGCGCTATGGCCCACCTTGGACCCGGACCGCACCGATCAGGAGATATTGCAACGTGCTTGCGGGTCAAAGTTGAGACCGTCGCGCCCCGTCGGTCAGCGCTGATTGTCAAAGGAATGATCTACAGCCCAGCCCATGGCGACACGGCGTTCACCGTGCCTCTGTTCGATGAGTATCTAAAGAGAGTCATGCCGGACTGGGCGCCAAGCCATGCGGCGCCATCGAGCGCGGCTCCGATCGGATAGGACCCAAGCCCTCTGGCGACCTCTGGACGCCCTTACCGTTGACACCACCGGGAGCGGGTGCTACGTTCCCGCGCCTGAAATCGCGGCTTCTTCGCCGCGGCGGAGATCCGCCTCAATGGCCGAAACCAAGCTCGGAAACAAGCACGAGTGTTATAGCTGCGGCACCAAGTTCTACGATTTGGGCAAGCCGGAGCCGATCTGCCCGAAGTGCGGCGCCAACCAGACCCACGCCGCCCCGTCGACCCAGCTCGCCGCGACCCAGGCGGCGCGCAAGAAGCGTAAGGCGGAAGTGGCGCGCACGTTCGACGACGAGCCGGAAGAGGTCGCAGGGGAGGTCGCGGCGGACGACGAGCTGATCGACGACGATCTCGTCGGAGCCGACCTCACCCCCGACGAGGAAGAAGAGGACATCGACGACGACGAGGAGTGACCCTCAGGTCGCGCTCGCCCTCGGAGGCAACCTCGGGCCCGTCGAAGAGCACTTCGATCGGGCCTTTGTCGTTTTGCGCCACCATCTGTCGGACGTTCGGGTGGCGCCGTTCTACCGCACCCCCGCGGTCTCGCCGATTCCTCAGGCGGACTACCTGAACACCGCGCTCGTCGCTCGCTCTCCCCTCGACGCGGAATCGCTCCTGGCGCTCTGCCAGGCGATCGAGCGCTCGGTCGGCCGCCGCCGACGCGGTGAGCGCTGGGGGCCGCGCCCGCTCGACCTCGACCTGCTCTGGTTCGGCGAGCGGATCTCCCACCGTCCCGAGCTGACCCTTCCTCACCCCCGCCTCGCCGAGCGGCGCTTCGTGCTCCAGCCGCTCGCCGATCTGATCCCCGACGTCCAGGTGCCATCGGCAGGGCGGACGGTGCGCGAGCTGCTCGCCCGCTTGCCCCTTGAGACGATCGAGCGGGTCTAAAAATTGATAGGGTCGCACCATGTTCAACGGCGCCCATGTTCTCTTCTATAGCCGCGACCCGGAAGCCGATCGGGCCTTCTTTAGCGACGTCCTGGAGCTTCGCTCGGTCGATGCGGGGCACGGCTGGCTGATCTTCGCGCTGCCCCCGGCGGAGGCTGCCCTCCACCCGATCGAAGATGACGATTCTCCCGGACAGAAACACGCAGGGCATCAACTCCTGGGGGCGGTCGTCTACCTGATGTGCGAAGACCTCCAGGCGACCGTCCAGGCGCTCGCCGCGAAGAACGTCGTCTGCACCGAGATCGACCAAGCGCCTTGGGGTCTAAAGACGACGATTCCGCTGCCGAGCGGCGGTGAGCTCGGCCTCTACCAGCCGAGGCACCCCACGGCGCTGGGGCTGTAGCGACCCAGGCAAGGCGCCGAGCTTCGGGTGCCATGCGTTTAGTCACCTGGAACTGCTGCCGCGGAGCCTACGCGAGGAAGGTGCCGCTGCTCGATTCGCTGGCGGCCGATATTGCGGTCGTGCAGGAGTGCGCGAGGCCGGAGAGAGAATCTCGAACCTGCCTCTGGTTCGGCGACAACCCACGGCAGGGCCTCGCGGTGCAGGCTCGGCCGCCGTATCGGCTCAGAGCGCTTCCGCCCTTGCCCGACGTTCCGAAGTACGTAATCCCGATCTCCGTAACCGGGCCGAAACCGTTCACGCTCATGGCGGTCTGGATGCTCGGCAAGCCTCAGACCTACCCCTATGTCGAAGGCTCCGTAAGGGCCATCGACATGTATCGGGATTTGATGGCCCGCTCTCCCACGGTCGTCCTCGGAGATTTGAACTCCAACACAATCTGGGATCACGAGCACAAGCCTCACCTCAGCCACTCAGGACTGGTCTCTCGCCTTTCCGATCTCGGCCTCGTGAGCGCCTATCACCACTGCCTCGATGAGCCGCATGGATGCGAGACACAGCCGACGTTTTACTTTCAATGGAAGAAGGAGCGTCCCTACCATATCGACTACTGCTTCCTGCCGCGGAAATGGGCCAAGAAGGGGCTCCGCGTGGAGATCGGCTCCTACGAAGAGTGGCGCGCCTTCAGCGATCACCGGCCCCTGCTCGTGGAGGTCGGGGATGTCCGTTGAGCGCAGGGTAGAGGTCGTCCCCTATGGGCAACTCGCTATGATCATCAGCGCCCAGGCAGCGTAGCGACCTGGTTCCCGGAGATCGCGGAGCAGGCGCCTCATTCTTTTGACTTCCGAAGGAGCATCTCGATGAGAACAGGAAGGCCGCAACCCCTCGTGGTTCTAGGTCTATGTCTTCTGGCGCTGCTCTCGGCGATGGCGGCCTACGGTCAGGACGACACGCTGGAAGCGAAGACCCTCGCTCGACTTGAACAGCTCCGCGCCGTCCAGGCGGGCCAGAGCGCCGAGGTGAACGATGCCTATAACGAGCAGATGAATGCAACGTGGGAGCTCTTCTCAACCCACAAGGAGGAAGTTCTCCCCATCTTGCGGAGTCGGTTACGAGCTGAGATTGCGCGGCAGGTGCCGAGCGACCTGATCCTGCTCGACGTCGGTTTCTTCGTCTATTTGAACGACGGCGCGGAAGGCAAAGAGGTGAGCCTCGACGCGCTCACCCGTTTGAACCTCGAATCTCCTCTCGTCTTGGCGAACCACCAAGAGTTGTTCCATTTCGTCCATAAAGCCGCCCAAGATCATGCCGTCCGCGTGCTCCCGGTGATCGAGAGGGCGTTTCTTCGCTCGGAGGAGGAGATTGTAGTCCCCGAGCACGCGCTGATTCTCGATGGCTCTCGCGCCTGCGTTTTTCTCTATGGCGCCTATGGCCCCGAATCCGAGGGCCTCTTGAGGACGAAGCTCGCCGACCCATCTCTCGCCCGGCGTGTACTGGAGATCCTGTCGTGGCTCGGATCCCCGGATTCACTTCCGGAGGTTCGCACCGCGCTCAACGCTTCACCCGACGATGAAACCTTCGCCCGGGTGGCGTCCTACATGATGCGGTCGGCGGGTCCGGCGGGCCGCGATGCCCTTCTTGGTTTGGCCGCCGAAGGACTCAACCCCGGGGTTCGACCTTCTCTCGGCAAGATCCAGGCCGAGGCTCGAGGCACCTCGTTCGAGTCCATCCGGGCCTCTTTCGCCGATTTTCCGGGTGACAGAGGTCTCTCCGAAACCGAGGTGACAGCACGAATGGCGGCCATGATCGAAAACTTCGGCGTCGACGACCGGACCAGCCCGATTGTGTATCTCGACTCGGGACTGAGCCCGGAACGTCTGATTACGGATCTTTCGACCGTTCGGTCTCGCAGGCTGTTCAGCGTTTCCGACGAGGTGCTCGGCGACGTCGAGATCACCAACCTGTTAATCAATGGGCTCCGCTACAAGGCGGCGCTGCCCGCCAAAGAGAAGTAGCGACTGCCGGAGGCGGATCTCCGAGAAGCCAGCCGGAGCGCCGCCCGAAGGGGCGCGAACCGAGGAGCGCAGCATGAGAACGCAGGCCGAAAAAGGAACCGACTTTCGCGCTCTCCACGAGCGGGACGGCGCTTTCATCATCCCCAATCCGTGGGACGTGGGCACCGCCCGCCTACTCGCGTATTTGGGCTTCGAGGCGCTCGCCACGACCAGCGCCGGGTATTCGTTCTCGGTCGGGCGGCGGGACAACGTCACCGGCCGCGACGAGATGATGGCGCACGTGGGGGGAATCGTTTCGGCCACCGATCTGCCCGTGAGCGCAGATCTCGAACATGGCTTCGGGGACGATCCGGCGACGGTCGCGGAGACGATTCGGATCGCCGCGGCGACGGGGCTGGTCGGCGGCTCGATCGAGGACTACACCCAGCGCACGGACGATCCGATCTACCCCCTTGGCATTGCGGTTGAGCGGGTGCGGGCCGCGGCGGAGGCTGCGCGTTCTCTCTCTTTTCCGTTCACCCTCACGGCTCGGGCCGAGAACTACCTGGTCGGCCGGCCCGATCTCAAAGACACGATCGCCCGTCTTCAGGCCTATCAGGAGGCGGGGGCCGACGTGCTCTATGCCCCCGGCCTGTCGAGCCGCGAGGACATCGCCACGGTGGTCCGTTCCGTCGATCGTCCGGTGAACGTGGTCATGGGGCTCCAAGGCGTGCAGCTGAGCCTCGCGGAGCTGTCCGAAATCGGCGTCAAGCGGGTGAGCGTCGGCAGCTCGCTCTCCCGCGCCGCCCTGGGAGCGTTTCTCCGCGCCGGCCGGGAGATGCGCCAGCACGGCACGTTCACCTTCGCGGAAGACGCCGTGCCCTATCGAGAGATCAGCGCGATGTTCGAGGCCTGATCTAACTTCTTCTCGATTCGAACGTCTAGGCTTGAGAGCCGGGCAGCCAGGCAGCCGGGCGCGGTGCCGGGCTATGATCGGCAGACTTTTTTCCTCTCTGGAGAAACCATGCGAAAAACCCTGACCGTTGCCCTGCTGGTTCTTTGGACCGCGTCCACGCACGCCCAGCAACCTGGCGAATCGGCCACGCCGACAGTGAGCTCGCACGAACAGGCGGTGATCGAGCTGTTCGATGTCATGGATGTGAAGCAGATTATGGTCGGCAGCTCGATCGCCGCGATCGATTCTCAGATCGCCGGCAACCCAGAGATCGCTCCCTATCGAGACGTCATGATTGAGTGGGCGACCCGGGTCTTGACTTGGGAGAACATGGGGCCGCCGCTGATCAAGGTGTATCTCGAAACGTTCAACGAAGCGGAGGTGCGGGAGATGGCTGCTTTCTACCGTACCCCGGCTGGCCGGAAGGCTTTGATCAAGCTGCCCGAGTTGACGCAAAAGGCCACCGTGATCGGCATGGAGGTGGCCAAGGCGCACCAGGGCGAGCTCACGGAAAAGCTCAACGCCCGCAGGAAGGAGCTGGAGGGCGAGAAAAAGCCCTAGGGGTTCACTCGTTGCGCAGCACCTCGGCCGGATCGACCGCGAGCGCGCGACGGGTCGGCACGAACGCCGCAAGCAGCATCGCCCCTCCCAGGAGGACGATCCCGAAGACGATCAGCCTGAGATCGACTTCGGCGACGCCGCGTAGGAGTCCCGCGATCGCCTGGCCGGCGAAGGCGGAAAGGACCGCTCCCGCAGCGAGGCCGATCGCCGTCAGGCGGAGCGCCTGGCCGAGGGTGAGGCCGAGCACGTCGCGCTTCGTGGCGCCTAGCGCCACGCGGACGCCGATCTCCTGACGCCGGAGGTTGATCCGATAGGCCATCACGGCGTAGACGCCCGAGACCGCCAGGATCACGCCGAAGAACGCGAAGGCCGCCATCACCGCCGCGGCGTATTGCAGCCCGATCGTCGCCTCGGAGATCGAGCGCCGCATACTGCTGACGTCGTAGATCGGCTGATAGGGGTCGATGTCGATCAGCGCCTTCCTCACCTCGCGGCCCATCGCCTCGGGCTCGCCGCGGGTTTTGATCGCGAACGTGAGCCGGAGGCGCGGCTTTTGTTCGAGCGGCTGGAAGAACGTCGGATAGTTGCGCCGGGTGAACCACTGGTGGATGTGATCGCCCGCGACTCCGACCACGGTGAGCCAAGGCTCGCCCTCCTCGCCGGCCCGGAACTTCTTGCCCAGAGGATCGCGCCCGGGCCAGTACCGCTCGGCCATCGAACGGCTGATCACGGCGACCGGCAGCGAATCCGAACCATCGGAAGCCGCGATTCCACGGCCGGCGAGAATCGGCATGCCGAGCGTCTCGAAGTAGCGCGACGAGACCATCCGTCCGTCCACCTGCGGCGGGTCGCTCTTGTCCGGCTCCGGCTCTCCGGCGATCGCCACCGGATAGCTGTTGTTGTTGCCGGTCGCGGGCAGCAGGTTGGCCGCCGCGACGGATTCCACTCCCGGCAGGGTGGAGAGCCGGGCGATCGCCGCACGGGCGAACGCGCGCCGCGAGGCGTCGTCGGCGTAGCGAGATTCGACGAGCGTCGTCCGGAGCATCAGCAGCCGGTCGGGGTCGTAGCCCTGTGGCCCGTGGAGCAGCCGGTTGGCGCCGCGGACGCAGAGCGTGGCCGACACCAGAAGTACTAGGCCGGCCGCGACCTCGACGATGACGAGCACGCTCCGCCCGCGCTGGGCGCCGACCCCCGACCCGCCGCGCCGGTCCTGGCGCAGCGCGCCGCCGAGCCGCGAGCCGGAGGAGCGCAGGGCGGGCCAAACGCTGAACGCGAGGACCGAGAACAGCGCAAGACCCAGGGTGAAGGCGAAGATCCGTCCGTCCAGCCCCAGGCGCTCCCAGCCGTAGATGAACTTGCGGATCGAGGCCGGCATCGCGTCGCGCATCACGCGGATCGCGAGGGCGGCGATCGGCAGGGAAAGGAGGGCGCCGGCGATCGCCACGAACGCGCCCTCGGCGAGCAGAGTGAGCATCCTGCGCGACCGGCTCGCGCCGAGCGCTTCGAGCACCGCGAGGTCACGCTGGCGCTCGGAGCCGCGGGCGAGCATCAGGTTCGCGAGATTGACCCAGGCGATCAGCAGCACGAATCCCGCCGCGGCCTGCCAGAGGCCGAGGATCGACGGCGTCCCCGCGTCCTGGAGGCCCACGGTCAGGGTTTCGAGGAGAGCGCCGCGGCCGGCGTTGGTGTCGGGATACCGGGAGCGCAGGCTCGCCGCGACGACCTCGAAGCGGGCCGCCGCGGTCGCGAGCGTCACTCCGGGGGCCAGCCGGCCGAACGCACCGAGGTAGTGATCCTCGCGGCTCGCGGCCTCCTCGGGAGAGAGGACGAGCGTCGACCAGATCTCGGTCCCCTCGGGGAAGTTGAACCCGGGCCGGGCGACGCCGATCACCTGGTAACTATGGTCATTGACCGAAAGGGGGCGGCCGATGATTCCCGAATCGGTCCCGAGCCTCCGCCAGAGCGAATCGCTGATCACGACGCTGTCGGAGTCGACCGGAGCGCTCGAAGCGGTCCCCTTTGCCGCGAGGAAGAATCGTCCGAGCGCGGGCTCGACGCGCAGCACGCGGAAGAGGTCGGGCGAGACCTGGGTGCCGAGAACCTTCTCCGGGCCGTCGGCGCCGATCAAATTCGCGTTCCACCCGGAGTAGGCGACTAGGTTTTCAAGGATGCCTTGGGCCTCGCGTTGGAAATCGAAGAAGTTCGCCGGCGCGACGTTCGCCTTGTCGAAGTCTTCGCGCGCCGTCTTCTCCGACAAGAGGACCAGCCGGTCGACGTCGGGAAATACGAACGGGCGCAGAACCAGCCGGTCGAGCACGCCGAAAATCGCCGCGTTGACCCCCAAACCGACGGCCAGGGTGAGGATCATCACCAGGGCTGCCCCCGGCCGTTTGATCAGGGAACGGATTGCGAGCCGGGCGTCGAGCAGGAAATTCATCCGAGAGATCCTCCGCGGGCAAGGCCGTCGAACGCGAGTCGTTGCCAAGAGCTACGCATTCGGAGGAGGAGAGTTTCGGAGGCGATTTCGGGCGTTCCCTCGCCTCGGATCAGCAAAAAATGCCGACGGCGGTGCAGATCGCACCGCCGTCGGCAAGAGGTGGTCAGAGAGTTCGAAGTGCGGCTTAGCCGCCGTGGCCTTGGCCATGCGGTTTCTGCTGTCCGCCGTTGCCGCCACCACCACCTCCGCCGTGCGGCCGACGCGGTTTGGCCTCGGGGCGCTGCTGCCGCTCCCTAGGCTGCGGACGAGCATTGGGCCGGTTGTCGGACCGCGGTTGCGGGCGGCTCACCTCGGGAGTGGGTCGTGTCCGGGGCCGATTCACCTGCGGCGGCTCAGGCCGGTTCCGGGGCTTTTCCACCTGCTGCGGCTCTGGCCGGTGCTGCGGCCGGGTTTGGACCGGAGGCCGCGCGTTCGGACGATCCGCGGGCTCGGGCCTGTGAGGCCGGGCTTGCGGCCGGGTCTGAACCGGAGGCCGATTGTTGGGACGCTCCGAGGGTTTGGCGATGGGCTTCGGCCGAGATTCCGGCCTCGCCGGCGCGACCTGGTTCCGGCGCTCCGGGGCGCGAGGTTGCGGTCTCGCCTCCGGACGGCGGGTGATCCGGGTGTCGGGCCGCGCCTCGGGCTGTCGGGCTCTGCCCTGCTCCCGGCCACGACCCACTCCCGGCCGCACTCCGGCGTCGTTGCGAACGGCGACATTGATCGCGCGAAGCTTCGCGGACGGCGGCCGGTAGACCCGGAGCTGATCCCTCGCGACTCCGGCCGAGCCGCGGCTGTTCACTTCCGCGACTCGGAAGCGTGGCACCTTGTGCCGCGTCGCGCGCTCGATGTTGGTGACCGAGATACCGCGGTTGATCACCCGGTTGTTGATCACCGAATAATCCGTCACGTTGCGCGCCCGGCGCCAGAGATCCTGGTTGCGCGTCCGCGGCACGGCGTAGCGGCCGACCCGCGGCTCCAGGAAACCGCGCTCGGAGACGAAGAGGTAATCGCGCGGTTGAATCACGGCGCTCAAGGAGAGCCCGCCGAGACGAATGCCCACGCTGTAGTCGAACCCGACCTGCGGCGGCAGCGGAGCCCATCCGACATAGCCGCCGCCGTACTGCCAGGAGACCCAAGCCGGAGCCCAGACCGTGCCCGGAATCCAGATCCAGCCGTAGTGAGGATCGAAGGCCCAGCGGCCGTAGTGATAGGTCGCCCAGCCGAACGGCTCGTCCGACGCCCAGGTCCAGCCGTAGTCGCTGTCGACCCAACGGCCATCGGAATACGGACGCCAATCCGACCCGACGTGGCGAGGACACCAAGCCGAACCGTATTGCGAATCGTCCACCCAGTCCCCATACGGGGACAGCTCGTCGTAGTAGAGGCCGACATCCGCTCGCGCAGAGACGTGATCCGCCCGTGCGGGAAGCGCGGTCAGTCCAGCTGACAGGACGATGACTCCTAGGAGCACCGCCGTAAAAGTCCATTGTTGTCTGTTCATCGTGTCCTCCTTCGGTGGCGGCGAAACGGAATGGAATGCGGAGTGGAGGCCGCCACGGAGGGGGTATAGAGCAGGGTTCGTGCCACGAGGGCTCTCGATCTATCCGACGACCCTCCGCACGAGATCGACGACCGCGGCCGTCGTCGCGTCCGGTCGATCCTTCTGCGGCGCATGACCGCATGAAACCAGGACCAAGGAGGTATACGGCCCGCGCACGCCGCGCTCGATCGCTTCGATCTGCGCGAGCGTGCCGTAGGGATCGGTCTCGCTCTGCACGACGAGGACTGGAACTTCGATCCCGGGTAGGTACTCTTCGAGGTTCCAGTCACGAAAGCCGGGATCGAGCCAGGCGCGGTTCCAGCCCCAGAACGCGCCGTCGACGTTCTCGCCGTGATGCCTCGCGAGCCGGTCGCGGAGATCCCCGTGAAGGTAGGCCTCGCGGGCGAGCGTGATCGCTTCAACCGAGATGTCCTCGCAGAAGACGTGCGGCGCGAGCAGAGCCAAACCAAGCAGCCGCGGCGAGCCCTCCCGCTTCGAGATCGGACTTCCCGCGTAGATCAACGCGATCGAGGCGCCGTCGCTATGCCCCAGCAGGATCGCGTCGCGCACACCCGCGGCGGCGAGAACCTCCGGCAGCGAATGGAGTGCCTCGTCGTGCATGTAGCGCAGCGGCCGTGGCGGCACGACCGGATCGGAGGCGCCGTACCCCCACCGGCTGTAGACGAGCACGCCGAGGCCTGTCTCTTTCGCGAGCAGCGCCGGCCAATCCCGCCACCCGGCGACGCAGCCGAGCCCCTCGTGCAGCATCACGATTGTCGGCGCGGCGTCCGGCGCGGGGCCGTGCCAGACGGCCTCCAGGCGATGGTCGGCAGCAGTGAGAGGAAATGGTTTCATGTTGGAAACTCGCCGGGAATCCCGGAGAAGAATTCGCCGAGCGCAGCGTTCCTCCCCCGGGCGGGGATGGGTTGGGGCCGGGGGTGAGGGCCGGTGCGGCAAGCCGCTACCGACCGGTCGGAAGGCGTCAAGCCGCCTTGGCCATACCATCCGCCCAGAGCTCGTGCAGGGCGCTCTGGATCAACGCCCGGCCGCGGCCCGGTTCCGCGGGGAGCGGCATGCGATCGCCCCAGCCGCCGCCGACGGTGACTTCCTGCCGGCCGTCGTCGAACTCTTCGATCTCCGACCAGTAGAGGCTGCCCAGGGTCGGGTCGTTGCGCCAGATCAGACGCTCCGAGGTCAACAGGCACCAGTGGAGCTCGTCGATGAAGCTGGCAAGCAATCCCTGCTCTTCCGCGCCGAGCGACGCGGCGAAGAGCATGCGGTCCCACGATTTTTGCGGCAGGCGATCGGGCGTGTTGGTCCGCTCCGTACCGCCCCCTTGCAGGAGAAGTAGTCTCTGGATGCGAAAAAAAAGCTCACCTCGGCACATTCTTCAACGACCTCCCGGCGAACCGGACGCCTACGATGTCCGCCGTCTTTCAGATAGGCGCCGAAGCGCAAGCGAGTCGATCAAATCCCGATCCGTCCCGATCCATCACGGTTCATCCCAATGGGGGGGAACTCTGGCGCGGCGGGCTTCGTATACTCAAAGTCATGCCCATCGAAACGGCATCCGCGGAACGGTCGGTGACGGAGCTCCTGCACGCCTGGAGCGCGGGGGATCTCGACGCCGCGGAGTCCTGGGTGCCCGCGCTTTACGACGAGCTCCGGCGGCTCGCGGCGGCGCAGTTGCGCGGCGAGCGCGACGAGCACACCCTGGAGCCGACCGCGCTGGTCCACGAGGCGTATCTGCGGCTCGCCGAGCTGCGCGCGATCGACTGGCGCAACCGGAGCCATTTCTGCGCCATGGCCGGGCGGATGATGCGGCGCGTCCTGGTCGATCACGCGCGGAGCCTTGCGCGCGACAAGCGGGGCGGCGGGCGGGTGCGCGTTCTGCTGGAAGAGGCGGGCCTCGCGGCGCCCGCGCGCGAGCTGGATCTGATCGCGTTGGACGGGGCGCTCGAACGGCTGGCCGCGTTCGACCCGGAGGCGATCTCGGTGGTCGAGCTGCACACGTTCGGCGGTCTGACCCTGGAGGAGACGGCCGCCGCGCTCGACCTTTCCTCGGCGACCGTCGTGCGCCGGTTCCGCGCCGCGAAAGCCTGGCTCTACCGCGAGCTCAAACCGCCGGGGCCGGCAGAGGCCGACCCTGGACGCTGAGCGCTGGCGGCGGGTCTCCGATCTGCTCGACGCCGCGCTCGAACGTCCGGAAACTGAGCGGGCCGCCTGGCTCGCGGCCGAGTGCGGGGAGGATTTCGACCTCGCGCACGAAGTCGCCTCGCTGCTCGCCGCGCACGGCGAGGCCGGCTCGTTCCTCTCGCCGTCCGCCCGGGTCGAGAAGCCCTCCGGCGGCCGGCCGATCCCCGCAGGCATTCCCGGAGCCGTGAAAGCCCCGGCCGAGGGATGGGCCGGGCGAAGGGTCGGCAACTACACCCTGGTGCGCGAGATCGGCCGCGGCGGAATGAGCGTCGTCTATCTCGCCGAGCGCGCCGACCAGGCCTACGAGCATCAGGTCGCGGTCAAGCTGGTCTACCCGGGGCTGGTCGATCCGCGGCTCGCCGAGCGCCTGGTTGCGGAGCGCCAGATCCTGGCGCGGCTGGAGCATCCCAACATCGCCCGCCTGCTCGACGGCGGCACGACCGACGACGGCGTGCCGTTCTTCGTCCTCGAACGGATCGACGGCCTGCCCATCGACCGGCATTGCGACGAGCGGGGACTCTCGATCCCCGAGCGGATCCGCCTGTTCCGCACCGTCTGCACCGCGGTCGCCTACGCCCACAAGAACCTGGTGGTGCATCGCGACTTGAAACCGAGCAACATTCTGGTCGGCGCGGACGGCCAGCCGAAGCTGCTCGATTTCGGCATCGCCAAGGTGCTCTCCCCGAACGAGCTGGGCGATTTGAACGAGGAGGGGGGGCGGACGATCTCGCCGGCCTTGACCCCGAGCTACGCGAGCCCGGAGCAGCTGCGCGGCGAGCCGGTGACCACCGCGACCGACATCTACTCGCTCGGCGTCGTGCTCTATCGCCTGCTGACCGGCGCGCTCCCCCGCACCTCGCCGACTAGGCAGACGACCTCCGCCGGCTCCGGCGAGGCCGATGCCCCCAGCCGGCGCGCGCGACGCATCGAGCCGACCCAGCGCGGGGCGACCCTCTCGCCCGAAGAGATCGCCCACCGCCGCGCCACGACTCCGCGCGGTCTGGTCCGCCAGCTCGCGGGCGACCTCGACAACATCCTGCAAAAAGCGCTGCGCCCCGAGCCGGAGCGGCGCTACGCCTCGGTCGAGCGCCTGGGCGAGGATCTGCGCCGCTATCTGGAGCACCTGCCGATCGAGGCGCGCCCGGACGGCTGGGGCTACCGCGCGGCGAAGTTCCTGCGCCGCAATCCGCTCGCGGCGGTGCTCGCCGGGCTGCTCGGCCTGTCGAGCCTGGGCTACGGTTTCTTCGCCTCGGTCCAGGCGCGCCGGGTCGACCGGGAGCATCAGCGTACGGAGCGCGCCCTCTCCTTGCTGATCGACCTGTTCCGCGGCGCCGACCCGGACGCCCGGGTGAGCAGCCAGAAGCCGACGGTCGAAGAGGTTCTGGATCTCGGCGCGCGCCATCTGCTCGAACAGGTCGAAGGGGAACCCGAAGTCGAAGCGCGGCTCGCGAGCGTGATCGGCGACGTCTATTTAAACCTCGGGGTCTACGCTCGCGCCGAGCCGATGATCGTCCGGGCGCTCGCGCTCGGCGGTCATGCCGAGGTGCCGATGGCACAGGCCTTGACCGCCCAGTACCAGTTCGGCCTGCTCCGCTTCCTCCAAGGAAAGCACGCGGAAGGGGAACGTATCCTGATGTCCTGCCAGCTGCAGCAGAGAGCCTTGGGGGAGGCCGCGGCCGCGGCGCGCGCCGACACGTTGGAAACGCTCGGACGGGCGCTTTTTCAGCTCGGGCGTTTGGACGATTCCTTTGCCGTGCACAGCGAGGCGCTCGCGATCCGGCTCCGGCTCTTTGGTGCGAACGATCCCAAAGTCTCCGCCAGCCTGTCGTTTCTCGCCACGGTTCGCGGCCGCCAGGGTCTTTCCGAGGCGTCGCTCAGTTATCTCCGGCTCGCCTTGCGCATCGCGCGGCGGAACTTTCCCGCCGACCACCCCAGGGTCTGCGATCTCCTTCAGGGCTACGGCGTGATGCTCGGCGAGAGGGGGCGCCTGGCCGAGGGCGAGAAGGCACTGCGCGATTCCCTCGCCGCACTGCGCCACAGGCTGGGGGACGCCCACCCGGACATCGCTTTCAACCTCGACAGCCTCGCGACGACGTTAATGTACGAGAAGCGTTTCCCGGAGTCCGAAGCGCTCTATCGCGAAGCGCTCGCCATGCGGCAGAAGCTCATCGGTCCCGAGCATCCGCTGACCGCCCTCACGCTCTCGAACCTCGGCGACCTCCATCGCCGCATGGGCCTCATGGAAGAAGCCGAGTCGGAGCTGCGCCGCTCCCTCGCCCTGATCGAGAAGGGGTACGGGCCGTCTCATCTGAACACCTCGCGCCCAATGGTGGCGCTCGCCCGCCTGCTGCTGGCCCGCGGCGAAGCCCAGGCGGCCCTGGATCTGCTCGATCGGTCGCTGCCGAGCCGGGTGGCGACCTTCGGACCCCACCACTACCGGATCGCGGAAGTCGAAAACGAAATCGGCGCGGCGCTTCTGGCGCTCGGGCGCCGCGAGCAGGCCGTCCCCCTCCTCAAGTCGAGCTACGCCGACCTCGCGGCGGACCTGCCGGCCGACGACTATCGCGTGGTGGCCGCCAAGAACCGTGCCGCCGAGATCGAAGGGGGCGAGAAGCCCACGACGCACTGAAGGGGCGGGCGGCGACCGCGCCGCAAGCTCCGCGAGATATATTGGCCTTTCGGAGGGTAACCTATGAGCGACCTTGCCCGAATCACCCTCGACCCGAAAGTCATGGGTGGGAAGCCCTGCATTCGCGGCCTCCGCGTCACGGTCGGGATGATTTTGGGACTCCTGGCTTCGGGGCATTCCGAGGAGGAGATCCTCGTTGCGTATCCTTACCTCGAACGCGACGATATCCGGGCTGCTCTGACCTATGCCTCTTGGCGCGTGGAAGAACGAGAGGTGCTGGTAGGAAGCCTGTGAAGCTCGATGGAAGGCGTGGCGCCGGCCAGTAGGGTGAAACCGCCCCTTTCCGTCATCCCGAGCGAGAGCGAGGGATCTGGGGGACGGGCGGCCTTAAATCCCTTCGCCGCAACGGGATCTGTGCCACCCACCCCCCAGATTCCTCACTCACGTTCGGAATGACGGACTGAGAGGGGTTGCCGAGCGAGAAGCTTCTTTCTAGTACGCCACCAGCTCCCGCGCCGCGGCGACTACCTTGGCCGCGTTCGGCAAAAGCTCCTGTTCGAGCACCTTGGAGTAGGGCACGGGCCGGTCGGGATAGGCGACCCGGCGGATCGGTGCGTCGAGCCAGGGGAACGCGGCATCGGCGAGGCGCGCGGCCACTTCGGCACCAAAACCCAAGGTAACGGGCGCCTCGTGGACGATTAACGCCCGCGCGGTTTTCTTGACCGAAGCGAGCACCGTCTCCTCGTCGTACGGGATCAACGTCCGCAGGTCGATGACTTCGGCGTCGATGCCGTCTTGCGCCAGAGCGGCGGCCGCTTCCAGGCAGGTCCAGGTGGTCGCCCCGTAGCCGACGAGGGTCAGGTCGCGCCCAGGCCGAACGACCCGGGCGAGCCCGAGCGGCGCCGCGTCGTCCCCTTCCGGCAGGCGCTCTTTGATCCGCCGGTAGAGGAACTTGTGCTCGAAGAACAGGACCGGGTTGGGATCGCGGATCGCCGCCTTGAGCAGCGCCCGGGCATCCGCGGCGGTCGCCGGGCAGACGACTTTGATCCCGGCGGTCTGCGCGAACCAACCCTCCGGGTTCTGGGAGTGGAACGGTCCGGCGCCGACCCCCCCGCCCGACGGACAGCGGACGACGATCGGGCAGGGCACCTGCCAACGGTAATAGAGCTTGGCGGCAACATTGACCAACTGGTTGAAGCCGCAAGAGACGAAGTCGCCGAACTGCATTTCGATCACCGGCCGATAGCCCATCAGGGCGGCGCCGATCGCGATACCGATCGTGCCGCTCTCGGCGATCGGGGTGTCGAGCACGCGCTTGGGCCAGCGGGCGAAAAGCCCTTTGGTGGTGCGGAACGGCCCTTCGAAGACGCCGATGTCTTGGCCCATCAGAACCACCGACGGATCGCGTTCCATCTCTTCGCCGAGCGCTTGGTTGATCGCATCGACGTAGGTGATCTCACGCTCCGCGGGAGGGCCGGCGGCGGCAAAGATCTCGAGCGTCGGCGCAAGCGCCGGACGCAGGGCCGTCGAGGGATCGGGGCTCGGCGCTTCGAGAGCCTGCGCGATCGCCCGCTCGACCAGCTCGGCGATGCGCGCCTCCAACCGTTCGCGGATCTCCGGGGTCAGTACCCCCTCGGCCTCCAAGCGCCGGGCGTAGGCGGGCACCGGATCCGCCGAAAGGTAGGTCGAATGCTCCTCCGGCGGGACGACTTTCAGCGAATCGTCCCCTTCGCTGTGGCCGCGCATACGGCCGAGCATTGCTTCGATCAGGGTCGGGCCTGCTCCGGCCCGGGCGCGCGCGACCGCCCGGCCGAGCGCCTCGGCCATCGCGTCGGGATCGTTGCCGTCGACCGTCTCGGCCGGGATGCCGTAGCCGATGCCTCGGTCGGACAGCTTCGCCGCGGCATACTGAAGCGACGCGGGGGTGGAAAACGCGTAGCGGTTGTTCTCGATCACCAACACCATCGGCAGTTTCCACACCGCGGCCATGTTCAGGCCCTCGTGGAAATCGCCGGTCGACGTGGCGCCCTCGCCGATGAAGTTGATCGCCACCCGGTCGGAGCCCTCCTGTTTGAAAGCGAACGCGCAGCCGGCGGCGACCGGAATCATCGCGCCCAGGTGGCTGATCATGCCGACATGGAGAATCCCATGCTCGGGCGCGAGATACCCGTAATGGAACGAGCGCTCGAACCCCTGCGAAAAACCGGGAGCCTTGCCCAGTAGCTGGCAGGCGAGCCGGGTCATGATCTCGTCAGGATCGGGCCGCCGCCCGTCCGGCTCACCGAAGCCGAAACCGGGAAAGATCCGCGCCGGATCGAGATAGACCGGCAGGATCGCGCCGAGGTCGCGGTGGAGCGTACAGAGCGCGTCACCCGCTCTGAGCGCGAGCCCGGCGGGGATCGTCGTCGCCTCGTTGCCGACCTCGCTGTACCACTTGGAGACCCGCCCGGTCTTGAGCAGGTTTTCGAACCGCGCGTCGAAATCGCGGGTGAGTTTCATGAAGGCGTAGCGCAGCAGGCGCACGCTCGAATCGGAAAGGGAGGAAACCGGGGAATTGGGGAGGGCTAGGGTGCTCGCCATGGCGCGCGGAGTCTAGCAGGAGGCGGCGAACGGCCTCGGCGGGCCTGGAACGGGTGCTCGGCAGGGCGGAACGGACTCCGGAACCCAGTGCATTCGACGGCAGTTTCCAGTGGAAGCGACGATCGCTTGCAGTGGAAGCGGCCGCAGAATCCAGTGGAAGCGATCGTCGAATGCAGTGGAATCTGCCAAAAATCCAGTGGAAGCGACGACAGCTTCCAGTGGAAGCAGCGACAGGATGCAGTGGATTCTGCGGTCGCTTGCGGTGGAAGCAATCGTCGCTTCCAGTGGAAACGCCGCAGTTTCCACCGGAACGCGCCGCAGAATGCACCGTGTCCGGCGGCCGAATGCAGTGGATAGGACGGTCGGTTCCAGCAGATTTTCGGCCGATCTCGCCTCTCCGGACCTCGATTCGGAGGTGCCGGTCACCGCTCGCGGTATCCGCCCTTCTCATCCGGCCCCGGCAGCGGCCCGAAGATCTCCGCCGGGTAGCGCGTGATCACCCCGGTCTCCGGATCGGGAGCGAGCCAACCGAGCCAGCGCCAGGCTCCGGGGGAGGCGTAGGAAAGGGCTAAGTCCGGGCCGAAGAAGCTGGCGAATTCGCCGTCTGGCAGGAGCTCGATCCGGGCACTCTCCCGGCCTGATCTCACATCCCAAAGTCGGATAGTGCCGTCTTCTCCGGCCGAGACGAGGTCGATGCCTTGGGGCGAGAACACGCAGGACGAGACTCCACCCTGATGTCCTCCGAGGTAGCGCAGGGTCTTTCCGGTTGCGGCGTCCCAGAGCCTTACGAAGCCGTCTGCTCCGGCGGAGGCAAGACACGAACCGTCCGGAGAAAACGAGCAGAACCAGACGGCCCTACTCCGATGTCCTTCTAGAACGCACAGGCTCTCTCCGGTCGCGGCGTCCCAGAGCTGCACCGTGCCGTCGGACCAGGCGGAGGCGAGATGCGAACCGTCCGGGGAAAACGCGCAAGACCAGATTCGACCCCGTTGCCCTTCGAGGACGCGCAGAGTCTCCCCGGTCACGGCCTCCCAGATCCGCAAGGTGCCGCCGTTCCCTGCAGCTGCGAGACGCGAACCGTCCGGGGAAAATGTGCAGGATCTGACTGGATCCACGCCTCCTTGGAGGCGCAGGGCCTCTCCCGTCGCGACGTCCCAGAGAAGCACAGTGCCGTATTCCCCGGCGGAAGCGAGACGCGAACCGTCCGGGGAAAACGCACAGGACAAGACTCCACTCCCCCCATGTCCTTCGAGTACGCGCAGGATCTCTCCGGTCGCCGCCTCCCAGATCCGCACAGTGCCATCGTTTCCGGCGGAGGCAAGGTGCGAACCGTCGGGGGAAAACGCGCAGGACCAGACTCGATCCCGATGCCCATCGAGGACGCGCAGGGCATGTCCCGTCGCGGCGTCCCAGAGGCGCACAACTGCATCGCTGCCAACGGAGGCAAGGCGCTTTCCGTCAGGGGAAAGCGCGCAGAACCAGACTCTACTTCCATGCCCTTCGAGAAGGCGCAGGGACTCTCCCGTCGCGGCGTCCCAGAGGTGTACGAAGGCATCGCTCCCAGCGGAGGCGAGGCGTTTTCCCTCGGGGGAGAATGTGCAGGACGAGACGAAACCCCGATGTCCTTCGAGAAGGCGCACAGCCTCCCCCGTCGAAGCGTCCCAGAGCCGCACGGTGCTGTCCGCTCCCGCGGAGGCGAGGCGTGAGCCGTCCGGCGTAAACACGCAGAAATTGACCTTGCTACGATGTCCTTCGAGAACGCGCAGGGATTCTCCCGTCTCGGCGTCCCAGAGCCTAACGGTGCCGTCTTCCCCGGAGGAAGCGAGGCGCGAACTGTCGGGGGAAAATGCGCAGGATGTGACGCTTTCCCTATGTCCTTCGAGAGTGTGGAGGGCCTCTCCCGTCGCGGCGTCCCAGAGCCGCACAGTTCCGTCGGCCGCGCCAGAGGCGAGGAGCGAACCGTCTGGGGAAAACGCGCAGGACCAGACTTGAATGCGCCCATGTCCTTCGAGAACTCGTAGGCGCTCGCCCGTCGCGGTGTCCCAGAGCCGCAGGACGTTCTCGCCGGCGGAGGCGAGGCAGGAACCATCAGGGGAAAATGCGCAAGAGTGAGGTCCATACCAATGACCGTTGAGGTCGCGGAGGGACTCGCCCGTCGCGGTGTCCCAGAGCCGCAACGTTCTGTCGAGTCCACAGGAGGCGAGACGCGAACCATCGGGAGAATACACGCAGAAAAAGACCCCACCTCGATGTCCCCGGAGGACGCGGAGAACCTCTCCCGTCGCGGTGTCCCAGAGCCGTACGGTGTCGTCGATCCCGGCGGAGGCAAGGCGCAAACCGTCTGGAGAAAACGTGCAAGAGTAGACAGCATCCCGATGTCCTTCGAGCGCCGTCAGCCAAGCTCTAGGTCGCACGGGTCGGGTGTTCCAATCGGCTGGCTCGCATCCCGCAAATAGACCAGCCGCCCTGGCCAACCCTGAGACTTTTTCGAGACCGCAATTGAGCCACTGCGTCCGGTGGAGCTTTGCGCCAGTAAAGCTCGAGCCGTTCATGTCAAGGTCGCGAAAAACCGTCCCGACGAGTATGGCTTCACCAAAGCGCGCCTTCCGCACCATGCCACCGATCAGCTCGGCACAGGTGAGGTTCGCGCCCTGGAAGTCGGCGTCGCTCAAGTCGATCCGGTTAAGCCTGGCACCGTGCAGATTCGCGCCCCGGAACGAGGCGCCTTTGAGGTCGAGCCGGGGCGATCCCACCGGAGCGGCGATCGCCCAATCCTTGAGCCACGCGCCGCTTAGCTGGATGCCGGTGAGTGCGGGGGCCGGAAGCGCCTTCTCTATCGCCCGGAGTGCATAGAGCAACATTAGCTCGCTCGCCTGCGATCGGTACGCACCGCGCAGCTCGCGGAACGCGGCGAGCACTTCCGCCTCATCCTTCTCCGCGATCAGCTGGCCGAGGAAATCGAGCGTCTCTGGGCTCGGCCGCGGGATCTGCCACGCTTCGAACCGTTTCTCCAAGAGCGCGCGGTGGAGATGCGCCGCGAGAAAGAACTCCTGGAGCGAGGTGTGGGCGAATCGGAAGCCGTCTTTGCCGTCGCGAACCAGGAAGGTGGCGGTTCGCAGGTCTTCCTTGAGAAGCTCGCGTTCCTTCCCTTCGTAGTGAGACCGGACCTTCGGGGTGTCGTCGAGGAAATCGATCAGCCACTGCTCGAGGTCCTCGGCCGACCAGGCGCGTTTTCCCGAGATCCACAGCTCGGCCGCGAAGCGCTCCATCAGGCGCAATTTGTGGTCCATCGTGAGCGTGTGTTTGCCCGCGTCGCGCTCCAGCCAGGAGGCAACCATTTCGCGGTAGAGCGTGACGCCGGTCACTTTCCGCCCTTCGAGCTTCCACTGCTCCAGTTTCGGAATGTGCTCGGCGATCAACTTCAACGTGTACGGCCGCTCCGCCAGCTCCTCTAAGTTGTGGACCGAGCGGATCAAGGCGAGCAGATTCTCGACGTCTTGGCCGGGGAGATTCTTTGCGAGGTACTCTTCGATCTGCTCGGTCGTGAATGGTAAGAGGACGAGTGCTCGGTAGTCGGAGGCTGAGATCACCTCGCGGTCTTCGCCGAGGAAATGGTTCTTCTCTTCGCGTAGCGTCCGAAAGTAGTGGGTTCTACAGGAGATCACCAGCTTGCCACGCGTTTTGATCGGTTCTCCCTCACTCGCGGGAGTTCTGCGTAACGGAAGAATGCTCCACAGCTGGCGTGTAAATCGTTTTCCCTGGGCTTCGGTCAGATGGACGAGCACCTCGTCGAGACCGTCAAAGATCGCGACCGCGCCGCCAGATTGGACCAGCGCCTTGATCTCACCGGCGGGGGGCGCGTCGCCGTAGGTTCGTGTCGCGACGATCCGGAGGGTGTCTGTGAGCAAGGGATTCTGCTTGGCGTCGTCACCCAGCCATCGGAGGTCGAGGTAGATTGGGAGCGGTAGGCTCGGATCGGACTTCCGGTCTTCGATTAGCCGGCGCGTAAACATCTCGCAGGTCGTCGTCTTGCCCATGCCGTATTCACCGAGCAGGGCACAGAACGGAGGCTGTGCCGGATCGGTGGCCCAAGCGCGAAGGAACGCGAGCGCCTCGACCGGCTTGCCGAACGTAGCGGGACTTTCACTCTCGCCTCTGCGCAGCGAAGTCTCGATCGCCAGGTTCGAAAGGGTCTTTTCGGGATCGATCGGAGAACTAGTCCACGGGATCGGCGGACGGTCGAACGCCTCGAAGCGCGGAGTCTCCTGCGGTCGGGCGGTCGGAGACTTTTCGGCAGGGGCCGCCTCGGAGGTGAGGGGGAAGTGCTTCGACGCGAGGGCGAGAATCTTGTCGAATAGTTCGTCAGCGAACTCGTCCCGCTTGCGTCCCCGCGCGAAAGCCCGCCCATCGCGCGGGAAGATCTGAGGCTTTTCGAGCCCTCGGAGGTTCACCTTCCGATCGAAAGAAATCGCCTTCAGGGCAACCGGGATCGACCGTTTCCGGACCGGCTTTCCGGAGCCGGCGGAGACGAAGTACGGTAACTCGTTTTCTAGAATGTAGTCCTGCCTTAGGAACTTGTAGCTCAAGAGCAGCAGG
The DNA here is from genome assembly GCA_035995205.1 of Thermoanaerobaculia bacterium. GTDB lineage: Bacteria > Acidobacteriota > Thermoanaerobaculia > Multivoradales > UBA5704 > DASYKS01. The sequence goes on from DASYKS010000017.1 coordinate 159,649, forward strand.
CCGTAGTCACAGGCTGCGATGGCGGCCTGGATCCCTTCGTGCCATAGCTCGCCGGGAAGAATCTCCCGGTCGTCCCAGAGCTCGAATCGGTAGTCGTTCGCGGCCTTGAGCCGATCGTCAAGGCGCTTGAGCAACTCCTCCTTGAGCGCCCTGTCCTCGTGCGCGTAGGAGACAAAGATCTTGATCAGCTGGCGCCCATCGACCACCAGGGCCTTCGGGTCAACCAGTGCCCCGCCGCGGAGGAGCATCCCTTCGATTGACAGCGCCTCCGCCCGGGCCGCCGGGCTATCCGGCTCCGGTGAGCGATCCGGTCGTTCGGGGTGGGACGCCATTCCTCGCTTCCTCCTGGCTGTCGCGATGTGCGAGGAAGCAGTTTATCAAGCGAGCGCTGCGGCCGATCCGAGTCGTCCGGACCTGGGTCTTGAGCGTCCGGACTTGGGTCCGAGTCGTCGGGGTCTGGGTCGCAGAAGTCCGGACTTAGGTCCGAGTCGTCGGGACCTGGGTCGCAGGGGTCGAGACCTGGGTCTGCGGCGTCCGGACCTCGGTCTTGAACGTCGGGACCTGAGTCCGAATCGTCCGAACCTGGGTCTGGTCCGTCCGGACCCGGGTCTGAGCCGTCCAGACCTGGGTCGCGGCGGTCGGGACCGGCGTTGGGAGCGTCCAGACAGAGCGCGCCGCCCCGAAAAAGCCGGGGATCATAACAAATAGGCCCTGGCCCTGAGGGCCAACCCCCGTTTAGCTGCTCGGCACCCGGACCGAACGCCTCGTGCAGTTCAACGTGACGCCGATCCGCAGCCGCAGCCGGTCCCGCCGCACCGCACCCCCCTCCGACACGTCACCCCCGGCTGATCAGGCCGTAACGGTCGAACGGAAATCGGCGGCCGGTGAGTGAGCGAAGCGGGTAATAAGGCGCTGTAGAAGTTGGGTAAGGCGTGGGGCCTCCGGGCTCCACGCCGGTCGTTTGGAAGGATCGGTCTTGGGTGCGGGCAGCGCCAACGGCGCGCCTTTATAATAGCCTGGGGCAACGCCCCAGGTAGGAAGGGCGAAACCTTAACAAAGGGCTGGAAGCCCGCCCCATCCAACGCTACGGAGCAAGGCAATGGTGCGGGCTTTCAGCCCTCTTGGAGTGGGTTGCGATCAGCGCCTAGGGCTTCGCCCTAGGCTATTATGGATTCGGGCCGTTGGCCCTCATGGTTGTTAAATAGTAAGCATAATTTGCCGTTGTATTCCTGGGTGCCCGGGTCTCCGGCCCTCGTCAGCCCGCGATCGCCTTGAGCTGCTTTTCCAGCCGTTTGCGGTGGCGGTTCTCGGGGTCCATCTGGACCAGGATCTTGAGCGCCAGCTCGGCCGAGCTTCTTTGGCCCTGGGTGAGGAAAGCTTCCACCTGGCGCACGCCCTGTTCGATCGACTCGTGGCGGCGGTGCGCGGTTTCGGCACGATCGATCTCGGCGAGCAGCTCGGCACCCTGCGCAACGCCTTCCGGCAGCCGATTGAGCTCGTGGGCCGCGCTCCGGGCGGCGAGAAAATCCTTCGCCACGATCGCGTCTCCCGCCCGGCGCGCAAGCTCCGCGGCGAGCGCCTCGGTTCCGAGAGTGGCGCGGGCGGCGTCGATCCGCTCGCGATAGGCATCGAGCGTAACCTTCGGCACGTCGAGCCGGGCGAGGTCGGCGAGCTCGCGCTCCGCCTCGGCGATCTTGCGGCTGGCGAGCAGCGTTTCGAGCCGACGCCGGCGGGCGGCGAAGTCGATCGAATCGCGGTCCTCCCGCTCGGCGGCGGCGATCGCTTCTTCGAGCGGCGCCGACCGTTCGGCCGAGCCGCCGATCCTGCGCACGATCTCCACTTGGCCGCGAGCCGCGCGGAGGTCGCCCCGGGCAAGCGCGGCGCGTCCTTGCTCCAGCACGTCGTCGATCTTCCGATCGCGTTCCAGCTCCTCGGCCAAGGCGGAGATCCGCGCCTCGACCTCGCTCCGTTTCGGGTAGCCCGGCATCTGTTCGAGCAGGCTTTCGAGCGCGAACCGGGCAAGCGCCAGCTGCCGCTTGCCCAGGTACCCTTCGAGCACCCGCTCGGTCTCCCGGATGCTTTCGCCGACCTGGCTCTTCGCCTCGGCCTCGGCCAGGATCTGGCGCATGGCATCGAGCCCGGGCGCCTGGGGGTTGGTCGCTTCCAGCTTGTGGACCATCTCGGCCGCCGGACCCAAGCGCCCCGCGACGATCGCCTCTCGTGCCCGCGCGAGCACCTGGTCGCCTTCGCGGGCTCGCGCCGCCGCTTTTTCGATCTGCGCGAGCAGCTCCATCCGCTCCTTGCGGGTCAGGTCGGACGAGCTGCGCGGCTTCTCGGCGGCGGGCGGCGGGCCGCTCAGCGCCGCGGGAATCTGGATCTCCTGGGTCGCCGCGGTGCTCAGGCGGTAGCCCACTTTTTCCAGCGCCAGGATGAAGCTCACCGCGTCGGGAAAGCGTTGCTCCCGTTCGCGCTGGAGCGCGCGCCGGATCACCCGATCGAGCTCCTGCGGCACGGCCACGTCGGGGTTGCGCCCGGCGAGCGGCAGGGGATCCTCGGACAGTCGCTTGAAGATGAAGCCGTGGGGGCTCTCCGATTCGAACGGCGGCCGGCCGCAGACCATCTCGTAGAGCACCAGGGCGAACGAGTAGAGGTCGCTCCGGCGATCCAGCCCGGCTTCGGAGGCGCCCGGACCCGCCTGCTCGGGCGAGCAGTACTGGAGCTTGCCCATGAACATGCCGACTTCCGTGATCTCCAGGGAGGGGTTCGGCCCGGGATCGCGGGCGAGGCCGAGATCGATGATCTTGACCCGCAGCTGCCCCCGGCGATCCTCGGTGATCATCAGGTTGTCGGGCGACAGGTCGCGGTGGATCACGCCGGTCGAATGGATCGCTTCCAGCCCGCGCAGGGTCTGGATGCCGAGCTGCACCGCCACCGGCACCGGGAACGGCCCTTCGCGGCGCAGGCGATCGCCGACCTCCTGACCTTCGATGTACTCCCAGACCATGTAAAAACTACCGTCGGCGAGCCGGGAGTAGTCGTAGAGGGTGGCGACGTTCGGATGCTTGATCTGCGTCGCGAGGCGGGCTTCGCGCAGGAATCGAGCCTGGGCTACCGGGTCGGTGGCAAGATCCTGGCGCAGGATCTTGACCACCCGCAGCTCCTGCAGGTGAAGATGACGAACGAGATAGACCTCGCCCATGCCTCCGGCACCCAAGGGGCGTACGATTTCGTACTTGCCCTCGAGAACCGAGCCGATGTCCCTCGGGCTTCCGCCCATCGCGCCTCCATCCGAAAACAGCGCGTATTGTAGCGCCGCTTCCTTCGCGTACCGTTCACCTTCCACCATGAGCATGGGGTCGTAGGCGAAGCGGTCGGCCGCTATGTTACCGAAGCCGTGCTCCCGTCCCGCGCCGCGGTCGACCCCCACTTCCCGAAGGTGCGCCGGGGGAAAGAAACGAGCCGGAAGGGCTCCTTCTTCCGCTATTCTTTCTCGGTCGTCCGCTCGCTCCATGCGCTTCCTTCTCCATGTCCCTTCGCTCGCCGCCGCCCGGGCCGGGGCGCTCGCCGCGCTCTTGACCCTCGGAGCCGGCGCATGCTCGCGTCCGGATGTCTCGGCTCCGAGACCGAAAAATCTCGTTTTGGTGACGATCGATACGCTTCGGCGCGACCACGTCGGAGCCTACGGCGACCCGAAGGCGGCAACCCCGGCGCTCGACCGGCTGGCGCGCGAAGGGCTGCGGTTCGACGCCGCAACCGCCAACGCCCCCCTCACCCTGGTTTCCCATTCGAGCCTGCTGTCGGGTTTGCTGCCACCGCACCACGGCCTACGCAACAACGGTGCCGGTACTTTTCCCGCCGATCGCGAGACGCTCGCCACGGTGCTCTCGGCCGCGGGCCTCAAGACCGGCGCGTTCGTCGCGGCCTTCGTGCTCGACCGGCGGTTCGGCCTCGGCCGCGGCTTCGACACCTATGACGACGAGGTCGAGCGCGAGGTCGGCGCCCGGCCGGCGCTCGAAGCCGAGCGGCGCGGCGACCAGGTGATGGACCGCGCGCTCGCCTGGCTCGGCGGGCTCGGTGGGCAACGTTCGGCGAAAGGCGACGAGGCGGCGCCCTTCTTCCTCTGGGTCCACCTGTACGACCCGCACGCACCGTACGCGCCGCCGCCGCCGTTCCGCGAACGCTTCGCCGGGGACCCCTACCGCGGCGAGATCGCCTTTGCCGACGCGCAGGTCGGGCGCCTTCTCGACGAGCTCGACCGCCGCGGGCTCTCCGCCTCCACCCTGGTCGCCGTCGCCGCCGATCACGGCGAGGGCTTGGGCGAGCACGGCGAGGCGACCCACGGCATGCTGATCTATGAATCGACGCTCGCGGTGCCGCTGCTGCTGCGCGGCCCGGGCCTCGCGCCGCGGACGATCGCGGCGCCGGTCGGCCTGTGCGATCTCGGGCCGACCCTCGCGGGCCTGCTCGGCCACCCCTTTGCGCCGCCCGCCGCCGGCAAGGCGCTCGACGGCCGCGATCTTTCCGAACCGTTGAGGGAAGGCCGGGAGCCCGCGCGCGGTGAGGTCTACGCCGAGACCCATTACCCCGAAATCTTCGGCTGGAGCCCGCTCTCGATGCTCCGGCGCCGCGACGCGAAATACATTTCGGCGCCGCGCCCGGAGCTCTACGACCTGGCGCGCGATCCGGGCGAGCGGCGGAACCTGCTCTCCGCGGACGCGGGCAAGGATCCGCGCGATCCGCGCCTCCCCAGCGCCGGCTTCGCCGCGCGGCTGGCGGAGATCGAGGCCGGCGCGGTCAAGACCACGGCCCCGCGGGTCGACGCTGAGACCGCCGCGCGTCTCGCGAGCCTCGGCTACGTCGCCGGGGGCAACCGGACCGCCCCGCCGCGGGCGGGCGACCTGCGGCCCGATCCGAAAGACCGGATCGCCCTGTTTCAACGCTTTGAAGCGGCGGCCTTGGCGCTCCGCTCGGGAGATGCCGCGAGAGCGATCTCCGAGCTGCGCGCGCTCGCCGCCGCCGATCCGGGCAACGCGACGTTTCGCGGCCGGCTCGCCCAAGCGTTGCGCGAAGGCGGCCGGCCGGCCGAAGCGATCCCCGTGCTGCGCGATGCCGCGCTCGCCGCGCCGGCCGATCCCGACGTCTGGTACGACCTGGCGGTGGCGCTCCAAGCGGACGGCCGGTCCAAAGAGGCGCAGACCGCGATCGAGCGCGCGATCCAGCTCGACGACACGCGCCCCGATCCGCACAACACCCTGGGCCTGTTGCTGCTCGCCGAGGGTCGCGCCGACGAGGCGCGGCGCCAGTTCGAGCGCGCGGTGGCGATCGACCCGCGCGGCTCCGTCGCGCTCAATAACTTGGGCAACGCCTTGCGCAGCTTGGGCCGAGCGGGCGAAGCCGAGGGAGCCTACCGCCGGGCGATCGCCGCGGCGCCGCGCTACGCCGAGCCCTGGAACGGCCTCGGCGCTCTGTTGGTCGAGGCGGATCGCCCGCGCGAAGCGATCGACTGTTTCGATCGTTCGCGGGAGCTTGCGCCGGGCAACCTGGAAACGCTGATCAACCGCGGCATCGCGCTGGAGCTGGCCGGCGACCGAAGCGGTGCCGCCGCGAGCTATCGGGACTTCCTCTCCGCGGCGGGCGGCGCCCCGGCTTGGGCCGACCAGCGCCGGGCCGCCGAGCAGCTGCTCGCCCGGCTCGCCCGCTAATTTCCGTTCGGTAAACGAAAACACGCCTCCGGGACGGACCCTCTCGACCCCCCGCTCCGGTTGGCGTAGTCTTAGGTCACCAACGTCCCTTGACGTTCTTCCAAAGGAGATTGCAGCGATGACAGGCAAGGCACTCTTGCTGCGGCGCGGACTGACCGTCCTGTGCGCCGTGGCGGCCCTCATGGGGATTCTCGCTCCACCGGCGGCCGCGCAGTCGGCCGCGGGCACCCTCGTCGGTCGCGCCGTCGACGAATCCGGCGCCGGACTGCCGGGCGTCACCGTGACCGCGACCAACACCGAGACCGGCTCGTCCCGGCTCACCGTCTCCGGCGAGGACGGCTCCTACCGGTTCGCCGCGCTCCCGGCCGGCACCTACAAGGTCGTCATCGAGCTCGCCGGCTTCTCGACCGTCAACGTCGAAGGGGTCGTGGTCTCGGTCGCCACCGAACGGCGGCTCGAAACCACGCTCAAGCCCGCCGCCGTCGAGGAGTCGATCACGGTCGTCGACGAGGCGCCCCTGGTCGCCAACTCCGCCTCGATCGGCGCCGTGATCAGCCAGGAAGAGCTGCAGAACCTGCCGCTCAACGGCCGGCAGTTCGCCAACCTCGCCGTGCTCGCGCCGGGCACCACGCTCGGCTACAACACCGACCCGACCAAGCCGGGCCAGCTGGTCGTCCAGCTGAACGGCGGCTTCGGCAGGAACGTCAACTACATCATCGACGGCGGCGACAACACCGACGACACGATCGGCGGCGCGCTGCAGAACTTCCCGCTCGAAGCGGTCCAGGAATTCAAGATCCAGACCCAGCAGTACAAGGCGGAGTTCGGCCGTACCACCGGCGGCGTGCTGTCGGTCGTCACCAAGACCGGAACCAACGAGCTCCAGGGTAGCGCCTACGGCTTCTTCCGCGACAAGAGCCTCAACACCGAGAGCGAGACCGAGAAGCGCGGCGGCCAGGGCAAGGGCGACTACAAGCGCAAGCAGTACGGGGTATCGCTCGGCGGTCCGATCGTCAAGGACAAGGCGCACTTCTTCGGCACCTACGAGAAGACCAACCGCGACACGGCCTATACGATCAACACCGACGTAGACGAGGATCCGTCGACTCCTCCCGTCTTCCCGACCTTGCAGGGTCAGTCGGTCGCCATTCCGTTCGAAGACGAGCTCGGCCAGTTCAAAGCGTCCTTCGACCCGTCGCCCAAGCAGTACCTCCAGGTGCGCTACGGCTTTCAGAAGAACACCGACAAGTACGGCGCCGGCCCGCTGACCGCGCCGAGCGCGCTCGGCACCGTCGCCAACGAGTATTCGTCGGTGCTGGTAGGCCACACGTTCCAGCTCGGCTCGGAGGCGCTCAACGAAGCGCTGTTCCAGTACACCAAGTTCGAGAACACGATCTCCGCCGATTCGTCGGACCCGTTCCTCTATTTCCCGTCGGGCGCCGTGATCGGCCAGAACATCAATACGCCGCAATCGACGAACCAGACCAAGTACCAGCTCAAGGACGACTTCAGCTTCACCAAGACCCTCGGCGGCAGGCGCCACGATTTCAAGACCGGCGTCAACTACATCGACGAGCCGACCCTGGGCGGCGATTTCACGACCGGCACCAGCGGCCAGTTCTCGCTGCTCGAAGACCGGCTCGATTCTCCGGTCTCGGACATCACCTTCAACGGCGGCTTCTCCGGCAATGACACCCCGATCAAACAGTACGGCATCTACTTCCAGGACGACATCGCGGTCAGCAACAACCTGACCGTCAACGTCGGCCTCCGCTACGACTACTGGGACGGCTTCGACCTCGACCAGCGGACCAATCCGATCTGGCAGAGGCTCTCGACCCAGACCCAGTTCAACGAGGGCTACCTGCGCGACTTCCAGGGCGGCAAAGGCGGAGTGCTCGAGAACGACGACAACAACTGGGCGCCCCGTCTCGGTTTCACCTGGGACACCAAGGGCGACGGCCGTCACCTGCTGCGCGGCGGCATCGGCCGCTATTACGACTTCCCCTATACCAACGCCACGATCCTGTTCCCGGCGCTCGCCGTCCAGTCCGCGGGTTTCGGCGTGGTCTACAACGTCAACGACCCGGCCGGCATCCGCAACCCGAACGGCACGCTCTTCCAGGTCGGCCAGCCGCTGCCGCCGAACCAGGGCGGTAACGTACCCCTGCCGACCGAGGTGGCGTCGCCGACCCTCGCAACGCCCTACTCCGACCAGATCTCGCTCGGCTATTCCTGGCAGGCGAACGATTGGCTCGGCCTCAACTTCGAAGCCGTGTCGGTCGAATACAAGGACATCCCGTTTCGCTTCCGCGCCAACCCCCGGCAGGATCTCAACCACGACGGCGTCATCCAAGCCAACGAGCCGCGCCGCTTCGCGCCGTTCCAGAACTTCCGCATCTGGTACGGCAACGGCTCGGCGAGCTACGAAGGCGCCAACGTCGGTTTCCGCATCCGCGACCCGAAGGGAAGGTTCGAGTTCCAGGGCTTCTACACCTACTCGAAGGCCGAGGGTAACGTGCTCGGCGGGGCCGACGAGTTCCGGCTCACCGTGGTCGAGAACCAGCCCGACGCGACCGCCGGCCGCGACGTCTCGGTCAACCCCTTGAACCCGACCTGTAAGGACTGCACCGGACCGCTCTACACCGACGCGCGAAACCGCTTCACCATCGGCGGTACTTACAACGCGCCGTTCGGAATCAAGCTCGCCGGGACCTTCCGTTACCGTTCGGCCCTGCCGTACACCGAGTTCAGCGGCGGCGACGACCGGTTCGTCGACGGCTTCCGTCTCGACTTGGCGCCCGGCGTGAGCCGCCCGAATAACCTGCGCGGCGCTTCCTTCCAGCAACTCGACCTGCGCGTCGCCAAGGAGTTCACGTTCGGCGGCCATTACGGCTTCGAGCTGATCGCCGAGGTGTTCAACGTGTTCAACGAGGAGAACCCGGCCGCCTTCAACGGCACCCGCACGGCGGCCAACTTCGAGCAGCCGACGAGCTTCGCCGGCGACCCGGGCCAGGGCGAGCAGCGTCTCGCGCAGCTCGGCGTGCGATTTAGTTTCTAAGGCTCGTACACTTCAGGATCAAAAACGGGGGCGCTCCGGCGCCCCCGTTTTTTTGTCGGCCGTCATTTGCGCGCCGGATCGATCCGCCGCCCGCCGACGAACGCGTACTCGCCCGGCGAAAAAGCCAACCGCTCCGCCCCGATCTCTTCGAGCTCGATCTCCCGCCCGGCGACCCGCAGGCTCGCGCGCACGGCAACCGCCGCCGCGAACTGCGCGAAATCGCCGTCCTCGGCGCGCCGGCCGACGATCAGCGCGATCGATGCCGGCTGGACGTCGGGCACCGCGACCCAGGCGTCTCGGTAGGCCGGATCGCCGCCGAAGTACTCGGGAAAACGCGCCGCGGCGCGCGCCACCTGCCACCCTCCGGCCGTCACCAGGGCGGCGTAGACCGGGCCGCGCCGGGCGACCACGACCTGGGCCGAGACCTTGCGCGGCCGGCTCCATCCCGGCGCGAGGTAGGCATGCCCGAGATCGCCGGGATCGGAACCTTCGCCGGCGCGCCCGAGCCGGGCGAGCACCCGGTTGCGTTCGGCGAGCGCGAAATCCTGGCCCACCCAGCTCTTCCAGCGGTCCTCGTGAGGGTTGCGGTTGCGGCTCCACAGGTAGAGCGGCGCGAAGCCTTCCCCCTCGGGAAACAGCGCGGCCACGATCTCCTGGCCGCCGGAGACGCCGATCGAGAGGCCTGCGATCGACTGCGCGGCCCCCAAGATGTAGTCCGGCGTCGCCCAGGAGGTTCGGGAAAGATCGAGCGGCCGGCGCGTCCCGGTCCGCAGGGTCCGCCGCGAGCGGATCTCATAGGGCGGCTGGAAGCGCCTTTGGGCCAGCGCCTTCACCGCTTCGGCCGGCGGTCGATAACCGCTCACCGCGAGCTGCGGCGCATCGACGAAACGAATCTGCTGCGGATCGCCGATCCCGGCGAGCAGCCAGGCCCAGGCTTGCCAGGGTGTATTGGTGGCGCCGAGCGCCCAATGGACATAGGTCCGGCTTTTCGCTCCGGCGGGAAAACCGGCCGCCTGCTCGCGCGCCCAAGCCAGGAACAGCCGGTCGAGCTGTCGCCGCGCGGCCGAGCGCAGCTCCTCGCCGGGCGCGAAATCGGCGATCTGGAGCACCGCCGTGATCGAGATCGCGAGATAGCCCGGGCTTTCGGCCTCATACCACCCCTCCCGTTCGTGGGCGGCAAAAAATGCCAAGAGGTAGTCGTTCCACCCGCTCGCGGATGCCGAATCGATCCGGCCGGCCACGACTTCGGCGACCAAGCTGCGCGCCGCCTGGACGACCCGTTGGTTCTCCGTCTCGGCAAAGCGCCAGGGATCGGCGATCTGCTGGGGACCGGGCGGGGCGGCGCCGGCCGAGGCCGTTTTTCGCAGCCGCTCTCGCAGAGCGGGAGGCAGGACGTTGGGGAACTGAAGGATCAGGCGCTCCAGCGTCAGCTGGGTGTTCTGGCACCGAAACGAGCCCGCGGCCGCGCAATCGTCGAGCGCCGCCTCGGTCCACCGTGCGGCATCCGCCGCGGCGCCCGGAAACCCGTTGCGGGCGAGAGCCGCGGCGGAAAGCGCCCCTTTGGCCCAGCGCGAGCTGTCTTTGGGGTCCGTTTCGTCCAGCTCGTCGCGCAGGAATCCCTGGTAGGCGTAGAACAGGTAGAGAGGAGCGGCGTCACGGCGCTCCGACCGCGCGGGCCCGGGTCTCGCAAGCTCCGCGGCTCCCGCGGTGGGCGACGGGCTCGGCGGGGCCGGCGCCGTGGCACGGCACGCCGCAAGGCCGATCAGCAGCAGAACCGACCTGCGGATCGACTTTCGGACCGGCCCTTGGAGCGACTTCCGGCGGCTCTGCAGCGTCCCCTCCCCTCCCGCGCGGGGGCAGGCGCGGTTTATGCTTCTCCCCCGGCCAGCCGGTGTTCCCGCCGGCCTTCTGAGGATCATACGGGGGAGGGTTTCACGGTGTCGCTTACGCGTTTCGCCTTTGTTCTCGGCGCGATCATGCTGACCTCGCTGATCGTCGGCTTGGTAGTCCTCGGTCTTGCCTACCGGCAACTAAAGAAGATCCGCGTGCCGAAAGATGCCGATTTCTTCACCACCGTGCGCGCGGTCCCGCTCGCTCTGGTGGTCGGCCTGGATCTGCTCGACCTCGGGCTCGATTCGTTCTCGGCGCCGCTCGAATGGCTGATCTTGAATCGGCTCGGCCTGACCGCACTGCGCAACGTCGCGACCTTCGAAGCGCTGATCCCTTTCACCGGTCCGATCCCGACCCTTACCCTGGCCTGGATCGCCGCGCGCCTGTTCAAGCTCGGAGAGGAGATCGACCCCCACCTGATCGAGACCCAGCGGATCGCCCCGGGGCGCTACGAAGGGAGGCTGGCGAGATGATCGCGCCGGCAGCCGCCGCGCCGGAACGATTGCAGCATCGGTTGGTTTTCTGTAGAGTCAATGAGTTACATTGCCGGGAGATCCCGGCGTTCCAGTAAGGAGGAAACCTTCATGAAAAGAGCTGCCCTATGGCTCTTACTTTGTCTGGCCCCCGCCGCGGCGTTCGCCGGAGTCGAGGCGAATGCGCCGACCGCAACCGGTGAAACCGGCCTGTTCACCCTGTTTACGGGGGACACCCTGCCTCAAGGAGGGTGGTCCTTCGGGCTTTATTACAACAACTGGGACCGCCTGATCGACATCCGGGATTTCGCGCCCCGGCGTAGCGACGACCTGAGCTTCGACTGGAATCGCCTGTCCGCCAGCGTCGGCTACGGTCTCACCGATCGATTCGAGCTGAGCGTGATGGCGCCCTACGACGACTTCGATTTCGACGAGGGGGACCTCCCGGGTCTCGACATCGACGACTCAGGCCTGGGCAATCTCCGCCTCGGCGGCAAGTACCGGCTCTACGGCGAGCCCGGCGACGACTCTTCCTTCGCGCTCAACGCCTATGTCGAGGCGCCGACCGGGGACGACGACATCGCGAGCGACGAGGTCGGCGTGGGAGTCGGCGCCGATTGGCGAGTCCGCAACTGGGTGATCAACGTCGGCTACCATGATCCGCGCGACGACGATGAATCGCTCCCGGGCAAGGAATTCACCGCCGGCATCGGTTATGCCGGCAGGGTGTCCGATCGGTTCGATTGGATCACCGAGGTCGTCGGTCATAGTTATTCCAGCGACGACTTCGGCCTGGAAGACGCTTATGACCTGACCAGCGGCGGCCGGCTCTGGCTGGGCGAGAACAAGAATTGGGCCTTCAACTTCGCCTTGCGCACGGATTTGGCGCAGCTCGACTCGATCGACGAGCACTGCCCCCTCGGCGGCCTGGTCGGCCTGACCTTCATGCCGTCTTGGAGCGTGCCGCCCCCGCCGCCCGCTCCGGAACCGCCGCCCCCGCCGCCCGCTCCGGAACCGCCGCCGGCACCCGCTCCGCCGGCACCCGCTCCGCCGCCACCGCCGCCACCCGCCCCGGCACCTCGGCCGGAGGAACGGGTGACGGTGAACTTCACCCCGGGCAGCGCCCGCCTGTCGAACATCGCCAAGGCGAAGCTCGACGAGGTCGCGCTCAAGATGAAGCAGGATCCGGAGTTGAGAGCCCTCGTGCTCGGGTACTCCGACCCGTCCGGTTCCGCCGACGCCAACCAGCGCATCAGCGAGCAGCGGGCCGAGGCGGTCAGGAACTACCTGGTCACCCGTCACGGGATCGATCCGAGCCGGATCCGAACCGAGGGCCGCGGCTCCGCCGAGTCGACCGGCGACGCGACGGACGACCGTCGGGCGGTGGTGATTCTCTCCGTGAGCTAGGTACACGGGTACGGATCGGATCGGCGGCCCGTCCGCCGATCCTGCCGTGCCGAATGCTTCAGATGCTGAAAATCAAGGCCCCGCTTCGGCGGGGCCTTTTCATTTCGACGACTTTATTAAGAAGACCGCAGGGTCTCGCCGCGGAGCGAGGTGATCGCTCCGATCAGACCCGCCGCGGTGCCTAAAAGCACCAGCGCGGCGAGTTGATCGAGCGCGAGGAAATCCGCGGCGAGCAGCGAGGGAACGAGCGCGTCTCCCGCCCGCTGTCGAACCAGCAGCCAGGCGCCATACAGCCCGCCGGCCGCGAACAGGCCGCCGAGAGTTCCTTGGAGCAGGCCCTCGGCGTAGAACGGTCCGCGGATGTAGAACTCGGTCGCACCGACCAGCCGGAGGATCGAGATTTCCTCGCTATGCAGGAAGGCCGCAAGGCGGATCACGCTGCCGATCGTGAACACCGCCGCTCCGAGCAACACCAGGCCGAGCACCAACCCTACCCCGCGGATCACCGCGACGAGCCCCTGAACCTGGGCGAGCCATTCGCGATCGTCGTCGATCAGGGTGACGCCCGGCGTCCGGCGCCAAGCGGCGAGCGCCGAGATTTGTTCCCGCGAATCGCGGGCCGCGGGCCGAACCTCGATTTCGAGCGACGCCGGCAGAGGTTCCTCGCTTCCTCCCGCCACCAGGTCCGCAAGGCTTGGAAAGATCTCCTGGAATCGCGTCTGCGCCTGGCTTTGATCGACCGTGTGTACCGCCTGCACCCAAGGTTCCGCCCCGGCGCGGCGAGCCCAGGCGACCAATTCGGAGGGAGAAGTCTGGGGCGTCAGGTAGACCACCACCCGCGCCTCGCGCTGCCAGCGCTCGACGCTCCGGGCAAGGTTCCGACTGGCGAGCAGAAAGACGCCCGAGAGGAACAGGCTCACAGCGATCGTCAACACCGCCACCAGGCTGACCTTCCAGCCGCGGACCAGATTGACCACGGCATCGCGGAAGAACGACCGGAGCGCCTGAAGGAAACTCAAACCTCCCCCTCTCCGCCAGCCTCTTCCAGCCCCTCGGCCGGCGCATCGGCCCGCAGGCCACCCTCTTCACGCTCTTCGTCCTTGCCGTCCTTTATGTCCTCTATGTCCTTTGCCGACCCCAACGCGCGGCCGTCGTCGTCCAGATCCACCGACTCCTCCAACCGGAGCTCCGGCTTCTCGCTGCCCAGGACCACCCGGTCGGTCGCCAGCTGGCCCCGGTCGAGGGTGAGCACCCGGCCGCCGACGCGCTGGATCATCTCCCGGTCGTGGGTCGCGAGCAGGACGGTAGTGCCCCGTTGGTTGACCAGGAGGAACAGGCGCAGGATCTCGCGCGCCAGATCGGGATCGAGGTTGCCGGTCGGCTCGTCGGCGATCAGGATGTCCGGCTCGTTGATCAAGGCCCGGGCGATCGCCACCCGCTGCTGCTCGCCGCCCGAAAGCTCGGGCGGAAACGAGCTCATCCGGTGCGCGAGCCCGACCCGGCGCAGCGCCATATAGGCGAGCTTCTTCCTGCCGCGCAGGTCGACGCCGAGGATACGCGGCAGGTAGCTCACGTTCTCGAACACGGTCTTCCTCGCGATCAGCCGGAAGTCCTGGAACACGACGCCCATGGTCCGCCGCAGATAGGGGATCTTCCGCTGCGGAATCGAGGCGACGTTCCGGCCGTTGACCAGGATCTGGCCGGAAGAGGGAACCTCCTCGCGAAAGATCAAGCGCAGCAGCGTGGTCTTGCCGGCGCCGCTCGCGCCGGTCAGGAACACGAACTGCCCGCGCCCGATCTCGAAGGTCAGATCCGACAACGCGGCCTGGCCTCCCGGGTAAAGCTTCGAGACATGGAAGAGCTGGATCAGACGTTTATCCTTCGGGAAGCCCAAGCTCGCTGCGCATCAACTTCTGGACGGCCGGAGGCTGGGCGCGACCGGCCGAGCGTTTCATCACCTGGCCGACGAGGAAACTGAGCACCTGGAGCTTGCCGCCCTGGAGCTGTGCCACCTGGGCCGGAAACTCGGCGATCACCTCGCGCACCCAGGCCTCGATCTGGCCGGCGTCGGAGACCTGGCCGAGCCCCAGCCGCTCGATCGCGGCGGCCGGCTCCTCGTCGCCGTCCCAAATCGCGACGAACACCTCCTTGGCCGCCGAGGCGGAGATCTTCCCCTGCTCGATCAGGGCGACCAGCGCCGCCAGCCGGGCCGGCGCGAGCGCGCCCTCGGGGCCGATTTTTCTCTCCTTCAGCTCGCGCAGCACCTCGCCCATTACCCAGTTGGCGGCGGGCTTGGCGCCTTTCGCGCGGATCTCTTCGGCCAGCGCGGCCACCGTCGCCTCGTAGTAGTCGGCCAAGTCGCGAGCGCCGGAAAGCAACGCGGCGTCCGCCGTCGGCAGACCGTACTCCTCCGAAAAGCGCGCCCGGCGAACCCAGGGCAGCTCGGGCAGCGCTGCCACCAAGGCGGCGCGGCGTGCCTCGTCGATCACCAGGGGGGGCAGATCGGGCTCGGGGAAGTAGCGATAGTCGTGCGCCTCCTCTTTGCTCCGCAAGGTCCGTGTAGTCCCCTTGTCGGCATCGAAGCTGCGCGTCTCTTGGACCACGCGCCCGCCGCCCTCCAGGATCTCGATCTGGCGCTCGATCTCGTACTCGATCGCCCGCGCCACGTTTTTGAACGAATTGACGTTCTTGACCTCGGCGCGGGTGCCGAGCACGGGGTCTCCCACTTTCCGCACGGAGACGTTGGCGTCGCAGCGCAGGCTCCCCTCTTCCATGCTGCCGTCGCTCGTTTGGGTGTAGAGGAGCAGCTGGTGGAGCGTCTGGAGATAGTCCTGGGCCTCGGCGGGCGAGGAGATCTCGGGGCGCGAGACGATCTCGACCAGCGGCGTGCCGCAGCGGTTGAAATCGACCAGCGATTGGCCGTGGAGCGGCCCGCCGCCGGGCGCCTCGTGGAGGAGCTTGCCGGCGTCCTCTTCCAGATGCAGCCGCTCGATGCGCACGACTTTGTCGTGAAGCGACAGCGGCAGCCGGCCGTTTTCCGCCAGCGGCTTGTCGTATTGGCTGATCTGGTACCCCTTCGGCAGGTCGGGGTAGAAGTAGTTCTTCCGCGCGAACACCGAGCGCGGATAGACCGTCGCACCGAGCGCGCTCGCGAGTTGAACCGCGAGGTCGATCGCGTGGTGGTTCGCCACCGGCAACGTCCCCGGATAGCCGAGGCAGACGGGGCAGACGAGCGTGTTCGGCTCGGCGCCGAAACGGTTCGGACAGCGGCAGAACATCTTGGTCGCGGTGAGGAGCTGGACGTGCACCTCCAGACCGATGACCGCTTCGTAAGCCATTGCGGCGGGAGTTTACCGCAGGCGTGCGATATCCTCCCGGGCAGGAGCCTTGCCGTCCCGTGCGCGACAATCTCAAAGCCCTTTGGCCGTTCCTTCGGCCCTATCGCCGCCAGCTCTGGCAGGGCCTGGCGACGATCTTCGCCTCGGTTCTGATCGGCCTGCTCAATCCGATTCTGATCGGCCGGGGCATCGACGCGGTTCGCGCGGGGGCGGGCATGGGCACCCTCGCGGTCTTCGCGGTCGCGATGATCGGGGTGACGATCGTCGCCGGCATCTTCAACTATCTCCAGCGCATGATCCTGGTCGCGATGAGCCGCGACGTCGAGTTCGACCTGCGCAACCGCTACTTCGAGCGCTTGGAGCTGCTGTCGCAAACGTTCTTCCAGACTCATCCGACCGGCGACCTGATGGCGCGGGCGACCAACGATCTCCAGGCGGTCCGCATGCTCTGCGGCCCGGCGATCATGTACAGCACCAACACGGTCCTGCTCGCGGTCGGCGCGCTCGCCCTGATGGCGAACATCCACCTCGGCCTGACCGGGGTGGCGCTCGCGATCATGCCCTTGGTGGCGATCGCGACCCAGATGTTCGGCGACCGTATCCACCATCTGTTCGAGGGGGTGCAAGGGCGTTTCTCCGAGCTCTCGGCCAAGGCGCAGGAGAACCTCTCCGGCATGCGCGTGGTCCGCGCCTACGCCCAGGAGGAGCGCGAGATCGACGCCTTCGGCGCGGTCAACGCGGCCTATGTCGAAGGCAACCGGCGGCTGATCATCTGGCAGGCCGCGTTCTTTCCCGCGCTCCAGGGGCTCGCCGGGATCGCGATGGTGGCCGTCCTCTATTTCGGCGGCCGGCTCGCGGTCGAAGGCAGGATCTCGGTCGGCGAGTTCGTCACCTTCAACACCCTGCTCGCCCGCATGGTCTGGCCGATGATCGCGCTCGGCTGGGTGATCAACCTGGTCCAACGGGGAACCGCTTCGCTCGGGCGCATGCGCGCCGTGCTGGAAGCCGAGCCGGAGATCCGCGACGAGCCGCCGCTGGTGCAGCCGGCCGGCTTCGCGGGCGCCGTCAGCCTGCGGAACCTGTCGTTCTCCTACCGCGCTAACCTGCCGTCCGCGCTGGTCGACATCTCGCTCGACGTACCGGCCGGCACCACCGTCGCGATCGTCGGCCATACCGGCTCGGGCAAGAGCACGCTGCTCTCGCTGCTGCCGCGGCTGCTCGATCCGCCGCCGGGTACTCTGTTCGTCGACGGCGTCGACCTTCGGCATCTGCCGCTCGAACACCTGCGCGCGGAGATCGGCATCGTGCCGCAGGAGACGTTTCTTTTTTCCGCCACGCTGGCCGAAAACGTCGCCCTCGGCCGCCCGGATGCAAGCGAAGCGGAGATCCGGGAAGCCACGGAGCTCGCCGGGCTCGGCCCGGACCTCGCCGCTTTCCCCATGGGGCTCGAAACCCGCGTCGGCGAGCGCGGCCTGACGCTCTCGGGAGGTCAAAAGCAACGGGTCGCGATCGCCCGCGCCCTCTTGCGCCAGCCGCGCATCCTGCTGCTCGACGATTGCCTCTCCGCGGTCGACACCCACACGGAAGAGAGGATCCTCGGCAACCTCCGCCGCTTCTTCCCCGGCCGGACGGTGTTCCTGGTCTCCCACCGGGTCTCGGCCGTCCAGGGGGCCGACCTGATCGTGGTCCTCGACCGGGGGCGGATCGCAGAGCGCGGCAACCACGAGCAGCTCCTCGCACACGGAGGGCTCTATGCCGAGCTGGCGGAGCGGCAACTGCTGGAGGAAGAGCTGGCCGCCGTCTGACGTTCTCCCTTTTCGGGAGGAACACCCATGCGCGTCATCATCACCGGCGGCACCGGCCTGATCGGCACGGCCCTCGCCGCCCGGCTCGCGACCGAAGCCCACGAACCGATCGTCCTCACCCGCGATCCCGACAAAGCCCGCGCCGATCTTCCGCCCGGAGTCCGCGCCGCGGGTTGGGACGGCAAGAGCGGCGCCGGCTGGTGGGACCTGATCGATGCCGGAACCACGATCGTCCACCTCGCGGGAGCCGGGGTGGCGGATGCCCGCTGGACCGCCGCGAGAAAGCGCGAGATCCACGACAGCCGCACGGTCTCCGGAGCCGCCGTGCTCGCCGCGATCCGCGAAGCAAAGGCCAAGCCGCGCGCCCTGCTCCAAGCCTCCGCGGTCGGCTACTACGGCCCGCGCGGCGACGGGCCGATCACCGAGAGCGAACCGCCCGGCTCGACGTTCCTCGCCGAGGTCTGCGTCGAATGGGAAGAATCGACCCGAGAGGTTGAGACCCAAGGAGTTCGCCGCGCCGTCCTACGTACCGGCTTGGTGCTCACCCCAAAAGGAGGCGCGCTCGGAAAGATGCTGCTGCCGGCCAAGCTCGGAGCCAACGGCCCCCTCGGCTCTGGACGACAAGGCTTTCCGTGGATTCACCTGGAAGACGAGATCGGCGCGATCCGCTTCCTGATCGATCGAGACGACGCAACCGGCCCGTTCAACCTGACCGCGCCGAACCCGCCGAGCCAAGCCGAATTCGCCAAGGCGCTCGGCCGCGCGCTTCATCGCCCCTCGTTCCTCCCCGCCCCCGCCTTCGCCCTACGCCTAGCCCTCGGCGAAATGGCCGACGCGCTTCTCACCGGCCAGCGCGTGATGCCCGAGCGGCTGCTGGAGCTGGGCTACCGCTTTCGCTTCCCGGATCTGGACGGGGCGCTGGCGGACTTGCTCGGGAAGTCGTAAAGCCTTACCCCTGCCCAAACCGCTCCAAGATCGCCTCGCGCACCGCTTGGCGGAGGCTCGGCGGGGTGTAGACGCGATAGCGGTCGATTCGGCCGAGGTGGCTGATGAACTGGCTCGCGTCGCCCACTTCTTCGAAGCGGCCGTCGTATTTCTTCACCCAGACGCGCTTCTGGCCGAAGCGGTGGGGGTCTTTGGCCGAGTTCGAGATCAGCAGGTTGCCGTCTCCGAACTCGGCGAACAGGCCGGGGAGGATCGCCTCGAAGCGCTCTTTCTCTTCCGGCGTCTGATGCTCTTTGGTCTCGAACGCCACCGGGAAATGCTCGCGGTCGACCACGGCGCGGGCGTGGACGCTGTCCGAGGCGCGCATCAAGGCCGTGGTGGTGAGGTCGTCCTCGGCGAGAAAGCGCTCCGGGTCGGCCGACCAGCGGGAACCGGTTTCAAGCAGCCAGGCGTTCAGGTGCAGCTCCATCGCCTTGCCGGTCGCGTTGAAATAGACCTGGGTGAACATGTAGTAGCGGGCCATGACCAGCGCTTCGAGCGCGTGGATACCCCCCTCGTCGACGCCGATTCCCCAGTCTCCCGTGTCGGGATCGGCGAGCGGCAGGATCGTCTCCAGCACGCGGTCGAGATCGTAGTGGCCGTAGCGGACGCCGCAGAACAGGCTGTCGCGCAGCAGGTAATCCATCTTGTCGACGTCGAGCTCGCTGGAGACGATCTGGCCGAGCAGGCGGTCGATCGGCGCCTCGAACCTGCCCGCCAGCAACAGTGCCACTTCCTCGGGCGTGATCCCCTTCCCGTATCGATCGAAGATCTCGCGCACGTCGGGTAGATCGAGCAGCCGCCGGGTCATCTCCTCGTGGTCGATGCCCCCTTCGAACAGCTCTTCGGCCGAGTGGGAAAACGGCGCGTGCCCCTGGTCGTGAAGAAGCGCCGCGACCCGCGCGAGACGGCGTTCCCTGCTGCCCGGACCGACCGGCAGGGGAGCCGTCCCGCGCGCCGCGAGCGCGTCGTAGACCCGGCCCGCCAGGTGCATCGCGCCGAGCGCGTGGCTGAAGCGGCTGTGCTCCGCCCCCGGGTAGACGAACGAGGTCAGGCCGAGCTGGCGAATCCAGCGGAGCCGCTGAAGCGGCCGGCTGTTGACCAGCGCGGCTTCGAGCGGATCGGCATGGACGAAGCCGTGGACCGGATCGCGAAGGGAGAGCACGGGCGACAAGGGCTGGATGATAGCGGAGTCGCGCTTATCGGCGACGGTCGTCGGCCAGTACCCGGGCGACCGCCGCGACGGTCCTCTCGACATCGGCCTCGGTGGTCCGCCAATTGACGACGCTGATCCGCATCGCCCGCCGCCCGTTCCAGGTCACGCCGCCGAAAAAGGCCTCGCCGGAGTCATTGATCGACTCGACGATGCGGTCCGTGTACGCGTCGTGATCGGCGGGAGTCGCCTCGGGACGGGGATCGAGAAAGCGCACCAACCCTTGGTTCAGCCGGGCCGGGAAGAGAACCTCGGCACCCGGAAGGGCTCCGACCCCGCGAACGAGGGCGTCGCACTGATCGCAATTGCGCTCGATCAGCGCGGCCAATCCGTCGCGGCCAAGCTCGCGCAGAGCGGCATAGACGCCGAATCCGCGGGCGCGGCGCGACCATTCGGGGGTCCAGTCGATCTGGTCGCGCGCTGCCTGCTCGTCGACAAAATAGGAGTCGTGGATCGTGAAGGCCCCGCGGTGCGCCTTGGCGTGTCGGACCGCGGCGAAGCCGCAATCCTGCGGCACGTTCAGCCACTTGTGGCAATCGGTGGCCCAGCTGTCGGCGAGATCCATCCCCTTGACCAGCAGCGCGTAGCGCTCGGAGGCCCGGGCGAACAGGCCGAACGCACCGTCCACGTGGACCCAGGCGCCATGGCTCTGGGCGAGCGGAATGAGCGTCGCGAAAGGATCGAAGGCCCCGGTGTTCAGGTCCGCGGCGTTCAGGGCGACGATCGTCGGCCCCTCGCCCGCCGCGAGCGCGGCATTGAGCACTTGGGGGGTGATCGTTCCCGTGCCGTCCACCGGCAGAACAACGATCTGGCGGGCGCCGACGCCTAGATAGCGTAAGGCTCGGTCAACCGACACATGACGCACGGCGCTCGCAAGCACGCGGATCGGCGGGCTCCCCGCGAGCCCCTGTTCGCCGACTTTCCAGCCGACCTCCCCCAGCAGAAAATCGCGCGCCGCCGCGAGTGCCGTGAAATGCGCCATCTGGCAGCCGGTGGTAAAAGCGAACGAGGCGGTCGGCGGCAGGCGCAGCACGTCGAGCAGCCACTTGCCGGCGATTTCCTCGACGACCGAGGCCGCGGGCGAGGTGCCGTAGATGGCCGCGTTCTGATCCCAGGTGCTGGTGAGCCAATCGGCAGCGAGCGCCGAGGGGAGAGTCCCCCCGATCACCCAGGCAAAGAACCGGCCGCCGACGTTGCCGAGCTGCCCCCCATCGGCAGCGTGAACGAGATCTGCCACCACCTGCTCGGCCGGCAACCCCGCTCGGCCCAACGGCACGTCGAAACGCGCGAGCAGCTCTTCGCGCGAAACGGTCGCCGCTACGGGGCGATCGTCGAGACCGTCGAGATAGCGATGGGCCTGCTCCAGGGCGAGGTCGAGCACGGTGCTTTTCATCGGGCCGAAAGGATACCGCCAGCGGAGTCTGTTTTGGGGCGCCGCGCCCATCCCGCGTGACAGAATCCCCCGATGAAAACCCCGAGTGAAACTCCTCGACCGACCTCCCTGCGTTGCTTCACCCGAAGCCTCGCGGTCGCGTTGGCGCTGTCCGCCGCTTCCGGTTGCCTTTTCGCTCAGGCGGAAGCCATCGCCGAGGGCGACGCCGCGTTCGCCCGCCGGGCAGAAGGGGCGAAGGGGGCGCGCGCGCTCCCCGGTCCGATCGATCAGGCGATCGCCGGTTACGAGAAGGCGTTGAAGGCGAAACCCGGGCAGCTCGAGGCGTCGTGGAAGCTGCTGCGCGCGCTCCATTTCAAAGGCGAATACGTGGCGACGGCCTCCGAGGCGAAGCAGGCCGCGTTCGGCCGCGGCAAGCAGGTTGTCGAAGCGGCGATCGACGAGCTGGGCAAGCGGGCGGGAGGGCGGGCGAAATTCGATGCGATGGCCCCCGCCGCGGCGGCCAAAGCCCTGGCCGGCGTTCCCGAGGCGCCATACGTCTTTCTGTGGGGCGCGGTCGACTGGGGTCTCTGGGGCGACGCGTTCGGCAAGCTCGCCGCCGCGCGCCAGGGGGTGGGCGACAAGGTCCGCCGCTACGGCGAGATCGTTCTGGCGATCGATCCGCGCTTCGACGAGGCGGGAGGGCACCGGCTGCTCGGCCGCCTGCACACGCTCGCGCCGAAGGTGCCATTCATCACCGGCTGGGTCGATCGCGACCTCGCCATCGACCACCTGAAGAAAGCGGTCGCGATCGCGCCGCAGAACCCGTACAACCAGCTCTATCTGGCCGACGCCTTGCTGCAATACCGCTCGGCGGCCAAGGCCGAAGCGGTCGCGATCCTGAAGCGGCTGACGGCGCAAAAGCCATCGGCCGAGCGCCCGGTCGAGGACGCGGCTCCCATCGCCGAAGCGAAGGTTCTGCTCGGGAAGGCCGGTGGCTGAAGTTGCGCCAGGCCCCCGCGGCCGCCGGGTCGAGGCCCACCTGGCCGATCGGGGCGCGCCGCTGGTCGCGATCGCGGCGGCCGCTTTCCTCACGGTGCTCAAAGGGGCGGCCGCCTACTCGACCGGCTCGCTCGCGCTCGGCGCCACCGCCCTCGATTCGCTGATCGACGTCTTCATCTCCGCCGCCAATTACGTCGTGATTCGCCGCGCGGCCCGGCCGCCGGACGAGGACCACGCCTACGGCCACGGCCGATTCGAAAACCTCGCCGCCCTCGGCCAAGGATTGTTCCTCGCGGTCGCGGCCGGAGGTCTCGTGGTCGCAAGCGTCCGGCGGCTGATCTCGGGCGCGGCCCCCGAGAAGCTCGGCTGGGGAGCGCTCGTCCTGGTCGTCTCGCTCGGAGTGAGCCTAGGGGTCGCCGCCTGGCTTCGTCGCGCCGCGCAGCGAACGGGCAGCCCCGCCCTCGCCGCCGACAGCCTCCACTACGCAACCGATTTCTGGACCAACGGCTCGGCCCTGGTGGCCCTGTTGATCGTCCGAGGCACCGGCTGGGCGCAAGCCGACCCGCTGGTCGCCCTAGGGGTCGCGGCGATCGTCTTCCGCACCGCCGCCAAGCTCGCCCTCGGAGCGATGGCCGACCTGTCAGATCGCGGCCTGCCCGAAGCCGACCTGACCAAAGTCCGCGCGATCGTCGCCTCGTTCCAGCCTGACGTAGTAGGCATGCACGACCTGAAAACCCGCCGCAGCGGCGGCCAGCGCTTCATCGACCTCCACCTGGAGATCCCGCGCGCGGCGACCTTCGAAGAGGCCCACGACCGAACGGTGCGAGTGCTACGGGCGATCGAGAAGGAGCTGGCGCCGGCTAAGGTGTTTGTTCATAGTGATCCTGTGTGAAGGGCGGGAGGCAAACGGGCGGCCACAGTTGGGGGGGGCGCCCCAATGGATTTCGCAAACTTCCATCGAGAAGAGCCGAGGAGTAACTGATGAGGATTTCGAGACAGTCCGTTCGGTTTGGTTTGGTTGGGTCCGGTCTGCTTGCCGTCCTTGTGGCAGCGATTCCTCTCATGCAATTGGGCGTTCGTAGTCCGGAGGCCTGGGCCACAGTTGCGGCTGCTCTCGCTGTTCTGACGGCGGTGGTTTCCACCTGGACAAGCCAACGTGTTCTGGAACTGCAGGAGGACGCTCAGGAGCCAAGTATCACGGTGAACCTCGACGTCCGCCGCCGACCACAGCTTGTCCAACTAAGGGTGGCCAATCTGGGCGGCACCCTTGCGAAGGACATTGCGATCTCTTGGGAGAGTCCACTCCTAGACGTTGACGGCAAACCAGTCCGGATAGGAGGATCGGAGGATCTACTGAGGGGCCGGATGTAATACCTGTTCTTGCTCCTGGCGATAGCACGGCCGTGTCGGCAGGCATTTCTTACCGATTCTTCGAAAAATTCAAGGGGCAATCGTACTCAGGCGTTGTTCGATACAGCACTGCTTCAGGGGCTCCCCGAAAACAGACTTTTCTGGTTAGCGTCGAAGCGCATCGCGCAAGTCTCGTACACGATGAAGAGGCAGCCCTTACACAGCGAGAACTCCAAAAGATTCCCGCAGGTCTGGAAGCAATCGTTGGTGAAATTGGCAAGCTGCGGAAAGCGGTGCAGGACTTTCAGGAGAGGGAAAAGGGAGAGAACGAGAGGTCAAACGAGAGCCTTTGATGACCGGATCAAGGTTTCGGCGGTCCCCGACGCCTCGAAAAAGGCCTTCATCGCTTCTCGGCGCGATCAGCCAAGACCTCGTCGCTCAGGCTCAGATTACCCAGAGAGACGGGTCTGGGGGGCCTTCTTCCAGGCCGGGATCGCCGCCTTCACCGGAACGATATCCGCGACCGGTCGGCCGTTGCGGTACACCCGGATGGTTTCGCCTCCTTCGACGGAAGCAGCCGTCGGTCCGGAGCACCATGACGACGCCGGTCGCGCCCTTCGGTCGAACAAGGCTTTGGCGTAGTTCCTCAGCTCGGTGAAGGTGGTCTCACGCATGAGGTTATTCTGGCCCAGCCCTCTCTCCATCGATATGTACATTTCCGTAGTCTGGCTGCCTCTAGGCCGAGCCCAGCACACCCCTGAGGTGGTCAAACCCACGACTGAGCTGGCCCAGATCACTACTGTTTTGGCCTAGATCACTACTGTTCTGGCCTAGATCACTACTGTTCTGGACCAGATCACCACTGTTCTGGTCCAGATCACTACTGGGCTGAGCCAGAACACCACTGAGCTGGATCAGATCACCACCGAGCTGAACCGGGCCACCAGCGGACCCGGTCGCGTTCGGGGTAAACCGGAAGACGGCGGAGGTATCCGCTCCTACTCCAGCTTGCGCCCTTCGATCCGAGGCAATTGTCTGACCGGTACGCCCGAAGTGTCAACCACTCTTGCCTAAGCCAAGCCTGGCGATCGAAAAAGAACTCGCGCTGGCCAAGGTCTTCGCTTACAACGCCCTGGGTTCAGCCGCTTGGTGACCGTTTGCGGGCTCGGCAAAGCCGAGCCCGCCAGAACGCTCCTAGAGCACCGGACAGCCAGCTTGTCAGTCCCTCGCGGATATCCACATAGAGGTATCCTCGGCCGCAATGTCCGAATTGGCGACAGCCGGGAGACCGGTCGGATTCATTGCGAAAATGGCGCGGCGCGTTGCCGTCGCGCTGACAATTTCGATCGGCGTCGGGCTTCTGTTGTTGTTTCCCTGGAAGGGTTCGTGGTCCTCGCTCTTCCTCTGTGTTATCACCCTCGGCCTGGGGGGGACGACGGTCTTTTCACTCTTCGAAGCGTGGCCCCGGCGACTGCCGCGCTGGATCCAGCGCTGGGTGCTGCAAGTCGTGGCGGTCGGCATCGCCATGCCGGTCACGATCTTCGGGATGCACCGTTCTATCAAAGGGACGAATCACGACTGGTTGGTCCTCGGGTTCGCCTCCGTCCTCTTCGCGCCGTGGACGGCGCTCGCGGCGATCGTCCGGCAGAAGGAAGCCTTCGCGCGCCACCAGGGGCTCGCGTTCGCGCTGGAGAAGAGCGAGCTGGAGCGGCAGGCGCTCGACGCGCGGCTGCGTGTCATTCAGGCGCAGGTGGCACCGCATTTCCTGTTCAACACGCTCGCCAACGTCCAGGCGCTCGTCGATACCGGCTCTCCCCATGCTTCGACGCTGCTGCGGAACCTCACCGACTACCTTCGCGCGGCGGTGCCGCGGCTCCACGAACCGGCGACGATCGAGCGCGAGCTGCAGCTCGTTCGGCCCTATCTGGAGCTGATGCTGATGCGCATGCCCGATCGACTGCGATACGCGATCAACGTCGATCCATCGCTGCTTGCGGTTCGCTGTCCTCCGACCACGCTGTTGACGCTGGTCGAGAATGCGGTGCGCCACGGGATCGACCCCAGCGAAGAGGGGGGACGGATCGATGTCGACATCCAACGTCTTGGGGACCGCTGCATGATCCGCGTCACCGATACGGGCGTCGGACTCCATCCCTCGGCGAACGGTCTCGGAACCGGATTGACCACCCTGCGCGAGCGGCTGCAGCTGATGTTCGGCGAGGAGGCGCGGCTGCGCCTGATCTCCGGCTCCCTGCGCGGCGTCGCGGTCGAAGTCGATATGCCGGCCCAAGTATGAACGCCGCCCACGCGACCGCGTTGATCGCCGACGACGAACCGCTCCTGCGCGAGGCGCTTCGACGCCAGCTCGGAAACGTCTGGCCCGAGCTTACGATCGTGGCCGAGGCGCGAAACGGGCGGGAGGCGGTGCGCCTGTTCGACGAGCGCCATCCCGACATTTGCTTCCTCGACGTCCACATGCCCGGCCTCTCCGGCGTCGATGCCGCGAACCACATCGGCCGTCGCGCGCATCTGGTGTTCGTCACGGCGTACGATCACTACGCCGTGCAAGCCTTCGCGCAGGGCGCCCTCGATTACCTGTTGAAGCCGGTCGAACCGGCGCGGCTCGCGGAAACGGTGAGCCGCCTCAAAGAACGGCTCCGGGCTTCAAAGCCCGCGATTCACAACGAGTTGTTGTTGCAGCAACTCAGTGCCCAGCTCGCGAAGCTCCAGGACGGCGGAAGGCAGGAACGGCTCCGGTGGATTCGGGCGACGGCGGGGCAGACCGTGCGTCTCATCGCGGTCGATGATGTCGATTACCTGCGGTCGGATGCAAAGTACACGCTCGTCGCCTGGCGCGATGGAGGGAAAGCCGCCAAGGCGGTGGTGCGTACGCCGCTTAAAGATCTGCTCGACCAACTGGATGCAGAGCAGTTCGCGCAGGTCCATCGCTCGGTCGTCGTGAACCTGCGCGCGATCGACCACGTGCGGCGATATGACAACGAAACCGCGGAGATTCATTTGAAGGGGCGCGATGAGGTGCTGCCCGTGAGCCGCAATTATGTGCATCTGTTCCGGTAGACAAAACCGCCGCTCGAGCCGCGCCTCCCCGAGCCGAAAAGCGGGCTGTGGGTCCGTCTCCAGAAGCGCGGGTAGGCGGCTCCGCGCCGATCGGTGCGAGAGTCAGCAGACACGCAACCGATCGATTCGAGGAGATACGACATGCCCGCAGCGCCAATCCTCTCGCTCGCCGCACCGCCCCCGCCCTACCCGGGCCACTTGCTCCAGGTCGGCGAGCCGAACAACGCCGCGGTCCGCGCGGTGCGGGCCCGTCTGAACGAGCTCGGCTGCGGTGCGGTCCCCGCGACCGGGGCGTTCGACGCCGCGTTGCGCACCACGGTCAAGCTGTTCCAGAGCCGCTTCCCCGACACCGACGGCCAGCCGCTCAAGGTGGACGGCGTCGTCGGGCCGATCTCCTGGGCCGCCTTGTTCGGCGCCCTGGCCGTCCCGACGCCGAGTGGGTCGCCGCCGCCGCTCCTCGCGGCGGTCCTCGACGTGGCCCGGACCCAGATCGGGGTGATGGAGAAGCCTCCGGGATCGAACCGCGGCCCGGAGGTCGACGAGTACCTGCGCGGCGTCGGGCTCGACCCGACGCGGGGCAGCTTCGCCTGGTGCGTGGCGTTCGTCTACTTTTGCTTCGGGCGCGCCGCCTCGCAGCTCGGCCGCGCCAACCCCATGGTCCGCACCGCCGGCGTGCTCGACCACTGGAACAAGGCCGGCCAGCGCGGCATCCCCCGCCTCCTGACCGCCGACGCGGTCGCCAAGCCTCAGCTGGTCAAGCCGGGGCAGATCTTCGTCATCTCGGTGGGCGGCGGCTCGGGCCACACCGGGCTGGTCGAGGACGTCTCGGGCGGGAAGCTGGTGACGATCGAGGGGAACACCAACGACGGCGGCTCGCACGAAGGGATCGGCGTCTTCCGCCGCGACCAGCGGAAGATCAACTCGATCAACCGGGGCTTCATCGACTACGGGAAGCTGTAATTCTAGCTATTGATCGCCTGGAGCGGTCGCACGTCGAGGCCGTCCTGGTCCGCGCGGCTCACTTTGTGGGGCGGCAGCATCGCGGCCGAGTCGCCCGAGTGGATGCCCGCCTCCTCGACGTGCTGGAGGATGCCCGCGACCACGGCGCCCTTCCCGTTCGTCCGCTCAAAACCGCCGTTCGTCGCATTTCGTCTGTTCGCTTGGCGGCCCTGCCGCATCCTGTGGGAATGAAAGACAACGTCAGCTTGACCGTTACGTCCCTGCTCACGATTCTCTTGATGACGTTTCACATTTCGGACGACATCGTCCGCGGATTCGAGCCCGGAGGGTTCAAGAACGTCAATGGGATCCTGACCCTGTCCGTCTACCTGTTCGCGACGCTGGCGCTCGCCGGAAAGCGATCCGGGTATGTCCTGATCCTCCTCGGATCTCTCCTCGGCTTCGTGGTGTCGCTAGCGCACATGAGGGGGGCGGGAATGGTCGGCGGCCGGATCGTCGGCTCCGGCGGAATCCATTTCTGGGTCTGGACGATTCTCGCGCTCGGCGTGACCGCAATCGTCTCTGTCGCTCTCTCGGCTCGCGGACTGTGGAGACTGCGACGAGGCCAAGCGGGGTAGCCCATGCTCTTACCCATCCATGTTGCCGCAGGCGGGCTCGCGATTATTCTGGGCGCCGTCGCCCTCTCGGTGAAGAAGGGCGGGACGATCCACCGCAAGAGCGGGATGCTGTTCGTCTACGCCATGCTCGTCATGGGCATCAGCGCCACGATCCTGGAGTTTCTCAAGACTCCCAACTGGACGAATGTGCTCGTCGCCTTGATGACGGCCTACTTCGTGGGCACCGCTCTCACCACCGTCCGCCCCCCGTCGCCTTGGACCCGTCGCATTAATACCGCTGCGCT
The DNA here is from genome assembly GCA_035995205.1 of Thermoanaerobaculia bacterium. Taxonomy (GTDB): domain Bacteria; phylum Acidobacteriota; class Thermoanaerobaculia; order Multivoradales; family UBA5704; genus DASYKS01. The sequence goes on from DASYKS010000017.1 coordinate 188,182, forward strand.
GACGATCGTGCTGGCCCTAGCGTTCGGCTCGATCGTGGGCGGCGTCAAGGCCTTCAACAGCCCTCTCCTTTCCCCCGGCGGCGTTCCGTATCGCACGATCGGCGTGATGTCCTTCGTCCTATCCACCGTCATGCTCCTGGCGGCGATCGGCGACGTGCGCATCCTGCGATCCGGCTCGCCACGCGGCGGGCCGCGCTTGGCGCGCCATCTGTGGCGGATGTGCTTCGCGCTGTTCATCGCGGCAGGATCGTTCTTCTCGATCCGTGAGCGCGTGGCGAAAATCCTTCCCGAGCCCTTCACGACGGGGCCAATGCGCGCGCTGCCGATCCTGCTGCTGTTCGGCGCGATGTTCTATTGGTTGTGGAGGGTTCGGCGCCGCCGCGCGTTGCCCGTGATCCTCCGACACGATTCGATGCCGCTCGCCACTCCCGCGGAGTGAATGGCTACGGGGTAACCGAACCGTGGCACCCGGTGTCCGCTTCTACTCGGCCTCGTGCCCCTCGGCCGCGGGCAGTTGCCCGGCGAGAGCCCCGGCGATGTCAACCGCCCTCGCCCAAGCAAAACCCGCGAGCAGCAGGCCGGCGAGCGCGAGGGCGCGGCGCCGGGCGGGACGGGCGGCGAAACGGGTGGCGAATAAAAGGGCGGCGGCGGCTCCGAGGAGCGCGAGTCCTCCGCCGGAAACGAACAGCTCGCGTACGGCTTCCGGCAGGGCGAAGGCGAGCAGCGGGAGCCCCAGACCGGCGAGGCTGGCGAACGGGGGAAGGCGGAGGGCGTTCGAAGTGATCGCCTCGCTCGCGGCGAGAGCGAGCGCAGCCAGCACCAGGGCGCGTAGGGCCAGGGCCACGGCGGGTGCTTTGCCGTCGCCTCCGGCGAGGGCGGCGAGGGCGAAGGATTGGGCGACGACCTCCGTGGCACCGAACAGGGCGAGCAGCGGCCAGCCACGATCTTCCAGGCGGCGCCAGGCGAACAGGAGCAGCAGGTCGGCGAGGCAGAGTCCGGCGGCGGTGGTTCCGAGGGCGAGGCTCAAGGGGCTGGCGGCGAACGGCACGAGACGGCTGGCGAGCACAGCGTCCTCGGAACGACCGATCAACGTGAGAAACGCCAGACCCGAGAGCGAAAGCAGCAGGGCCGCGCCGAGCGCCCAGGGGCGGCGCTCTTCCGGAGCCGCGCGGCGCAGCTGCCAGGGAACGACCGCGTGAGCGCCCGTGGCCAGGAGGATGAGCGCGAAGCAGAGCGCCACGATCGAGGATTCGAGTCGCATAGCCGGCGGAAACGTCGAGGAGATTGGGGCGAAGGTCGACCGGCGGAGCGAGGAGACCGGCGGTGGGGGAAGGTTCGAAAGGGCGCGTCAGGCGCACTCGGCGCACTGGCCGTAGAGGACCACTTCGTGCGCGTCGAGATGGAATCCGGCGGGCGTCAGCTGCCGCAGACCCTCCGGGCAGCCCTCCAGCTCGAACAGCTTGCCGCAGGCGCGGCAATGGAAGTGGTGATGGTGATCCTTGCCGGCCAGCTCGTAGCGCGGCGGCTCGCCGGGCAGGGCGACGGGGATCAGCCAGCCCGCTTCGAGCAACGACTTGACCGTCCGGTAGACCGTCGCGGTGCCGAGCTTCGGCACGTCTTCGGACGCGGCGGCGAGCACTTCGACCGGCGACAGCGGCCGGCCCGCTTCGCGGAACGCGTTGCGGATCGCCCGCCGCTGGTGGGTATCTCGATCGTTCACGCTTGGATGATAGCCGGTTGGCGGGCCGTTGGCCCGGTCGGCGTGACCCCGAGGGCAGGCCGAGAAATCTATGGCGCCGACTGCGGCGCCCCAAAGGTCTGGACCCAGAACACCTTATAGCGGTTGTCGAACGGGCCGACGGCGAGACCGAAACCGAAGTCGGTGACGTTTTTGCGCAGCAGGTTGGCCCGATGGCCGGAGCCCTGCATCCAAGCCTCCAGTGCGGATTCGACACTCACGTGGCCGGCCGCGATGTTCTCCGCCGCCAGGTGCCAGGTATACCCCTCGGCCCGCAGGCGGTCGCCCACGTCCTTACCCTCCGGCGATTCGTGGGCGTAGTAGTCGCGGGCCAGCATGTCTTCCGCGTGCTCTTGCGCCGCCGCGTCGAGGCGCGGGTCCTCGGCCAGCGGCGCGAGGCCCGCTTTGGCCCGCAAACGGTTGACTCCGGCGAGCATCTCGGCCCGGGTAGCGGCGAGATCCGTGAGCTCGCGCACCTCGCGGGCGTAGACCTCCGTTTCCGGCCAGGCGACGAGCAGCAGGTAGAGCGGCACGTCGCCGAGCCGGGCGACCCCCAGACCCAAATCGGAATAGTCGGCGCGCAGGATCTCCGCAAAGCTCGCTTCGCCGCGCCAAAAGGCGATCACCTCGGCCGTGCTGCCTTCGCTCGAAACGATGCTCTCCACCCAGCCGTGGGCCGGGTAGCCCGCCTGGACCAGCCGGCGTTGCAGCACTCCCATCAGGCGCGGCGACTCGTTCTCGTTCGGCAGCGCTCCGCGCTGGGCGATCGCGTCGGCCCGCTCTTGGGCGACTTGGGTAAGCGCCGGGTGAGAGCGCAAAGGCGAGACCCCCGCCCGCGTCCGCTCAGCGTTGATCGCCAGGATCATCTCCTCGCGAGTCACGGCATCTTGGGGCAGGGCGTGAGGTCGGGCGGTGTCCCGAGCGGCAGGGATGGTTTGGGAGGGGGACCGCCCGGCGGGATCCGAAGTGGCGTTTGGGTCCGCGGACTCCTCGCGGGACGAGGAGGGGGACGGGCAGGCGAGACCGAGCGTCGCCCAGACGGCTAGAAGGCAAAGCCGGTAGGAGGCGTCTCGCATGACTGGTTCTGCCGCCCCCTACCGGGTGTTGTTTGGTTGCGCTAGTTGGCGCGCGAGACTTTCGCCGTGATGCCCGGCTTGTCGCCGCCGTTGAAGCCTTCCCAGACCAGCAGCAGGTCGCCCCGGCTGTTGGTCGCCGCCGCGAGCTCATACGCCGCGCCGATCTGGCGCTCGCTGATCTTCGCCTTGGTCCCCGCCGGTGCCCCGCCCGAGAGGTCGACGCCGAAAACGCCGTTCGGGAACGAGGGGGTCCATTCGACCCAGGTGGCCGACGGGCTCTTGGCCGTCCGGACGAGCGCGATCGGCGACAGGTGCCACGGCAACGCGCCGTCGCTCACCTGACGCTGGACGCCCAGAATGCGACCGGCCCGGTTGACGACCTGGCTGTAAATCCTGCTCTTCAATGGGGTTTCGAACTGGCCCTGCCAGAGCGCCAGGAACGTGCCGTCGGCCAGCTGCGCGAGCGAGGCGCGCCCCTGGGAGCCGAACGTCGTCGTGTTGATCTGCACCGCCGCGCCGCGCGGCGTGCCCGTTTCGTTGTAGAAGCGCGCGAAGGCGCCCCGCCCGTCGGCGTCCGGACCGTCCCAGGAGACCGCGAAACCGCCCGCCGAGTCCGCCACCAGTCCCGGGTTGTAGCCGAAGGTCCCCGGCGCGCCGACCCGGGTCTCCGCGCCGAGCGCGGTACCCGAAAGATCGAAACGGCGCAGGAAGATCCCCTCGTTCGCCTTGACCGCGGGCTCGCCGTCGTTGGTCGACCAGGCGATCGCCACCTGGCGGTTGAACACCACGATCTTCGGCCGCTCCTGCAGGTCGGCCGCCGCCTGGTTGACGCTGAACTTCGCGCCCACGGCGTTGCCCGCCCGATCGAAGCGCTGGGCGAAGATCTGCTTGTCGAGCACCGTCCGCTTCTCGTAAAAGATGTCCGACTTCAGATGCGCCGTCTCCTCGCTCCAGGCGACCAGGAAGTTGCCGTTCGGCAGTGCCGCCACGGCGGGCTCGCGCTGCGCCTTCACGTCCCCTTCGCCGGGAATCGACGGCAGGTTGACGTTGGCCACCAAGATGCGGTCGAGGCCGCGGGCCTGACTGTTCGGGCCGAACGAGCGGGCGACCAGGCCGTCGCGCTCGTTCACCCAGACGATCAGGAAACCGCCGTCGGTGGAGAACGCGGCCGCGGGGGTCCGCTGTTTCATGTCCCCGGTCGAATTGACCCGGATCTCCTGGGCGCCCGCGGCGACCGGGAGCGCCAGGGCTGAAAGAACGAGGGTTGCCCATAAGTGACGAGTCTTCATAGATGGTCTCCTTCGCAGAATGGCTCCGCCCGTAGATACGGGAGCTTGGAACGAGTCGTCAGCTCGCCGATTCTACTCCTCTCGGCCGAAAAAATGCTCCCCTACCATACCATTGATCCCATAATTAGGCCCGGACGTGATCCGCCCGCCAGCTTTGGACCGCGCGCTTGACCTGATCGTTGGTTTTCAGCTCGCCGGCAAGCACCCGGCGGACGAGATCGGCCACCTCGCCATCGCTCGCGAAACGGAGGCCGACCAGCTGGCCGACCGTCAGGTCGCCGATCCGGCCGCGCAGATCCTCGGGCAGCAGCCGCTCCAGGCGGATGCGCTCCTCCAGGCGGATGATCCGATTCTGGACCATGAGCGGGAAAGTTCGGGCGTACCAGGCGAGCAGCACCAGCGCGGCGGCGACGGCGAAGTTGAGCAGGAGCCAGAACCATGACCCCGGGTAGGCCGCGAAGTTCCCATGGATCAGACTCGAGATCAGCTGCCAGAGGCGCGCCAACAGATTGATCACCAGGATGCCGAACGTGACGAAGTGGAACAGCGGAACGAACCGCGCGTGGTTCGCGTAATTCTGGGGTGTCTGTTGGCTCATGGTTCCTCCGAGGAAGGGATTGAAGAGACGGGGCGCCGCGCCTTGTAGATGGCCACTCCGATCAACGCCGCGACGGCGCCCGCGATCAAGTTGTTGAGCTTCGCGCTCGCCGCGAAGGCGACGCACAGAGTGCAAGCGAGAATCGGGATCGTCGGCCCGAACGGCAGGCGGAACGCGCCGGGGTTCGCCGGCATCTTCTTGCGCAGGATCGGCACGGCCGCCGCGGTGCCGACGTAGGTCGCGAGACGGGCGATTACCGACAGCGTCGCGAGATTCGCGAACGTGCCGGACAGGGCAAGCGGCAGGGCGATCAAGGTCTGGGTGAGGATCGCCATGGCGGGCGTGCGGAACCGGGGGTGGAGTTTCGCCAGATAGGCCGGACCATAGCCGTCGCGCGCGAGCGCCCAGAGGTAGCGCGGCCCGGCGAGCACCGTGTTGTTGTTGGTGCCCAGGATGGAGAGCGACCCCCCGATTGTGAGCAGCACAACCCCCCAGGCGCCGAGAAAGACCTGCGCGGCGTCGGCCAGCGGTTTCTTCGATTCGGCAAGGTTCGGCAGCGTGCCGAGCGCCACCCATTGGACCGCGGAGTAGATCAACGTGACGATGACGATCTGGGCGATCAGCGCGAACGGCACGTCACGCTTGGGGTTCTTGAATTCCCCCGCGGGCGCCGCGGTGTTTTCAAAGCCGGCATAGGCGAACAACAGCAGCAGCACCGCCTCGCCGAGCTTCGTCATGTCGATCGCGTTGCCGTGCGTGGCGAGCGCCACCGACACCTTGGGCAGACCGAAGAGAATGAAGGCCAAAAGCGGCAGGGTCTTGCCCAAGGCGAAGAACACCGAGGTGCGCACGCCCGATTTGACGCCGGCGATGTTGATCAGAGTGAGCGCGACCAGCGACAGGAGGATCGCCGCGTACCAGGTGGGCTCCCCTTGCTTGGCGCCGATCACCTGGGCAAAGCCGGCCGACAGGGCGGCCACCGACGATAACCGGGCGAGCCAGGTCATCCAGCCGACTTCGAACCCGGCGAGATCGCCGAACGCGGTCTTGGCGTAGACATAGCCGCTCCCCGCGCGATCGAAGTGGCTCGCGGCCTCGGCGAAACAAAGCACCAGGAGCAGGACCGCAAATCCCGCGATGATCACCGCCCAAACGCTCATCGGACCCAAATACAGGGCGGCCGTGGCGGGCAGAAGGTAGATGCCGCTGCCGATCACGTCGTTGACCGAAAAGCCCACGATCTCCCAACGCGACACCGCGCGGCGGAAACCCTCGGCCCCTTCGCCCCCTGCACCCCCTTCGGATTCCGGCACGGTCGGGTCGATCGATGCCAAATCGCTCAAGCGCAAGTACCTCCTAGTTTTCGATCGCCGCCCCGGCGGTCTCGGGGAGAGTCCAGACCCAAGCCCCGGCGAGCAACGCGAAGCCCGCGGCCAGAGCGATCCCGCCGCCCATCCCCGCGCTCGGAGCCATCGAGGCGACCGCGGCGATCGCGAGCGGGGTCAGGTACTGGATGCCACGGGTGGAGTTCATGATCACCGCCATCGCGGTGCCGCGCACGCGGGTCGGGAACAGCTCGGAGAAATACGGCCCGTAGCAGGACCAGGTCCCCGTGCCGAGCCCAGCAACGAACAGACAGGCGAGGCCGATCGCCGGCCGCGCCGCAAACCCGGCCCAGAACAGGGTGACCAACGCGAGCCCCAGGGCGGTCACCGCGCAATAGAGCGCGAACGCCGGCCGCCGGCCGATCCGATCGGAAACCCAGCCGAATGAGAGATACCCGACGAGCGAGCCGGCAACGAACGTGAGCGTCCACCAGCCGGTGCCGAAAATGGTCAAGCCCCGTTCCTTCTGCAGATAGCGCGGCAGCCAGATCACCGCGAACCAATAGGCGCTCATGTTGAACGCGGTGAGCAGGAACGCCCGGACGAACGTGGAAAGCTGGTCGGGGGCGACGAGCTGCGCGAGCACCGGCCGGCGCGCCCGGGCCATCTCGCCGCTTTCGGAACCTCCTCCGGCATCCGCCGCGAGCTTCGCTCGATGGGCAAGCCACAGGTCCGATTCGGGCAGCTGACGGAAGAACAGCAGCGCAAGCCCCGGGAGGGCGAGAATCCCGAAGGTGATGCGCCAGCCGATCGAAGGGGCGAGAAACGAGCCGAGGATCGCGGCGAGGCCGAGGCCCACGGGAGCCCCCGATTGGGCGAGCGCGCCGTATCGCCCGCGCAAAGCGGGAGGCACGGTCTCCCCGATCATCGCCTGGCCGCCTCCCCAGGTGCCGCCGATCCCGAGCCCGGCGAGCGCTCGGCCGAGGAACAGGAGGGAGCCGGTTCCGGCCAGAGCACAAGCGAGATTGCCGAGCGAAAACGCCCCCATCGCGAGGGCCAACGAAGCCCGCCGGCCGAACCGGTCGCTGATCCAGCCGAACAGGAAACCGCCGACGCCGGTCATCCCGACGCCGATCCCGGTGAGCGCCGCGACCGCGGAATCGGGGATCGCGAGGTCCTTCTGGATCGCGGGGAGCAGGAACGACAGCAGCATCAGCGAGCAGAAACCGCTCGCCCAAGCCCCCCAGGCGAGGGCCAGAATGCGCCGGTGTGCCGCTCCGGGTCGATCGACGTGCCGCAAGGCGGCGCGGTCGGGTTCGGTCAAAGTGGGAGGAAGTCTACCCCACCAGCTCGCCCAGCTCGGCTTCGACCGTCTCCCACTCGGTCATCATCCCCGTGATCTTCTCGTTCAGCTGGTGCTGCTCCTGTTCGAGCTTTTTCACCTGGTCGCGCGAGGTCTTGTCGAAGAACGTCGGATCGCAGAACAGCTCGTTGATCGCGTGGACCCGGTTCTCGGACTTGTCGATCGAGGCGGTCAGCTCGTCGCGCCGTTTGCTTAAAGTTCGCTGGCGCTTTTCGCGCTCCTTGTCGTCCAGGCGCGGAGTGTCTTTCGCCTTCTTCTGCTGCGCCCGGCGCATCCGGAGGACCGCCTCGGCATCGAGGTGGTCGTCGCCCATCGCCTCGATGTATTCGTCGTAGGTGCCCTTGTAGTCACGGATCCCGGTCGGCGTGATCTCCAGAATCCGGTTGGCCAGCCGCGAGACGAACCAGCGGTCGTGGGAGACGAAGACCAGCGTGCCGTCGTAGGTCTTGAGCCCCTCGACCAGCGCGTCGATCGCTTCGAGATCGAGGTGGTTGGTCGGCTCGTCGAGCACCAGCACATTCGGCTGGGTGACCGACAGGCGGCAGAACGTGAGCCGTGCGGACTCGCCGCCGGAGAGGTTGCCCACCCCTTTCTTCACGTCGTCACCCGAGAACAGCACCATCCCGAGGTTGCCGCGGATGAACCCGATGGTCTCGCCCGGCACCGCTTCCCAGAGCCATGCCTCGACACTCTGCTTGCCGGAGGCCTTCAGCTCGGCGTGGTCCTGCGAGAAATAGCCGGGGTGGGTCTCGTAGCCCCACTGGACGGTGCCGGCGTCCGGCGTCACCTCGCCCACCGCAATCTTGAGCATGGTCGATTTGCCGATGCCGTTCGGTCCCAAAATCGCCAGGCGCTCGCCGCGTTCGACCCGGAGGGTGACGTTGTTGAGCACCTGTTTCGACCCGTACGACTTCGAGATTCCTTCCATCACCAGCACTTCCCGCCCGCTCGGCCGCACCTGCTTGAACTTGAACGTCGGATAGCGGCGCGAGGTCTGCGGCAGGCGGTCGATGGTGATCTTCTCGATCATCTTCACTTTGCTCTGCGCCTGGCGCGCCTTGCTCGCCTTCGCCTTGAACCGGTCGATGAAGTCCTGATGCTTGGCGATCTCCTTTTCCCGCTTCTCGATCTCGGCTTCCTTGCGGTCGCGGTTGCCGACCTTGGCCTCGGTGAACGCCTGGTAGTTGCCCGGGTAGAGGATCATCGTCTCGTAATCGACGTCGACGATGTAGTTGCAGACGTTGTCCAGGAAGCGATGATCGTGGGAGATCACCACGGTCGTCCCCTTGAACTCGGTCAGAAACTTCTCCAGCCAACGGATCGACAAGATGTCCAAGTGGTTCGTCGGCTCGTCGAGCAGCAGAGCATCGGGCGACGAGGCGAGCACCTGGGCGAGCAGAACCCGCAGTTTGAAGCCGCCGGAGAGGGTCGAAAGGGCGTTCCGGTGGACCTCGGTCGGAATCCCCAGCCCCTCTAGGATCTCGCCCGCCCGCGCTTCCAGCGTGTAGCCGTCGGAATGGAGAATCAGCTCTTCCACCTCGGCATACCGCTCATGGTCGAACTCCGCCTCGGGAGCGGCGAGCAGGCGCTCCTTCTCGACCATCGCCTCCCACACCTCTTTGTTGCCCATCAAGGCGACTTCGAGGATCGGCATGGTCTCGAAGCTGAAGTGGTCCTGGCGCAAAACGCCGAGCCGCAGCCGCTTGGGGAGCGAAAGAGTCCCCTCGCTCGGCTGGTCCTCGCCGGTCAAGATACGAAGAAACGTCGACTTGCCCGAGCCGTTCGCCCCAACCAACCCATAACGGTTGCCCGGATTGAACTGCATCGAGACGCCAGTAAACAGAGTCTGCGGGCCAAAAGACTTGCCCAGGTCGGAAACGGCGATCATAGGGCCGGGGATGATAGCAGGTGCTGGGTGTGGCCTTTCGAGAATCAATAGTGGTAGCGAAGCTGCGCGAGCAGAATGGCGTCACCCTCGACCTTGTAGACCAATCGGTGCTCGTCGGTGATTCGTCGGGCCCAGAAGCCGGACAAGGCATGCTTTAGCGGCTCAGGCTTGCCGATGCCCGAGTACGGCTCGCGTCGGATCTCCTCAATCAGCTTGTTGATCCGCTGGACCATTCGCTTGTCCTGCGTTTGCCAGTAGAGGTAGTCCTCCCACGCCTCGTCCGCGAAGATCAGGGTCACTCCGCGAGTTTCCGTTCCACTCCCCTTCCGGCTGCCAGCTGAGCCGTCGCGGAGAGAAGTCGCCTGGCGTTCTCCGGACTGCGCAAGAGGTAGGCTGTTTCTTCCAGGGCCTGGAAGTCCTCCAACGAGAGCATTACCACCGAATTCTCGCCGTTGCGGGTGATGATGAGGGGTTCATGGTCGTTGCAGACCCGATCCATAGTGCTTGCCAGGTTGGCGCGGGCGGCGGTGTAAGAGATGGCGTCCATGGCGGGCTCCTTGTATGTACGCTTTATTGTACAGGGTGAAATAGTCGCCGTCTATGGGAGCTTCGGGCCTTGAATTGAAGGTAGGAAGCCCACTGTGCCCGCCACCCGGAGTACCATCAGGCCGTGCGCGCCACGACCGGGATCGTCGGCCGCGACAAGAGGGCTGTGACGCATTCTTCGCTCGCAGCCGGAACGGACATTTTGGCCGTTACTCCAGAGTATGAGGAGGAAGTTCACCTGGGCTAGAGGTGAAGCCCCAAACCGTTCGACACTCCCTTTCGGAGGTTCTTTATGTCCCTCGTCGTACGCGCCTTTCCCGTTCTTCCCGGCAAAGAAGATGACCTTCGCACTTTTGCTGTCGAGCTTGCCGGACGTCGCCGGCCGGAGGCGGCGGAGTTCTATCGACAGTTTGGGATACAGCACGAAAGCTGGCACCTCCAGCAGACGCCGCACGGCGCTTGGGTGATCGCGGTCACCGATTTGATCGAAGATCCCCAGAAGGCGGCACAGGCCTATGCTCATTCCGAGCGCCCGTTCGATCGCTGGTTCAAGGATCAGGTCCGTCACCTTTCGGGCATCGATCCGGATATCGAACCTCTCGGTCCACCCACAGAGGCGATTCTCGACTGGAGCGCTTGACCCGCGGGATAGGGTATTCCCGCCGGTAAGATCGGACTTCCCTCCGGCGGGACCTCTCGCGTGCGCGGCGCCCCCCTGGTACTGTCGGCTGCGCAGATCCTCGGGAATGGGAGGCGCGCATGGACGAGATGGAGTGGAAAAACGAGTTCAAGGCGCTCGTCATGCTGTCGTTCCTTGCGATCGGGATGGCGCTTGCGGCGATCGGGACCTGGGAGGACGCCTTTTCGATCGCCGATTCGAGCGGCCGGCCGCCCTCCGGGTTTCTGGCCGAAAACTTCGGGCCGGAGAATGCCCGGCTGGCCGGCACCGTCATCTGGGCCGGCCTGTCGCTCCTGGTGTTTCTGATCATCGTCTGGCGGATGCGGCAAATCCGGGCGGCGGCGGCTCCGAAGCCGCCGAGACCTGTTAATACGCCCCGGTGAAACCTTTCCCGGCGGTCGGAGTCTTATAGATAAGATGCTGCGCGGCGAAGGCTTGGACTTGAAACTTTTTCGCCGTTCAGGTGTCTTGTAGGAAGAGAGGGACATTCGATGCCCCCGCTGGGGTCTCCCCGTTATCCGGATCTATCGGTTTCGCTCCGCTCGCACCACCCGCTAGCTTGGGTGAGCGCCACGCGTTACGCCTTGCGCGGCGCGGGGATCGAGCCCGCCGAGATCGACCGGTTTACGGCCGAGGCGGTCGGGGCCGAGAAGCCCGAGGCGGTGCTGTCGGTCTGCTCTCAATGGATTCGGCTCGGAGAGGGAGAATCAGCCGATATGCTCTGAGGATGGACACCAAGCCCAGAGTCGCCATCGTCGGAGCCGGTTTCGGCGGTCTCGCCGCCGCCAGGAAGCTACGCCGCGCTCCTGTCTCCGTCCTGCTGATCGACAAGAACAACTTCCACACCTTCCAGCCGCTGCTCTACCAGGTGGCGACCGCGGGGCTCGAACCGTCCGAGATCGCCCATGCGGTGCGCGGCATCTTCCATTCCCAGAAGAACTTCGATTTCCGCCTCGGCGAGGTGACGGGGATCGACCTGGCGGCCCGGACGCTCTCGTTTTCAAGCGGCGAACCGGTCTCCTGGGACTACCTGATCCTGTCGCCCGGCGCGACCAACAACGATTTCGGCATTCCGGGGGTCGCCGAGCACGCGATCTTCTTGAAGACCCTGCAAGAGGCGCTCGCTCTGCGCGACCACGTGATCAAGCAGTTCGAGGCGGCGAACGTCGATCCGACGCTCGTCGAGCAGGGGATCCTCAACTTCGTCCTGATCGGCGGCGGGGCGACCGGCGTCGAGATGGCCGGGGCGCTGGTCGAGCTGATCGGCCAGGTGCTGCGCCGGGATTATCCGCACCTGCCGGTCGATCTCGCGAAGATCATCCTGGTCGAGCGTTCGCCCGAGCTGTTGACGCCGTTTCATCCGAAATCGCAACGCCATGCTCTCGCGGTCCTGCGCGAGCGGGGGGTGGACGTGCGATTGAACGAGTCGATCGTCTCGGCGTCGGCCGAGGGGGTGAAACTGGGAAGCGGCGCGGAGATCCGCAGCCGATCGGTGATCTGGACCGCCGGAATCAAAGCGATGCCGTTTGCCGAACTGCTGGGCGTGGCGCCCGGTCGCGGAGGCCGGCTGGCGATCGAACCGGACTTGTCGCTCCCAGGGCACCCGGAGGTCTACGTGATCGGCGATCTGGCGGGCGCGCTCGACAAGGAGGGCAAGCCGTTGGCGCAGGTCGCCCAGGTCGCGATCCAGGGGGGTCACCACGCGGCCAAGCAGATCAAGAACCGGATCGCGGGCAGGCCCACCCAGCCGTTCCGCTATTTCGACCCGGGGGTGATGGCCACGATCGGCCGGAACGCAGCGGTCGCCGAATTCCCCATCGGGCTGCGCTTCACCGGCCGGATCGGCTGGCTGATGTGGTTGTTCCTCCACCTGATGACCCTGGTCGGCTTCCGCAACCGCCTGAGCGTGTTCCTCAACTGGACCTGGAGTTACTTCACCTGGGACCGCAGCGCGCGGCTGATCTTGGAGCCCGAGAAGCCCCGCCACCCCTGAGTTCGCCACCGTCTGTCGCCGACCCGTAGGATGAAACGGAGCGGATCAGGCGTAGGGGCGGAGCTTGCCTCCGCCCGCGGTTGTCGCAGATCTCGGGCGGAGGCAAGCTCCGCCCCTACTCGTTTGCGTGCATTGCAGCGTCTTCATTCCAGCCAGTTCGGCGCCGTGTCCTCTTCGAGCGGCGAAAGCTCCGGATGGCTCATCAGGAGGCGGGCGCAGGTGTTCCAGCGCAGGATCGGGTCGTCGTTGCCGGGCGGGCGGAGCGCCACGGCTCGCTCGAACACTTCCATCGCTTCGCGCAGGTAGCCGTAGGCGACGTGGCGGGCCTGGGGCCCGCCGCGCTTCCAGTGCGCTTTGGCGCGGCGCTCGGCGACGATGCCTGCGTGATAGGTGCGGGCGTAATCGTCGGTCATCCGGGCGAGCACTTCGTGCGCCAGATCGAGGCACGGGTTCAGGCGGTCCTCGAACTGGTCGGTCAAGGCGAGCAGCAGAGTGGCGAGCGCCTCCTGGTTTTCGGGCTCGATCCGGAGGACGTCGCGGCAGATGCTCTCGGCTTCCAGCGGTTCGTTGAGCAGGCGGTAGCGATGCGCTTTCTCGATCGCCGCGGGGACGGCTTCCTTCGACAGGATCTTGAGCTCGAACATCGCCGGCCTCCTTCGCCTTGCGCTTTGGCCTCGCCCTACTTGCGGAAGGCGCGGAACAGCTTCCCGAGCGGATCGTAGAACTCGTCGACCACCCGCTCCTTGAGCGGGATGATCGCATTGTCGGTGATCGTGATCCCTTCCGGGCAGACCTTGGTGCAGCACTTGGTGATATTGCAGTAGCCGATGCCGTGGGCGTCCTTCAGGTCGCGCAGCCGGTCTTCCGTGTCGAGCGGGTGCATTTCCAGCGCGGCGGCGTAGACCAGGAGGCGGGGGCCGATGAACTGCTCGTGCAGCTGATGCTCGCGCAGGACGTGGCAGACGTCCTGGCAGAGGAAGCACTCGATGCACTTGCGGAACTCCTGGACCCGATCGACGTCGGCCTGGTCGACCCGCCAGGTGCCGTCCGGGGCGTCGGGCGGGCGCGGCTTGAACTTCTTGATTCGCTTCTTCGCCTCGAAGTTGTGGGAGACGTCGGTGACCAGGTCGCGGATCGGCGGGAACGCCTTCATCGGCCGGATCTCGACCGCCTCCTCGAGCGGCAGATCGGAAAGCCGGGTCATGCACATCAAGCGCGGCTGGCCGTTGACCTCCGCCGAGCACGAGCCGCACTTGCCGGCCTTGCAGTTCCAGCGCACCGCGAGGTCGTTCGCCGCTTCGGCCTGGATGCGGTGGACCGCGTCGAGCACCACCATTCCCTCCGAGACCTCGGTCGGGTAGTCGACCAGCTCGCCACCGTTCGAATCGCCGCGCCAGATGCGAAAGGTCGCTCGCGCCATTACTTCATCTCCTCGATCACCGCCGCCTGCTCCGGGCTGAGATCCGGCACCGGCAGCCGGGACACCTCCATCCGGCCGTCGGCCCCCTTGCGGATCGCGATGTTGATCCGGCCGAACGCCTCGTCCTTCTCCGGGAAGTCGTCGCGGAACTGGGCGCCGCGGCTCTCCTTGCGCTCGATCGCCGACAGGGCGATCGCCTGCGAAACGGTCAGCAGCGGGTGCAGGTCGAGCGCCGTGTGCCAGCCCGGGTTGTATTCGCGATTGCCGGGCGCGGCGACCCGGGTCGCGCGCTCCCCGAGTTTGTCCAGCTCGTCCAGCGCGCGCTCCATCTCCGGCCCGCGGCGGACGATGCCGACGAGATCCTGCATCATCGTCTGGAGATCCTGCTGGATCGCGTACGGCCCCTCGACATTGCCCTGCCCCTGGCGGTCGAGCGGCGCGAGCAGATCCTTTGCGGTTGCCGCGAGAGTTGCCTCGTCGAGGCGCGCCTCGCCGTTGTCCCGCGCGAAACGCGCGGCATACTCGCCGGCCAGCTTGCCGAACACCAACAGGTCGGAAAGCGAGTTGCCGCCCAGCCGGTTCGCGCCGTGCAGGCCCGCCGCGCACTCGCCGGCGGCGAACAGCCCGGGGACGTTCGACATCTGGCTTTCCGGATCGATCCGCACCCCGCCCATCATGTAGTGGGTGGTCGGGCCGACCTCCATCGGCTCCTTTGTGATGTCGATGCCCGCCAGCTCCTTGAACTGGTGATACATGCTCGGCAGCTTACGCCGGATGTGCTCGGCGGCATTCGGCAGCCGTTCGCGGATCCAGGAGATGTCCAGGAAGACGCCGCCGTGCGGGCTGCCGCGCCCTTCCTTCACCTCTTGCACGATGCAGCGCGCCACGTGATCGCGGGTCAGCAGCTCGGGTGGCCGGCGGGCGTTCTTGTCGCCCTGGCAGTAGCGCCAGCCCTCCTCCTCGGTGTCGGCGGTCTGGGCGCGGTAGTTTTCGGGAATGTCGTCGAACATGAACCGCCGGCCCTCGCGGTTGCGCAGCACGCCCCCCTCGCCGCGCACCCCTTCGGTGACCAGAATGCCGCGCACGCTCGGCGGCCAGACCATGCCGGTCGGGTGGAACTGCACGAACTCCATGTCGATCAGCTCGGCGCCCGCGTCGTAGGCGAGGGTCTGGCCGTCTCCCGTGTATTCCCAGCTGTTGCTGGTCACCGAGTATGCGCGCCCGATGCCGCCGGTCGCGATCACCACCGCCTTCGCGGCGAAGACCAGGAAGCGCCCTTTTTCGCGCTCGTAGCCGAACGCGCCGGCCACCCGGCCGCCGTCGAGCATCAGGGTGGTGACCGTGTGCTCCATGTGGAAGCGGATCCCCTGGTGGATGCCGTGGTCCTGGAGCGTGCGGATCAGCTCCAGGCCGGTGCGGTCGCCGACGTGCGCCAGGCGCGGGTAGCGATGGCCGCCGAAGTTGCGCTGGAGGATGCGGCCGTCGGGGGTGCGGTCGAACAGCGCCCCCCAGGCTTCCAGCTCGCGCACCCGTTCGGGCGCCTCCTTGGCGTGGATCTCGGCCATCCGCGGCTGGTTGACGTATTGGCCGCCGCGCATCGTGTCGGCGAAGTGGACCCGCCAGCCGTCCCGGTCGTCGACGTTGCCGAGCGCCGCGGCGATCCCCCCTTCGGCCATCACCGTATGCGCCTTGCCGAGCAGCGACTTGCACACCACCCCGACGCGCGCTCCGGCGGCCGAGGCTTCGATCGCCGCCCGCAGGCCCGCGCCGCCGGCGCCGATCACCAGCACGTCGTACTCGAAGCGCGGAAAATCGCTCACCTAGAAAATCCTCCAGTCGGTCCAGACGCCCATCGAGCAGAGCCGCACGTAGATGTCGCAAAAGGCGACCATGAACAGGCTCGCCCAGGCCCAGCGCATATGGCTTCGGTTCAAGCAGCCGACGCAGGCGTACGCGCGCTTTCGAATCGGCCGGCCGGCGAGGACGTCGAGCCCGCCGCCCACCAGGTGGCGCAGCGAATGGCAGCCGAGGGTGTAGCTGCCGAGCAGGACGACGTTGGCGGCGAGCAACAGGGTGCCCACTCCGAGGCCGAACGAGACCTTGCCGGTGCCAGGATCGGCGAACCAGAGCGCCTTCCAGACGTCATGAAGGAGGAAGACCAGGACGACCAGGGCGAGATAGAGAAAGTAGCGGTGGACGTTCTGGAGGATCAGCGGGAACGAGCCCTCTCCCCGATAGACCTTGCGCGGCTCGCCCACCGTGCAGGCGGGAGGATCGGCCCAGAACGCCTTGTAGTAGGCGCCTCGGTAGTAGTAGCAGGTGAGGCGGAAGCCGCCGGGAGCCCAGAGGATCAGGAGCGCGGGCGAAAACGGCAGCCAGCCGGGAAACCAGCTCGGTTTCGGCCCGAAGAAGCTGTGCGGCGAACTGCCGAACAGCTCGGGCGAATAGAACGGCGAGAGATAGGGGCCGAAGGTGTAGTGGTCGCCCTGGAACGCCGCCCAAGTGGCGTAGACGACGAACGACCCGAGGCCGAGGAAGACCAGGAGCGGTTGCAGCCACCAGACGTCCCGCCGGGCCGTCTCGCCGAACGCGCGTCGCCGCAGGGCTTCTGCAGGAACCAAGGCGCAGCCTCCTTGTTTTCGCGGCCGGTTCCGCGAAGGAAGAATCGCGGCGTATCAGAGCCCAGCGGCAGGGCGCCTGTCAAATAAGATCGCGCGACGACGATGACGACGAAACCGCCACCCTCCCGCAAAAAACACTCGCGACAGCCCTCGCGGTCTGAGGGCCCGACGGCGACCCCCGCGTTCACCGCACCGCCTGAAGCCAGAGAGAGGTGGCGCCGTGCGCTGCCCGCCCTCCTGCTGCTGGCGATCACTCTCCTCGCCTACCTGCCGGTGCTGCATGCGGGATTCATCTGGGACGACGACGACTACGTGACCCAAAACACCCTCCTTCAGGAGCCGGGCGGGCTCGCGCGGATCTGGACCGAGGTGGGCGCCACGCCGCAGTACTACCCACTGGTGTTCACCACGTTCTGGCTCGAAAACCAGCTTTGGGGGCTCGATCCGACGGGCTACCACCTGACCAACGTCCTGCTTCATGCGCTCGCCGCGATCCTGCTCTGGCGGGTGCTCCTCCGCTTGCGCATTCCGGGGGCGCTGCTCGCGGGGGCGCTGTTTGCGGTCCATCCGATCCACGTCGAATCGGTCGCCTGGATTACCGAGCGGAAGAACGTCCTCTCCGCCGTCTGCTTTTTGGCGGCGTTGCTGCTCTTCTTCCGCTTCCGCCCGCCGGGCGAGCCCTCCCCAGGGTGGCGCAAACGGCCGGCGATCGACTACGGGCTCGCGCTTCTCGCATTCACCGCCGCGTTGCTCGCCAAGACCGTCGCCGTTTCACTGCCGGTGGTGATTCTGGTGGTCGACACCTGGAAATCGCGCCGGGTGCGCGCGAGCGTCTGGCTTCCGACCCTGCCGTTGTTCGCGCTTGGGGCAATGTTCGCCCGGATCACCGCGAATTTGGAGCGGGCAAAGGTCGGCGCGGAGGGGGAAGCCTGGGACCTGTCGCTGCTCGAACGCGGCCTGGTCGCCGCGCGCGCTCTCTGGCACTACGTGGGCAAGCTCCTCTGGCCGCACCCTTTGATCTTCATCTATCCCCGCTGGCGGATCGACGCGCACGATGCCGTGCAGTGGCTGTTTCCCCTCGCTGCGCTCGCCGCATTCGTCGCCCTTTGGGCACTCCGGAAGAGGATCGGGGGCGGGCCGCTCGCCGCGGCACTCTGCTACGGCGCGATGATCTTTCCCGCGCTCGGCTTCGTGAACGTCTTCCCGATGCTGTTCTCCTGGGTCGCGGATCACTTTCTCTATCTCGCCTCCGCCCCGCTGCTCACGCTGTTTGCCGCGGCGGCGACCTCCGCGGCGAAGCGGACGGGCAAGATCCTGGGACAAACCGCGGCGGCGGCCGTCGTGGTCGTTCTCGCCGCGCTCAGCTGGCGGCAAATCCCGATGTACCACGACGTCGAGACGCTTTGGCGCTCCACCATCGAGAGCAATCCGCAGGCGTGGATCGCCTACAACAATCTGGGGGTGAGCCTAGTCGCCGCCGGCCAGACCGACGAGGCGATCGAAAGCTACAAGCGGGCGCTCGACCTCCATCCGCAGTTCTTTCAGGCGACCTCGAACCTCGCCGAGCTCTATCTCGCGCGCGGCCGGGCGGATCTCGCCGAGCCGCTGTACGAGAAACTGGTGGTGATCGCGCCGGGCAATGCCGTGGGCCAGTACCAGCTGGGGCTCGCGCGCCTGCGCCAGGGGCGGACTGCGGAGGCAGTCGACCGGTTCGAGCGCGCGTTGCGCCTACGGCCCGGGATGGCGAGCGCCCACGCCCGGCTCGGCGACGTGGCGCTCGCGCGCGGCGACTGGAGCGGGGCGATCACGCGCTACGCCGAGGCCAACCGCCGGGAGCCGAAGGACGGCCGTTCGCTGTTCTTGGAGAGCTTCGCGCTCACCGCGCTCGGGAACGGACCGGAAGCGATCGCGGCCCTGCGCCGGATGATCGACGTCGAGCCCGACAACCCGCAGGCCCTCGCGCGGCTCGCCCGCCTGCTCGCTACCTGGCCGGACCCCGCCGCGCGCAACGGAACGGAAGCGGTCAGCCTGGCCGAACGCGCCGCCGAGCTGTCCCACCGAGAGAACGGCACGGTCCTCGACGCCCTGGCGGCGGCCTACGCGGAGACGGGAGACTTTTCGCGCGCCGCAGCCACCGCGGGGAGGGCCGCGGAGACCGCGCGCTCGCGCGGCCGGGCCGAAGCGGCGCAAACCTTCGCGGGCCACGCCCGGCGCTTCGCGAACCGGCTGCCGCTTCGGATCGGGGCCGAGCCGCCGCCGCGCGAGCTGCTGGCGGAGGTGGCGGGCGGCGGTCCGTAGAAGTAATTTGCCGTTCGTTCGAACGGACCGGTTGGCGATCGGGGCGGCTACGTAGTTGGGCTAGCCCTCCGGGACCGAGTTCTTGAACATCCAGACCCAGGTCCGGACCTCTCCGAACTTGGTCCGAGTCTCTCGGCTCTCGGTCTGGGCCTCTCGGACCCCGGTCCCAACAGCGCCTCCTGGCTCAACATGGTGGAGCTTCTTCCGAGATCTGACCGAGACACAGATTTAGAGGTGTTTTTCACAGCGTTTCGGAACTTGAGACCACGATCCTGAGTGCGATCGAACAGCACAACATCGAACCCAAGCCGTTCATCTGGACTGCGAAGGCATCTGACATCCTTGAGAAAGTCACCCGAACCCGCTGGAGTCTCGATAAGGTTGCATCCGCTTGACGCACTACACTAGCCTGACATGACTATAGGGGTTTAAAGGCAGTGCTCTACTAGAGTGATCTCGGGGAACTTACCAACATAATATGTAGATACCAAACCTTCGGAGATTTCGAAGCGAATCGCGGTATCGCCGGATCGTGATCGGTTAGTAAGATAGAGTCCGTGGTCGTCGTATTGATGCGGACCTATTTCAAGGGTTGAGCCGTAAATGCTTCTGATTCTTTTCTCTGTGCTTCCGATATGTGCACCCTCCGTTGTCGAGACCTCGGGTGAGCCGACATCGATCCGCGCAACACTTCCCTTTCGAATCATCACGCCGACCCCGGAATTATTGATAGGCATGAGGTAAAAGCAATCCTGGTCGCTGACGGACGAATACGCGTCGAGATTCTGATTGATTGCGCGGGACAGATCGTCTAAAGACATGCCGATTTTTACAGGACCGACGCCATCGTAATCGACAGTCCAAGCTTCCTTGATCGGCTCCCGGGCAAATTCTGGGCTGTACGCGAGGTCTCTTCGACTAATTATCTTCCTGCTGTGTGGAATAAGATTGAATGATCTCCTGGTAGCTTGTTGGTACTGCAGAACCAAGGGATTGCAGGAATTGTATCCCAGGTTCGTAGCTGAAACAAAGACTATGACCATCAAGAGGTCGAACAGGATCATTAGGGTGGAGGCGACAGTGGAGTCGCTATCTTCATCCTGACCATGACGGAAAGACCTTATGACTGAGAAAATATAGATAAAAAAGAACACAACACCACCCAAGGCGCCCGTTAACTTCAACATCCAGCCGATCAATTGATGTCCGGAGCAGTGGAGTTCGCTCCCTATCATCCAGAGTAGCGGGAAGAATCCAAAAATCAGGAGAGTTTTGAGGAGATGGAGGAGGGCCTCGATGACTTGTTTTAGATGCCGCCAGATTTCCCGTACCGCTTTCTCGGCTGTCCTGAGTGCAATCTTTAAGCTTCGATTAAGTAGAGCGATGAAACTTTGAAGCGCGTCTTCGACGATACTCATTGAGATGTCTCCTGGCACTGTATTTAATCATGACCATTCAAAGAATTGAGACCTATGCGGTGAACATGCTATGCTTGCTCAAGATTTCACTTCTGACTAAAGCGGAGAGGTCAGCTTCCTGAGCCCCTTCCGCAGGATCTCGGCCCGGGTCTGGCGTTCCTCGAACGCCTTGACCCGAAAAGCTCCCGCCTCGTTAGGTTGTAGCCGCAAAGTCATCCGAATCATGCCGGACTTCGAGACAGTCGTCTCGCCTCCCCTAGTCCCAATCGCTCTTCTCCATGAAAAGAAGATAGTTGAGCTGTTTCGGCGGCTGGCTGCCTGTACGCTAACATACCCCCTTTAAGGCTCCCCACTTACGTCGCGCCGGCCCTGTAGGATGCCACCCGGCCAACGGATTTTTTGCTCTCGCTCGAAACAACTCGTCGAGCAGGGCGAGCCGGCAGTTGAGCACCGCCGCTTGGAGCGAGTCGAGCCGGCTGTTGGCGCCGATCTCCAGAGGGTATAGCGCTCCGCTTGGCCGTGATTGCTCGGGCGTCGGGTCTTTTCGATCAGCTCGGGCTCATTGCCGGTCACCGCTCCGGCGTCGCCGAAGGCACCCAGGTTCTTGGTCGGAAAAAGCTCCAGGCGGCGATTCGCCCGAACCCTCCCACCCGCTTGCCGCGTCAGCGCGCATCGTGCGCCGGGGCGGCGTCCTCCATCAGGCAGAGCCCATGGCTGTCGCACACGCGGCATATCGCGTCGACCTCGAACGGCCAGCCATAAAGATGGACGGCGATCATGCCGACAGTGCGGTCGGTGATCCGCGCGGCGGCGTCCTCCAGCGAAATATTCTCAGCCGCGCTTCGAGAGGTCTACGACGCAGAAGGGGCGGGCGGGAGTAGAATCAGGGGAAAGGAGGGCGCCATGAGGAAGAAACTGAAGAAGCTGGTGCTGGGGAAGGAGACTCTGTCCGATCTCGAAAGCGGCCTTGGCGATATCGCGGGAGCGGCCACCGCCAGCTGTACAGGCTGTGGCCCGCCTGCTTGCCCTTGGAGTGGATTCCGTACCTGCGTCACCTGCGGGGCGACCTGCGGCACCAACCTCTGCTGATTCCCCCAGCGAGATTGCGGTCGGCCGAGGGGAGGCGAAACACATCGCCTCCCCTCTCTACCGCCTACTGGAGCTAGGACACCGTCTAGATCACCACTGTTCTGGCCTAGATCACCACTGTTCTGGCCTAGATCACCACTGTTCTGGCCCAGACCACCACTGTTCTGGCTCAGATCACCAGTGTTCTGGCTTAGATCACCACTGTCCTGGCCTAGATCACCACTGTTCTGGCTCAGATCACCACTGTCCTGGCCTGGATCACCACTGTTCTAGCCCAGATCACCAGTGTTCTGGCCTGGATCACCACTGTTCTGGCTCAGACCACCACTGTTCTGGCTCAGACCACCAGTGTTCTGGCCCAGATCACCACTGTTCTGGCCGGAAGTTCCTATCCGAAGAAGCCCACGACCGCGTCGGCCACCGCATCGACCTCGTCGTCGGTCAGCTCGGGGAAGATCGGCAGGCAGAGAACCTGCCGGCCGGCGGCGGTCGCCAGGGGCAGATCGGGCATCGGGCTCGCCGCGAAACGCTCGGCGAACGCCGGCTGGTGATGCAGCGGCGACGGATAGTGAACCGAGGCGCCGATGCCCTTGCCCGCGAGGTGTTTCAGCAGGTCGTCGCGGCGCTCGGTGCGTAGCGTGAACTGGTGGTAGACCGATTCGACCTCCGGCCGGTCGGGCGGCAGGCGTAGATCTCCGACGCCCGCGAAACGTTCGGCGTAGCGCGCGGCGATTGTGCGGCGGCGGGCGTTGTCCTCGTCGAGCAGGGCGAGCCGGCAGTTGAGCACCGCCGCCTGTAGCGAGTCGAGCCGGCTGTTGGTGCCGATCTCCAGATGGGTATAGCGCTCGGCTTGGCCGTGATTGCCCTGGCGGCGGGTCTTTTCGACCAGCTCGGGCTCGTTGCCGGTCACCGCTCCGGCGTCGCCGAAGGCGCCGAGGTTCTTGGTCGGATAAAAGCTCCAGGCGGCGATTCGCCCGAACCCTCCCACCCGCTTGCCGCGCCAGCGCGCGCCGTGCGCCTGGGCGGCGTCCTCCATCAGCCAGAGTCCGTGGCTGTCGCAGACGCGGCAGATCGCGTCGACGTCGAACGGCCGGCCATAGAGATGGACAGCGATCATGCCGACGGTGCGGTCGGTGATCCGCGCCGAGGCGTCCTCCGGTGAGATATTGAGCGTTTCGGGATCGACGTCGACGAAAATCGGAACGCCTCCGACCAGCGCGACCGCCTCGGCGGTGGCAAAGAAGCTGAACGCGGGCACCAGAACCTCGTCGCCCGGTTTCACCCCCAGCACGCGCAGCGGCAGGATCAGCGCGTCGGTGCCGTTCGCGAGACCCGCGCACGCCGCGACGCCGAGGTAGTGGGCGAACCCCTGCTCGAATTCCTTCACCTCCCGGCCGAGGATGAAACCGGTGGTGTCGAGAATGCCACGCCACCGCCGGTCGAGCTCGGGTTGCAGGCGGGCTACCGTACGGGTGAGGTCGAGAAAAGGCACGTTCATCGGGGGGCGGTCTCCGAGGCGGTTGGCATCGCTGAAGGGTTAGATTCGAGGGGCTCCGGCGGCTCCGGCGCGGCTCCGTCGATCGAGCCGCCCGGCTCGGGATCGCCGGTCAGGCGGCGCAGTGGGGCGTCGGTCCAGGGCGTGGCCCAGACGCCCAACCGGGAGTCGCCCATGGTGACGTTGTTGGCGATCTCCAAAGAAGCGACCAGCCGGAAACGCGGGTCGCGGGTCACCGCCGGAAACCAGGTGGGAAAGACGATCACGTAGTCGGGGCGGCGGCGCTCGATCGCGAGCAGCATCGCCGACTCGAAATCGAGCCCTTTTCTCATCTCCGCCGCCGCTTCCAGCCGGATCTCCGGGCTCGCGATGCCGACCAGGTCGATCACGCGATTGGGCAGGAGGAACTTGACCGCGCCAATATCATTGACCGCGAGCGCCGCGTCGGGCGGCAGGCGGGGGCCGAGCCAGCGCGCGATGCGGACGTCGGTATCTTGGACGTTGGCGACGTTTTGGGCGAAGAACAGGGAGCCGCGCCAGAGACCGACGAGTGTCGGCCAGGCGAGCAGCGCGAGCAGAATCGCGCGGAGCGGCAGGCTGGCCGGTTTTCCCGATTCCCCGAGGCCGATCCGCGCGCCGAGCGCGGCGGCGACGCGTTCGAGGCCGAGAACCCCGAGGACGATCACGATCGGCATCAGCGGAAAGTAGTAGCGGCCGAAGTTGCCCGCGAGCAGGCCGCGCCCCGAGGGGCTGATCGTCGAGTAGGCGAGCGGCAGGGCGATCAGCCAGAGGGCGGGAAGCAGACCGCTATCGCGCCGCGTGCCCAGACGCTCGACCAAGGCGAGGACGCCCGCGCCGGCGAACAGCGTCATCCAGGGCACCGCGCGGAAGACGATCGACAGGATCGTCGCGACATATTGGAGGTCGGGGAGCAGACCGTGCGGATTGGCGCCCTTCGCCGAGAAGGTCGTCGGCAGGAAATGACCGCCGACCATCTTGTAGAACAAGAGCGGACCGACCAGCGCGAAGACCGCGAGCGGCAGCCCGAGGAGAACCGGTTTCCAGGCAGGCGGCCGCCAGAATAGCTCTCCAGGGCCGCCGGGGTCGCCCGTCTCTCCTTCGGAGCCGCCGGGAGCCTCGCCGTCCGGAGCGTGCGGAGCGCGGCGGCCGAACCCGACCAGCAGCCGATCGAGCACCGCCAGCACAAGCAGCAGAGCCCCCTCCGGCCGGGCGAGGATCGCGAGCCCGAAAATCCCGAGCGAGAGCGGCGGCCGGCTCGGCTCGCGGCGCTCGCGCAGGTGGAGGACCATGCCGCCGACGCTCAATAGAACGAACAGCGGCACCTCCATGCCCGAAAGGGCCGACCAGACCAGCCACGAAGTGGCGGCGGCAAAGCCGGTCGCGACAGAAGCGCCCGCCTCCGACAGGTCAAGCTCGCGGGAAAGTCGCCAGATCGCGCTCAACCCGGCCAGATGGAGCGCAAGGCCAAGCGCCTTGGTCCACAAGACGACGTTGCCGGGGAGATAGAACAGCAGGGCGAGCAGAGCGGTCCACAGCGGGGCCGTCGAGCCGGTCACCCGCTCGCCCGGGTTGTAGGAGAGCCCGTGGCCGTGCGCCAGGTTCTTCGCGAACTGCAGATGGATCCAACTGTCGTCGAGCGGGAAACCGAAATCTCCCGAGAGCACGGTCGCCTCGGCCCCGAGATAGAGCAGGCAGAACAGCAAGCCCGCGGCGAGCAGCCAACGCGGCATTCTCATCGGGCGCTCATCTTGGCGTTGATTGGGCGTTCATCGGGGCGTTCATCAGGAGCATGGGGGAGCGCCGCGGCGCGGGGGACGGCTTGGGGTCGGCATCGGTCGATTGAGCTCGCGTCGAAGGCGGGAAGCATACACAAGGTCCCGCTGCCGACTATGATCCGGCCAATGTTCGACCGCCCGAACCGTTTCTCCCCTTTCGAACGCAAGCGCCGAGCCGTCTCGCGGATCGCGCTCTATGCGAGCGCCTTGGGCGTCGCCGGAATCGCGATCGCCTTCGTCTCGCTGCTCGAACGCCCGCTGCGACGGCTCGCCTCCGAGAAGCTCGACACGCGCGACTATCTCCATCTGCCGGCGGTCGACGAGCTTCGCCGCTACGTCCGGATCGACACTTCGGACGCGACCGGCGACGAGATCGCGGGGGCTCGTTTCCTGGCCGGTGAGCTTGCCGCGGCGGGCATTCCTTCCCACATCGAGACGATGGGGCCGAGGAAGGCGAACCTGTGGGCCGTGCTGGAGGGCAAGGACCCACGCGCGATCGTGCTGCATCATCACATCGACGTCGAGGACATCCACCCGAACGAAAACTGGTTCGCGCCGCCGTTCGAAGGGCGGATCGAGATGCCTTGGATGTACGGCCGCGGCACCTTCGACATGAAGAGCGTCGGAATCGCCCAACTGCGTGCCCTGATCGCGCTGAAAAAAAGCGGCCGGCCGCTCCAACGCTCGGTGATCTTTCTCGCCACCAGCAGCGAGGAGACCGGCAGCGACCTCGGCGTGCGCTGGCTGCTCGACCACCGCCGCGACCTGGTTTCCCGTTTCGGCCTGGTGCTCACGGAAGGCGGCTTTCTGGAAGCGCGGACCCGCGACGACATCAAGTACTGGGGCATCGAGATCGGCCAGAAGCACTACGTCGACCTGGACCTCTGCGGCCCGGATCGCGCGCCTCTGGACCAGATCCACGACTTCCTCGCCGCGGCGCAGGGGGAAACGATCGGACTGCGCCTGCTGCCCGAGGTCCGCGACTACATGAAGCGCTACGCCCCTTCGCGGGACCACCCTTGGCTCCGCCAGGCGCTCGCCGATCCCGACGCCCTGGTGCGCGACCCTCTGGAGTTCTCGAAGCTCCCGCGCTACCTCAAGGGCTTCTTCCGCGACGAGGCGCTGCCGCTCGACGTGGAGGCCGATGCGGCGGGAGGATTCCGGCTACGGGTGATCCTGCATCTGCTTCGGGACACCCAGGTCGCCGAGGCGTTCCCTCGCCTGGTCCCCCCCGGCCTGCTCCACGGCCTGGCGTACCAAATCTCCGACCCGGCGGGTCCGGCCGGGCCGAGCCCCGCGGACAGCGCCGACTTCGCGACGATCCGAAAGACTCTTGCGGACAGCTATCCGGAGGCGACGATCGGACCGGCGCTGCTGCCGTGGACCGCGACCGATTCGCGCTTCTTTCGCGCCGCGGGCATTCCTTCCTACGGCCTGTCGCCGTTCCTGATTCTGAGCACCGACACGCTCCAGGTGGACAACGCGAACGAGCGGATGGCGCTGCCGGGCTTCGTCGACGGGGTCGAATTGTACGAAAGCATCCTCTCCCGCCTCGCGCTTTGACATTTTTTGCCATCCTCCCTGGTCAAAGATTGTCTGGCGGATGGAAGAAGACCCTGATTTCTCAACGATTTCCTCGGCTTTCGGCCTGGCACGATGCCTGCTTTATCGATAGGCAAAACCCATGGAATTGGCCGTGGGAGCAGTCTGGTAGAAAGAATAGGGAGGAGCCAATGCTCAACCGTCTTCGCAAGCGTCAGAAGGGCTTCACGCTCATCGAGCTTCTCATCGTCGTCGCGATCATCGGCATCATCGCGGCCTTGCTGATTCCGAACTTCCTCGATGCGCTCCAGAAAGCCAAGCAGAAGCGGACCGTCGCCGACATGCGCAACACCGGCACCGCGATGTTCTCGTGGTTGACCGACCAGGTCGGCGCCGCCGCCGCCGGTCAGAACACGGTCGCGCTCGGCTCGTACGACACGATCACCCAAGCCGCATTGAGCACCCTGCTGGTCCCGGTCTACATGCAGGACGTACCGAAGGTCGACGGCTGGAAGGGCGACTACGACTTCTATCTGAAGACCGGCTCGAAGGTTCTCGAGCAGCAAGTCATGTTGATCCGCAGCAAGGGCCGCGGCGGCGCGGCGGATGCCGGTCCGTTCACCGTCACCTCCTTCGACCCGACCGACTACGCGCAGGACATCGTCTGGGCCGACGGCTTCTTCGTCCGCTGGCCGCAGAAGCAGTAACTCGCGGTATCCCTCTCCACTGTCTGTTGGAGGCTCGGTCAGAGGGGGGTGTCGTCTCAGGCGATACCCTCCGCTTTTTTCGAGCCTGAAGTCCAGCCGCCGCGAC